>CAWDZM010000004.1:0-72787 GCA_963807165.1 uncultured bacterium | reverse complement strand
ACTGTGGAGCGCGGCGTGCTTTGTTGAGGCCGTACTTCTTGCGCTCCACCATGCGTGAATCGCGGGTAAGAAATCCCATAGTGCGGAGGCGCGGCTTCCAGTCCGGCTCTTTGTCGATGATCGCGCGGGAGAGGCCAAGACGCACGGCGCCAGCCTGTGCGTGAATGCCGCCACCGGAAACAACGACCGACACATCATAATTGGAAAGTTTGAGCTGATCGATCGGAGAACGCGCATCAGCCACCAAGCGCGGGAGCGTGAAATAGGCGGACGGCGTCTTGCCGTTCACCGTCATCTTGCCGGTACCGCCCGGCGTGATGCGCACGCGCGCGATCGCCGTCTTGCGGCGGCCGACGGCTTCCGTGTAGCGATGACTCTTTGCGGCGGCGGGTTTATGCGCCGGCTTCTCCATCACTTCGCTTTTTTCCATTTCTTTGGTCGTTGGCATGGTATTATTTCGCTTTCTTTACAGTTACTGCTGCTTTTCCTGGCTTCGAACTCATAGGGCGCACGCGCTTGCCGGCATTCTTCGGCCCCGCCGGTTCAACGAATATCAAATTTTTGATCCTTTGCTGGGTAAGGAAGTTGCGGGGAAGCATTTTGCGCACTGCGTGGCGCAGAACAAAGCGCGGATCCTTCGCCATATGCTGTTCAAACGATTTTTCCTTAAGATGACCGACGTAGCCCGTGTGCTTGTAATACACTTTATCGGTTGCCTTCTTGCCCGTCACAATGATCGAATCATAATTCGTCACATAGACCTTGTCCGCGCTCACGCGATTGCGTTCGAACGCCGCCGACTTCTTACCCTGAAGGATAAGCGAGATTTCGGTTGCGAGGCGGCCCAATACTTTATTTTTTGCGTCTATGTGATAATCCATGGTCGGGTATAGCGTACTCTATATATTAAACAAATTCAATGCGGGCCATGCGCGTACCGTCGCGCTTGCGGCTCTCCGCCAGCTTGGTGATGCGCAAGTAGCCTCCCTTTCGCTCGGCATAGCGCGGTCCGTAATCACTAAAAAGCTTCTTTACGATCTTCTCGTTGCCGACACGGCTGGCGACAAGACGGCGGTTCGCGACGGTCGCGTTCTTTGCAAAGCTGACCAAGCGCTCCACGCGCGGGCGGATCGCCTTGGCGCGCGTCTCGGTGGTCTCGATCTTGCCCGCACGGATCAAGTCATTGCCAAGATTGCGCATGAAAGACACGCGCGCACCGCGAAGTCTTCCGAACTTTGTATTATTTTTTTTGCCGTGTGTCATGGAAGTAGATCAAACGTTCTATTTCTTTTTAGCTGCCGCTTTCTTTTTTGCGCCACCCTCTGACTTCGCAATATCGAATTCCTTCACCTCAACGGCGCCAACCTTCTCGAAGTGATCCTTCAAGATGCTGGATGCTTTGTGCACCGCGGATGACGGGCTGATCGTGCCGTTGGTCGAAACTTCCAAGCGAAGGCGGTTGTAATCCGTGCGATCACCGACGCGCATGTCCTCGATCGTATAGTTCACCTTGAGCACTGGCGTAAAGATCGAATCGATCGCGATGGTGCCTATTGGAAGGCGACCTTCCGACTTGCGTGCATCCACCGGAACATATCCCAAACCGCGTTCTACTTTGACCTCGATGTCGATCTCTGCATCCTTTGCGGTAAGGTGCCCCAATACCACCTCCGGGTTGATGATCTCGACGTCCGAGTTGAGCTCGATATCGCCAGCCGTGATCTCATGCTCCCCTTTTAACTTGAGCATCAAAACCTGCGGCTCGTCGGTATGCGAGCGGAAATATACTTTCTTGAAGTTGAGCGCGAGCTCAACGATATCTTCTTTCAATCCCGGCAAGGTTGAAAACTCATGCGGGACATTCTTTATTTTGATCTCGGTGACCGCTGCGCCCGGCAAGGAAGACAAAAGCGCGCGGCGAAGTGCCGTCCCGACCGTCAAGCCATATCCCGCGTACAATCCCTCGATCTCGAACACGCCCTCGCGTGAATCTTCGGAGATGGTCTTTATCGAAACACTAGAGCTGACATATGCAAATTCCATGGAATGATTAAAAAGTGATTAAAATTTTTATTTAGAGAATGAATCGACCAAAAGGTTAATTTCGAAAGGAGGAGTGAGGTCGGTCGGCGTGGAAAGCATCTCTCCTTCCAGCTTGTCCGCGTCCATACGGAGCCACGACGGGGCATCATACTTCTTTATCGTTTCCAAGCGGTCGGTGAACGTCTTGTTCTCTTTTGAAGCGGCGCGCACGCCGATCACATCACCCTTGCGAAGCTGATAACCCGGCGACACCACTTTCTTTTTATTCACCGTGATGTGACCCTGCACTACGAGCTGACGAGCCGCCGCGCGGGAAACTGCCCAGCCGAGCAAGAAGACGACGGAGTCCAAACGCGATTCAAGCAATTCGAGTACGCGCATGCCGGACGCACCTTTGGCCGCACGCGCCATCGTAAAGAGACGCTTCATATTATTTTCGTTCACGCCATACGCGATCTTGAACTTCGCCTTCTCGCGAAGCTGGAGACCGAACTCCGAAAGTGCCTTCGGACGCGAACGCGGACCGTGAGCTCCCGGCTTGTACGGCTTGCGCGTGAGCGCAGACTTTGGTGACATCGCCCGGTCGCCTTTCAACCCGAGGCGCACGCCCAATGCCCGCTCTTTTTTTTCTTTAGGACCTCTCATGAGTAGTGGTTAATGTAGTGATATAGTAACAAATTTTGCGATTTTAATCAAATCTTCACTATTCCGGTTATACGCGCCGGATCTTTGCGGGACGTGGGCCGTTATGCGGCACCGGAGTAGCATCTTTGATGGAAAGAATATTGAAGCCGTTATTGATGAGCGAGCGGATCGCCGAGTCGCGGCCAGAGCCGATACCCTTTACGATCACCGAGATATCCTTCGGGCCGCTGGCCTGGATCTTTTCCGTGATTGCCGCAATCACCTTGGACGATGCGAACGGCGTTGCCTTCTTCGGACCGGAAAAACCGAGCGAGCCGGCGGAAGCCCATGCGAGCACATTACCCGTGGTGTCCGTGACGGTGACGACGGTGTTGTTATAGGTGGCGTTCACATACACCTTGCCTTCCTGTACGTGCTTCGCTTTGCGCTTTGCGGAAGACGCCGCCTTTACGGCGCCACCATCAGCCGCCGCAGCCGGTTTGGCTACTTTCGCCGCATCCCCTTCTTGAGTTTTAACTGTTTTCTTTCCCATGATGATTCGGTTATTTAACGATTACTTAAGATCAACTTTTCTCTTACCGCTACCCGCCGTCTTACGGACATTGCCACGGACGGTGCGCGAATTGGTGCGCGTGCGTTGGCCACGTGCCGGTAAGCGGCGCGCGTGGCGATTGCCGCGGTATGATCCAAGATCCTTGAGCCGCGTAATATTGCGCTTGATGAGCTGGCGCAATTCGCCTTCCACCGGATAGGTCGTTTCCAAATAGTTCTGAACGCGCAACACTTCATCGGCGGTCAAGTCCTTTGCCTTCTTAGCAACCTCAATCTTGGCGGCAGCGAGCGCCTTCTTAGCAACGGCCGGCCCAACTCCGTATAAATACGTGAGCGAGATCTCGATCCTCTTGTTGTCTGGGATGTTTACCCCGAAAATTCTCATGATAAATAATTAGCCTTGGCGCTGTTTATGTTTTGGATTTTTGCAGCGTACAAAAAGCTTGCCATCCCGTTTTACGATCTGGCAGCTTGAACAAATCTTTTTGATTGAACTTCGTACTTTCATGTTTTTATAATCTGCGCACGATTCTGCCTTTCTCCCCATCGGGGCTCAATTCAACAAGCACCCGGTCGCCGGGCAATACCCGGATGTTATGCATCTTCATCTTTCCTGCAAGATGCGCGAGAATCTCGGTCTCTAAGCCGTTGATCTTGACCCGAAACATTAAACCTGGCAGGGCTTCGTATACCTTGCCCTCTTTCGCGGCTTCAGTTTCCATTACGTAAAATCAAGGTAAGACTCATAAACCAATGAGACGATTATATACGAGGGGCGCCCTTATTGTCAAACCCCTCCCCTCTGGGGCATCTCTTTGAAGGTACGGCGTTCCGGTCTGCTGACCGGTCGCCTCGGCTCTCGCCGCCTTCGCGGCTCCGAGACGCCCTTCAAAGAGATGCCCCAAAGAGGATCTCCCAAAACTTCCAAAGGCATGGTCTCGCTGGTGGAAGAAAAATTATCCCGATAGTGAATATTCATTTAATGAACTAGCTCCCCTCATAAAAACCAAAATATTGATGGTAGCTGGAAATAAAGAAGGGCCAGAAGTTGACCGGAGAATGAGGATCGCTAAAAAATTGATAAAGAAAAACTCACTCACTATCGCAAAAGAAGCGAAACATCGTATCGGCCAAAAAGAATATTTGGCTGGCTTGAAAAGGGCTATTGATACTATTGAGTAATTTCGGGGTGGTCTTTCAGATATTCGTCCCTGATATAGAGGCCGGCAAGTGTTTGATAGCTTTCCCGCGCACTGGGATTATTGAATAGATATGATTTGATGGGATTCATAAAATCTTTTTCCAAGAAAGTGGCAAAGGAGACAATAGCGAAACTTTCCACATCCAATTTAGCTCGCGGATTTTGAGATTGAAGATAGCTCATGAATTGTGCTCTATGCTTGGGAGCATCAAAAATTTCCTTAAAACCGCTACTCGCAAGCGCTTCATACCCTTGCGGAGTGATACGCATAGGACTCATCATTTTGATAAGGCTCGTATCCAGTTTGCCGCGATTGGCGGCGCTGGTTGATAAATAAGTAACGATGACAAGTATATTATCTTTCATTTTTCCCATTGTCCGGCCGATAGAAAGACGGAGGTAGACAACTCCGGCAATTATAAGAAGGCCCAGGACGAGAAAGGGATACTTGTCGGGAGTAATGCCAAATAAGTTAAGTAAAGAAATGAGCCAGTCCATACCCTAAGGGTATTCTCGCTGGGAAATAAGTCAAAAACTTTTTAATGATCTTTTAATTTCCTAATTGACAGAGACGTGGATCTTGGAGGGGTCGGATGGGATGCTCCAGAGCCATGAGGGCCACATGGAGATCTCGCCGGCGGCGAGCTGAGGAAGTGCGGCGATGGTGCTGCGCGCGGAGCTGATGCTCTGCCCCTCGATGCTCGTGGCGAAATCGGCGACGGTGAAGGCCGGCTCAAGCTGCGCCTGTGCGGACAGTGCGAAGGAAACCTGCCCGGTTTTAAAGTTCGCTGCCACATCGCTATAGCTGAGATTGATGGTCTTGAACGTCGAGCTCGCCTCCTGCGTCTGCGCGAGCGTAAGAAGATAATTTTGCAATGCCGCCTGATCGAATCCGATCGCCTGCAAGGTTGCTGCGCCGAACACGGTGAAATTGCCATTCGCGTCGGTGCTCGTGTTCACCGTGAGCGTCGTCATCTGCACCTGCGTGGCGCCCGGAGGAATTTCAAAATTATTCGGGTACGTGCCCGAGAACCCATTTTGCAGAGTTGCTTCCAAGAGCGCCGTCGTTGATGCCTTTGCGTTTGCGATGTCCGCGGCGGTCGGCGTTGCGCGGGTGCCGATGAATCCGCCGGTAGTCGATGCGGTGATCACGCCATAGAATCCCGCTTCCCTGCCAGCATCATTTTGAAATCCAGGAATGGTAAGTTTGGCAACCGGACCGACGTTGTAATCCGGGCCTGCCTGGTCGGCGACGATCGGCGCGGTGATGGATGACGGTGCGAGCGCACCGTTTACCATAGTCTCGCCCGGCACGGTGACATTCGTTGTGATGCGGAATATTTTCCCGTCCGGAGTAAGGAATCTCGTCGTCGCTACCAGTTCCTGCGATGCCGCACTGTATGCGTTATATATAGTGATCGTTCCCTGGGCCTTTTGTGAGACCTGCTGAACCGATGATCCGTGGAACGATTGCGTCGTATTTTTGGTGGAGGTAAATACTTGCGCGGGAATTGTGTTGCTTGTCGGTTGAATACCGACCGCGCTCTTGCTGGCGGTAAAATTATCCTGATAGCTCCACGGCGTCTGTTTGAAATTGATCGTGATGTCGGCGTGATCAAAAAACGCGCTCGCGACATATGCCCCGATCAGAATAACGATAATAACTCCCACAATGCCAATGACGGTCTTCTTGGGAAATTGGTGAGGCGAACGATCGTCTTCCTCATCATCGAGATCGGGAGAACCATCAAAGAAATGACTGCTGCTGGATTTTTTTATGGACGTGGCGGCTTCCTCGGATTCTTCCTCATCCTCATCATCCCCATCGGACGGATGTTCATTCACGATCGGCTCTGCTTTTTTCCCACGCTTGCTTGTCGTTGGTGCCGTTTTTTTGGAATGCTTTTCTTCCTCCTCATCTTCTTCGTCCTCCTCTCTATCTCCACGTAACGGCGCGGCGGTATCCTCATCGCGGCGGGCAACGATATCCGAAAAACCACCTGCGCCGCGCACACCTTTCCATAACGGATGGCTCGATTCGATCCCGCTTTCTTTTGCGAATGCGAGGATCGTCTCATCAACCGATTCGATGACAATACTGCGCCCGGCGGAATCCGCCTCGCGCTTCAAAAGATGAAAATTACTCACCGAGCGGCCGAGTGTGGATCCCTTCGGAACCACCACCGACACCTCTCCATCAGGTTCGTTCAATATGCGATCGATGACCTCCGCAACGCCTTCTCCTTTATCGACAATGATTTTTTTCATTATGAAAAAATTATATCATATTCACCGCCTCACTGCCGGATGAAATGTGCTAATCGCTAAGCCAATGCAACCGGCGGCGCAACTTTTGGTTGATCTCCGAATTGCTCTTATCAAAGTATGCCTCGATGAACGGCAAAAGGTGGCGAGAGACGACTGCATCCGGACCACAATACTTCCCTTCCCGATCCGCAAAGCCAAGCTGAGCCACTATTTCCGCGAGCGGGAAACGGTCGAATGTTGCCGTGCCATGCCGGTGCGGAAGCGGGAACGGCATCTCGTGCTCGGCATCCACATATACGAATCCTTTGAGCTTTCCTTTTCCTATCTCCTTCAAAAATTGTTCCACCGCTGGATCGATAATTTTTTTGAATGCCCGCGCGGCGCCTTCGGACATCGCCTCGCTCACATATGCGCGATACATTTCCTTCGCGGCAAGAGCACTCACCCCCAGTTCCGCGGCGATGCGCAAAAAGAGCACATCAAAACTCCACATCAACTTCTCGCGATACAACACTGGGTGCCCATCTTTTGTATTCTCAAAGATAAAAAGCGCCGCGCCGCGCGGACCCTCGTCTACGATAAGGTTGAGCGGGAGTTTCCGGGCGCGCGCCAAAGAGGCAACGCGCGCCTGCGCCGACTCGGCAAAAAAGAAATCTTCCGGCGCATTGAAGAACTGCTTGAGATCTTCAAAAAGCGCGCGCCCAGTAAACGTGAGCTCGAGCAAGAGCGATATTTTCTTGCCGGTAAAACCAACCGGATTTACCACCAGGTGGCCGTCTACCCTGAAGTTACGCGCTTTAGCACCGACCATGATCGTGTCGATCTCGTGGATGCCGAGGCGCTTTGCCGCTTCACTCCGGCACTGGTTGAAGATCTTTCCCATGCCCTGCGCGATGAGATTCTCAAGCTCGGGCAGAACCACCTCGCTTTTTTCCGCACCACGTTCGCGTACAAGATCGAGCGGAATCGGAATCGTCGTCGCGAGCGAGGAATCCGCCGCGACGATCACCTTGCGGTGCGTCTTAAAAAAATACTTCCCCTCCCATGACTTCTGGGTCATGTTCCTGATCGGCGATGCGAGGAATTTCTTGAGATCGAGATTCTTCGTACGTTTTTCAAAAATAATATTCCGATCCTCATCCACGCTCAGGAATAACGCATCAACACCCGCAGCGCCGATCGCCAGTATCAAAAACTTTTCCCGCGGTTTGAAGAGAATTGGCTTCTTCATCTATTCAGTTTAGCACAAAGATTATTCGATCACTCCGCGAATGCGGCGGATTCCCGCCGCCACCGCCTCTTCTTTTGCGATCGCAAAGTGCCCAATCTCGCCGGTATGCGCAACATGCGGGCCGCCGCAGAACTCTATGGAAAATGCCTTATCAAACTGGGGGTTTTCCAAGGTTGCACTCTTCGGCCCGATGGAATACACCGACACCCGCGCCGGATATTTCTGCCCAAACTCGTGCTCGGCGCCAAGCTTCTCCGCTTCCTCGAGCGGCATCTCGCTACGGACCACCGGCAAGTCCTCTGCGATCTTTTCGTTCACAATGCGCTCCACTTCTTTCTTTTGTTCATCTGTCAACTTGGCGTCATGCAGATAGTCGAGGCGAAGGCGTTCGCTCGTGATGTTGCTCCCCCGCTGTTTGACCGTCGACCCGAGCACCTGCTGCAAGGCGCGTAATAATAGATGGTGCGTAGTGTGCAAGCGCACCGTTTTTTCCGAAGTATCAGCAAGGCCACCCTTGAACGTGCCTGCAGAGGCAGTGCGGGAGAGGTCGCGATGTTTAGTGAACTCAGCTTCGAATTCTTCCTTATTCACCTTGATGCCTTTTTCTGTTGCCATCTCCTGCGTAAGTTCCCAGGGGAATCCATAGCTTTGATAGAGGTCGAACGCGTCCTTGCCGGTGATAGCCCCCGTCATCTCGCGTTTTTTAAATTCTTTTAATCCTTCATCCACCGCAGCCATAAACTTCGCGAATTCTTCCGCGATGACTTTTATGATAGTATCCGCATCGTCGGCGATGTTCTGATAGCTATCTTTATAGAGACCAGCCAATACGCCGACGATTTTTGTTACCCAGCCATACTCCGGCTTTATAGACTGCATGGAAAAAAGTGCTGTGCGGCGGAGCAAGCGACGCAACACATATCCCTGTCCTTTATTTGATGGCAGGACGCCGTCGCCGATCAAAAATACCGATGCGCGCATGTGATCTAAAACCACACGTACCTTCCTCACCCCTTCTTCGGTCTCCATGAATGCGGGATCGAGCGTAAAAACTTCCGCCATTTTCTTGAAGACATCAATCTTAAACACATCCGAGTCCCCGTTCGTCGCGGCGGTGATGCGCTCTAACCCACCGCCGAAGTCCACGTTCTTCTGAATCAACTTCTCAAATGCGCCGTCCTCACGCTTTTTGTATTCCATAAAAACGCTGTTGCCGATCTCGAGGAAACGGCCGCAGTCGCAGTTCGGATGGCACTGTGCGCCGAATGCTACGCTATGGCGGGGCGTGCCGTGCTCGTCCGTAACGCCAAAGTCGTAGAACACTTCCGAATCCGGGCCACCCGGCTCACCCACTGGCATCTTGGACGGCACGCCTGCGCGCGACCACCAATTCTTTTTTACATCGTACGAAAAAATGCGGCCGCCTTGCATGCCCATCACACTGCCGTTTGCTTCCGAACCAAGTTGAACATACTTTGCATCAATCTCTTTTGAAAGAAAAAGTTCTTTCCAAATTTTGACCGATTCATCGTCCGCGGGAATTTCCATCTCCGAATCTCCCGCAAACACCGTCACATATAAATTCATCGGATCGAGACCGACGCCTTTTTCTTTGTCCGTTAAAAACTCAAAAAACCATGAGAGTTGTTCTTGTTTAAAATAATCGCCGAGTGACCAGTTGCCGAGCATCTCAAAGAATGTGGTATGACGATTGTCGCCCACCTCGTCGATGTCGTCGGCGCGGAAACTCTTTTGCGAGTCCGTGATGCGCTTACCTTCCGGATGCGGTTGGCCAAGCAAATATGGTACGAGTGGTTGCATGCCCGAACTTGTAAAAAGCGTGGTCGGATCATTCTCCGGCACGAGCGACGCGGAAGGCACCACCACGTGACCACGGGCTTTGAAAAATGCCAGATATCGGGAACGGACTTCTGATAGGGTCATAAAGTCTATGTTAATTGATTTCCGGATGTTCTGCCAGATAGTAATCGCGGATATATATGCCGAGGGTAGAAGCGACTCTATCCATTTTCCGATCCGGATGGTCATAAAGATATGTCTTCACGCGATCCATATATGCTTTGTCCGAAAGCGCGTAAATGGATTTAATAGCACTTGTTTGCACATCGTACTTCATTTTTGGCGAATCATCATCGATAACCTCGAAGAAATCTTTTTTGTTCTCCATAAATATCATGTCAAAGCCAATAGACATGATGAAGTCTTTGCCATGCTCACTCAGCTGAACAGGACTATAGTTCCGCAAATCTTCGTGATTAAAGTCTGGAAATTTCTTTATGAGAAAATCGGTCACAACTTTCAGATTGTGCTTTATAACATCGACCGTATCTTTTAATTCATCTAATATCTGCAGCTTTTTACCGACGTAAATAAATCCAACGACCATCGAGGTAAAACCGATGACGCTTATAACGCCGTTAAAATCATTTAAAAATGTATTCATGGCATCCACCATAGCACACCCGCATTAAAAAATGATTAAAAGAAAAACCCCGCAATTGCAGGGTTTTTCTTGTTTTTTTAACTTTTACAAGCTATCAAATCCCTCGAGGGCCGGCGCTTTGCCATGCTCGCGGATCTTTTCCAAAGCCTTGGCTTCGATCTGGCGAATGCGCTCGCGCGTGACGCCGAACGCCTTGCCCACTTCCTCAAGCGTATGACTGATGCCATCGTCCAAACCGAAACGCATCTTTAATATCTGCTGTTCGCGTTCGGTGAGGTCGATCATGATCTCTTTGATAAGATCGCGGAGCATCGCGCGCGCGGTCAGCTGTGACGGCGTCGCGTTGCGCTCATCGGGAATAAAGTCGGAGAGCGTGGAATCCTCCTCATCGCCGATCGGCGTCTCGATAGACAGCACCTCCTGTGAGATCTTCTGAATGTGCCGCACCTTCTCCACATCAATGCCCATCTCTGCGGCGATCTCCTCCGCGAGCGGATCGCGGCCGAGCTCCTGGATCAACTGGCGGCGCACCTGCGTGTACTTCGAGATCGTCTCCACCATATGCACCGGAATGCGCACCGTGCGAGACTGGTCGGCGAGCGCACGGGTGATCGCCTGACGGATCCACCACGTGGCATACGTCGAGAATTTAAATCCGCGGCGATAGTCAAACTTTTCGACGGCGCGAGACAATCCAATATTTCCTTCCTGGATCAAATCGAGAATTGAAAGATGCGGCGTGCGGTTAACGTAACGCTTTGCAATAGAAACCACCAAGCGAAGGTTCGCCTTCATCAAACGCTGACGCGCTTCTTCATCACCCTTCTCCGAACGCTTCGCGAGCTCGCGCTCTTCATCCTTAGAAAGCAACGGCGTCTTGCCGATCTCTTTCAAATACATTTGCACCGCATCCGGCACATCGCCTTCAAACGCCATCGAGTCATCAACGACCTCGCTCTTTTCGTCTTTTGAAAAATCAATGAGCGCGCTCGTCTCGATCACTTTGATACCCGCCTTTTCCAGGCGGTCATAGATCTCGTCGAGCAGGTCCACGTTGTCCTCGATCTTTGGGAAATAATAAAGGATCTCGTTATCGGTCACGAAGCCGCGCGGGCGACCGCGCTCGATGAGCTCGTTGATCTCGGTCGCGTTGACCTTGATAGCCTTGTCGAGTTTGGAGAGTGGCTTTTCTTTTCCTTTCTTTCCTTTCGCAACTTTTACCGCCGCGATTTTTTTAACAAGCTTCTCTACCGGCTTTTTCGCCGGTTTAGTGGTCTTCTTTACCGCTGCCTTCTTAGGCTTTTGTTTCAAAGTTTTCTTTAGTTTCTTTGCCATGTGGCCTTTTTTATTCACTTTTTTTGCCCGCTTTGCAGATCCCTTCTTTGAAGGCATAAGAATATATACGCTATTATCTGACTACTTATTACCGATTTGCAAGGGACGCACTTGCTCCCTACGCCCTCCGATAATAGTTCAGCACATTCCCCGATTTGAACTCGTGGGTCTTGGTGCGCGTAAGTTTTACCCGCCTTGAGAGTCCGGCAAAGAGCGGCGTGCCATCGCCAAGCGCAACCGGGTTCACCATCAGTCGGAATTCATCCACGAGATCTTTTTCCATAAGACTCACGCACAGTATGTTGCTTCCCAGAATGATGATGTCCTTGCCGGGTTGGGCCTTGAGTTTTGCGATCTCGTCCACCACGTTTCCGCTCACGATGCTCGTGTGCTCCCACTCCGGCGTGAACGGCGCGTTTGTCGCAATGAGTTTCGGCGTCTTGTTCATGAACAGCGCGGTTTCCGGATCCATTTCCATCCCCTCCAGCTTCGGCCACACGCTCGCCATCAAGTCGTACGTCCGATGACCCATCAGGATTGTGTCGATGAGCGCGCTCGTGTTCTGCTCGTGCACAAACGCTTCGAACTCCGCATCCACGTTGTGCCACGACAGGTCGTGGTTCGGCGCCTCGAAGTAGCCGTCCACGCTCACCATCATAAAAAGAAATATGTTTCGCATGGGTATATGATAGCAAAAAAAACTATTTGCCGAGATTTATACTTGAACCTCCCCGTGGGTACCAGTCGGAGTATTTAATGCATCTTGTTTGGAAACAGAGGGAAGAGGGATGCCCTTTGCAAGTCCCATATTATAGAGCCAATTTATTACGTCGGGCCAAAGAGAATCAAATTCTTTTTTTAGATCTTCCGCTGAAATATTTTTACTTCTATCTAGGGGAAATTTAGGATTAGTGAAATAAATCTCCGACTCTTGGGTTTGGGGATTATCAAACGTAACGTGCTGTCGGTGGGCAAATGTATTCCTTAGATTATTCAATCTATTGATTTCTTCCATATAAGACTCATTAAGATTATCCACTCTCAAAATATGAATGAATACGTTTCTCTTAAAAGCAAAGGTGCATTGATCATTTCCTAGTACGTTTAAGAGAAAATCAACTTCTTGCTTGAAGAATTACCTAAGTAGTGCTTCGCGATTATCATACTTATTGCGGTTTCTACGCAATAAATGTACTATGATACGCCCGCGCTCTTCATCAAGATCTTTTAGTTTCATATGTATTATTCAAAACTATCCCATTATCTTTTGCAAAGAGAGCAAGGTCCTCGGCGGGAACCCAACGTGAAATTGCCACTCTATCAGTTGCTGTATTTGCTCCTGGCAAAGCCTGATGCGGATGAGACTGATTATGTAAGCCAAAAACTTTACCGTTAATAAGAAATCCAGGGGAACCACTAGAACCAGGGTACATTAAGGAATCTGTTTCGTATGAAAATCTTGGTTGCCCCGCAATTAAAGGAAGATATCCAGATATATTAGCTCCTTGAAATCTTTCGGTTAATTCAAAAGCGCCGGTTGTGGCATTTAAATTTGATAGTGGAAAACCCATCGAGCCACAAGATGTCCCGACGCGAATTTTTGATATTTCTAATTGCACTGAAGAATTTGATCGTGGGTTCACGATTTTAAGCAAAGCAATATCTCGCGTAATATCCTCTGCTATAAAAGTACAAGTTTCTAGGGTGGTTGTTCCGATTTCGGGAGCCCTGATAACCAAAAATTGTGTATGTCTCGCCTTTGTAAAATCGCCATTATGCATCAGGTGGGCCGCTGTTACTCAAATGCCCGGGGAAATCATAAATGCGGTTCCCATTTTTGCATTCGAATGGTCACTGCCTTTAAACCATAAACAGCAACTCTTACTTTTGAGTATGCATTGGGGAAAGTGTTTAAAAGGTCACTTAAAGGGTTTTTCATCCTTCAGATTGTCCATAAAAAGTAACTTTCTAACACATTTTTAAAATATATATCGTTTTCGGTCGAATCCTATCCCTCCCCTCCTCCGGTAACTTGGTGAGTTCCGCGAGTGCGGCATTAAGTTCAGCTTGATTCCCGTGCGCCTCGGCATTGCGCACTGCGAGCGAAAGGATGTGCCGCCGCTCTTTATAATATTCCTTCGCAAGACCCTCTTTTAATACCGCAAGGTCCTCGCCGGAAAGTCCGCCGATAACCGTCGGGTCGCGTAGTACAATAAGGTTCACGATGGCGTCGAGTGCGGCATCATCGCTTTTTCGCTTGCCACTCTTTAATAGAGTGAATAGTTCTTTTTGTGTTGGAGTAAAGAATGTTACGCACTCTTCTATGAACGCGAAATCGTTGCGCGCGAGTGCGAGTGCGAGAAGATCTTCGGCGATGAGCTCCTGTCGTGAGACTTGGCGCTTGGGGGTTTGATCGTCTTGACCACCGCCTGTCGCGTTTGTAGTAATGGCATTAGACGATGCGTACTGCTCCGTCGCAGATTTTTCTCCCTCTGCTTTGAGCGTCGCCTCATCCACACCGGTACGCTTTGCCAACTCCTTCATCCAATAATCGCGCTCCACTGGGCTCGCGATGTTGCGAAGCTTGAGTAACACCGTACGTAGCTTGTTGAGACCCTCCCGCGTCTGTAATGCACTGGGATCGGACGATGCACCACCGGCGCCGACCGGCGGTAAATATTTCTCAAAATAAAATATGGGCGCGGAGACTGCAGCGGCAACCGTCTGCGCCACGTTTGCCGGATCCGCCTTTGCCGCCTCGGCGGCGTCTTTGAAACCGCGGTACGTCGCCACCTTCACCGCAAAGTCGTTCGCTTCGGCCAGGTCGATCGCGCGCTCGGCGGCGTCGGAACCGGCAACGTCGGATCAAAACACAGCACGATCTCGTCCGCCAAGCGATGCACTGAACGCAAGTGGTCCGCGGTGAGCGCCGTGCCGGACGACGCGATCACGTTGCGCACGCCGCTCTGGTAGCTCATCAAAAAATCCATCTGGCCCTCCACGAGCACCGCGGCCTTCGCTTCGCGGATCGCGTCTTTGCTTTTCCAAAATCCGTAGAGCAATTTTGATTTTTGGAAGATCGGCGTCTCCGGACTGTTCACATATTTTGCTGTGACGTACGTGGCCTTCGGATCGTTTGACGTATCGAACTGCGGAAGGATGCGGCCGGTAAAGCCGACCACCTTGCCAAGATGATTGTGAATCGGGAACATGACGCGACCGCGGAACCGGTCGAGCATCATCCCCCGCTCCGTCTTAATAGACAATCCCGCTTGCAATAAATCCTGCGGCGCGGCGCCGTTGTTCAGCAAATGCATGGACAGCGCCTCCGGTTCGTTCGGCGCCCATCCGAGCTCAAACTCTTCTATAGTCGTTGGCGTCAGCCCGCGCTCCGCCAGATATTGCTTGACGATCGGCGCGGCGCTGAGCGAGCGTTTATAAAAATCCTTGGCGCGATCGTTCAGGTCATAGAGCAATCCGGTAAAGCGATACTCCGCAGGATTTTCGTGCTTCAATTCCACGCCTGCTTTTTCCGCGAGCATGCGCAGCGCCTCGCCGAACTCCATGTTCTCGTACTTCATCACGAAGCCGAAGATGTCGCCGTCCGCGCCACAACCAAAACAATGGAACCGCTGACGCTCCGGCGAGATGCTGAACGACGGCGACTTCTCGCTGTGGAACGGGCAGAGCGCCTTGAAGTTTTTGCCCGCCGGCGTGAGCGTCAAATAGCCGCGGAGGAAATCCACGATGTCGAGCTTGCCTTTAATGAGTTCCGTGGTGGACGATGGCATTGCCGTGTGTAATATACGCGAGGATTGTTGTCTGAATCTTACGGCAAAAAAAATACCGCCGCAACCAGTGCACGGATATTCACAAATCGCTCTATTCTCGCTACAATAATCCTAGCTCAAAACATTCCATATCTTAAAGGAGTTAACCATGATCACTGACGCCCTTACCCCAATCGCACTGTTGATTGGGAGCGAAGAACGTAGACGTGATTATCAAAGATGCCTTGCGAGTGGCATTCCTACCGCGGCCGAAGCCATAGCTCAGCAAAGAGAAGTATCTGAATCTATCCGCAGAGCGAATGAACAAAAAACATCGCAAAAGCCGGCATAGCTGATTGACCACAAAGACCAACGGACGCTTTCAACATATCGAAAGCGCCCTTTTTTTTATTTATAAGATCACCGTGTGTAAAAACCCGATGTTCTGGTTCAAAATAATGCACAACCCCGCGACCACAATAACCACGAGGCCGCCGGCGATAAGCCGCGGATATTGCACGCGGATGTTAACAAATGTATTCAGTACAAGCGCGAACAGGAAGAGCACCATTAAGAAAAGATAAAAATCATTTGCCAGTGCTTTTGGATCGGAGAGGATGCGCTGTATGACATTGCTCTGTGGCGCAAGAGAAGCACTCGGCAACGGAGGGGTCGCAGTCGTCGGCGAGAGCGCAACGTTCGTCACCGTACCCGGCGTCGTCGGAACGGTCTGCGTCGAAGCACCTTTCACTGCTACGAACGACTGCTGCATATTCGTGTCGGTAGCATTTTCCATCGCAACGATAACGGGTACTTGCGCCACTGGCGCCGGTTGGACGAAAGTCGATTTCTTGGCGGGCGCGGGTGCAGGTGTGATGGTCTTTACCGGAGCGGACGGATGAGTGACGGGTGCGGGTGTAGACGCAGGCGTTGGCACAACAACCGGCGCCGTCGCGGCATTCGCAGTATCTACAAACGCCACCGGCGATGCGGCCGGAGCGGGCGCGCCAAATTCCTCCACCACGAATGTGGTAGGTTCACCATTATAGACGCCCTGCGCGGTAGCGATGCCGATCTGCGTAAAATTGTCGCTCAAAATATTTGCGCGATGCTCCGGCGAATTCATCCACGCGGTCGTCACATCCTGCGAGTCAGAAAAATTTACCGCAAGGTTTTCTCCTGCATAATCAAAATTGTATCCAACCTGCTGGAACCAATACCACGGCGTGAGTCCCTGCGGGCTCGTGTGCGCAAAATATCCAAGCGTCGCCTCGTCATTCGCCTTCGCCTGCGCCGCCGCCTGGAGTAGTGGACTCACCTGAAGATCGGGCAATCCGTTCGACACGCGATTCTGATTCGTCTCATCAATAAGCGCGTTCACTTCAACGATGCCGAACAGCTTCGATTGCGGAGCGATATACTTTGCGCCGAATACAAACGCGGACTCCGCAACGAGCACCACCATGACGACGAACGCAATCATCTGCGGACGCAATATGTGCGGACGATTCTCGTTCTCTTCCTGAGGAATGAAATATTTTTTAAATGCCCTGCGAGCCTTTTTCATATAGCTATATTATATCATATTCCCCCTTATAACACAATACCCCTGTTTGTACAGGGGTATTGTGCGTGAAAAAGGTTATTCACCATTGTCCACCTTCAACGCCGGAACCGGCAAGTTGAGCGGCGGGCACATGATGAGATTGATCCAGCGCTGCGTCGTTTGATAAACGTAGCTGGTCGGAGTGAACTGCGTCGGGAGTCCCAACGGGAGCCACGGCGCGAGTACTTCGATGTGATACTTCACCTGGAACTGATTCACTGCGGCGATCGTCGCCGCATTATAGACGCCCGTCACCGGCAAGTTCAATCCAAGGTTCATATTCAAGAACGTTTGGAGTTTCTTTACCTGCGTCGGGTCATTCAGACTCTGACGGAACGGATGGATGTAAGAGGTAAGGTAGAGTCCGCAGCTTGCGCCGAGAACCTGGCCCGTACTCGTGCTTGCGCCGAGCACTTCGCCACCGCCTCCTCCACCACCACTGTTGTTACCGCCACCACCTCCATTGCCACCGGCAACAGTGATGCTCACGCTCGAGGAAGCATTCCCCGGCGTTGCATTGATGATGCCTGGGTTTTCAGAAACAGTACCGGTATTCGTGATGGTCGTTCCGCCCGCTGCGTTCACCGTTGCGGTGATTACAAGCGTTGCGGATTGTCCGTCAGCGATTGCACCGATCGTCCAGACCCCCGTCGAGCTCACGTAGGAGCCTTCCGAAGAGGATGCTGAATCAAAGGTGACGCCTGCGGGCAATATGTCCGATGCGGTTACGCCGAATGAATCGGACGGACCAGAATCGGTCACGGTCAGGGTGTAATGAATGATCGCGCCCGTTGCCGGAGTGCTGTCATCCACCGTCTTCACGATGGCGATGTTCGATTGAACACTGCCGCCACCGCCCCCTCCCCCGCCGCCGCAGTTACTCGTGCAGCCGGCCGACTGAACGTTGACCGTTACCGAAGAACTGTTGTTGGCAAGGTTGCCGTCGATCCACGAGCTAAGCTGCGAAGCCACGCTCGCGGTGTTCACGAGTGCAACTCCGGCATCGCCGGGTTCAACCAACGCGGCCATGGTCAGTGTTGCCGTCGCGTTCGGGGAGATCGTTCCGATGTTCCAATCGCCGGTGGTCATATTATATGATCCCTGCGATGTGGTTGCGGAAACAAATCCCAATCCGCTTGGCAATTGATCGGTCGCATGGACGAAGGTCGATTCCGCAGGACCGTTGTCGGTGACGGTGACGGTGTAATGCACCGTATCGCCGACCGCAGGGTTCGCGTTATCTACCGTCTTTGCAACTGCAAGGTCGGCATCCGTGCCGCCTATGCAATCGCTCGTGCACACGTTCGGCGTCACCACGACCGTCACCGAGGAACTGTTATTGGACAGATTCGTATCGGTCAACGTCGAGGATTCGCTCACCGTCGCGGTGTTTGTGATCGTCGAGCTTGCGCTCGGATTCACGGTTGCCTCGATGTCGAGCGTCGCCGTTGCGTTCGGCCCAAGTGTGCCGATCGTCCACGTGCCCGTTGAACTTGCGTACGAGGTGCTGGCCGAAGCCGTTGCATTCTCAAACGTCAAACCCAAAGGCAACGTGTCTGTTGCTACAACGTTGGTCGAAGGAAGCGGACCATTTGCGGTCACGGTGATCGCGTAATGGACAGTGCCACCTTCAACGGTCGAGGTCACATCAGCGATCTTTGCGATCGCGATGTCGGCATTTGTAGAGCCGCCTCCACAATTAACCGTGCACACGTTCGGTGCCACCGCCACCGATACGCTCGAACTGTTGTTCGCGAGGTTCGGATCGGTGGTGCTGGCGGACTCCGCTACCGACGCCGTGTTCGTGATCGTAGAACTTGCAGTTCCCGTGTTCACCTTTGCGGCGATGGTAAGCGTTGCGGTTGAACTTGCGCTCATGTCACCGATTGTCCAGATTCCTGTCGAGCTCGCGTAGAAGCCTTCCGACGTAGTTGCTGAAACAAAGGTAAGCGTTGAGGGCAAGGTATCGGTCGCGATGACATCGGTCGATGTCGCAGGACCAAGGTCCTTTACGGCGACGGTGTAGTTGACCGTGCCGCCTTCGGTCGTCGAGGTCACGTCAGCGGTCTTGCTGATCGAGAGATCGGCGGAAGGGGTTACTGCACAGAGAGGAGTATTGGTCCATGTCCATGCGAGTAAGTACGGAACGTTTGGATAGTTATAGAGTGCGGTGTTATCAACGAGCGGCATGGCAGGTACCGGCCCATAAAAGGCGTCTACCTGGGTCATGCACGGTGCGATATTCACGACGAACGTCGTCGTTGAACTGGCAGAAAGCGCCGAGGTCGAGGTCGAATCAATAAGCTGTTGCACTGAAAGCCATTGCGGGCCTCCGGGTGCGACGAACATTTTGTAAGACGCAAGACTGATCGGTGCGGTGCACTGAGTGCCGTTCACGATGGTGAACGACGCAGTGCCACTCGCGTTGTTGAGCACAATGTTGCCTGCTATGATCGTGCCGTTGTTTATGTCAGCCTCAAATTCGCTGGCCGACAAAGAACAAGGGCTCGGCGCGTTCGGCGTTACCACGATCGAAGCGCTGGAACTGTTGTTCGCGGTGTTCGAATCAGTGGTGCTCGCAGAGACGGTCGCGGTATTCGTGATGGTACCGGTGGTACTCGCATTCACCAACGCAGCGATATCAAGCGTCGCTGTAGAGTTCGGCGAAAGTTCGCCGATCGTCCACGTGCCTGTTGAGCTTGCGTATGAAGTGCTGGCCGAAGCCGTTGCATCTTCAAACGTAAGTCCGAGAGGCAATGTATCAGTAGCAACAACGTCAGTTGAAGTCGTCGAGCTGCTGAGGTTGGTCACGGTGACCGTATAATTTACCGTGCCACCTTCGATTGTCGAGGTCACATCAGCGGTCTTGCTGATCGAGAGGTCGGCAGTAGAAGGGATGGTTGACGTCGGTGTACTCGTCGGAGTGACGATTACCGGCGCTGCCTGAATGGTGATCGTCGCCGATCCTGCCGCGGAACTTTGCGTGCAATTGCTCTGAACATAATTGATGCTCGGAGTATTGACGATCGTTCCCGTAGCATTCGCGTTCACCGTTGCCGTGATGGCAAGCGAGATGAACGAAGCGCCGTTCAACGTTCCCACGCTCCACGTTCCAGTAGAACTGGAATAGGTTCCCACTGAAGGGGTTTCGGAAACGAAGGTAAGCCCCGTGCCCAACGTATCGGTGACCGTGATGGTTGTCGACGCGGTGAATGCCGGTGCACCTTCCAAGGTATACGTGATCGTCTCGCCCGTCTTTGGGTTCGCATCGCTCACGGTATCGGACATCGCAGTGGCGACGGAGCAAGACGAAAGACCTGCAGCGTGCGCAATCGGAGCCGAAGAAAAACTGCCTCCCATCATGACGGAACCCAAGGCAAATGCCCCAAGAAATGCCACAACGGATAATTTCTTCTGAATGATTTTTTTCATTCGATATTTAATTGTTATTTATTTTTTCGACTCTTTAGTTAAAAAAATGTAAAAGAGCCAAAAAAATGTGGTTGACAAGGTGCTATGTGAACAAAACTAACTCCCCTGGTTATATCATAAAGAGTGAAAAAATGCAAGGGTTTGGGCGTCCAGACTGTTGACATTTAAATTAAACTATGATATATATACCTCACTCGCTGGGGGCCGAGAAAGCCCCCTGCGAATACAAGAGCAGTACGTTGTCAAATTCAAAGTTCAGAATAAGGAGAGTCATGAAAAACATCGTCAGCACTTTGCTTACGCTCCTCCTCTTGACGATGGGTTCTTCAACCCTCGTCAGCGCCCAAAACAGCAACATCAACTCATCGGCCCCTGTCACACAACAGGATTTGCAGTCGGTGAAGTCCCAGCAAAAGGTGCTGGGGCGCCAGCTCAGAACTGTGAATGGCAAGATCGACGGCGTGAAGAGCGACGTTAAAAGCATCAAGGATGGCCAAGCCAAACTCGCTGGCGCCATCGCGGACCATCAGTCCGAGCAGGACGATGCCATCCAGACAACCAGAAGCACTGAGAAATCTCTCGAAAAATCGATTGCCGGGACAAAAGCAACCACGTCGGCTCTTTGGTCGACTGTGGCGATTGTCACGATAACCGTATTACTTCTGACACTCGCAACCGGCTTCGGCGTATGGTACCTGCTGAAAAAAATCCGCAAACATGCGGAGATCGAGGCGAGCCACCATCGCGAGACCGTCGAAGAGTTAAAGCAACGCCTCGCGAAGGTTGAAAGCGCACCGAAGGGAATAGTGTACCTAGGCGTGATCGGGCTAAGGAAAACCTGCCAGGAATTACTGGAAAAGGATCCGAACGGCGATCACCGCGTTCCATTCACGTACGACCTACCCAAGAACCCTCAAAAGGGTTTCGGGGAAGGTGGAGAAGTGAGCGGATACATCGCGGTCTTCGATACGAGTAAGCCCCTGGAGAATCAATTCCCCAGAGTCTACTACAACGGCGAAGAAAAAACTTTGAGACTTGAAGATTTGCCCAAACATGCGGCAGGGATATTGGGTCTCAAGAAACCGAGTTCGCCTGAACCGACGTCGAAGCCGAAGTCGATTCCGATGCCCCTCAACGAGGGACTTATTACGGGTCCAGACTTCAGCACACAGAAATTCCTTCAATCCGGCGCCGTAAACTAACTCCCCTCCAACCCAGAGATCTGTCTGAATATTTCACTGAGTAGATATATTTCGAAGCAGATCATCACGTTTTGACGGATGATCACGCAACGAAATAGATTGCTCTCTGAAAATGCAGTATGACATCCACCGAGGAAAACTGCTCAGGCGGATCATCACGTTTTGACGGATGATCACGCAACGGCGGCAAAAAGCTCAGTGATATGTTCTACTGTCGGAGATCGTGGTGCTCAAGAAGAAAAAGAGGACGCAATGAAAAAATTTTTGAACGTTGCCCTTCTTCTGCTTCTTTCCGCGAATTGCTGCTTCGGTCTCGACGCGGCATTTGCAAAGGAGCACGCGTGTATCCCCGCCGGTGGAACAAGCTTCAGTTGCGAGATTCACCCAGGCGATACACTCTCGAAGGATGCCCTCGCCGTTTACGGCGACTGGCACCTTTACTCGACGATCAAGGATGCAAATCCGAACATCGTCGACGAAAACAAGATCTACTTCGGCCGCCGGATCAACATTCCGGAGACCGCAGCCAAGTCAGTTGCAACAGCCATCGTAGCGACGCCTCGCGCGCAACCGCGCGCAACTGTCGATCCGATCGTTGATGCAGCACCTGTGGCGATTGCGAACACAGTGGAGGATGACTCCTTCACGCTTCTGTTCGCTCACGCGCCGATACAGGTTTCCTTGGCATCTCCTGACGTTGCCCAATCGCCCGCACCGACCTCTGCGCCAACCAGCGCAAAGATCGAGAAGACGCGACCGGCAAAGATCAGCGGACACCAGTTCGTGGTCAGCAATGATCCCAACCTGCAAGGCAAACTCCAAACGCAGCTCGTCCTCTTTAATTCAGAGGAAGAAAAGCGACTTGGACTTCCCATCGAACGGATCGACCTTAAGCCATCACTGGCGATTCCCGCACGAGATGGCAATACGGTCGTATTCGTTCACCTCAAGAAAATTCCCGCACAGCCGTTCGAACTGCTTGTCGGAGGGATCACCATCCCTATCGATAGCACGCAGATACAGGTATATAACGGGAAAGCTCCAGGGGCGCACGTAGGTACACAGATCCTGGCATCGATCATCAAAGCAGGCGCCCCGGCTGGAATTTCATTCCTCGCCGGCGGCCCTATCGCTGCAGGCATCGCAGTAGGAGTCCCGCGGCTCGTCCACCTTGGCATTGCGTGGCACGACAAAATTCAGGAACGCAAATTGGCGGCTGCTCAAAAGGCTGTCGACAAATCAAAACTCGCCCTTTACCGGGCTAGCCTTGAGAGCAATGCATTAGGCAACGCTCTTTCCCAAAAGGAGTCGCAATGAGATACATCGCATTGAAAATTTCTGCAGTGATCATCGGATCGCTGTTGCCGCTGGCGATGTTTTGCCAGCAACCTGCACCTAATAAGTGCACTCAACCACAACCGACAATCGACTGCTGTGCCCCGCGATGCACGCCACCGCCCACGATCGTCTATCGGACGAAAACGGTAGTGGTGCATGACGCGCCGCAAACACCAGCAGTATCGCCCATTACTGTCAACATTCCGCCAACGGATATTTCTCCGCTGGCTACCGCGCTCACCCTCTTGGCTAACGCAAAGTTGAACGAGACCCATACCCTCGAGAACCTCGGGGATCTGGACAAAGACGAGCGCGCGGATCTTGCAGGTCAGTATGCTAACGCCCGCATCAAGGCGATGACAGCGCAAGCTACTCTCACCGAGTCACAGGCAGGCCTCAATAACGCCGAAGCAAATTTCACCAAAACAAAGAGGAAGTCGTATGTCGTCCTCCGCGTGCTCGATGATCTCTCCGGCGTTGCAGGAAGTTATCTCGGCGCTACAAAGATTACCACTAGCATCAGCGCAGCCGGCGGCAACTCGTCCGGTGCCGATCTCACCAACAGCACAAGCGTTGTTGGTGGCGGCGCACAGATGAACGGCTCTGGAAATGTGGCGGTAAGTTCCGTCAACAACAACAAATCGCAAGGCGGAAAGGCTACTAACACCAACAGCAATAGCAATCTTGCTCAAGGCGGTTCCAACACGAACACCAATACCAACAGTGCCGCAGGTGGTGCTGGAGGCCAAGGTGGCAAAGGAGGCAGTGGCGGGAGTTCTTCTGCAAGCGCTCTCGGCGGTTCGGGTGGAAGTGTTACCGGTTCGGGGAATTCTTCGAACAGCAACAGTAATCTTTCAACGTCCCAAGGAGGCACTGGCGGCAACGTCATTGGCTCCGGCAATTCAAACGTTCACAATACTGCCAACGGTGGAAATTCTTCATCGAACTCCAACGGAGGTAGTATCGTTGGTTCCGGAAATTCCCAAGCAAGTGGCGGCAACGTCACTGGTTCAGGAAATTCATCCTCAAGCTCAACTGGTGGATCAGCTCAGGGTGGCAATATCACCGGCTCTGGCAACTCTTCATCGAGTGCAGCCGGTGGAAATTCCAACCAAACTCAGACCGCAAATCCAACCGCAACCGGCGGAAGTTCATCATCAAGCGCGGCAGGAGGAAGCTCCACTGCGACCGGCGGGGATCAAAGCCAGACCGCAAGTCCGACTCAAACCACGACGGCCAGTCCGGTCGTGAATGCTAACCCGACGGCAACTGCGAATCCTTCGCAGAGCCAAACTCAGGCAGCGAACCCGACAGCGACCACTGGCGACCAAAGCCAGACCCAAAGTCAGGTAGCACAACAGCCTAGCAATTAAGTAGCAGCTCTTTCCGCAGCACAGCAAGACCCCAATCGCCAACCAGCGAACGGGGTCTTTTTTTATCAAAAATTAATTTCCCGCGGGCGATGCCACCTGCAGCGCAAAACTGAATGTGCTCCCCTTCCCTTCCTCCGATACGACGCCAATCGTGCCGCCCATCTTCTCTATTATTTCCTTCACAATAAAAAGTCCAAGGCCGGTGCCCGTGATGTCCTTCGTCTTGTCGGTCGTCACGCGGTAGAATTTTTGGAAAAGTTTTTCCTGCGCCTCGTGCGACATGCCAAGTCCGGTGTCGGTGATGTGCGTGACGAGCATCGCCGGAAGATTGCGCCCGTCGCGCGTGAGCGACTGCACCGCCGGTGCGAGCTCGTGCGTGATCGTGATCGCTCCCGCGCCGCCCATATATTTGATGGCGTTTCCAACAAGATTTACCACCACTTCTTTGATGCGATCAGTGTCGGCGAGGATCTGCGGCAACGGCGTGCCGGGTGCGCCCGAAACGCCATCGTCCGCCATCGTCGCATCGTATGCCATCGTCACGCCCTTCTCGTCCGCGAGCGATTTCAATTCGTCGAGGGTGGAAGCGATCGCGGGAGCGATGTCCACCGGCGCTACTTTTATCGTGAGCCGCCCCGCCTGCGAGCGCGCCACTTCAAGAAGATCATTGACCAACTGGATGAGGCGCTGATTCGACGCGAGCACCTTTTCCATAAACACCCGCGCTTCGGGCGAGATCGTGCCCGTCGTGCCGTCCAGGATCAATTGCAAATATCCTTTCATAGCGGCGACCGGCGTGCGCAGTTCGTGCGCGGCGATGAACACAAACTCGTCCTTCAACTGCTCAAGCTCTTTCAACCCGATCACCATGTCATTGAATGAATCGCCGAGTTCCTCCAGCTCATCGCCGGTTGTGATGTTCACGCCCTCGGTGAATTTTCCCTGCGCCACACGCGCGGTACCTTCTTCCAACTCCTGGATCGGTCGCACAATGATAAGCGCGAGCGCGAACGAAAGCAACACAACGAGTGCGAACACGATGAGCAGCATGATCGCATCGCGCAAGAGAAGTGCGTTGATCACCGCATCCGCTTCGGACGTCGGCCACTCGGCGACGAGCCCCCACGATTGTCCGTCCTCGTTCATCGGCGCGCCCGCGGCCACAACGTTTTTTCCAAAAACATTTTTGTACCGCAGCTGCGTGGCTGCCGTGAGCGCGGGCGCGCCGCCGATCACGCGTTGCACCATCGGGATCTGCGCCACGGTGGAACTGCCGATGTCGCCGGAAAGAGTTCCACCCGCGGCATTAGTACCCGCTCCGGCGCTGCCGCCGCCCGCGATCAACGCGCCATTCTGATCAACAAGATAAAGATAACCGCTATCGCCGATAGATGCCGCAGCAACGATCGTCTGCAATTCATCAAGCGCGGCGACGCCAGTGATGACACCGATCGTATCACCGTTGTTATCTTTGACGGGCGATGCGAATGAGACGACCGGCACGTTCTGCCCCGCCGCGGCGGCGCTCGGCATATACGAAACCGGGCCGAGATAATTATTCCCCGCCTTCGCCGCCTGGAACGCTGGCGTCGCACTCACATCCAAGGACGATGATGAAGATGTCGCATTCCCAAAAAGATTATTGCGATCGGCGGAGGCGGTCACGATCCCCGCAAGGTTCACATACGCTTCGGATTGCAAAAATGGCAAAGCGCTGAGCGTCTGGCCAAGCACATATTGCTGCGCGGGGACGGACGACGTTGCAAAAATATTCCCGCCATATGGGATTTCCACATTCGTGTGCTCTAAAATATCCGTGTTGATAAATGACTGAATCTCGCCCTGTGTTTGCGTGAGCATCGCGGCCTCGAGCTTTGCCACATCATCGCGGTGCGAGCTTGTGACGACGTAGTACGTGAGCGCCGCCGCCGCGACGAGCGGCACGATGCCGATGAGCGCCATAAAAAGGAATATCTTATTCCGCAGCTTGCCCTTGAAGGTCCGATTGGTCGTCGATGCCATTACCTCTATTGTAATACACTTTGCAAAACATGCGGGGCTCGTGTATCGTTTTTAGGTTCGCAGCGAGCGAGCTGGCTCGCGCGGGTATGGTTCAGTGGCAGAACGCGACCTTCCCAAGGTTGAGACACGGGTTCGATTCCCGTTACCCGCTCTAAAAATTCTCTAGCTGATCGGCGAGTGTTTTATCCGCGACGCGGATAGCATCGTTGTCCGCAGCCAGCTCGACTTCTTCCGCCCACGAGACGATCATGCCGCTCACGGTTTTCTCGCTCGCAGCGTCGGTCACGAGCGTGTCGAAAATCCTCCAATCAAAACCTCCCATATTCAACGCTTGCGCCAACTTCTCCTTCGTCGCCTTCTTATTATTATCAAGCCGATTGATCACGTCGGGAATCCGATAGCACTCCTTACTTCTCAATCCCTCGATCGCCTGATCGAGCGTTTCGTCAAAATACGATTCTGTTTCCTGATTAATACTCGGCCGGGAGCCGGTTTCAAAAGATCCAAGTTCTTCTCCGCGTATATTTTCCATATTAGTCAGTTGAAGTAGTCGATGTTCCCGTTGATTCGATGATCACCATCGTCTCGCCCGGCTTTTTGTAGTTGAACCGTGCGCGAAGTTCTTTCTCTAAGTTGGCAGGATTAGAAAGATATTGGTTCTCCTCCTGCAAGCTTGTCTCCTGTGCCTGAGCTTTCGTAAGACTTGCCTGCACATCCGCCAGCTCACTGCCAAGATGCCATTCCTGCCCCACGAACGAAAACACCTGGACACCCAAAATAATGAGAAAGAGGGAAAGGACGACGATAGCGGCGATCTTCATATGATTAGTGTAGGAGGGTTAGGGAAAGGAGGCAAGAGCATTATTCCTTTGAGGGACGCGTCGCGGTCTGCTGACCGCGCGCTTACGCTCGCCGCCTTCGCGGCTCCGCGATACCCTCAGAAGAATAATGCTCTTGCCTCCTTTCCCTAAAACCCTATCCTCCACTAAAAACCGTAAAGTACGGGCGGGTAGCGTGGGACGAAGTTCAAACAAAACTAGTTACGCAGAATCTTTATCCAAGACCAGTTGGATTATAAAAATATCCATGTAGCACCAATACCTATTTTTTAAGAATTTCACGGAAGACCTCCGGCGAAATATCCACGCGAGCGCCGGCCTGAAGGCGTTCCTTGCCCTTCTCCTGCTTCTTCCACAGCTTCATCTTGCGCGTGCGGTCGCCGCCGTTCTTGCCGAAATTGCCGAGCTCTTTCTTCATCGCCGGGATTGTCTCGCGCGCGATGATGCGCCCGAGCGATTTTGCCTGGATCGCTTGCGAGAACTGCATCTTGGGCAAAAGCTCTTTTAATCGCTCTACCGTCTGGCGCCCTTCGCGCTCCAGATCTTTTTTCGGCACGATGCGCGTGAGCGCAGGCACGATCTCATCCACCACCACGATCTCCAACTTCTCCACTTCCGATTCGCGCTCCCCCGCCAGCTCGTACGTAAAGGATGCGTATCCCTGTGACACGGACTTCATGCGATCATCAAAATCACGGATCAGTTCGCGGAGCGGCATCACGGCTTGGATCAATAAATTCTCGCCAATATTTTTTACTTCATTGATCTCCATATCAAAAATGGTCTGCATGTTAAGCACGGCACTCAAATATTGCTGTGGCGTTAAAATTTCCAGATTGACGAGCGGCTCCCACACTTTTTCCGGATGATCAGGAAAATCCTGCGGTTGTTTGATCACAAATATTTTTCCTTTGTCCTGCACGCGATACGCGATGGAGGGAAAGCTTGTTAAGAATGTTAAATTATATTCTCGTTCAAGACGACTGGAGATGATCTCGAAGTGAAGCTGACCAAGGAAGCCAACTTTTAATCCGCGACCGAGCGCTTCGTTAGAATCCGGTTCAAAGCTGAGCGCCGCATCGTTCAAGCGCAGTTTCTCAAACCCACGCTTAAGGTCGTCGAACTTTGTATCCGCGTCAGGATAAAAAGAAATAAACACGACGGGCGCTGGCTCACGATAGCCGGGCAACGCGAGCTCGCTCGCACGCGCGCCGCCAAGGCTCGTCGAATCGCGATTCGCCAAAATGGTATCGCCGATGTGTACAAGCTCCGGCTCTTTCAATCCCGTCGCAATATAGCCGATCTCGCCGGTTTTTAATTTCGCCGTCGATCGCATATCCGGAGAAAAATAGCCGACCTCCTTTGCTTTAAACCCGTCGGCACTCGCCACGAGATGCATGTCTTCTGTGCCGAACTCGCCGCCGAACACCCGAACGTTCGCAATGATACCTTTGTGATCGTCGTATGCCGAATCAAAGATGAGCGCCTTCGAAATAGTATCGTTTGATGTGCCATGGCCGACCTTCGGCGGCGGCACTAATTTTATTACCGCTTCAAGAAGCTCCCTCACTCCCGCGCCGGTCTTTGCCGAAACGCGGAAGACTTCCTCCGGCGTCACGCCGAGCAACTCCGCCGTCGCTTCCACCACTTTTTCGATCTGTGGAAGTGCCAGATCGATCTTATTCACGGCGGGGATAATCCGCAAACCCGCTTTCTGCGCGCCGCGCAAATTGGAAAGCGTCTGCGCTTGAATTCCTTTCGTGCCATCCACGAGCAGGATGCCGCCCTCGACAGCGTTCAGCGCGCGCGAAACCTCGTACGCAAAATCCGAGTGGCCCGGCGTGTCGATCAGGTTCATCACATACTTTACGCCGCCGGATTCGTACTCCATGCGCACCGGCGCCATCTTGATCGTAATCCCTCGCTCGCGCTCGAGCGGCATCCGGTCAAGATACTGCGCCTGCATCGAACGCATCGGCACCGTGCCCGTCATCTCGAGCAAACGGTCGGCGAGCGTGGATTTTCCACTATCAATATGAGCAATAATGACGAAGTTGCGGATGTGTTCCATTGCGGTGATTTTACAGAAAATCACGCGTAATCACAAGGAAGAGACCTTTACGGGTTAACAATTTTTTCGAGTGCTAAAATGCGCCTATCATGATTTTTCACTTCGGTTGCAACATTGCCGATGGCGGTAAGGATCCGCGCTTCAACCTTATGGAGATCCTGTTTTGTTACCATAGTTTCTTTTATTGAAACAATTTCGCCCTTCAATCCAGTAAATTTATCGTTCAACGCAGCAAATCCCTCTTCTAATTTTACAAATCGCTTTTCGTTGACGCGCGACTCTTTTTCCATCATCACCGCAAGATCGTCTATTGTTGTTGTTTTTATTTTTTTATTCATGTAAAAAGCATACGCTTTCAAAACGCGAAGTCAAAAACTTTTTAATGATTTTTTAATGGTCGAGATTGACTTGATTTAATCATTAATATTGTGTAAAAATATGTTTAGAAACCTGAACCTAAAAAGAGGTGGGTGATGGCAATAATCGCAGCTTCAAGAAAACCGAGGAAGCCAACAACCGATTACTCGTTTGATCTTTCAGATGCGGACTTCATAAAACTATTTCGCATCCTCGATGGTGACCTGTATCGCGAGCAAAAAGTCAAAGAAGTAAAAGCTGGTGCTCTCGCGGGAGGATATTGCTATATCCAATGCTCCTGCGAATCGGACTTTGACCTGATCGCAGAACTCAAAAATTCTGGGATAGAAGTGAAATTACATTGAGGCCTGCTTGCAAAGAGATGCCAAAGATCTTGGTATCTCTTTTTTTTATATCTTCTGCAACGTCAGCGTAAACATCAATCGCCCCGGCGTGCTGGTGGATTCGTACGTAAAGCTCGCGATGCCATTCTCGGCGAACACGTAGCCGAGCGGCGCGTCCACTTCGATGCTGTAATTCCCCGTCGCGCCGCTCGGGCGCTCGAAAACGAACTGGTACTGCACACCATCAGCGGGCGTGGTGAACAATTCATGCGAATAATTGAATGAGAGCGTGGATGACTGACCCACATACGTGCGTGACCACATGGCAAACACTTCTTTTCCAGATTCTTCGTGCGTCGTTATTTTTGGATAGGTAAAATTCGGCTGGGTGGTGGATGTGATCGCAAGAACATTCGGATCGGTCGTGTATCCGTCGCGCGCATAGTTGATCGGCGCGGGAACGCTCTTTGCGATGCCACCGCTCTGGTTGTCGAGCGTGCTCCCGTTCGGCACAAAGATTTGCAGGTAATCTTGGTTCGTCGTTTGATACCACCAATAGGGACTTTGATTGCCGTCGTGAGTGCGCTTGATGATCAGGTTCGCGGTCAGCGTGCCATCACTCCCGATCGAAGCGACGTAGTTCACATCCTGTGCCATATACAGCTCCGACTTATCACTATTAATATCCGCGTTCGCGATCGCTAGATAGTCGCCATTAAAGTTGGCGGGGAGCTGGTATACGTCGCCGGTCGCGCCATACGTGCTGGCGAATGTTTCAAACGCAGGATTGGTGGCGTAGATCATCACATCTTTATTAGTAATCCAGTTAACCGCCAACTCAAGGATCTGTTGCTTCTCCGCATCCGTCGAAGATGCGAGCTCTTGAAAAATCGCGGGGTACAGCTGAGCCAAAATTTCTTTTGGATAGGTAGCGTTGCCACCGCCAGTTGCCGCCTGACCCGCCTGCACGATCTTTTGGATCTGCACAACGAGATTGGCGGAAGTAAATGTGGTGGATGCGGATTTTGATGTCGCGCCGGGCACCGTCACCGGCCCCGTTACGGAGAGAAGATCGCTCATCACCTGCGGTGTCACCGCGATCACGCCATCGAACGTCGTGGACGTTGATTGCTCGAACATCTGAATCGTTTCCGACGCGGACGTCGGGAAGTCGAGGAACCAGTTTGCGTCGGCAGGACGCCATGCGGTCTCCTCAAGCTGCAACGGCACCGGCGGCACGATCTTGGACGTGAACGTCTTATCAATATCGGCAATGTCATGCACCGCGATATTCGTGATCGTCCCTCCTTTTATTGAAACATCGGCATAGCTTCCCAAAAATCCTCCACCCGGACGCATCTCTGACGGATTTTGGAACAATAGCAAAATATGATGTGTCGTCGACGCGTCCGAAAGCCATGGCACGAAGGCCTTTAAAAAACTTTCCGCACCTTCCACCTGCGTCTTCAACGCAAGATAGCTCTCACCGCCCATCGGTGATGCGGCACCAAAATATGACGCCGCACCGGAGAGCGCGTTTGTGTCCGCGTCGATGGTCGCCAGGGTATCGCGCGTTTTGCCAAGATCGGTAGCAAGCGTATCACTTTGATTCGCGCTCGTACTCACGGTGGCGAATCCAAACATATCGCTTTCGACGTTCGTCATATTCTGCGAAAGCGCCGTGAGCTGATTTGAAAGGTCGGTGAATGACCGGACTGCACCGCTGCTCCCCGCAAAGAGCGCGACGAGCGAGCTAACAATCCCGGAGGCGGAAGTTGGCGCGTTCAACGTGGAAAATTTCTGTGCCGCGGATTGCGGATTGAAATCTTGAAGGTCTTGCACGCCAGCCTGCAATACGCCCACGCGCGATGCGATCGTTACTGCAACTTCATGCCGAACCACAAAATATGATATCGCGAATCCCCCGATGAATAGCACAAACAATCCCGCGATTCCCCACTTGAGGCCGCGCGGCAGCGGGCGGCGCTCATCGCCGCGAAAACGCCAGTAGTTGCGATTCGTTACCGGAATGTCGCGCAAATGATCCTCATTCATGCTTGCTTCGCGCTGAGTGAGCTTCACCAGTTCATCCGCGCGGATATCATCCGCCGCATGCTCGGACTGCATTTTTTTCTCATGCTCTGCCATAGGGATATTTTACCACGGCATTGCACGATACATCACGAAGTGATTCTGTATAATAAAGATATGATAAAAAAACTTACCTCGTGGTGGGCGGTAACCGCCCTTGTGCTCATTTGTGGAATGTCGTTCGGACTGATGCTCTGGGCATCGCGCACCGACTCCGCGATCGATGATGAACTCGCACACATCCCCGCCGGCTATGGATATGTAAGTCAGCTCGACTATCGCTTAAACCCCGAACATCCCCCGCTTATCAAAGCCCTCGCGATGTTGCCGGTGTTGATATTTGTCCAACCCACCTATCCAACAAATAACGCGGCGTGGACCACAGAGTTGAACGGTCAATGGGATATGGGCACGGCGTTCCTCTATAATTCCGGCAATGATGCGAACGCGATCATTCAGTGGGCGCGCGTGATGCCAATCCTGATTACCATCCTCACTATCATACTGGTCTACTTCCTTGCGCGGCGGCTGATAGGAAAGCTCTGGGCGCTCCTGCCGACATTTTTATTCGCGCTTGATCCGACCGTGCTCGCTCACGGGCACTACGTGACGACCGACGTCGGTGCCGCATTCGGTGTCGTCCTCGCCATAATTTTCTTTTTAAAATATATTGATGACCCATCCACAAAACATTTATGGTGGGCCGGACTCGCGTTCGGCGTGGCGCAGGTTACCAAGTTCTCAACGCCATTGCTCGTCCCACTCTTTATCTTTCTCTTCATCGTACTCTGGGCGCGCGACCTCGCCGCACAATGGCGCGTGACGGATGCTTCGCGGCGGTTGAAAACATTTTTCTTCCGGCTGTGCCACTATGCGGGAAAGTGTGCGTTGATCTTTATCATCGGCTATGCGTTCATCGTCTATCCGATCTACTTCCTTTTTACGAGCGGTGAACCGATTGCACGGCAAGTCTCGGACACGACCGCGATCCTGACTTCATTCGCCACCGGCCCGACGCCGGCGGGATCAATGTGCAAGGGTATGCGTTGTATCGCGGACGCGGACATCTGGATGGCAGGCAATCGCGTGATGCGTCCCGTCGCGGAATACACGCTCGGCGTCCTGATGGTTCTGCAACGCGCCGATGGCGGAAACACAATCTATTTCCTTGGCCACATCGCACAGAGTGGTGGCTGGATGTATTTCCCGGTGCTCTTCCTGTTAAAGGAACCCATTCCGACATTGATCATCGTTCTGTTCGCGCTCCTCCTCGCGGCATGGTGGATCATTAAAAGAACATTAACCAATCCCACGCGCGGCGGACCCGGCATCGGGCGACGGATGCTCGATTATCTCGCCAAGCACTTCGGCGAATTTTCACTCGCGTCGTTCATCGTCCTCTACTGGGGATATAGCATGCACAGTCCGCTGAACATTGGCATCCGACACATCCTCCCCACGCTCCCGCTCATCTTTATCCTTGCCGCTGTCGTGTGGAAAAAGTGGATCATGCAGATAAACTTTGGCGCGATCAGCGCACAAGGATTTTCCGTGATGGATTCCGCGATGGCGATAGCACGTTCATTCGCTGCGTCCTTCATAAAATATCTCGTGCTCATTCTGCTCCTCGCGTGGTTGCTTCTTGAAACACTCTTTGCCGCACCATACTTCCTTTCTTACTTCAATGAATTTGGTGGTGGCGTACAGGGCGGATATCACTTCGTGACGGATTCGAACTACGATTGGGGGCAAGACTTGATCCGATTGCAGTCATGGGTCAACGCTAACCCGCAGGTGGATAAGATTGCCGTGGACTACTTCGGTGGCGGCGATCCGGAATATTATCTGCCAGGCAAAGCAGTGCCATGGTCATCGTCAATGGGAAACCCGAGCGATCAAGGCATTCACTGGCTCGCCGTTTCCGTGAACACGCTCGAGGGCGCCATCCAGCCGCTCGCGCCCGGCAACACCCGCAACGCGTCGGACACCTACTCGTGGCTCACCGCGCTCCGCCCGCCCGCAGATGCCACCGGCACATGGCTCGGGGGCGATATGGGCAACGTCCCCACGCCGGACTATCGCATCGGGACTTCGATTTTTGTGTACCACCTGCAATAGACTATTTATAGAACAGCCGGTTCTCCGTCCTGCAGTCCACATACTGTAGCTTGGCAAAATTTGATTGCACCATCAACTTCTGGATAACCGGCAGATATTCGTCCGCAGGAAATTGCAGGCTGAAATAAATCGTCGGACCGTTCGCGGTAAGCACATCCACCTCCTGGAGCGAGAGGTCGTTCAGCTCGATCGCTCGCACGCTAAGCCCGCTCTCGCGTAGAACATCCATAATGGAAATAACGTTTGGTAAAAATTCATCGGGCAATACTTTTTGATCCAATCCGCGCGGGCTTTGCGTGCGATCGTAGGTCACAAAGATAAGATCGCCTTGAGACTCGCCCGCCTTCTCAAAGATCGTGCCGGTGTTATCAAACCAGTAGCATGGCGCGTTGGGATTGGTGGTAGCTGTATTGGTAATGGAAGACGAAGTACTCACGTTGGTATTCGTGCCAGCGGCAGAAGTTGTGCCGGAAATCACCGCGCCCGGTGGCGCGGAAAAACACCAGATGCCGAACGGCTGGCGCTCCGTTGCGGTAATTGTGATCGTATGCGAGAAAAAATCCTTCGAAATTTTTATGCTCGCAAGCTGGGGAATCAGCGCAAGTTCTTTTTGCGGGATAGTGGACGGCCAGAGCAACATATTATTAAAAGTGAGTGCGCCGCGGAAAAAGCTCTGCGCGGGAAGTGCGCTCGCCTCAGCGAGCGTAACGATGCTCGAGCTCGAAACCGCGCTATTCCCCTGCACTACAACGCTATCAACGCGGAATACCGGCGAACGGAAAAGAAACCACTGCGCAATAAAAAATATTCCGTAGAGCACAAGCAAGCCAAGCGCGGTATAAATATACGCGCGAATGCGCTTGCGCTTTTTTTTGCGGTCAGAGATGTATGGCGTAATCTGCATTACTCAATAATACCACTCCCGCGGCGTGTTATCGCGCGCGAGCCGCGCAGGCGTTATCCAATCACCTCCTTGCCTACGTACTTCTGCAAAACCTCCGGCACCATCACCTTCCCGTCAGCCGTCTGATAGTTTTCCAAAATGGCGATGAATACGCGCGGACTTGGCAGGGCAGTATTGTTCAACATATAGACGAATTTCTTCTCGCCCGTCTTTGGATCGATATATTTTACGTTCAGCCGACGCGACTGCCAGTCGAGGAAGTTGCTCGCAGAGCCGGTCTCGGCCCAGCGGTTCATGCCCGGCAGCCATGCCTCTGTGTCGTACTGTTTATACTTGCCCGCGCCGAGGTCGCCGGTGCAGATTGCCAGTCGCCGGTACGGTAAGCCGAGCTCTTTGTGCATCTCGCCGGAGATCTCCACCATCTCGTCCTGCAACTTGTTCGCCGCTTCAATGTCCGCTTCCGCCAGCACCACCTGCTCCACCTTCATAAACTCGTGCACACGGTACATACCTTTCACATCTTTACTGTAACTGCCGATCTCACTACGATAGCATTGGCTGTAGCCCGCATTTTTTATCGGAAGCTGATCGGCTTTCAAAACCTCATCCGCATAGTATGCAAGAAGTGACGGCTCGGATGTTCCCACTAGGAATTTTTTCTCAGCGCTCTTCTCTCCGCCTGCTTCTTTTTCGGCTGTTGCGATCTCGTAAATCTCATCCACCTCCGGATCGTACTCCGTTCCTTTAAAATAGCCCGTGCCGAATAACGCGAACTCTTTTACGAGCGTCGGCGGGATCATCGGCTTAAATCCTTTTTCCACCATCTTATTCACCGCATACATCATGATGCCCATCACGAGCTGGACGCCTTCGTTCTTTACATAATACCCGCGGAAGCCGCCCACCTTCGTGCCCTTTTCAAAATCCAGAATGTCGAGCGACGTACCAAGCTCCATGTGATTCTTTGGCGTGAAGTCGAATTTTTTCGGCTCATGCGAACCATCGTCGCTTGGAATCCATCGAAACACTTCCTTATTCTCGCTCTCATCTTTTCCCGTCGGCACATCCGGCGAAATAATATTCGGCACGCGCACCATCAGCTCGTTAAACTGTTTTTCAAGCGGCTTTAATTTCTCTTCCTGCTCTTTAAATTGTTCTTTTAACGTGGCCCCCGCTTCGCGATCCTGCGTCTTTTTTTGTTCCGCGCGGAGCGCTTCCGACGACGTCATCAGTTCACGCCGCTTTGTGTCCACATCCAAAAGTTCGTCGATCACCTTTGGATCGAGGTTCTTCTTGAGGGAAACATCCTTGAGCACATCCGCATTCTCGCGGATAAACTTGATATCGAGCATAAAGGTATCATAAGCCAACCACTTTAAAAATCAATGTAATTGGCATAGAATGACTATATTATGCCAAATAACCCATCCGACGGCTCAGCAAAAAAACTCGATCACGTCCGGCACTCGCTCGCCCACCTCCTTGCGGCGGCGGTGACTCAAAGAGTTTCCCGACGCCAAGCTCGGCATCGGCCCGACGGTGGAAAATGGATTTTATTATGACTTCCTGCTCCCCCGCGCGATCACGCCGGACGACCTGAAGACGCTCGAGAAGACGATGCGCAGTTTTGTGAATAAGAAACTCCCATTCACCGGACGCGAGGTCAGCGTCGCCGAAGCAAAAAAGCTTTTCTGCCCATCAGCCATTTAAACTGGATTTAATAAACGACTTCGCAGCCGAGGATAAAACATTGACCGTCTACGAAACTGGCGATGTCTTTATGGATCTCTGCCGCGGCGGCCATGTGGAGAATACTTCCGAGATTCCCGCCGACGGCTTTACGCTCGACAAGATCGCGGGCGCCTACTGGCGCGGCGATGAAAAGAACCAACAACTCCAGCGCATCTATGGATTGGCATTCGAGAGTAAGGAAGCATTAAAAGATTATGAAAAGATGGTTGAGGAGGCCAAGAAGCGCGATCACAAAATCCTCGGGCCTAAGCTCGATCTCTTCACGTTCTCTGAGCTTGTCGGCCCGGGGCTTCCGCTCTGGACTCCAAAGGGCACGACGCTCCGAAATCTTTTGGATGACTTTGTGTGGAGTTTGCGCAAACAGCGCGGCTATCTCCAGGTGGATATCCCCCACATCACAAAAAAAGATCTTTATGAAAAGAGCGGGCATTGGGATAAGTTTAAAGATGAGTTGTTTAAGATAGAAACGCGCGAAGGACATCTCTATGCGATGAAGCCGATGAACTGCCCGCACCACACGCAGATCTATGCCCGCAAGCAGTGGAGCTACCGCGAACTTCCTCAACGCTATGCGACGACCACGAAGGTATATCGCGATGAGCAGTCCGGCGAACTCGCCGGGCTTTCCCGCGTGCTCTCCATCACCCAGGATGATGCCCATGTGTTCTGTCGCACCTCGCAGATAAAGGATGAGATATTCAAAGTCTGGGATATCATCACCGAATTTTATGGCGCGTTTGGTTTTGAACTTTCCGTCCGACTCTCGTTGCACGACCCCGAGCATCCCGAAAAATATCTTGGCACGCCGGAGGTGTGGCGCACCGCAGAAGAACATTTACGCCAGCTCATAAAGGAGCACGGTGCGAACGCAGTCGAGGCTCCGGGCGAGGCCGCGCTCTACGGTCCGAAGATTGACTTTATGGGCAAGGATGCGCTCGGACGTTCGGTACAGGTGGCAACGATCCAGCTCGACATGAATCAGCCCGAGCGCTTTGATCTCTTTTGTATTAATGAGAATGGTGAGCATGAACGGATCGTGATGATCCATGCCGCCATCATGGGTTCGATTGAACGATTCCTTTCCGTTATCATCGAACACTTCGCTGGCAAGTTCCCCGTTTGGCTTTCGCCAGTGCAAACAACGATCCTTCCCGTCAGCGAAAAATTTGCGGATTACGGAAAGAGTGTTCACGAAGCACTCCTCGCCGTCGGCATCCGCGCGGAACTCGCCGACGCAAACGAATCACTCGGCAAGCGCATCCGCGAAGCGGAGATGATGAAGGTGCCCTACGTCATCGTCGTCGGAGAAAAAGAGGTCAGCGGCAACACCGTGAACGTGCGCGACCGCAAAGGAGAAGAGAAGGAGATCGCGCTCGCGGATTTTATTAAAAAGATAGAGGGCGAGGTAAAAGAGAAGACTCTTTAAAAGGGCACATTAAAAAAGACTCCGGCAATAATAGCGAGGAGTCTTGTGTCCCTAAAAATGGATACGGGTATTAATTTTTATGGCATGGGTGATGGGTGAACCTCCAGCATGCCCTTCCTATACTACAAAACAGCACAAGAAGGAAAACGAGAGCAACCGAATATATCGCATACCACTTTAATCCGACGAAAATCCAGTGCAATAGTAGTGATACCATCGTCGCCTCCCTCATTGATCAAAATAGACCACTTTCCATAGAATAGAATACTGAAGGAATATATGTCAATTACCCCAAAGATCATCGCCATCGTCGGCCCTACCGCGAGCGGAAAAACCGCACTCGGCATCGCACTCGCTCGCGCGTTTAGCGCCGAGATCGTCTCCGCAGACTCCCGACAGATCTATCGCGGCATGGACATCGGCACCGCAAAGCCGACGGCGATGGAACGCCATGCGATCCCCCACCATCTTATCGATATCAAAGACCCCAATGAGGATTATACCGTTTTAGAATATCAACGCGATGCCATCGCTGCGATCAATGACATCATCGCGCGCGGCAAGCTCCCCCTGCTCGTGGGCGGCACCGGGCTCTATATAAAATCCGTGGTCGAGAACCTGGATATTCCAAAGGCGATTGCCAACCCAACGCTCCGTGCCGAGATCGAAAGCGAGATCGCGCGCGACGGGCTCGAGCGCGCGTTCGATAGATTGGTTGCGCTCGATCCCGAAGCGGCATACGTGGTGGATCCAAAGAATCCCCGGCGCGTGGTGCGCGCGCTCGAGGTCGCGATCACGACCGGCGAGCCATTCACCGCTCAGCGTAAGAAACATGTGCCGCTCTTCAACGTGCTCACGCTTGGCCTCAATCCCCCAGCAGAAATATTGCGCGAGCGGATCGATCGCCGTGTGGATGTGATGATGCGCGATGGGTTCATTAATGAAGTGCAAATGCTCATAAAAAAATATGGCCGCACGGCGATAGCCTTTGATGCGATCGGCTATCGGGAGATCATCGCACATCTCGACGGCACGCTATCGCTTGATGATACTGTCGCCGCTATCAAAATGAACACGTGGCGCTACGCAAAGCGGCAGATGACGTGGTTTAAAAAAGATAAACAGACGCACTGGATCGATACTTTGGAAAGCGCCGAAGCGCTCATTAAAAGTTTCTTATAAAAAAAAGACGCCACTAGGAAATGGCGTCCCGCGAACAAGTAGCTAAAACGTCATTGATCATCGACCTGTCATTACCACCCCGACCCCCTCGGTATCAGGCGACGATGGCATATAGCAATCGGGGACATCTATATCCCCTCCGCAGTCTTTACACCAGAGGTGCCGCGGCGAAAGGCTATTCCGTCTAACAAGTTGAGCGCTCCCGCACTCCGGACAACGGACGCACGGAAAGATAGATTTGCCTTGAAGATTTTCTGGACATGAAGTGTTGATACAATCTGCAATGACAACGATACCGCGTCCGATAAGCGGGATAGTGGGTTGAGAACAGGATTTACAATTGATGCTCAAGGAAACCTCCTGGGGATTATTACTCCACCGGCAAACAGTGGAGAAGACCCCTTGAAAAACGAATGACTTCGTCCCTCTTTTCACAAAAGGTCATCTCCACATAAAAGAACTGGCAACAAATTACTGATATTTATTTTACGCACATTTTGCGTCTCGTCAAGAGCGCTGACCCTACGCCAAATTCTTCTCGAAGATCTCCTTCAACATATCCGGCCGGGCGCGGCCTTTCAGCCGCGCCATCGCCTGGCCGATCAAAAACTGCAGACTCGCCGTCTTTCCTTTTTTATAATCCGCGACGGCGGCATGGTGCTCTGCGATGATCGCGAGCACCACCGCTTCCACTTCGTCGCTGTCTCCGATGCCGATATTCTCGCTCTTCATGATCTCCTCCGGATCGGCGCCCGTGGCAAACATCTTCGCCAGCATATCTTTTGCTTGGCGGCTAGTGATCTTTTTCTGCTCGATCAGCACCGCAAGCGTGGCCAAGTGTTCCGGACTCACTTTGACATCTGCGAATGAAACACTTGCCTCGTTCATCATCCCGCGCAAGTCGCTCGATAGATAGTTATAGAGCGTGGCGATACTACCATCAGGAATCTCCTCACGGAATTCAGAAACCGCTTCCTCAAAATAATTTGCCGTTGCAAGCTCTCCCGCGAGCGCGTCGGCGGCGCGCTCATCCAATCCATATTCACTCATAAACCGCACGCGTTTTTGTGCAGGAAGCTCCGGGATGGAATCGCGCAACGCTTCAATATTAAACACGCTCGTTTCGAATGGCGGAATATCCGGCTCCGGAAAATAGCGATAATCCTGCGCCTCCTCCTTTGAGCGCTGTGATGCCGTCTTTTGTTTAGCATCATCCCACCCGCGCGTTTCCTGTTTTACCGCCTCGCCCTTATCGAGCAATTCCGTTTGCCGTTTGATCTCATAGTTGATCGCCTGGAATACCGAGTTGAACGAGTTCAGATTCTTTACCTCCGCGCGCGTGCCGAGTGTGTCGTCCGGCGAAATGGAGATGTTCGCATCGGCGCGCATCTGGCCGCGCTCAAGGTCGGCGTCGGAAACGCCAAGATAGCGCAGGATGAGCTGTAACTCTTTCATGAATGCCACGGCATCTTCTGCAGTATGCATATCCGGCTCGGTCACGAGTTCCATCAGTGGCACGCTCGCGCGATTGTAATCAACGAGCGTTCCCCCGCTCACATCATCGTGAACCAACTTTCCCGCATCTTCCTCTAAATGGATATGGTTTATCTTTATGCCGCGCAACGTGCCGCCAAGCACGAGCGGAGACCCGGACTGCGAAATTTGATATGCCTTCGGAAGGTCAGGGTAGAAATAATTCTTGCGGTCAAAGCGGGATTTTTTATTCGGTGTTCCGCCGGTTGCAAGGCCGACCTTCAAGACATATTCGATCGCCTGCTTGTTCGGCACCGGCAGAGTTCCCGGGTGACCCATGCAGACGGGACACACATTTACGTTCGGATGCTTCTCATCCGGATCGTTCAGGGAATCGCAAAACATCTTGGTCCGCGTTTTAAGTTCCGCGTGCACCTCAAGGCCGATGGTAGGATGATACTTACCCATAGATGTGTCTTATAATAATGGAAAACCTTGTATTCTTCAACTGTTGCTTCGCCATCATCATCTAATTTTGATATACTACCAACAATGATTATTACCATCGGAGGAAACGTCGGAGCAGGAAAAACAACTCTTGCAAATAACCTTGCAAACGAATTGCACTACGCACAGCTCTATGTTGGCGGAATTTTCCGCGAAATGGCAGCCGAAAAAAATCTTAGTATCGAGCAATTCTATGCTCAGCTAAAGGAAGACCCGGCGGTCGAGCAGGCAGTAGATCAACGCCAGGCAACCATGATGCGCGAAAAGGATGATCTCATCGTGCAGGGTCGCGTCGCCTGGTACTTTGCAAAGAGCAGCCCGTTCAAGGTATTCAATATTTTACTCACGGTAAGCCCCATCGTTGGAGCAGAGCGCGTGGGAGAGAAAAAAGAAAATACCAATAAGACTCCGGGCGAAGTGACGGTCGCAAGCAGCGAACGCGAAAAAATGGAACGTGAGCGCTACAAGATGCTCTATGGCATTGAGAACCATCTTGACCCTGCCCAATATGATTTTGTACTCGATACGAGCTTACTCACAGAGCAAGAGGTTTTTGAAAAAGTACTTGCCGCAATCCACGAAAAACAGTCGCAGAAATAAAAAATACCCTGGGTTCTGCGAGTGGACGTTCTTACGTCGGAGCAGAACCCAGGGTATTTTTTATTCTCCTTAGCCCTCTACGGTGATTCCCATGTTCTTCGCAGTGCCCATGATGATACGCTCTGCGGCTTCAAGGTTGTCGGTGTTTAAGTCAGGAAGCTTGCGCTCTGCGATCGCGCGAACCTGCGCCTTCGTTACCTTGCCAACTTTGCCCGTGAGCGGATTTGCGGCGCCCTTCTCGATGCCAGCTGCCTGCTTAAGTAATGCCGATGCCGGAGGGGTCTTAAGAACGAAGGTAAATGTGCGATCCTCGTAGATCGTGATCTCCGCAGGAACGACATCGCCCTTCATTTCTTTCGTGGCATCATTGAACTGCTTGCAGAACTCCTGGATGTTGATGCCCTGAGGTCCGAGCGCGGTACCTACCGGCGGCGCGGGAGTCGCCCCGAGCGCGGGAAGTTGAAGTTTTAAGACTGTTTTTACTTTCTTTGCCATAGGGAATATAGTAGCCCAGAATAACTATTTAATCAAGCCCTGGATTAAAACGGAATATCCTCCGGTTTGATCTCGTCTTCTTCGAGGTTGATCACTGGGATCTCATCGAGTGAAGGCGCAGCATCTTTGTCGCCACCCTGTTCGGATGCTCCTCCTGATGCTGGTGCGCCCGAGCCGAAGCTCCTGCCGCCGCCCTGCCCACCACCTCCGCCGCCTGCGGCGCGAGGCCCGAGCTGCATGCGCTCTGCCATCACTTCCGTCGTTTTGCGCTGCTGACCCTGCTTGTCCGTCCAGCTACGCGTCTGCAAACGACCCTCGATGAGCACCATCGCACCCTTTGTCAGATATTGCCCTGCGATCTCCGCAGTGCGACCCCACAGGACGACGTTATGAAATTCCGTCTGCTCCTGCTTTTGTCCGGCCTTATCCGTCCACGTACGATTGGTTGCCACGCCGATTGTCGTGACCGACTGCCCGCCCGGCGTGGAGCGCACCTGCGGATCCGCCGTGACCCGCCCCACCAAAATGACTTTGTTTAAATCCATATTTTGATTATTTGGTTAATATAGTTTTCGAACCTTTTATAGCCCCATTCTAGCACATCGTACATTAAAACTCTCTAAAGTAAATCAGGCAAAGGGGTATATTGTTTAAAAGGACGGCGTTCCGGTCTGCTGACCGGCCGCCTTGGCTCTCAGCGCCTCCGCGCTTCCGAGACACCTTTTAAACAATATACCCCCTATGCCTTCTCTCCTTTTTGATCCGAATTGACATCCATAAAAACATGCGTATTATGGATTATACAGTTGTCGAAACGGCGCGGTGCCTTTCACCGCGAAATAAAATAAAAAGACCCACGAGTGGGTCTTTTTATTTTCCTTATTGCAGAATCTCTTCGATCTTCTTCTCCAGAGCCTCATTGCTCAGTGGCTTGGAAGGAGCAGGGCGCGGCGCCTCGGATGGCGCGGCGGTGGCTGGAGCGGTAGAGCGCGGCGCGGAGCGAGTGTGGCGCTCTTCGCGAACCGGCATGGCGGAGTTCGCGGTGCGCTCGGCCGGAGCCGGCGATGCGATCACCATAAAGCGAAGCACATCTGCGTGGACATTCAACTCGGTCTCAAGATTCTTCATATCATCGCCGAACATCTTGAAGGTGAAGTAAACGAATACCGCTTCGGTATGCTTCTTTATCTCATACGCGAGCTGAAGGCGCTTGGCGCGCGGCTCGGTCATGCCTTCGGCGTTGTGGGCTCCAACGAGCGCCAGCACGCCAGCAAGATTCTCTTCGCTCTTTAAAAGAAGCGCGAGTTCGTATTCCTTTTTATCCTTTTCTTCGTTGGTCATTGGGTTGTATTGTAGCCGAGCCGACCGGAAAAGTCCAGTCGACCCGCGCTACGTCAGTTATTCAGCCACGACGGCCGCATCCTCTTCTTCCGCCACGTCCGACTCGTGGAGCATTTCGTCTGCGGGAAGGTCACGCTTACCGGCAGGGATCAACCGGCCGATGATGACGTTTTCCTTAAGACCGCGCAACTTGTCGATCTTGCCCTCAATTGCGGCTTTGACGAGCACGCGGGAGGTATCCTGGAACGATGCCGCAGAGAGGAACGATTCTGCGGAGAGTGAGATGCGGGTGATGCCGAGCAACACCTCTTCCGCTTTGGCCGGCCGCTTGCCCGCCTTCTTGAGCTCCCTGTTCACCTCAAGGAACTTCGATTTCTCGACGATCTCTCCCATCACGAAATCATCCGCATCGCCGCCGTCGGATATCTTTACGCGCGAGAACATCTGCTTCACAATCATTTCGATGTGCTTGTTATTGATCGAAGCACCTTCCGAAAGATAAATCCTCTGCACTTCGTTCACGATATAGCGGCCCACTGCTCCCATGCCGCGATGTTCGAAGAGTTCATGGATATCCATATTTCCTTCCGAAAGCTGGTCGCCCTTGGTGACCTTATCCCCCGCTTTTCCATAAAGAACCGTTCCGCGCGAGACGCTGATCTCCTGTGCTTTTGCCTTTTTATTTTCCGAGATGAAACGAACTACCTTGAGCGTGCCGCGCTCTTCGATCTTATCAATCGTGCCGTCGAACGGCGCGAGGATCGCGCGGCCCTTCGGTGCGCGGGTCTCGAAGATTTCCTCAACGCGCGGTAGACCGTGCGTGATGTCGGCTCCGGCGGCACCGCCCTGGTGGAAGGTACGCATCGTAAGCTGTGTTCCCGGTTCGCCGATGGACTGAGCGGCGATGACGCCGACCGCAGTGCCCATCTTTACCAGCTCGTTGTTGCTAAGGTCATAGCCGTAACACTTCGCACAGATGCCATAGAGCGTCTTGCATGAAATCGGCGAACGGACGATGACCGAATCAAGCTTGGAGGCTTCGATCTCTTCCGCCGTATCGCGGTTGATGGTCTCGTTTGCGCGAACCAAGACTTTGTTACCAATCTTCACTTCGTTCAACGCGGTACGCGAGAACAATTTGGATGCGAAGCTGTGGTTGAACTCCTTGCCATCACTGCGCAAGATCTCGAGTCCTTCCTTGGTGCGGCAATCCTCTTCGCGGATGGTAAGGTCCTGCGAGACGTCCACCAAGCGGCGGGTGAGGTAACCGGCCTGTGCGGTTTTCAAAGCCGTGTCGGTCGTTCCTTTGCGCGCGCCGTGAGTTGCGATGAAGTATTCGAGTACCGACAATCCTTCTTTTAATGAAGATTTAATAGGAAGCTCGATCGTCTCTCCCTTCGGGTTCTGCACGAGTCCTTTCATACCCATCATCTGGATCGGCTGGGACCATGAACCGCGGGACTTGGAATCGATGATCTGGAAGATGTTGTTATCCTTCGGGAAAATGCCAAGAATGATCTTTGCAAGATCGTCCTGCGCCTTTTTCCACAACGAGATGACGCGGCTGCGGCGTTCAGATGCGGTCAGTAATCCTTCCGCGAACTGCGTGTTGGCGACCTCCACCTCCTCGAGCGTCTTCTTCATGATCTCTTTCTTCTGCGGCGGGATGATAAGATCTGCCATCGCCCACGTGATACCGGAAACGGTCGCCATCTCAAAACCGAGAAGCTTCAGCCGGTCGATCGTGTCACGCGTGACATCCATGCCATGCTTTTCAAAGATTTTGGAAAGCATTTTGCTGAGCTTCGGCTTGGTCATGATCTCGTTCACGTACGGCACATTACCATCAAGCGCCTTATTGAATATCAAGCGACCGACGCTGGTTTCCATCCCATCGATCTTGATCGGCGTATGGAGTGTCACAAACTTGAATTGGTATGCGAGCATCGCTTCATCAAAATCCACAAAGGAGTGAAGCGGGCCTTTTGCTTCCTCGATGCGGGTGATGTAGTACAAGCCGAGCACCACGTCGTTGATCGGAGCGGTGACAAGGTCACCAGTGGCGGGCTTGAGCAAGTTGCGGCCTGCGGACATGATCTCGCGCGCTTCCTGCTGTGCCGCGTCGGAGAGCGGAAGATGGACGGCCATCTGGTCGCCGTCGAAGTCGGCGTTGAATGCCGGGCAGACGAGCGGCGGGAGTTTGAGGGCAAGGCCCTCGACGAGTTGCGGACGGAACGCCTGCACCGAGAGACGGTGGAGCGTAGGAGCACGGTTAAGCAACACGTGCTTGTCCTTGATGATCTCTTCAAGAATGGCGAGTACCTCCGGCGTATGCTCTTCGATAAAGCGCGATGCGCTGCGGATGTTATGCGCCAATCCCTGCTTGATGATCTCGCTGATCACGAACGGACGGAACAGTTCCAATGCCATGCGCTTCGGAATACCCATCTGGTCGATCTTGAGTTTTGGACCGACGACGATCACGGAGCGGCCGGAATAATCCACGCGCTTTCCGAGAAGGTTCTGGCGGAAGCGGCCCTGCTTGCCCTTCAACATGTCTGCGAGGGAGCGGAGCGGGCGGCGCTGTGCGGAAAGCTGTTGCGTGCCGAAGCGGGCCGAGTTGTCGATCAATGCGTCCACGGCTTCCTGAAGCATGCGCTTCTCGTTGCGGACGATGACGTCCGGGGCCTTTATCTCGAGAAGTTTCTTCAACCGGTTGTTGCGGTTGATGACGCGGCGGTAAAGATCGTTCAAGTCGGAAGTCGCGTAGCGGCCGCCGTCGAGTGCCACCATCGGACGAAGGTCCGGAGGAAGCACCGGCAAGATCGTGGTGATCATCCATTCCGGACGACCGCCATTGCGGATCATCGCCTTGAACATCTTGAGACGGCGGAGCAACTTGCTCTGCGCCATCGGGTCCTTTGCGCCTTCGAGTTCTTTCTCGATCGCAACCACTTCTTTCTTAAGATCGAGCTTCTGTAAGATGTGCTGGACCGCTTCTGCGCCGGATGACGCCTTGAAGATATTGCCGAACTTGCGGGAGAGCGTGAAATATTCGTTCTCGCTCAAGATCTGACCGATGCGCAACTTCTCCAAATATTCCTTGGTAGTATCCGCAGCGTCTTCGATCTCCCCTTTCACCGTCTTGTCTTTATTGCCGACGGTCTTCAACTTGCCCTTCAATTCGCGATCGAGATCATCGAGTGCCGTCTTGCGGTTCTCCTCTTTGATGTCGGTGATGATGTATGCGGAATAATAGATGACGCGTTCCAATTTCTGCGCGGAAACGTCAAGCGCCAGCGAGAGGCGCGATGGGATGCTCTTAAGGAACCAGATATGGCTGACCGGTGTTGCCAACGCGATGTGGCCGATGCGCTCGCGGCGGACCGCAGCGCGCGTGACTTCCACGCCGCACTTGTCGCAGACCACACCTTTGTAGCGAATCCGGCGGTACTTACCGCAGTAGCATTCGAAATCTTTCGTAGGTCCGAAGATGCGCTCGCTGAACAAGCCATCCTTTTCCGGACGCTGGGTGCGGTAGTTGATCGTCTCCGGCTTGATGACCTCGCCGTGTGACCAGCGAAGGATATCTTCCGCCGATGCGACGGTGATGCGAAGTGCCGAGAAGGCATCTTTGCGATCGCCCTCGTTCTCGTAGAGCAACTGAATGTTGAAGCCGAGTGACTTCAATTCGTTCACGAGTACATTGAATGATGCCGGAACGTTCGGCTCTTTGATCGTCTCGCCACGGATGATCGATTCGTATGCCGCGGCGCGACCGACGACGTCGTCGGATTTGATCGTCAACATTTCCTGAAGCGTGTGGCGTGCGCCATAGCCTTCCAATGCCCACACTTCCATTTCTCCAAAGCGTTGTCCGCCGAACTGTGCCTTTCCGCCGAGCGGCTGTTGGGTGATCAATGAGTAAGGACCGATCGAGCGCATGTGCGCCTTGTCTTCCACTAAGTGGTTGAGCTTGAGCATGTAGATCTGCCCGACCGTCGCGCGGTTCTGGAACGCCTCGCCCGTGCGGCCGTCGAACAACTTCATCTTGCCGTCCTCCGGCAAACCGGCCTTCTTCAACTCATCGCGAATATCCTGTTCCGTCGCAGAATCCAATCCCGGCGTGATAGCACGATAGCCGAGCTTCTGTGCCGCATAGCCAAGATGCGTTTCCAAAATCTGCCCGAGGTTCATACGGGAAACGACGCCGAGTGGATTCAAAATGATGTCCACCGGAGTTCCATCCTCCAAGTACGGCATGTCTTCTACGGCGCGAACCTGGGAAATAACACCTTTATTACCGTGACGGCCTGCGAGCTTGTCGCCTGCCTGCACTTTGCGGAGTTCCGCGATTTCCACCTGGATGCGGCGAATGATTCCCGGCTCCAGCTTGTCGCCACGCTCGCGATCAAAAATCTTAACGTTCACCACGCGGCCGATCTTTCCGTGTGGAAGCGTGAGCGAGGTATCTTTTACATCGCGTGCTTTGTCGCCGAAGATGGCGCGAAGCAAGCGCTCTTCGGAAGTCAGCTCCGATTCGCCCTTCGGCGAAATCTTGCCGACCAAAATGTCGCCGGCTTTTACTTCGGCGCCAATGCGGACGATTCCCTCTTCATCGAGGTTCTTCAATTTATCTTCTGAGACATTCGGGATATCGTAGGTCGTCACTTCCGGACCGAGCTTCGTATCACGCACATCGCACGAATATTCATCGATGTGGATCGAAGTGAAGCGATCCTGCTGAACGACGCGCTCCGAAATGATGATGGCGTCTTCGAAATTGGCGCCTTCCCACGAGACGAATGAAACGAGTAAGTTCTGCCCGAGTGCGAGGATGCCGTTCTCGATCGAAGGACCGTCAACGAGTACCTGGCCTTTTTTAACCATGTCGCCGCGAAGCACGAGCGGCTTCTGCGAGATACACGTGAACTGGTTGGAGCGCTTAAATTTCTCAAGCGTGTAATTCTTTGTCGCTTTTGCATATTTCACTTTGAGATGCGCGCCATCAACTTCGATGACCTCGCCATTCTCTTCGGCGACGATGACGTAGCCCGAATCGAGCGCCACCTTCTCTTCCTGGCCGGTGGAAACGTACGCGGCGTCCGGCTTGACGGACACGACCGCCTGACGTTGCATGTTCGAACCCATCAATGCGCGGTTAGCATCGTCGTGCTGAAGGAATGGGATGAGCGACGTGGCAACGGAGATGAACTCGTGCGGCGCGACGTCGATAAGATCAACCTCATCCGGCGTGACGGTTCCCGGCTCGCCCTTGATGCGCGCCTCGAGCGTCGGGCCTATCAATTTGCCATTGGCATCCTTCGGGCTACCGGCGTGCGTGATCTTGAACTTCTCTTCTTCCGAAGCGTCGTACCAAACGATCTCCTTCGTGACGACGCCATTCACCACCTTTGCGTACGGCGCCTCCAAGAACCCGAAGTCGTTGATGCGGGTGTAGCTTGCGAGATAGTTAATAAGACCGATGTTCGAACCTTCAGGCGTTTGAATCGGACAGATGCGGCCGTAGTGCGAGCGATGCACGTCGCGAACTTCGAAGCTCGCGCGTTCTCGCGTGAGACCTCCGGGACCGAGTGCGGAAATGCGGCGCTTGTGCTCAAGCTCCGCGAGCGGATTCACCTGATCCATGAACTGCGAGAGCTGGGATGATGCAAAAAATTCCTTGATGACCGCCGCGATCGGGCGGAAGTTGACGAGCTGTGCCGGCATCAGGCTGTCCTTATCCTCCGTGGACATTCTGTCCTGGATGATGCGGCGCAACCGCGCGAGACCGATACGTAAACGACCCTGCAAGAGCTCACCCACCGCCTTAAGGCGGCGATTACCCAAATGGTCAATATCATCCGGCTCGGATTCTGGATTATTATTCAACTTGATGATCTCTTTGATGATTGCAATAAGATCTTCTGAATCGAGCAACTTGTTGAGCTTCTTTTTATTGAGCTCCAAGCGCTGATTCATCTTGTAGCGTCCGACCTCGGAAAGGTCATAGCGGTCCGGTCGCTCAAACATGGCCGCGATCAGGTTCTTTGCGGTGTCTGCTGCGGCAGGATCACCGGGGCGCTGACGCTTATAGATCTCGATATATGATTCTGCGGCATCTTTGGCCACATCTTTTTTTAATGTCGCCTCTATATATTTGATAAGGCCGCTGTCATCCTTTTCGAATGTCTTCTTGATGGTCTCCGTATCCATGCCGAAAATGCGGAGCAGGTCGGTCACCGGCACCTTGCGGTGGCGGTCGATCTTGACGCTAATCATGCCGTCAATGTCAGTCTCGAACTCAAGCCACGCGCCACGGTTCGGGATGATCTTTGCGCCAAAGAGCTGACGGCCGCGATATGGCACGGCGGTGAAGTACACGCCCGCGGAGCGGACGAGCTGAGCAACGACGACGCGCTCGACGCCGTTCACGATGAACGTGCCACGCGTGGTCATGATCGGGAAGTCCCCGAAGTATACCTCCTGCTTGCTCTCGTGACCGGTGCGGTTGTTTACCAACCGGAGCGTGCAACGAAGCGGCGCCTCGTACGTCGCCTCTTTGTAGCGCGCGGTCGTCTCGTCATACTTCGGTTCGTCAAAACGATAATTGGAAAAATATAATTCAAACTCTTTTCCGGTATGATCACGGATCGGAGAGATCTCCTCCAGCAATTCATTCAACCCTTTCTCGAGGAACCACTGGTACGACTTCAACTGCGCCTCGTTAAGGTTGTACGGAGAGATAAGCGGTTTTGATTTTGAAAAGTCTTTAGTGGAGGTAAATTGTGCCATGATTTATTTTTTTAAAAAATTTTTATGATCACCGATCTCAATCATCAAAACGCGAACGCGCGAAGGGTTACCTTCGCGGCGGATCTTTATATACGTCGATGAAATAAAATGTGGTCATCATTTTTTTTGTTTCGGCCTTTATCCTCTACCCTCCTTCCTACCCCCCCCAGAACCCTAACGCGCAAAAAACGGCTCCGCCCTTCCTTTTTTCGAGGGATACCGTTTCTTAATTGCTTTCTAAGTATTTAACTCTATTTTGGTTCTGTTCGTCAAGGGTCTTGGCGAATATTGTTTTCCCCGTCGCGGGGTCGCTTAAATAGTAAAAGTAGGGGGAACTTTGGGGGTGAAGCGCGGCGGTAATGGCGGAAGTGCCTGGGTTGCCAATCGGAGCGGGAGGCAAACCCTTATACAAGTAGGTATTGTATGGCGAATCGATTCTAAAGTCAAGCGCGGTAAGAGAGCAGGCGCCGGGCGTGGAAGTGGGGTTCGCCAGGAGCTTGGCATAGCAGACCGTCGCGTCGATATCAAGCGGTATCCCGTCGGCGAGGCGTTTTTGGATGATCCCCGCCACCAGCTCCTCGTCGTTCTGACTGGGCACCTCAACCTGTATGATCGATGCGATGATAAGGGTCTGCTTTTCCTGCGCCGTCATGGTAGCGGTCGAAGTGCCAGCAAGCAGGGGCAAGGCCTTGGCATCAAAATCAGCTTCCATTTCCTGCGTCACACCCCCCACGCTATCATTCGTATAAAATTGGTAGGTGTCCGGGAAGAGCCGCCCCTCCAGATTTTGCGTGTTAGTAGAGTTGATGAGTGCGCCGGGACGGATCACGAGCGCTGCGCTCACGATCCTATCGATATCAAAAATATTCGATCCTTCTGGAATTGTGACCATCACCGTTCCCGCTCCTCCGCCGGAGAGCGCGGCAACGATCTGTTCCGCATCCATCGATGGGCTCAACTTATATAACCCCGGCTTGAACTCGAGTGCGCGGCCGTCTATCAGCGAGAAAAGTTCGAACCCGAGCGGGCTACGGATAAGATGCGCGGCGTATAAATGCTGTGAGACCTCCCGAAAGCCATCGCCGACATTGACCGTGAAGACCGTTTGCGCAGCGCTATTGGCATTCACCGGTGCAAGGCTGAAAAAAAATAATCCCGCCACAACAATGATTGCCACCGCAACGATACCCAAAGTAATATTTTTCTTATTAAGAATTCCCATTTTTATGAACGCTTGCGAATCGAGTTGACCATCGACAGCATAAAGAAATTCGCGAGCATGCTCGATCCGCCATAGCTCAAAAATGGGAATGTCACGCCGATGACGGGCAGGAGTCCGGTGACGGAGCCGGTGTTCAAAAGGAATTGCACGCCGAACATCATTGCCGCACCGATACAAATAAATTTCTCGAAGTTTTCATCGGCGAGCGCGCCGATCCGCAATATCTGAAAGATGAGTAATAGAAATGCAACAATGATAATGATGCCGCCGAATATTCCCCACTCTTCAATGAATGCGGCGAAGACAAAATCTTCCGACGGCTCGGAGAGAAATCCAAGCTGCGCCTGCGTTCCCTGCCCGTAGCCCTGTCCCCAGAATCCTGCAGAGCCGATTGCGATCTTCGACTGTGCCGCACTGTAATTGATGCCAAGCACATTTTGGTTGGGATACAAAAATCCGACGATGCGCGCGCGATGGTATGGTTTTAATACATACGTCCAGATCAGCCCGCCGGTAAGCGCGATCACCGCGATCGCGAGTACCACTCTGCGCCACGGCAATCCGAGCAATAATAAAAATCCGAACCAGATGCCAAAGAAGATCACCGCTGAACCGAGGTCGGGCAGTTTCACCGAGATCGCTGCAGGGATAACGAAAAATATGAACGAAGTAAAAATATTTTTCCAGCGCGCGATCGCCATGTGTCGCCGGCTGAAATAATTTGCGTAGAGCAGGATGAGGGCGACCTTCATAAGTTCCACCGGCTGTAGGCTGAACGGACCGAGCACCAGCCAGCTATGCGTATTACGCACAAGCGGTGATGCGATCAATGCCAACACCATCAGCGCGAATGCGAGTGCGTACACTCCCCACACGACCCACTGCGCATTGAAGATCGCGCGGATGTCCACGAACGATGATGCGATGACGAGCCCGATGCCGAGTACAATCCAGATGATCTGAAATACAAAAAAGTGGAAGGATATCGCAGAAAGAATGACGAGGCTGGCCACAAGAAGAATACCGACGGGAATAAAGAGAGCGAACATACCTAGCGAAGTGCGTACACCAAAATTTGATTCAGTGCCGGGTTGATATTCGGCTCGACAGGATAGATCACCGAAAAGTTTTCCGTCGTGCCAGCGGTAACATTATCCAGTTCCGTTTGTGAAACACCGATCGGGTTTCCATTCGGATCATTGAAAATGACTGTAACGAATACCTGCGCGTACGTGGCGACGCTCGAGTTGACGAGCTGACCACCGACCGAAACCGTCGTGGAAGCCGCGCTCGTCTGGATATTCTGGAGCGCGAACTCGCCCGGCGCGATCGCAGGGATCGTGCCGATCGTGGAACTCGCGAGCCACTGCGCGCTATCCACCACAAGCGACGCGTGATCGAACGGCTGTGTCACCGATTGATTCAACACCGCGACATATTTACTTTGCGACGGATAGATAAATGATTGCGCCGGAATGGATTGTAATACTGCACCAGAGGCGTCATCAAGATCGATCTCATAATCCAACACCGGCGCGCCATAGTCAGCGCTCTGATTTGTCACTTGAGCGAGGAACGTGTAATGGCCCGGACTCGTGACGAACGTCATTACCGTTCCCGGCGCGAGCGGTGCAGTGCTCGTCGGCGCGCATGTGCTCGGTGTGCATGTCACTGGGGTAGAAGAAATAATAAACGGGCGAATAAATAAAAAGTACATGCAGCCGCAGAGCGCCAGCACAATCATAATATACAGCGTGCCATAGATAAGCTGCTTCGCGCGGCGGGTGGACATTGATTCATTATAGATGATGCGACGCGGGTTGTCAGGATTGACGTTAATACTGATAAGATATATATTCTCTCGCAGAGGTGTCCCATGTTGGAATTAAAAAATCTTTTGGATCCCGCCAATATTATCGGTCGAGGTGCTGACATTTCGACACTGAAGGAATGTCTCGCCTTTACCCTCGGGAATGATCGGAGGCGGTATTTCAACTATACGAGACCAATCTCCGGGATGGACTACTCTATCCGAGTGGTGGGAGAAAAACCATTCGAAGAGTGCGCCGTATTCTACCGCCCACTCAGCCCAGATGAACTCGCAGAATCGCTCCTGAAACTTTCCGACGCACGCCAGGAGGAAGGCCCGGCGAGATATCCACAGAGACCAAGTTCCTCCTCGATTAAGGGCTGGACGATCAGTAGATCAGTCGACGACGTCGACGAAGAAGGGAATCCCCTCATCGCTGCCTATGCGACGTGGATGGATTGACCGAATCGAACAAGGGGCGGAACGCATTGCGTTCCGCCCCTCTTTTTTTCTTCTAACGGCACTTTGATGTCGGCACATCCTACTTTCCCCGCAGGCGAACCCGCAAGTATCATGGGATTGGGACGCTTTCACTTCTCTGTTCGGAATGGGAAGAGGTGGGGCACGCCCGAATGAAGCACCGACATCAAAAAGCCGTTCGTGATACCGCTCATATTTTTATGTTTCTCAGGGACGGCGTTCCAGTCTGCTGACTGGCCGCCTCGCGCTCACGCGCAAGTCTTCGTTTCCGCCTCTTCGGCGGAGCAGCGCCTTCGCGCTTCCGAGACACCCTGAGAAACACAAAAATATGAGCAGCACCCCGCCGTCTTTTTGATTGGTTTCCAATTGTAGATTGGAAATGAGATCCATGGCAGTGCTTTGGAGGGTATCGCGGAGGCACGAAGGTGCCGAGCGTAAGCGCGCGACCAGCAGGTCGCAACGCGTCCCTACAAAGTACTGTCATGGATCGAATGCAAGTCAGCATTGGGATGGTTGGCGGGATTATTAGTACGTCTTGGCTAAAAACATTGCTGTCCTTACACCGAACGCCTATCAACGTCATAGTCTATGACGAAATCACGCATACCTAATCTTGGGGTGGGCTTCGCGCTTAGATGCTTTCAGCGCTTATCCCTTCCATACATAGCTACCCGGCAATTCACTTGGTAGCAAAGCCGGTAGACCAGAGGTATGTTCAACCCAGTCCTCTCGTACTAAGGTCAACTCCCCTCAAGTATTCTACGCCTGCAGCAGATAGAGACCGACCTGTCTCACGACGGTCTGAACCCAGCTCACGTGCCACTTTAATTGGCGAACAGCCAAACGCTTGGGAGCTTCTACACCCCCGCGCTGTGGCGAGCCGACATCGAGGTGCCGAGCATTGTCGTCGCTAGGGACGCTCGGACAATACTAGCCTGTTATCCCCGGAGTAGCTTTTATCCGGTATCTCCGGCCTTTCTATGAAGGGCCGTCGGGTCACTAACTTCTGCTTTCGCACCTGCTCGTCTTGTAGGACTTGCAGTCAAGCCAGCTTTTGCGTTTGCACGTCCTGCCCGATTTCCATCCGGGCTAAGCTGACCTTAATAAACTCCTCCGTTACTCTTTTGGAGGAAAACGCCCCATTTAAACTGCCTACCAAGCACTGTCTTCGCATGGCTTCCCCGAAGGGTTCCATACGAGTTAGACGTTAAAGTTTTAAAAATGGCTGTTTCATTGTCGGATCCACGATACCCGAGAGCATCGCTTCAAATCCTCACCACTACGCTACGTAGTAAAACTCTAAAATCAATACCAAGCTGCAGTAAAGCTTCCGGGGTCTTTTCGTCCCGCTGCAGGTATCCCGCGTCTTCACGGGAATCGCATTTTCACCGAGCTCATCGTTGAGACAGTTCTCCGGTCGTTACACCTTTCGTGCGCTTCGGAACTTACCCGAAAAGGAATTGCGCTACCTTAGAACGATTATAGTTATCGCTGACATTGACGAGGGCTTGACTCAGTGAGCAGTACAGATTGCTCCATCCACCCCCAAGCTTGACCTTCTCGCATCGGTCAGGTGTCACCCCCTATACATCCTCTTGCGAGTTGGCAGGGAGCTGTGTTTTTGGTAAACAGTCGCCAGAGATTCTTTAGCTGCGGCCCTCTTGCGAGGGCAGGCCTTATTGCTAACTTACGGCCGCTATTTTGCCTAGTTCCTTAACGATGAATCACTCGTTCCCCTTGGGCTACTCGCCCTATCCACCAGTGTCGGTTTACGGTACGGAGACCTTACGCTCGATTTGGCCAGATTTTTCTCGAAAGGCACTTCACAGATGTCGGCTAAGTAAATTCTTAACCTTCCCTCGGTACACGCTTGCGCTTAGTACAAAGAATACCAAACCAATAAGGCACATCTGCTTATCTCCTTTGTCCTCTGGTTATGATCGTACGGTCGGGCTGGAGTATTAACCAGCTTCCCATCGACTGCGGCTTTCGCCATCGCCTTAGGACCGCCTAACCCGTGGTTGATTGCCAGTGCCACGGAAACCTTGGATTTTCGGGGTTCCAATTTCTCATTGGGATTGTGGTTACTCATTCCAACATTTTCTCTTCCGGCCGCTCCAGTCGCCCTCGCGGGTCGACCTTCTCTGCAGGCCGAAATGCTCTCCTACCACTTACCCATCCCGAGGGACGGATAAATTCGTATCTTCGGTACCGTGCTTAGCCCCGATACATTTTCGGCGCCACGACCCGTCGAATAGTGAGTTGTTACACACTCTTTAAAGGATGGCTACCTCTAAGCCAACCTCCTATCTGTCTATGGGTCATGACTACCTTTTACACTTAGCATGGATTTAGGGACCTTAGATGACGATCTGGGCTCTTCCCCTCGCGACCATGGAGCTTAGCCCCCACAGTCTAACTAGCAAGATCTTGACTCTCGGTATTCGGAGTTTGATTGATCGTTCGGAGTTTCCCCCTGTAACAATCATCCAGTGCTCTACCCCCAAGAGGAACTCTTGCCGCCAGTCCTAAAACTGTTTCGGAGAGAACCAGCTATTACGTTATTCGATTAGCTTTTCACTCCTTACCTCAGCTCATCCGAAGATTTTGAACAATCAACCGGTTCGGGCCTCCCTCCCGATTTCTCGGGAGTTCACCCTGGCCAAGGCAAGCTCATAACGCTTCGGGTCTATCTTGCGCTGCATATATGTCGCCCTATTCAGACTCGCTTTCGCTATGCCTTCACGCTATGCGCGCTTAGACTGCAACACAAAATAAGTCGTTGGATCATTCTTCAATAGGCACATTGTTCCACTCGTCCTCCCTTGCGGGAAGCCGTTCGTGGTTCAATTCCTTGTAGACAAACGGTTTCAGGTTCTATTTCAACGGCCTCACCGGCCTGCTTTTCACCTTTCCCTCACGGTACTTGTTCACTATCGATCTAGAAAAGTATTTAGCCTTACCTGATAGTACAGGCAAATTCCTCCGGAACTGTTTTACTCCGAAGTACTCAAGTTAAAAAACTAAGGAGACCAAATGTTTTCGCCTAGGGGGCTATCACCCGCTCTGGCGTCGCTTTCCAGACGACTTTGGCTAACATATGATTTTTTTACTCCTCCACCAATCAGCAAATAACGAAACGCACATTTGCATATGCGCTACGTTATTTACTAAAAGAGCGTTTTCTTCTTATTACCCTAAGGCGGTGATAAATCACAACCTTAGTTTGGGCTGTTCCCTGTTCTCTCGCCGATACTTGGGGAATAACTGATTTGTTCTTTTTTCCTCCGCTTACTGGAATGTTTTACTTCAGCGGGTACGCGAATCGACTTGCGTCGAAACAATTGAGGTTTACTCAACTAGGTTTCCCCATTCGGACACCCCCGGATCATAGATTGCTACGCATCTCCCCGAGGCATTTCGTTGCTACGCCACGTCCTTCATCGCCTTTTCTAGTCTAGGCATCCACCGTTCGCCCTTATTTGCCAACCATCCCAATGCTGACTTGCTCGTGTTGTACACCCCTTTGCAGGGACGGCGTTCCGGTCTGCTGACCGGCCGCCTTGGCGCTCGCCGCCTTCGCGGCTCCGCGACACCCTTCAAAGGGGTGTACAACACTTGCCATCAGTAAGAAAAAATTCTTACTGATGATTTGACTCTGACTTGTCACGAGAAATTGACTACATATGCGTATGCAGCGATCCGGCCCACCCGCGATGCGGATGTTAGCGACCAGACCTAATAGTGACACAGAGTCTCCATATTATGTCCTCCGACTCTACAATTCGGAGTTCTACCAAAACGGCAGATGATTTTAAATAACGCTGCACGATACCGCGAGGCACCGTAGGATACCCATGCCAAGAAAAAAAATCAGCCGCTCAGCGGCCGCTCCATCGCGTGAAATACGCGCGGTCAGCCGTCTTGCTGTGAAAGATTAGTGTTCTTTACCATTCGTATCTTGAGAGTAAGTATACTCAGCTTTTGGAGGGTGTCAAGAGGTCTTATGCCGTGAGGTCTGACAAGCTGTGGATATTGGGAAAATCACCTTAATTATCACCTAAGAAAAACAAAACACCCCCTCCTTTTCTGACCGTTGATTCTTATCACTAGGTCAGAAAAGGAGGGGGTGTTTTGTTTTTCTTGTCGGGCTGCCGGGAATCGAACCCGGTCTTTACGAACCCGAATCGCACGTACTACCGGTATACTACAGCCCGTAGAATACCAACGTATTTAACCGCGTTTGGGAAAATAATTCAACCTACTTCGCGCCTGTAGTTCCAAATCCCCCACGCGTTTTGTTCGGCATCTCGTCCGCCTCAATCCATTCGGGGTGTGAGATTTTTACGAATGTCCCCTGTGCGATGCGATCGCCCTTCTCTATTATTACCGGCGCGGCGGTGAAATTAAAATATGCGGCCTTGATCTCGTCGCCATCGCCGGAAAAATCCGGATCGATGATACCAATACCATTCGCCATGATGAGTCCTTTTTTATGAGTGCTGCTCCGCGCGGCGATGAGAAGGAAATGATCATCCGGCGTTTCAACGGCGATGTTGAGCGGAACGTACCCGACGGCGCCCGGTGCGATTGTCACGGCTTCGCGTGCGGTCAGGTCGAAGGCTGCGGCACTTTCGGTCTGGCGTTTCGGCAGTGGAAGTTCTTTATCAAATCGTTTTATTTTTATGTTCATAGCTTTGGTATGTGAACTTTATTTTTATGCGCCGGTTATTGTACGTGATGTTTCTTTTTTATATCCTCATCCATCTCCCCTTCTGCCTCGCGCTTTTTTTGCTGGGCGCTCGCGAACAATTCCTGCAATTCCGCATCGCTCATCTTGTTCAATTCTTTTGCGCGCTTTTCTAAATATTTTTTATCATTCTTTTTTGGATCATCGATCACTTCTTCCATTAACGCGTTCAGGATCCAGCCAACGCGGCGGGATTGCGGCAGACCGAGCAGTGGCATCAGGGCATCACCGCGGAGTGCGAGCATCTTCGGCGAGAGTGGATCGCGCTTGACCTTCTCTATCATAAAGAGCAAATGGCGCAGGCGGTACGGTACCGCTTTTTTGACGCCGGAGCCGATGCGATCCGCCTCGCGGACTTTTAATAAATCGTCGATGTTCTCCGGCCCGACGCGCACCACCAAGCGGCGCACGCCAGCAGGCGAGATCACGCCGTCGTCGTAATTGAACATGTGCATGCGCACCAGGTGCGCCACCTGTTCCACGAAATCTTTCGAAAACCGCAAGCGGTCGAGCATCTTTACCGCCATGCGCGCGCCGACATATTCGTGCTGATAGAACGTCGCCTCGATGCCGGTGCCGCCTTTTACCTTCGGCTTGCCGACATCGTGCAAGAGCGATGCCGTGCGCACCACGAGCGAATAATTTTCATGAGCGGTGTAATCAAGCGCGCGGACGTTATGTTCAAAAACGGTATAGATGTGATGTTTGTTCTGCGCAACGCCAATCCCTTCGCGAAGCTCCGGCAAAACATAGCGAAGAAGATCAAGCTCTTCGAGTAAGATAATCCCCTTTGCCGCGTTCGGCGTCATTACAATCTTTGTCAGCTCATCACGCACGCGCTCCTTTGCAATCAATTCCAACCCGCCCGCCAGTTTTACGATCGCGCGCCGCGTGTTCATCTCGATCTCAAAGTCGAGCTCCACCGAAAAGCGCACCGCGCGCATCAGCCGCAACGCATCCTCGCTGAACCGCGCCTCCGGTTCGCCCACGGTGCGGATCACGCGCGCGGCAAGATCGCTCTTTCCGCCGAACGGATCGATTACGTCACCCTTCAAATTCATCGCAAGCGCGTTCACGGTAAAATCGCGGCGCGAAAGATCGTCCTCTATATTAGAAGCGAACTTGACCTCGTCCGGATGCCGCTGATCAGTGTACTTTCCTTCAATGCGGTAGGTTGTCACCTCGATGATCTTTGCGCGAGGATCCTCCGATTCGGTCTTGATACCCACCGTGCCAAAATCGTTCTCGTACACGCTTTCGGTGAATAACGTTTGCACCTCCGCCGGTTTTGCATCCGTCGCCACATCCCAATCCTTCGGCTCGCGATCAAGTAACATATCCCGCACGCAGCCACCCACCAGATACGCCTCAAACCCCGCCTCGGCAAGCGTTTTTGATACCAGCACCACCTCTTCGGGAACCTCCGTCTTCGGCTTTGCCATTGATTTCATTGTATGCGATTCAGGAAAATAAAAAAACGGCCGCAGCGATACCCATCGCTCCGGCCGTCAAACATCATTTATCTTCCACTGGATAGTGTTCCGTCTGATCAATCAACGGACCCATACCAAAAAGATTGATCGTGACCTGCTTCCATAGTTCGTAGATCGAGATTCCTGTCGGGATTGCCACCGTTTCAGGAGCATGAGGCCGAGGAGGTCGCCGCCCACCGTCGAACAGCAAGTGGAAATCGCACGTCGGCATCGCAAACGGATTCCGCGGATCGGAAAACATCTTCCCGATGAGAGGATATTTCTCCGGAAGTTTGCTCCACGTCTGGGTGAGGTAGTTGTACACTCCTTCCGTGAACACGGCGTTCCCTGCAAGCGCATCGTGCAACGCCTCACAGAAACCGTCCACCATCTTGTCGATCACGGAAACATACTGGGACTCCATGCAATCTTTGAGAACGGCATGCATGAGAAGATCACGAATAGGATATCCATCGACCATCCGTTGCCGACCGCGCGTGGCATAGCGTTGACAGATCTCTTCGACCGCGAGGACTTCCTTTTTTTGGAGCTCCGAAAGTTGTTCCGCGTTCATCATCAGTTTGATGCGAAGACAAACATCCCCCAGCTTCGGGATCAGTTCAAGATCATCATGATAAGCGGCGCACGCAAACGCTTTTCGTGGATCGAAGTCCGGATAAAGCTCCATAACCAGAGAAAGAAATTCCTTCCTCATGGCCAAAGCCTTCACCCGTTTTTCATGAATGAAAAGATTGGTGCGATAGAACATCACCGGCCAAGCTCCCCAACGCAGCACCGACTTCAGATGATAGTCACGATTCTCCCATGTTAAAGGCGGCAATGGCACCGGGAAGGCTGCACGGGCCGCCCAACCAATGACCGGCCTCTTTGCTTCCCTTTTCATTTCCACCACCTCGCTTTCGCAGGATACTATTTTTCTTATAGCATGCGGCTGTGGGAACAGCAACAGAATACTGCCCTACCGCACTACCGCGCCGAATTCCTTCACCGTCCCCTCCTCTATCTTCTTGTGCAACACGTCCACTTCCTCATTCGTCAAAGTGCGGTCGCTTGAGCGGTATGTGATGCGATACGCGTAGCTCTTTTTTTCCGCGCCAAACTTTGCGTCATTCGCATATTCATCGATAAGTTCCACCTGCTCCACAAGATCGCCCGCAATGTCGCGCACGAGATCAAAGTAATCGTTCGGCGCAAATGTCTTCGGCACGATGAACGAAATGTCGCGGATGATAGGCGGATATTTGCTGACCTCCACGAACTTTGTGCCGAGACGGAGCTGCTTCTTCACGCGCGGATCGTCGGACCATAGCAATCGGATGTCCGGAAGTTCCATGCTGACAATAGCGAGCCGCTCGATGCCGAACCCGAACGCCCAACCGGTATAGTTATCCGGATCAACGCCAAGCTTTTTCAAAACACTTCCCTTGACCACGCCGCAGCCGAGCACCTCAACCCATTTCCCATCAACCTCTACTTCCATTTCCAAACTGGGATCTGTGTATGGGAACGTATCTTTATTCAAACGATATTTCACATCGGGTCCGAACACGGCATGAGCGATGGTCTTCAACGCTTCCTCCAAGTCCGCCTGACCGATCGTCCTCACGGCCTTCGGCGCCAAATACCAGCCATCGATCTGATGGAACACATTCATGTGCCGCCGATCGATCTCATCCTTGCGGTACACTTTGCCGAAGCTGAAAGCGCCGATGGGTTTATTTTCCGCGATGCGTTCCTTGACGCCACTCTGATTGAGATAGTAATACCACATGACCGTGGTGTGGGTCCGAAGGATGTTTTTGTCGTCGGCGTAATACGTATCGGACTTGCTCCTGGCAGGATGATCCGCAGGAAAATCAAAAAGGTCGAAACTAATGTCTGCCGGAACAATCTCCGGGGTCTCTATCGTATCGAGTCCTTTGAAATAATCGCTCGCAAGGATCCGAGCCACGATCTCATGGATCGGGCTGCCCGGTGTGCGCGAAAGATCCGGCATCGCAAGATAGCGCTTGATGCGCTGGGCCTCCGCATCCGTGCGGGCATCTACCGTTGCCAAAATCTTCTTCTGTTCCTCCGTCGAAATCACATATTCCATATAATAGTGATGGTATCAAAAAGGGCGACACAGAGCAATCATCCGCTACCCGCATAAAAAAAGACTCACTAAACCAGTGAGTCCCCGCAGGGAAGATTGTCGATCTGCTTTCTGACGGCCTCACCCAAGTTGAAGATCTCCTGACCTTCCAGCTTGACACCCGCATGGGTAGCAATCAGGCAGCGGTCAGCATATTCAAATATCGGAAGCCACGTCCTCCACTTCTCCGAAGAGATGAATGGATCATCGAAGAGTTGGAGATAAAGAAAATACATATCGTTATGGTTCTCAAGAGCCGATAGATACCGACGCATCCCTATCTCTTCCCGATAGAGATATCGCGCAAGATATCCAATACCTGAACACAACAACAAAAGAAGAATCATCGGTCTCCCTCTTTTGAAATTTAAGCAAACAGAGATATAAAATGCAAATTATTTCACTACTTGAAACAGTTGTGCCGACGGCAGGGATCGAACCTGCGACCTTGGCCTTATGAAAGCCCTGCTCTACCACTGAGCTACGTCGGCGCTGCGCGCGATCGCGCGTATGAAAAACAAAATAACTATATGACAAATCGCAGGGATTTTCAATTTTCCGAGAGTGCCCTCCAGTTGATCGCCGCGATCTATTTTATTTTGCCGTTATCGAAAACGTTGCCGTACTGCCGCTCAATTGTGTAAGGGTTATCATATAATTTCCGCCAGTGTACGTTTGACCCACGGTAAACGTCTGCGGCGGAATTCGAACCACGGCGATCATGCAAATAACTCTTGGCAGCGGATCAGACGGAAACGAATTCCAGCATCCGACCGGCGAGATCTGGATCGTCGCCGATAACGATGAAACACTTTGCAAAGTAAAGTAGGTGCTTTCATTGCGGATCTCCGCGATGCCACCCTGCGCGAGCGTCACGCTCCCAGGCGCGTTCAATTGCTGGATGCGTCGGATGTCGGCGCAGTGCTTGTTACGTCTGACGGTAACTGTTGCCGTGCTAAGGATCTGCATGTTGGGGCAATGGCAAATGCCGTTCGTAGGACAAGCGCAGACGCCGTCGGTCAACGTTGCGGTATAGGTGCCGGGTGCGGTATACGTGTGCGAAACGACGGCGAGCGCATTACAACTTGAACATACCGGAGCAAACATAAGCGTTCCCGTCGCGCCGTCACCGAAGCTAACCAAACTCCCAAGATCGCTTCCTTGCGGTGCGGTCGAAGTGAATTGCACAGCTGAGCGGCGCAATGCCCGTTTGCGGATTGGCTGAAAAAACTTCCGTACTGCTGCTGCCGCCCGTTCCGCCGCCCCCACTACCACCACCATTTCCGCACGACCGCACAAAATATGCACGGGACAACGGACCGAAGATACCGTTTCCGGCGGCGCCCGATGCCGCGACGCCATTCGCCGTCTGCCACTCGACCCACCGCAGCCCTTGTTATTACCCCAAAGTAACCCGTCGGTGAAACATTAAAATCTCCCTGCGCCGCAAGAAAATTCTGGAGTGCCGTGACATCGCTGCCGGTTGATCCAACTGAAAGCGAATGGCTGAACGGATAGCACGGCAGCGACCCAACCGCAGTGCCACTCACCGCCGTCACCGATGCTGCTAAAGATACTAAAGGAACCACAAACATCGCTGCGCAGATCTGGATGAAGATTATTTTTTTGATCATGTGATTATTTATGTAAATTATTATAGTCAGCGATTTATTGTGCCGCAACACTGCCAAGGCTTACCAAAAATTCATCGACGGTTGCATAACGATTTTTACAGATGCTATAGACGACGATGGTAGGATGGGCGACGCGGCCGACGAGTACGATCTCTTTGCCCATTCCATATGCAATGCCCGCCTCTGCCAAGGAGGACCGCCCCGATGGCTCCAAAAGAATCACCACGTCGCTTTCCTTTAATGCCTTCATATCGGATTCAAAAATCTCCTTGACCGCCGGATTGTTTTCCCAGTTTGATATGGCGTTCGGAACATCTTCTTCGGACTCTTCGATAGCAGGAGCGCCGCCAACGACATTGGCACCGTTATCGAGGAATGAATATACCGTGTGGTCGCGGGTGGTCAAGGCAACTGACAGGCTTTTCACCAGATCCGTGTTTTGCCACGGCGAGGCAATGAAAAATTTCATAGTAATGGATATACATAATGCCGTCTTCGGTGAGAGAAAGTTACAGCGACGGTCATTTTTAAAAAAATGGGGTCCTACGCATTACTGCGACAGACCCTCGTTTGGTTGTAGCTCTGGTTTCTCAAAGTGTTGATAATCCTTGAGCGATGTCCAATCCCCTCCCCAGGTCCAACCACGCGCCTTGAGGAATTTTGTGACGCGCGAATCCGCCGTGAGCGTTCCTGAACGCGATGGATCGTAGACCGCTCCGAGAGGTTGTGCAATTCCGTCCTGAATGCACGGGTTGAGCCATGGGTTAATGTCGATCGCGCGACCGAAGGCGTGCTTGGACAATCGTTTCGTGCCGACGATCATTCGACAGTTGAATCCGGATGTGTTGTTTGCCGACATGGAGCGTTCATCGTTCCAATCAAAGCGGGCGATGGGTATCACGGATGAGAGTGGAAACTGCTCGTCCAGTATGAACTGAAAGAGCTCCTCCACGTCATCGGCAAGATCGCGATGTACTTCGATGATGCCTTTGCCCCTGACCCTCGTTCTCACTCCGCTCCAAAATGCTGCGAACCGGACGGGGATCGCAATCAATTGCCCGAACAATTCCGGTGGGCAGTTGATCGCAGGATTCTGCTCGATGGAATAGCCGGGATATATCCTCATAAAAAAATCTCCTTCCTATCACTTTTATATTCCTTTATGAGGCAGGTGGCAAGTGCGCAACATACCAATCAAAATAAAAAGAGTCCGTGAGTGTTACCCATAGACCCTTAAAAACGGAGGTTAAAGCTTTTTTTCATCGCATCCATCACTGAACGCGCGATAAGTGAACCAACTTCCGTGTGGCTGCCAACGTAATCGATATTTTCTCCGACACCGAGAGAAATAACGGCGACGCAATCTGTTCCAGTTCCTGTTGCAATTTCCCCGGAGACCACACTGACAATACCCTTCTCGCGAAGGAATCGTGTCTTTGCCTGCGTTACAATACTGATGCACTCAAGGCAGGCTTCCGCGGAAAGTGTACCCGCCACGACGATGATCAGATTGATCGTGCCGAATTTCTTTGGTATCCCGTTGGCGGGATCCCCCGCGGCAAGTGCATTGCCCAATCCAACCGTCGCATAGGTTCGTACGGCAAATGTGCTGGTAATAGAATGCCGGTCGACGCTGCTTTGAAATCGCTGAGGAACCGACGTCAGCATAACAACGCCCTCCTTCGGCAATCCCTCCTTTTCGACGAACGATGCCGCGTAGGCCCTCCAATCTTCTACCCACTCATTGGCGTCAATGCTATGATTGACGATAATGCGAGGAATGGTAAAACCGCCGCCGTGCACCGCCCAGGAAACCGCACGGGGAAAAGGAAATGCGCTTTCAGGAATACCGATGATTAAGGCGTTTTTCAGCCATTGCTCGGATAATGAAGAAAAATGATCCACTTCCTATTCCCTCCGATTCTCTTGATTCTTTCTGCTTTCATGCTGGACGTGATTATAGGCGACCCGGAGACAAAATACCACCCCATCCGTTTTGTTGGGTGGATTATAAAGAAAGGAGAAGCCGCGCTCTATAATACTCGCCTGCCAAAGCGGCTTGGCGGCGTTGTGTTGGTGATCGGCGTGATCGCGATCACGGTGGGCGTGACGACTGACATTTTTTTCTTGCTCTTTCACGTAGCGCCCATGCTCGGATGGATATGGGCCGCAATCATCATCTATTTTTGTCTTGCGTTCCGATCGCTCATTGATGCGGGCGAATGCGTGCGAAAAGATTTGGTAAAAAATAATATCGCCTCCGCGCGAAAACATCTCTCATGGATTGTGAGCCGTGATACCAACACACTCCACGAGTCCGACGTCATCCGCGGCACGATCGAATCGCTTTCCGAAAATTTGAATGATGCTGTCATCGCGCCACTTTTTTATGCATTTCTTTTCGGCATGCCCGGTATCGTTCTTTATAAAACTGCAAACACACTCGATTCGATGATCGGCTATAAATCCGAACGCTATCTCAAATTCGGTTGGTGTGCCGCGCGACTTGATGATGTTTTGAATTATATTCCTGCGCGTATCGCGTTCCTGTTTGTCTTTGTTGGCGCGGCGATACTCCGTTATGACGTAGTGGCGGCATGGCGAACTGTTTTCAAATATAGCCAGACCGGCGAAAGTCCGAATGGCGGCATCGGGATCTGTGCGTTCGCTGGGGCACTTCGCGTCACCCTCGGCGGCATGAATTCTTTCAATGGCGCACCATCCCCCACGCCGACCATCCCGCCCGTCGGCGCGATCGCCACTCCACTTTCTCCCCGCCAAATCCGCCGGGCTGAATATCTTATTATCGGGAGTACGCTTGTTGGAATAGCATTCTTTGCCTTGTGTAGTTGGGGACTACGATAAAAAATTCTTTCCATAACCAGTCGAACAAATCTCTCTACTCTTTTCTCTACTGGGAGACAAATATCTGCGCCGCTAGCTATCGATAGGATCGTGCCATTTCCAAGCAGACCAAATAATCCAGAAAAGACAGACGATTTCTATAATACTGAAAAATATATAATACATCGTAGGCGAACCAAAAAGTGAAGCTACTTGAACAGCGGCCATTATTATACCCGCAATGATATTCGCCCAACGGTTCGCTCTAGGTTTCAATATGCGGGATAATAAGACCATGGCAATTGGAATTTCCATGATTATGGAGAATCCAAATAAAAAAATCTGGGTGAATTCAAACCCACCCGAAGATCCTGTCGTTACTAGTGATTTCAGTATCGTAGGATCAAATGCAGTGAAAAGATCGCAATAAATATAATTAAAAAGTAAGAATATCCAAAGCATCGAAAGCGTTGCTTTCGTGCTCATTTCGGTGCTCTTTTTATCTTGATCGGTTTCTTTCATAGCTCAACGATAGCACGAAAAACCACCTGACGGGAGTCGGGCTTAGCTCGATACTTATAGACTTGTGTGTTGCGGTTGTGGGACGAAGTTGGAACCCTAGTAGCGCTGCAAAATGCTTAATTATTGGCTCATTCTTAAAGATCTACGCGATGTGCATCTAGTGTTTTCTCTTCTGTAATAATCGAACTATTTTTAGGCGAATAAAGATAGATGATCACGGTGCTCAAAAATAATACTCCAGCAAATACTAAGCTAGCAGTGTTGAAGGAAATGATCCACGGGCTGCATGCCTTTGGAAAAGGATAGTTTTGTGCAGCCTCAGCTCCGCAAAGATAAAAATAATTTATAATCGCCGTAATAACGGCAAAGCCTCCGATAATAAAGAGGGGTACTGACCACAATTTTTCTTTTCTAACTTTTTTTAATGCGATAAAAGAAAACACAACCAAGACGGTGGCGATTATGGCAAGAGTCGTCGCACCACTGAAAGCGTTATTCAAACCCTCTTGTCCCGTAAGACCAGTTGATGACGGCATGAGATAAAAGGGTACCGGAACAACATAAAGAAAAGCCGAAAGAAAAAATGCAACAAAAATAATGAGATATGGCACAAATACCGAAATTGCTAATCCGGCATATATGAGTGTGGCGACATCCCAAAAACTCATCGCAAAATCAGGATTCTTTTGATAAAATCCTCGCCATAAAATTACTGCCCCAATAAGCAAATAAACCCCTGCAAAAATATAACCTATTGAAGGTGAGATCGCTGATCCATCCATTCTTTTTATGGAGCCTGCATCGGCGATTCCCCCTGTGATAATATCGTGAAGGATTCGCTCGAATTGTTAATTACGCCATCACTAATCGAGACTTGATAATTCCCTGTAGGAATATTACTCGGTATAGTCCATGTGTATGAACCAACGCTGGCATTAATATTTGAAAAGATAGTATATTGGGGCCCGCTCATTCCTAATGGCGGCACGAGAGTTGCTGAAACTTTAGAAAGGCCAGATCCTTTCCACTGAACTGTCATGGTGCTACCGATGTAATATGTTGTAAAAACGGGTGATATAACCGTGATATAAGGGCGAGATGTAGAAAGGACAGAAAAATTGACCGGTGAGCTAATATTTTTTGGATCTGATTTTGAGTATACCGTTAAATAATAATAACCCGCAGGAGTTGAGGCGGGAACAGAAAAGACAACGGCAGCTGGGCTCGTTGAGACGGGTTGGATCGTGATGCTGATATTCGAAGTATTAGTTAATTTGATAATTGGATCGCTTCCAAAAAAGCCATTAACCGTTGTGGTTGAAATTCCATCTGCCGGAGATTGAGGCGGGTCAACGTCTGAGACGGCATATAATGCGCTCGCTGGATTTACAGGGAAGGGCGAAGTAATGGTGAATGGGAGCGCATTACTCGTACCGTTCGCATTTTCAACGGCAATTTGATAAGTCCCCGATGCTGTAGCATGCGTGAGAGCTCCTGTGGCGCAATAGGAATAATCTGGTTCGCAAAATCTAGCGAGATCGGAAAATCCTTGCGGAACGGTAAAGGTTAATGTGTTGCCGTCGGTGGAAGTGGCCGCCCACGGGACAACCAAATCATTCCCGAAGGATATGCTATTAAGTTCCGGCTCTTGAACGCTATAAGAAGGAGCATTTTTATTATCAATAACTTTCATCGTCGAAGAAGTAAAGCCGGTTCCCATTAACGTTACGACCGTTCCCACTGGCCCGCTTGATGGCGATATTTTGCCTAGAACAGGTGTAGAAGTTGCCGTCATTCCAACGTTAGTGGTATTGGCGGTATTCACCGTTGAAGATGCCGACTGTTCATCTGCCGTGTGTGGCAAATAATCATAATGCATCCAAGCGACGCCTCCTGCGATCGCCAAAGCGACCACGGCGATTAATGCAATAACGAGCGCCGCCGATCCCCCTCGACCCTTAATATTCATTGCTTTGATTGTACAACTTTTACCCTTCGGCGGCAACCGCTGGACTTTTGGTATCCGCAACCGCTATAATACGCTTGCGCGAACGCGCAGCCATCTGATTATGGCGCACGTTACCAAGCGTATTATAGATTACCGGCGCACACAGTGGCGCCATTTTATTTTCTGCTAAAATAAAGGCATTATGTGGCATCATCTTTTTACCTCAAAACACTTCCGCTATGGCGCTCTTTTGAGCGGCATCGGGGCAATCGGTCTTGCCGTTTTTGGCGTATATCGTATCCAATCCTTCAGCTATTACGGCCCGATCACTCTCCCCTACACAACGCCGATTGATGATATTTCCGGCCTGCTCTTTTTCCTCGGCTTGCCCGTAAACGTCTTCTCGGAGATATAACGTGCTTTTTCTGCTCTATCCTTAAAAAAACCATTGCCAACGTTGCCAGTTTGAATCAATCTTATTCCTTCTTCTGATTGATCCTTTTTTTCAATCCAATCGCCATCGGCAAAAAGATCACATATCTCAACAAGTTTTTTTGTTTGCCACTTATTTTTCATGAATTTGTTCTAGAATATTTTCCAAAATATTCTTACTTTCTTTATCTAACTTCTCCACGGCATGTAAAATCTCCTTTGGCGTTCGGAGAATCACCTTCGCTTTACCCTCGGGATTTTTTACCGACAAATCGAAAGTTTCGTTGTCGATATCTTCGATATTAATTAACCATGAATTTTCTGATACTCCCTTTATTTTCTGTAGATCAATAAAATTCGATAAGTCCTTTTCATTGAGTGGATTTGTCTTCCCGAGATTTCTGCCTAAATTTAACCGATAATACCAAATTTTTTTTGTTGGTACGCCCTTATCGAAAAAAAGTATGACAGTTTTCACTCCGGCTCCCTGGAACGCTCCGCTCGGAAGATCAAGGATGGTGTGTAAGTTGCAATTTTCTAAAAGAAGCCTACGAAGTGAAATGGATGCATTATCCGGATTTGAAAGGAAAGTATTTTTAATAACGATGGCGGCTCTACCTCCAGCTCTAAGCATCTTTATGAAATGTTGTAGAAATAAATAGGCGGTCTCTCCCGTCTTGATCGGAAAATTCTGCTGAATCTCCCTTCCTATCCCAGCACCAAACGGAGGGTTTGCCAAAATAATATCATAGCGATTTTTTTCTTGAATGTCGTTAATATTTTCAGCAAGCGTATTGGTATGGAGAATATTTGGCGCTTCGATGCCATGAAGAATCATGTTCATCACTCCAATGATATAAGCAAGCGAAGCTCGAGAACGATAACAAAAGTGAAAACGTAAAGCGCGGATTACGGACACGATGCGAGATGGGGCTACGCCCAGGAGTCGCGCCAACCGGATATCTTAACGAGAAACGGGTCGATAGAAAATGCCAAGCGCTCGTTGATCCGGAGCGAGCGCCCGTGATAAAGCAAATATTCGAGAAGGTCGCCTACGAGCAATGGACGGGTCGACACATCTACCATTGGTTACGGCACGAACTCGATTTCAAAACGCGAACTGGAAAATATGTTGCACTTGGGAATATTTATCTCATGCTCAGAAGCACGTTTTACTATGGCGTGTTTGAATACCCCGAAGGGAGCGGAAACTGGTACACGGGCGTGCATACGCCGTTAATATCGAAGGATCTGTATGACAAGGTGCAAGAGCAACTTATTCGTAGCGAGATCAGGGTTAAGAACAAAGAATTCGCGTTTACACGCCTTATCACCTGCGGTCTTTGCGGATCATCACTGTGCGCTTCGGAAAGGTACAAGCCCAAAAAAGGCGGCGGTACTAACCATTACGTTTATTACGGATGCACGAGAGGCAAAGACAAAACCTGCCAATCGGGATATATCAAAGAGGAAACCATCATGGCGCAACTCCTCGAAATCATAGATACCCTCGATATCAACGAATTCGGAGTGCAGCACAAATTCAAAGAAGAAATGCGACGATATAATAAATTCCGGCGGCTTGTACTCGGAAAAGGCAAAGAGTTGGGAGAGTCGGACGCAGTCGACGCGAAGACTTACGCAAAATACATCCTCACCGAAGGGGCTCTTAATGAAAAACGAGAACTACTCGCCAACCTAAGGAGTAGGCTGGTGTTTAAAGATAAAAACGTAACGCTGGAGAAATAATAAATTCTCACGAAATCAATCCGAATTATTATTTAAAAATTCGATTCAGTTCGTCTGTTGTTTCCTCTGAAGCAAAAACATTAAACCTATAAACAGCGTTATTTCCATTAATACCGCTGTCGGACATACACTTACTATTCCAACATAGAATTTCGTTCGGCCTATAGAAAAATATAACCCCAGCGATATCTCGATTAAGAACGCAATTGAAATATTCTTTATACGGACTCTGATCGTGTTCAAGAGCCATTCCTTTGTAATAGTAATAGAGGGTTTCGTAGAAAAGAATGGGTGGGCAATCATCGTTCTGCACCATAAAAAACAGGACTTTCTTTTTGTCTGAAACTTTTTGATCAAATTGTTTTATATACTTTATTAAAGTTGATTTTTGCTGCATCTCGCTAGAAAGGACGTATCCAGGTTTTGTTTTGTTTGTTTCAGTCCTCTCAAAAGCTCCACCTGGCTCGACACGGAAAGAAACTTCTGAATGCCCATAATCTATCACCCTTCTTTTTGAAACCCCATCCTGCTCTGCCAACTTTTTTAGCTCAAAAATGATCGCCTTTTCCTTGGGTTGATAATTCTTAGGCATGATAGATTTGACGCTAATTTCGAAATCCTCTTTGGGCAGCAAAAAATCTTCGTATCCATCTCGTTCGTAATAAAACTCTATCCCCTTCATTTTCAAAAGGCGTGCGACATTAAATTCAACAAGAAACTCCATAAAATTCTCGAATTTATTTCCTTTGTCGAGGTTAGAGATAAGAGACTGGCAGCCATTGCCATATGCACGCAGCTTTATTTTCCAAGCATCAAATTCTTGTCTTTGACTTTCCGTATGCCATTGGAGGACCTCTTCTCTGGATTTTGGTTCAAGCTCGGAGATCAGCATATAGTATAAAATAGCACAAAATGACTCTATCAGATTTTTTTAAATCGAGAGTTTTGAAAAGGAGGTATCTAGGTCTTACTCTACCTCCTGACCTTGGCTG
>CAWDZM010000003.1:0-23897 GCA_963807165.1 uncultured bacterium | reverse complement strand
CAGCGCCGCTTGATTATCCGGCGCCGATCGGCCAGGAGGAGTTGGTGCGCAATATGGCGAACAGTGTGCTCTCATTCGTCCAACAGGGCGGCGATGCTACTTCCACTGCAGAGCTTATCAGCTATCTCAACAGCTACTACGATCCGATCTTAAATGCGGGAAAAGGCATGAGCTTTGGTCAGGATCTTTATCTCGAGGGTGCGATCAACGAGGTTGCTTTCGCCGAGACTGGTAGCCCGACCTATCTTCTTGCGGCGCAGAAGTGGTATACGGAAGGTGTGGCACTTGGTCCTAATCGTCCACAGTCGCTCTACGGACTATTCGATGTCTATCGCGCGGAAAATGATACGACCGATACGATCGCTGTCGGCACCACGATCTTGCACAACTGGCCGACCGACACGCGCATAGAGCAGGCAATGGCGATGTACCAGGCGATGAGTTCCAGCACGGTGACTACGACGGTAACGACAACGTCTACTCCGACAACCTCGACGAAAAAGAAGTAAGCCGGGTGAAGGTGTTAGAAAAATCACACCAGTCTATTCCCAGATGATCCAGGTTATTTTACGCGGCGGAATGGGAAATCAGATGTTCGAATATGCGCACGGTCTTGCGCTTGCGAAGAGGTATAAGACCGACCTGTTGATAGATACAACCTTTTTGATGGATCGTTTCCCGCGCCCAAAAGATTTGTCTATCGCCATTACGAACTTGATACATTTACCCTGCCGCCACACTTCACGGGGTTTTCGAAGATTTCCTCTGCGGCGCCGATTCCGGGCGTATGGCTCGGATTGGATTTTGCTGCGGTGGGGATGCGGAGTCTCGCTGGTGTTCAAGAATTGATAAGAGAAAAAGAAGGCTGGCATTTTGATCCTTCGGTAGCGGGGGTCGGTGCGGATGTCTGCCTATGGGGATTTTGGCAAAGCGAAAAATATTTTGCGGAGGCTAAGGAAGAGGTTGCGCATGCGTTTACCTTTTCTGCGGCGTTGCCGCCGACCGCGGAGGCTATCGCGAATGAAATACGCCGCACGACTTCAATTTCTCTTTCCGTGCGGCGCGGGGATTATATAAATCCGGCTAACGCTAAGATCTTTGGTGGGACTAATCTCGCGTATTACGATGCTGCAATTGCATACATCGGGCAGCACGTTTCCGAGCCCCATTTCTTTATCTTTTCCGATGATGTCGCGTGGTGCCGGGAGATATTTTAAGCCGCCATATCCCACCACATATATCCCCGCGGATATCCCTGGGCCTGCCGCTATGCAACTCTCGTCGCTCTGCAAGCACCACATCATCGCAAACAGCACTTTTTCCTGGTGGGCAGCATCGTCAAATAAGAATCTGGAGAAGATCGTGGTGGCGCCGGAACGTTGGGCGACGGATATCTCGAGCTGGGAATTGGATGTCATCCCGAAGGGGTGGGTAATAGTATAGTTCGATAGATTGGTTAAATTCTTGCTTAGAAAGAAATGTCAGATATAATGGAATAATGGGAAAGGGGATTATGTAAGAATTTTTGTCACCGGCGGAGCCGGTTTTATCGGGTCCAATTTTTTGAGAAGAATATTAAAAAAAGATCCAATGTGCGAGTGTTAAATTTTGACAAGCTGACCTATTCGGGAAATCTTAACAATCTTCGTGATCTTAAAAAGGATGCAAGATATAAATTTATAAAAGGCGACGTTGCTGATGCAAGGGCGCTTGGCATGGCATTCAAGAAGTTCAACCCAAATTATGTAATTAATTTTGCGGCGGAGACACACGTTGACCGAAGTCTCCATGTCGGAGCAAAGGAATTCATTGATACCAATATTGTGGGGGTTTTTAACTTGCTTGAGCTCGTAAAAGGATCCTCAAATGTTAAAAAATATGTTCAAGTTTCTACGGATGAAGTATACGGCAGTCTTGAATTGAAAGATAAAAAAAATAAATTCCGGGAAGATACGGCGTTTGCGCCAAATGTTCCTTATGCGGCCACAAAAGCGGGGGGGGATATGTTATGTCGGGCATACGCACATACTTTTCATCTTCCCGTCGTTGTCACGCACTGCTCCAATAATTATGGACCGTATCAATATCCTGAGAAATTGATACCTTTTTTTCATTCTCCGTATGCTTGAAGAAAAAAAATTACCGATTTATGGAGATGGAGAAAACGTCCGGGATTGGATTTATGTGGAGGACCATTGCTCCGCGCTCGAACTATGTCTGTTCCGTGGAAAGGCTGGTGATGTCTATAATATTGGCGCTGACAATGAGATGGACAATCTTGAAATTGCATCACTCATCCTTGCACATTTTAAACGTGGCGAGGAATGGCTAGAATTTGTTAAAGATCGGCCGGGGCATGATCGGCGCTATGCGATTGATTCGAAGAAAATCAGAACCGAGCTTGGGTGGCGTCCTCGTTATACCTTTAAAAAGGCATTCAAAGCCACGCTTGATTGGTATATCAACAATCCCCAATGGATAGAAGAGGTAAGACAGAGGACTGGAGTGTTCAACCCGCATATTGATCTTTGGCGAGCGCATAAAATAAAATAAAAAAATGAAAGGGGTTATTTTAGCCGGCGGCCTGGGAACACGATTGCGTCCGCTTACGCTTATCACTAATAAGCATTTGTTGCCAGTTTACGATAAACCGATGATCCTTTATCCGCTTGAAACGCTTAAGCGGTCAGGGATCTCCGATATTATGATTGTGTGCGGGAAAGAAAACGCCGGCGATTTTATGAATTTTCTCGGCTCAGGAAAGGAATACGGCGTAAAGCTTTCCTATGCGCTGCAGCATGGCGCTGGTGGTATTGCAGAGGCATTAAGTCTTGCTGAAGATTTCACTAAGGATGATAAATTAGGGGTGATCCTTGGCGATAATATTTTTGAAGAAGATTTTTTAAAAAGCATAAAAAGGTTTGAGACCCTCACGGGAGCCATGGTGTTCCTTAAAAAAGTTCCAGATCCGCAACGTTTCGGCGTTGCTGAGATTGACGGCGATAAGATTCGTTTTATCGATGAAAAACCCAAAAACCCAAAATCAGATATGGTAACGGTAGGATTTTATCTTTACGATCCGGATGTTTTTGATAAGATTAGACAACTCGCACCTTCAAAACGGGGAGAGTTGGAGATAACGGATGTTCATAATATGTATATCGCCGAAAGTAAATTATTCCATGATTCTGTAAATGGGGCGTGGCATGATGCGGGGACGATTGATTCACTGCTCAGTACTGCTGTTGACATTGCCAAAAAGAAACAAAGCGAAGGCGTATGATCTCAACGACGCCGGTGATAGTACGGGAAAAGTTTAGATTCTATAAAAGTTCGCTGGATGGGCTTCTTTTGATTGAGCCGACCGTCTTCGAAGATGAAAGAGGTTTTTTCTTGGAGTCCTATAATAAAACTGATTTTAGTGCAGCTGGCATCACCGAAAATTTTATTCAAGATAATCATTCTTATTCAAAAAAAGGTATTTTACGGGGACTTCATTATAATCTTGGTGCGGGATCCGCAAAGTTTGTAAAATGCATTGAAGGGAATATTTTTGATGTCGCTGTAGATGTTAGAATTGGATCAGCCACATTTGGGCAATGGGAATCTGTAATGCTTTCGGGCGATAATAAAAACGCTTTATATCTGCCGCCGGGATTCGCTCATGGATTCTGCGTGATCGGCGAATCAGCCCACGTTGTTTATAAAACAGATAAATATTTTGATCCTGCGCTGGATGGAGGGATCCGTTGGAATGACCCGGAAATTGGGATTCAATGGCCGCTCGATAATCCTATCGTTTCCAAAAGAGACGATAGTCTGCCTTTTTTGAAAAATATCAAAAAGTAGCGTATGCTAATGAGCATGCTTGAAGATTTACTGACGAATACGCTTGTCACAGGCGCCCAAGGACAGACGGGAAGCTATGTCGATTTTGGGATTCGAACTAATCGCCGCTCCCTCGATGTGACCGACCTGAATGAAGCGCTGGCAACGTGCCGCAAATATAAACCCAAAGTGATTCTTCATCTTGCGGCTGATACAGATTTTGATCGCTGCGAACGCGACCCGGAGTATTCCTATATGGCGAACGGCATCGGAACCTATAATATGGCGATTGCCGCAAAAGAAGTGGGGGCAAAGTTGGTCTATATTTCGACGGCAGCGGTTTTTGATGGCATGAAAAATAGTCCCTATAACGAGACGGATATACCTAGCCCGCATAATTATTATGGCCGAGCGAAATATTTGGGCGAACTCGCGATTCAGGGCATGCTAACAGATTATTTGATTGTGAGGGTCTGTTGGGTGTTCGGCGGCGGTCCTCAGAAGGATCAAAAATTTGTGGCCAAAATTATAAAACAACTTTCTTCTAAAAATGAGATAATGGCCGTCGATGATAAGAGGGGATCTCCGAGTTATGGAAAAGATGTTATCAATGGGATAAAAGAATTATTGAGAAAAGACGAAAAGGGTATTGTTCACTTAGTGAATGAAGGGACGCCGACACGTTTTGATATCGCGGTAGAAATTGCAAAAATAATCAAGCCTGAAGCCGTGGTAACTCCCGTCAAATCCAGTTTTTTTTCCGATTATGTCGATCGATGCGATAACGAAAGTATGCAGTCTCGTATTAAGCCAATGCGTCCATGGCAAGATGCTCTTAAAGAATACCTAAGGGATGAATGGCAAAAATAATATGATATTTATCCATAAAGAACAGTGCCATAGTTGTGGGAGTACCGATCTCGCAAAGATATTAGATTTAGGGCAAATGCCGCTCGCAAATGCTTTTTTAAAAAAAGAAGAGCTTGCCAATATAGAAGAAAGCGTTCCTCTGGTGGTATTTTTTTGTAAGCAATGCACTCTTGTCCAGTTGCTCGATGAAGTTGAGCCAAGCATTCTTTTTAAGGATTATGATTATCTTACCTCGGCAAGTGCGCCTTTGGTGCGCCATTTTCAGGAGATGGGAAAATATTTGGTGAGTCGTTTCGTCGCGTCTCCCCAGGACCTCGTGGTTGAGATCGGCGGCAATGACGGCATTCTACTTGAAGCGATAAAAGATCAAGCGACTATCCTGAATGTCGAGCCAGCAACCAATGTAGCAAAGCTATCCTCGGAAAGGGGAGTTCTCACGATAAATGAATTTTTCAGCGCTGAAACAGCAAAAAAAATTGTAGAGAAAAACGGAATTGCAAAACTTGTTGTTGCGAACAATGTCATGGCGCATATCCCGGGCATTAAAGATGTATTCGAAGGGATTAAGATTCTTATTGGAGAACAAGGGGTATTTGTAATGGAGGTCCATTGGGTAGGGAATCTTATTGGCGACGGCGGGTTCGACCAGATATATCACGAACACCTTTTTTATTATTCTTTGCATGCGCTCCGGGCGTTAGTGAGGCAATTTGGCTTGGATGTTTTTGATATCGAAACTGTTCCTATCCACGGGGAGTCTATGCGGGTTTTTATCTCGAAGAGCCGCCCCTTAGAGGAGCATGTTTCTGCGTTTTTAAAGAGGGAGGAAGATCTTGGACTTACAGCCGTAGACGCCTTTTTGGTGTTTGCTGAGAAGGTCACTAAAAATAAGGCAGAGTTAAAAGAATTACTTATGGGGTTTAAAAATGAGGGGAAAAAAATCGCGGGGTATGGGGCTCCTGCAAAAGGGAATACACTGCTAAATTATTTTGAGATCGGGCCGGATCTGTTGGAGTTCCTTACTGACACGACACCGCTCAAGCAGGGCCTTTATTCTCCGGGAATGCATATTCAGGTGGTTCCGCCGGACAAACTGTATTCCGAGCCGGTGGATTATATTTTACTTCTCGCATGGAATTATGCCGAGGCGATCTTGAAGAAGGAACAAGGCTTGCGCGATCGGGGCGTAAAATTTATCATCCCGGTGCCTTCAGTAGAAGTCGTATAATAGTCCTATGGAAAGAGAATCTAGGGTGGCCATAGTTCTTTCCCACTGGCAGAACTACGAAATTACTCGTGACTGTCTCCGTTCGATGTCTGTATTAGATTATCCCACGTATAGTGTGGTTGTTGTGGATGATGGTTCCACGAACGGATCGGGGAAGAGGTTGCAGGAGGAATTCCCACAGCACCATTTTATCCTATTACCAGAGAACAAAGGACTCGCTGCGGCCACTAACCATGGATTTAAATATGCGCTCGGCACCGAAGCGGATTATCTTTTGTGGATAAATAATGACGTCATCTTCATTAAAGCTGATTTTTTAAGTCGCATGGTTGCGTTTTTGGAAGAACATCCAACCGTGGGAGCCACTGGTCCGAAGATTCTTTCTCCCGATGGCACGCATCAAAAATCATATAAGCGCTCATTTGAATCATTGGCAGTTGATATGTGGGGAGTCGGAACCATTGAGAAAATCATCGGGGATATCTTCTTTAAAAAAAACAACGAAGTGATTCGTCCGACGGCATGGCTTGTCGGGGTGTCACTGCTTATCCGACGGCGGGCGCTTGAGCAAGCGGGGCTGATGGATGAAGATTTTCCGTTTGGGGGCGAGGATGCTGATCTTCTTTTTAGGATAGCAAAGCACGGGTGGGGCATCTATTATTACCCCCTAACCGAGATCGTCCACTTGGGCTCTATGAGCCACAAAGAAACGAGTTCAAAGTATCATCGATTTTATGTAGAATCACCTTTGCGTTTTTTTTATAAGAATTATTCTCCAGCAAAGGCTTGGATTCTGCAGTATCTTCTAATTGGTGCTTTTGTGTGGCGGGGCTGTATATATTGGTGCCTCAGTTTAATAAAAAATTCATATCGGCAAAAAGTAAAGCCTGCATTCGAAGGGGCACGAATCGCATGGAGCTTTCGGTGGCCTTCTTGATTCTGTTCGCCGAGTTATCCATGGGAACAAAATAAAAAATCTGTTATTAGCGACTCCGTCCCTATTTAGCTGTTATAATTAAGTTACAAAACTATGCCAAAGGTTTCGATTTGTATTCCCGCGTATAAGAATCCTTCCGGCATGCGCCGGGCGCTGCAATCGGTGCAGGAGCAGACATTCGTTGATTATGAGATCATCATCACCGATGATTCGCCGGACAATACGGTTGAGGAAGTGGTAAAAGAATTCATTTTGTTCAAAAACCTCCACTATATTAAGAATGCGGTACGTCAGGGTTCGCCGCAGAATTTTAACGTTGCCCTTTTGTATACGAAAGGCGAATATATAAAAATATTACTTCACGACGATTGGTTTTCGACCCCGGATGCTTTGGGAAAGTTTGTTGAGGCACTCGATAGCAATCCAAATTCCTATTTGGCATTCTGTCAGTCGCGAAATATCAATGCTACGAAGAATTTTGAATGGATCTCTTCGCCTACGAACCATTTTCTAAGCATGCTCCGGAAGGATCCGACGCGCCTTTATCCGCGAAATTTTATCGGAGCGCCGAGCGCCGTCATATTCCGCCGCGGATCGTGGTTGTTTGATGCTAAATTAAAATGGGTCGTCGATATTGATTTTTATATCAGTATTCTTTGCAAGCATCCCGAGATTATTTTTTTGAATGAACCGTTGATCAATATCACCGTGGGAGACGAGCATCAGATGACCTCATCTGTGCACGATAATAAAGAGGTGGAGCTTTTTGAATTCTTCTACCTCTATCGGAAACTTTTCTCCGATATGCAGTGGCGGTGGGACATCTTTGGCTTGTTTTATTATCTTATAAAAAAGTATCACGTGCGGTCACTATCGGAAATCCCCGAGGCAGACGCCTTGCCCGGTACGGTAAAATTCTTCCTCAGAGTGTTCATCCTGACGCCTGACGCCCTCTCTTTTATGCAGTCTTTTCGGCGACGGCCATCAAGTAGGATGCCTTCCCGTTGACCTGCATCTGGTGCGGGAGGAAATCAACTTTCTTATAATCGAACCTTTTCCCCAACGCCGGGAGAATTTTTTTTTGGATATGGCGCAAAAACATTTTCCTTCCAATATCCTGTCCCCAGAGAGATATAACGGTAAGGTCTTTAGAGATCATGTCGGACAATTCTGGCAGGGAAAGTTCACGCTTGTGTTCGTGAAAATGGATTCCAGCCCGGCTGGTTGGGCTGCGCTTCCTGTCGGGGGTAGTGATGACCGTTATCCCTCCCGGTTTTAATACGCGCGCTATTTCACTCAACATCTTTTCCTGTTGTTCTTTGTCGAGATGTTCGATCAGCTCGCAGGCGGCCACGAGATCGAACGTATTGTCCGCAAAAGGCATATCGCAGACGTCCCCTACGACGTATTCGGCGTTATCCATCGGAAAGCTTTTCTTTGCGTCAGCCACCCGTTCCGGATCAATATCTACGACGGTGATCTTCTTTACGAGGGGAGCAAGGACATATGCGCCATAGCCTCCCGCACTGCCTACATCCAATATATGACCGTTATGGCCATTCTTTATCAGCTCGGCGATTTTATTGTAGCGCTCAATATGGAACTGTCCGTGCGGATCGGAATATGCTATCTCCCCTTCATTTAAATGAATACCCATGAGGTCTATTATATGATAGATTAGAAAGAATGGTAAGTATCGTTCTCCCCACCTATAATCGGGTCGACCTGCTCAAGCGTGCGGTGCGAAGCGTCCTCGCCCAATCTTACGCTGATTATGAGCTTATCATCATTAATGATGCGTCCACCGACAGCACGCGGGCCTATCTTGATGAGCTGGCAAAAAAAGACGCCCGCGTGCGTCTGATCCATCATGAAAAGAATTATTATCCCGATATTTCACGGACGTTGAACGAGGGGCTGGCTCTCGCACGTGGCACGCTGATTGCCCGCATTGACGACGACGATTATTGGCTGAACAACGATAAGCTCGGCAAGCAGGTCGCCTATTTTGAAGAGCATCCTGATTGCGTGGTGGTGGGAAGCGGCATGATGCTTGTTGATATCACCGGCAAGGAGATCGGCCGTTATCTTAAAAAAGAAACTGATGCAGAGATCAGGCGTACGGCGCTCTTCGCCAACCCGTTTTCGCACACCACCGTTATGTTCCGTGCTGACATCGCGCGCAAAGTCGGAGGATATTGCGATTGGCGCTACGCCGAAGATTGGGATCTTTGGCTGAAGATGGGATGTTTCGGCATGCTCTATAATTTTCCAGAATATCTTGCGGCATATACCGTGAGCGGCGAGAATAAATCGTTTGTCTATCTCCGCGCGCAGACAAAAATGCATCTTTCAATTCTTGGATATCCATAAAAAAGAATATCCCGGATATGTGCGAGCATACGCGGTCAACGCTCTTCAATATTGGTATCGATTTCTCCCCGTGGCGCTACGTCGTCGTCTTCAGTCAGTCTTGGCGAATCTTAAGCGGCGATTATTTTAGACGACGACGGCTGAATGTGAAACCAGCCCAGTAATTTCCTCCAAGAGAGGTTCTTTTAAGAGTTTCAATACTACAAAATAGAGAGCGGTACAGGCGAGGATATTAATGATGACATTGACGTGAAGCAGGAGAAGGATTGTCGCAGCAACCCCCATAACAATTCCTGCGGCCGCCACCTTCTTCAATTTCCCCACCACAGTAAATGGATTCACTTTCTCCATTGCGTGCCATAGATAGCCGTTGTTGACCGCCTGGGCGATGAGGGTTGCGATGGCGGAGCCGGTGATACCAAAGAACGGTATAAGGGCGACGTCCCCTCCGACGTTCACCACGCCACCGAGTGCGGAGGAGACGATAAGGCTTTTTTGATGCTCATAAGCAAAGAGCGCGTTGATGATGATAGATGCGGGAAAGTCGAATATGAGCGTCGCCGCCAGGATCTTGAACGCAAGACCTCCCGCCGCGTACGGCGCGCCGAAGACGAAGCTCATGATCTGCGTGCCGAGCACGATGCCGCCGAGGGAAAGTGGAACGGATGCGAGGAATATCATGCCGAGCGTGCGCTCGAGCGCTGTGCGGAATCGCGCAGGATCACTCTTTGCAAGGCGCGAGATGAGCGGAAGCGTCGCGAATTGGATGATATAGGGAATGAGATAGAACGTCTGAATAATGCGGATCGCGGCGGAGTAGATGCCGACGTCGACGCCGATCGCATCCAGCTGATGATGAGGATGTCGCTGTTGGTAAAGAGCAACCCGAGCGCGCCACTGATGGCGAATGGCCATGCGGCGTTCAGGATCGGCATAACCCGACTCCATGAGAACCGTGAGAATATTTTTTTGAAGTAGCTGCGCAGGGCGATTATTGCCGCGATGGTGCCGACGGCGTCGCCTGCGACGTAGCCCCAGCTGAAGGACTGTGCGTTTGCCGCATAGGCGAGGAAGACAAATCCGAAAACCACAATGCCGACGTTCGTCAGGAGAAATATCGCCGCCTCCCATTGCATGTTTTCCATGGCGCGGATCAGTGAGAAGAAAAATTCTCGCATCGTATCGAGCGCGAGTACGAGCGCGACGATCGGAATTAATACTTTTGCGCCAGGGAGCGTGGTAAAGAGTGGAGCAATAAAGAGGATCACCGCGATACCGACGACCATGAGCGCGATCTTCATTACAAACATTGTGCCAAAAAGTGCGCGCTGTTCCTCGTCATCCGCTTTGGATGCGTCGCGGATCAGAATGCCGTTGATCCCCGGATCGATAAACAAAGTGAGGAATCCGGCCAGCGTGATGGCATAGGAAAAGACGCCGTAGCCGTCGGTGCCCAACACGCGTGCGGCGTAGATGATGATGATGGCCTTAATAAGGCGTCCGCCGAAATTGGATACCGAAAGCCAGAACGTATTTTTGGCTACCGTTTGTTTTACGGTAGTGTTTTTAAAGAGAAAATCCTTTATTTTTTGGAACATGGGATTTTCATTCCGGATTCACAAAAATAGATTTGATCGTCTTTAAGATAATCGTCCAGTCGAGGATCGGTGAGCGGTTTTTTAAATAGTAGATGTCATACTGCAGCTTCTCGACGACGTCCTCGTCGGTGAGGTCGGCGCGATGGTGGATCTGCGCCCATCCGGTGACGCCCGGCTTGATGAAGAGCCGCGCCTCATAGTAGGGGATGCGCGCCTCGAGCTTTGCCACAAACTCCGGCCGCTCCGGCCGCGGGCCGACGAAGGAGAGGTCGCCACGGATGATGTTCCAGAGCTGGGGGAGCTCATCGAGATGTGACGCGCGGAGTAAGCCCCCGACCGGCTCGTGCGGGCATCGTTCTTTACCGCCCACTGCGCGCCGGCGGCCTCCGCGTCCACGCGCATGCTGCGGAATTTATAGAGCGTGAATTCTTTTCCTTTTTCTCCGACGCGCACCTGGCGGTAGATTATCGGGCCGCGCGAGGTCAGCGCGACGAGGAGCGCGATGATGATCTCGAATGGCAAGAGAATAACGCCGAGCGCCAGTGCACCGACAAACTCCGACGCGCGTTTGAGCGGATCATAAAAACTTACTTCGCGAGCGATATTTTCCAGAAACCACGTCTCCTGCACACCGGAGAGCGGTACTTTGCGCATGATGAGCTCGTAGAAGCTGACGAGGTCGGTCACTACGATGCCGGTGGCAAAAAGATCGTAGAGCACCGCGACGAGCGCGGGCTCGTGCTTGAGCTTGTGCGAAATGATGATGAGGTTGATGCCTTCGCGCTGGGCGATCTCTTGTATCTTTCTGTGGCGCCGCGTACGCAGCTTTCTCGTCCATCTCCGCCTTGATGGCATAGCCAAGCTGGGGATTTTCGGCAATGGCGTGCTCTGATCTCCGTCGCCGATCGCGCCGTCGCCGATCATCGAGCACTTTGTTCGGCGCCTCGCCGAACGCCATCGCGCGGTTCAAGGAGCCGCCGCCAGAATATCTCGATGATCGCGAAGATGGCGATGAAGAGCAAGAGATTTGTTTTTGGCGCGATGCCGAACGCGGGGATCAAATAGAAGAGCGATACGGCGAGCGCGGCGTTTACGCCGATGCACAAGAAAAGCGTTTTGAGGAAGTCGAGATTATTGCGGAGGCGGCGCAGGTCGTAGAGCCCCGCGATGTAGAAGACGACGATCCATAGTGCGAAGATGATGGTGAAGGGGAGCGCGTGGGCGTCCAAAAACTGGTTATAAAAATCGCCACGATAGCGGATGAACAGGGTAATGAAAAAGCCCGGCGTAGAGCGCGACGACGTCGGCGACAAAAAAGAGGAAAACCTTCAATTTATTCCCAAATTCCATAATGTCCTTATTATAAGCGGAAGCGGGAAAATGCGTAAATAAGCCCTTCGATGATCGCGAAGATGACGATAATTGCTCCGATCGCGATCGCCCACTCCCTCGTGCGGTTTTCCAGTTTATACATTGTCTTCTGATCGGCGAAGCGTACCTCGGTGGAGGTCATCGTGAACGGCTTATTAAAGAAGGTGACCCAGAAATAATTGAGTGCGTAGCGCAGACCCATCGTGAAGGTGCCTTCTTTTGCAAGCCGACGGCCGGAAGAGCGCATGGCGAACTTAAAAGAAAAACGTACTTCACCGACTTTACTCAACCGCCGCGCCAGGTCCGCATCGTCGCCATAAAATGTGAGGCTCACATCGTGGCCGCCGATCTTTTGGAGCGCATCACGGCGCACGATCTCGGTACCACCCTGGATAACTGATGTGTTGCGGATAATAAAATTATTCACGAGGTAAACGATGTATGACATCCCGTAAAAGAAATTTACCAACACTCTAATGCCGAATGGCAGGTCGTAATAGATGAAAGGGCCGGAGAGACATACCAGATCCTGGTCTTGCTCGAACGCGCGTTCGGCGCGGTCGATCCATCCGGGCAAAAGCTCTGTGTCTGCGTCGAGGAACGCGACGAGCGCGCCCAGTGGATACGATGAACCCCGCCTCGCGCGCGCGGTTGGCGCCGCGTCGCGAGCTCGTGGATGAGGCGCACGCCAGAATAATCGCGCGTGACGATGTCGCAGGTCTCATCGTTCGAGTTGTTGTCCACGACGATGAACGCGTATCCGTCGCGGCCGCCGAATTCTGGTTGGATGAGCGCGTCAAGGCATGACCGGATATAGCTCTCTTCGTTGTACGCAGGGATGACGAAACTGATCTTGATTAGATGATGATAAATTTAAGGATAATCAAACAGATTCCGTAGCAGATTCCGACAAGGATCGCGAGAGCATGACGATACTGGCAATCATCCCAAGGGTACAGATTCGCGCACCGCCACGCGGGGAGGGGAGGAAAGCGTTGGCGTGCCGTCATTCGGGCGAAGATCGGAATAGGCCGTACTGAGCGAGGGCAGCCTCGGGATGTGATCCAGAAGTAATTCATGGCATAGCGTGCGCCCGTGGTAACGAGGCCTTCCTTCGCCAGCCGGCGGCCGGAGGAGAGCGCGGAAAGTTTAAAGGTGAATTTGACGTCGCCGATCTTGCTCATGCGGCGCGCGATATCGGTGTCTTCTCCATAGAACGCGATGCTCGTATCATAGCCGCCGATCTTTGTGAGTGCACTGCGCCGCACGACGAAGTTGCCCCCCTGGACGACAGAGCCGACGTGGAAGATAAATCGGTTGAGGATATAGAAAAAATAAACGATGCCGTAGAATATTTTGACGCCGCACTGCGCCGATGCGGGAAGATCGTAATAGATGAATGGTCCTGACAACGCGACGAGCTTTTTATTTTTTTCAAATTCTGCAAGGGTGGTGTCGAGCCAGCCGGGGGTGAGGATCGTGTCGGCGTCGACGTTGGCGATGAGTTCGCCGTGCGATGCGGCGAATCCCGCGTGCCGTGCGAAGACGATTCCTTTCCGCGATTCATCCACGATCGTCACGGTGGGGTAGCGTTCTGCGACGGCGCGCGTGCCGTCGGTTGACGCATTATTCGCCAGAATAATTTCCACGTCACGTTCCTTCCCGCGGGCTTGCTGTGTGACGGCATCGAGACATTTCCCCAGGAATGCCTCTTCATTGTATGCGGGGATGACGAAGCTGATCTTCATATCTTTATGGTATTATCATTTTATCATGATACAAAAAACGATATCTTGCGTGATTGCTGCGTATAACGAAGAAAAAGGAATCGGTACGGTTCTCAAGGCAGTCAGTAACCATCCGCTTCTAAAAGAGGTCATCGTTGTGGACGATGGTTCTCACGACCGTACGAGCGAAATAGTTGCCCAATTCCCTGATATTACGCTTATCAAGCATTCCGTCAATAAGGGGAAGACCATGTCGGTAGCCGATGGCATTATGGCGGCAACGGGCGATCTTATTTGTTCGCTTGATGCCGATCTTTTAGGGATTACCGCTGACAGTGTTACTCGTCTCATCACTCCCATTACCGCCGGTACCGCAACGGTAAGTATCAGCCTGCGTTCGCAGTATCCGTGGTTCTGGCATCCTTTTCACCTTGATTATATTTCAGGAGAGCGCGTGTATCCCAAAACCTTGCTCAGTGACCACATCGAGGAGCTTCGCCATCTCTCAAAGTTTGGCCTCGAAGTATTTATGAATCGTTTGATCATTAAAGAAAAACTTCCTATCGCGATCGTTTACCTTCCGAATGTGATAAGTCCCCTCAAGTCCGCCAAGCAGGGATTTTTCCGGGGCGCAATCGGGGATATAAAGATGGTGGGAGATATTTTTAACACCGTTCCTATTTGGGAGTGCGTCTCGCAGATCGTCCACTTGATGAAGCTACGCGTGAAACTTCCCGCGGAAGCCATTTAGATCTTTTCCTGAAAATAACGCTGTGCGGTTCTGCCCAGAATCCAGTATGCAATCGATGCGATAGCGACAAGGGCGATAATGCCGATCACTGCATAGGTGAAGTACCTATCGATGTTTGCATAAGCGGCGCCGAAATAGAAACCGATAAGAATAAGGAAGAGTGTTTTAGGGATCGTGCCTCCGATACTCACGCAAAAGAACTCGGAAAAATTTTCTTTTACCGCTCCGGCGCTTACGAGGATAGGGAACCCGAACGCATGGCCCCACTTTCCAAATAGAAGTGTTTTTTTTGCGTTGGTCTTGAAAAGTTTTTCAAATGCATCCATTCGTTCGGCGGTTATGCCAAATTTTGGTCCCCATCGCGCGATGAGGGAACTCCCTCCCCAGCGCCCGACGGCATACAAGAGCATATCGCCGATCACGTCGCCGGCGACGAGAATGCCGAATACGATCCAAAATTCCATCACATGGATGGACACGAGAAATCCTCCAATGACGGATATGATCGGACCTTCGAGGATTGCAATAGGGAAGAGGACTAGATAGCGATAGGCGACGATCCATCCGAAGATGGTGTTCAATGAGAGCCACATTGTTTTAGTATATACTATACCAATGCTCGCAGTCTTTAAAGAACACAAAGGATTTTGGACGCCTGCGCGAAAGAAATCGATGTGGTTTGGCGTCCTCCTCCTCGTGCTCAGCGTCATCGTCCAGATCGTGCTTGGGCGATTTTCTTCGGGCCAGGCGGTCGCGGCGCCGGGGGTGCGCGATATTTTTTTAGATAACCTGCCGTTGATAAACTTGAGTGCCATCATCGTGGGCGGGGCGATCGTGCTCTGGGTATGCGCGTGGGTATTGTTGATCGTGAATCCGCGCTATCTGATCTTCAGTACCAAGGCGATTGCACTCTATATTATCTCCCGCGCATTCTTTTTTAGCCTGACGCATATTGGTCCGTATCCGTTACGCTATTCTCCGAGCGCGCATAACGATGGCTATGGGCTGTATCACCTCGTCACGTTCCAAGGAAATTTTTTCTATTCGGGGCACACTGCCTTTCCGTTCCTGCTCGCGCTGATTTTTTGGGATAACAAATATTTACGATGGTTATTCCTCGCGCTTACCGTTATTTTCGGCGCGAGCGTGTTATTGGCACATGTGCATTATTCCATTGACGTGTTTGCGGCTCCATTCATCGTTTACGGCATGTATGTGATGACTGCCAAGCTTTTCCCTCGTGATTACGCCTTATTTGCGTCTTGATACGCCAGCGCCCCGCGCGGTATAATTAAAAAAATATAAAATATTAAAAGATTATGAACGAACATAATAAACCGTCCGTCGAAGAAGTCGATATCTCGGGAAATAATGTGGAAGTTTCGGTTTCTCATAGCGGCTCGCGCAAGAGAGATCTGTTTTTACCGATCAGCATCCTCGTTGCCGCGGTCATGGTGGGGGGCGCGATCGTTTTCGCAACCCTGTATAAGGGCGGAAGCCCTGCGGCGGCGCCTGCCGGTGGCAATGGCAACGTCGTGGACGCAACTTCTACCGTGGCAGCGCTCGCGCAAGCGATGACGCTCGGTTCGCGCGATGCGATCCTTGGCAATGCGAGCGCCACCGTGACGCTCGTGGAGTACGGCGACTATCAGTGCCCGTATTGCGTGCAGTTCTTTAGCCAGACGCAACCGCAGATCATTCAGAATTATGTGAACACCGGCAAGGTGCGTGTGGTGTTCCGCGACTTCGCGTTCCTTGGCGCGGAATCGACGATCGCCGCAAACGCTGCGCAGTGCGCTGAGGATCAGAACAAGCTGTGGCCGTATCACGACGCGCTCTACGCCGCCAAGCTGGCGGATGATACGAATGGTGGTAGTGAGGACGATGGGTTCTATACCACGGCAGAATTTATAAAACTTGCAGAGCAGGTGGGACTCAATATTCCCACGTTCACCAGTTGTGTGAACAATAATACCGATGCGAACATTGTTGCGCAGGAGAAGGGTGCCGCTGCGACTGCTGGCGTCAATTCCACGCCATCGTTCATCATCAACGGTACGATGATTACGGGTGCCCAGCCGTATTCCGTCTTCCAACAGGCGTTAGATAGCGCACTACAAGGATAATTACACCGCAATGACCTTCCGATGGACTCAGCTCGTTATTGGTCTTATGATGATCATCTCCCCCTGGATTTTGGGATTTTCCGACATATCCCTTGCGAAATGGTGTAATATATTATTAGGACTTCTCCTTGTGCTTATGAACGCATGGGTACTATTCGGAGAATCATCGGCGCAGGCAATTGTTTTGGAAGAAGTAGTTACGCATTCCGAAAAGAAAAAGAATAAAAAATAACGTCGAACACCGAAAAAAATAAAAAATTTACTATTATGGCAAAAGTAATTATCTACAGCACGCCGACCTGCGTTTATTGCAAAATGGCAAAGGAGCTCTTTAATAAGAATAATGTCGCGTACGAGGAGTTTAACGTTGCGTCGGACATGAAGGCGCGCGAGGATATGGTTAAGAAGTCGGGACAGCTTGGTGTGCCGGTCATCGATATAGATGGGAAGGTCATGGTCGGGTTTGATCAGAAGACGTTGGAAGGGGCTTTGGGATTGAAGGCTGCGTAGAAATCGTTCGCCGCGCTGTCGGCGTCAGTTGGCGTTAATTATTATTTCATCAACCATGTACGATCTCATCATCATCGGCGGCGGGCCGGGCGGCGTTGCCGCCGGTGTTTATGCCGCGCGCAAAAAAATGAAGACGGCGCTCATCACCGACTCGTTCGGCGGGCAGTCGTTGGTTTCGAATGGGATCGAAAATTGGATCGGCACAAAGTTGATCTCTGGATATGATCTGGCGAAGTCTTTAGAGGAGCACCTTCGTGCACAAGTTGGCCTCGATATTATAGATGGCGATCTGGTCTCCGCCGTGGCGAAGCGCGACGACGGCACGTTCAGCGTGACGACCAAGAACGGCAAGACGCTCGAGACGAAATATATTCTTCTCGCGTCCGGCTCACGCCGCAAGCGGCTTGGCGTTCCGGGCGAGGATCAGTTCGACGGCAAGGGCGTGGTGTTTTGTACCACCTGCGACGCGCCGCTCTTTGGCGGAAAGACCGTCGCGGTGGTGGGCGGTGGCAATTCCGCGCTCGAAGGAGTGGAAGATCTTTTGCAATATGCATCGAAGATATATCTTTTTGTTCGCTCCGAGGTCTTGCGTGGCGATCCAGTCACGCAGGAAAAGGTAAAGAGTCACCCGAGCGTGGAGATATTATGGAATTCGGTGATAGAGGAGATTCACGGCGACGGTTTCGTGAACGGCATCAAATATAAAAACGTGAAGACGGGCGAATCAAAAGATCTCCCGCTCGATGGCGTGTTCGTGGAGATCGGACTCGTGCCGAACTCGGATTTTGTGAAGGATCTTGTAACGCTGAACGAGATCGGCCACGTGGTGGTGGACCATAAGACCCAGCAGTCCTCATGCCCGGGCATTTGGGCCGCAGGCGACGTAAGCGATGTTTTGTATGATCAGAACAATATTTCGGTGGGCGATTCCATCAAAGCAGTATTGAATATTTACGACAAGATTAAAAAAGGATAAAAATGCCCGCTTGACGGGCATTTTTTATGTCCTATACTCTTTACTAGCACTCGCTAGTCCCGAGTGCCAAATCATTCAAATACTATGAATTTCAAGCCGTTAACAAATCATTTATTTCTTGAGCCGATAGAAGAAGAGAAGACCACAGCGAGTGGTATCGTCCTCCCAGAAACGGCGCAGAAAGAGAAGCCGGTGAAGGCAAAAGTGATCGCCGTCGGGCCGGGAAAGAAGAACGATAAGGGCGAGCTCCAGGCGATGACGGTCAAGATTGGGGACGTGGTGCTTTTTAAAAAATATGGGCCGGACGAATTGGAGTTGGAAGGAAAGAAATATCTGGTTGGCGACGAAGATGACATATTAGCAATTATTGAATAACATCATGGCAAAACAAATCAAATTCAACGAGGAGGCGCGCGCTTCCATCAAGAAGGGAATTGATAAACTGGCGGATGCGGTCAAGGTGACGCTCGGGCCTCGTGGCCGTGCGGTGGTGATCGAAAAAGGCTATGGCGCCCCGCAGGTAACGTTCGATGGCGTAACCGTCGCGAAGGAGATCGAGCTTGAGGACAAGTGGGAGAATCTCGGCGCCGAGTTTATCAAGCAGGCGGCGGACAAGACGAACGACAACGTCGGCGACGGCACGACGACCGCGACCGTCCTCGCGCACGCGATGATCGACGAAGGGGAGAAAGTGATCCGCGAGAAAGGCTTCAACGTGATCCAGTTGGCGGAAGAGCTCAAGAAGGCGAGTGCGTCGGTGGTAAAATCGCTCGAAAGCCAGCGTGAGCTTATCAATGATAATAAGAAGATAAAAGAGGTGGCGACGCTTTCCGCGAAAGATGAAGAGATTGGCGGGCTCATCGCGACCGTTATGGAAAAGGTGGGTAAAGAGGGCATCGTGACGGTGGACGATTCGAATACGATCGGCAGTTCGTACGAGATCGTCGAAGGAATGCAGTTTGACCGTGGCTATGTTTCGCAATACATGGTGACGAATCAGGAAAAGATGGAGTCCGTGCTTGAAGAGCCATATGTGCTCGTGACGGACAAGAAAATTTCGTCCATCCAGGATATTTTGGGATTGCTCGAGAAGATTGTGCAGAGCGGCAAGAAGGAATTATTGATCGTTGCGGACGATGTTGATGGCGAGGCGCTCACGACACTTATTGTTAACAAGCTGCGCGGCATTTTTAATGTGCTCGCGGTGAAGGCACCGGGCTTCGGTGATCGCAAGAAGGAGATGCTACAGGATATCGCAACGGTGACGGGCGCGACGTTTATTTCCGAAGAGCTTGGCAAGAAATTCGAGAGCACAGAGCTCGCCGACCTCGGCCGCGCGCGCCGCGCGGTGTCGACGAAGGATGTGACGACGATCGTCGATGGCAAAGGTGATAAGAAAGATATCGAGGCGCGCGCGGCGCAGATCAAGGCGCAGATCAAAAAGACCGATTCCGATTTTGATAAAGAGAAATTACAGGAGCGGTTGGGTAAGCTTTCGAACGGCGTCGCCGTCATTAAAGTTGGCGCGCCGACTGAGTCCGCGCAAAAGGAGTTGAAGCAGCGCGTTGACGACGCCGTCGCCGCAACCCGCGCCGCGATGGAAGAAGGCATCGTCCCAGGCGGCGGCATCGCGCTCTTAAACGTTAACTTCGAATTATTCTCAAAGCCGGATGCGGAGAAGACGGTAAAGTCGGCGGCGGCATCGATCCTGCGACACGCACTCGAGGCGCCGGTCCGTGCGATCATCGAGAACAGTGGCGAGTCGGCGGATCGCATCATCGGCGAATTAGAAAAAGAATCAGCAAAGCCGTGGCGCGGTTTCAACGCACTCACCAATAAGACGATTAGCGATCTCCGCGAAGCCGGCATCATCGATCCGCTCAAGGTAACGCGCACCGCGTTCATGAACGCGGTCTCCGTCGCCGCGAACTATCTGACGATCGGTGCGGCGGTGACAAACATCCCCGAAAAGAAAGAGATGGGCATGCCGGGTGGCATGGGCGGCGGGATGCCGGGCATGGGAGGGGATTACTAAAATCCGGCACGCGTTGTGTTAGCGTATTGACTATCCTGCGAAGCGGGAATATAAGGAAGGTAGGAATAGTATTGTCGTTGGTCTAAGAAAGGGGTTTTCTATGAAATACCTACGTTTTTTGGGTACGATTCTGGTATTCATCGTTGGGATCTCTTTAGTGGCGAGGATTCCCTTATCTGCTCAAGAACAAGAACCGACGGTAATCCAACCGCCGCATGGCAATGAAGTGGCCACTGTTGTAGTGAGGGTGTGGACCCACTTTGACAATATGCGCCATAACCCCGATCGTGATATGCATGTCACAAAAGCAGTTGGTTTTACTGCCGACAACGGTTCTTGTGATATCGTCACGACGTGGACGGTGGTAAATGAATATGAACAACGGCAAAATCGGCCGAACGTGCGGGAAGAGATAGCGGTAACCATCGCGGGGGAAACTTACGCAGGGAGTCTTCGCCCTATGGGTTTCAACGTGATGAACCTAGGCCTGGCTTGCGTTGATCTCTTGCCTCCTGCGTCCAATGAACATCTGACGATGTTTCCTCTTCCGCTGGAAAGAAGTGCTCCACTTTCCGTGTGGTATGAGGTGTCGTTGTCAGAAATGATTCCCGGAATGCCTTTTCTTAATAAAAAAGGCAGAGTGGTCGGCGTTTTTTTAGGGATGTTTGCCGATGAGGATAAGTGTTCGCCTGGATTTGTTTCTGCAGAAGCGCTTCATGGGTTTCTTACGCTGGCTTCCGATTTCCCGCGTTCTGAGCCGATGCTTCGGCTTCGGTCATCGGCCGGGCAGTAGATACTCTGTGTATTCTTTTTATTCCGCTCCGCAGGCATATGCCTCCGGAGCGGTTTTCTTATCTGCACCCAACGATTGCTCCAGTTCGTATAGCCTGGTATAATACAATCATGATGTGGATCTTATTGGCGATCGTCGTCTTTATACTCTTGTGGCTCGTGCTGGCATATAACGGCCTTATTACCTCGCGTAATCGCACGCAGGAGGCGTTTTCCGATATCAACGTCCAACTTAAGCGGCGCTACGACCTTATCCCTAACCTTGTTTCCACGGTGCAGGGCTATGCCTCGCATGAGAAGACAGTCTTTGAAGATGTGACGAAGGCGCGCTCCAACGCCATGCAGGCGACCGGCACCGATAAAGCCGGCGCGGAGAACCAGCTTTCCGGCGCATTGAAGTCGCTCTTTGCCGTCGCGGAAAATTATCCCGACCTCAAGGCGAACCAAAACTTCCTTTCGCTTCAGAATGAGTTGACCGATACGGAGGACAAGATCCAGGCTGCGCGCCGTTTCTACAACGGCATGGTCCGCGATTTCAACACGAAGTTGCAAGTTTTTCCGACAAACATTTTTGCCAACATGATGGGCTTCACCAAGATGGACTTTTTTGGGAATGATCTGACTGATGCGGAGAAGCAGCCGGTCGCCGTTAAATTCTAAATAACGAGGGGCATATGTTTTTAGAGCAAGAAAGATTAATTGCTCTGAAAACATATGCCCCTCGTTATTTAATATAATATAAAAGAGAATGGCTGCTAATTTATATACACTCCAAGCTTCCAATATCCGGCGCACGTGGGTTTTATTCATCGTGTTCTTTATCGTGTTCGGCGCACTCGGATATTTTATTTCGCTCTACTACGGCGATCCGGACATTCTGGTTTTTGCGCTAATCTTTTGCGTGATATATTCGTTGATCAGTTATTATTCATCAGCATCGATCGCGCTTTCGCTTGCGCGCGCGAAGCCGATTGAGAAGGCCGACAACCCGATGCTCTATAATCTCGTTGAGAATCTGACGATCACTGCTGGTTTGCCGATGCCGAAGCTGTACATCACGCCGGAATTACAGATCAATGCGTTCGCGACGGGCCGCGATCCGCAACACGCTGCGGTGGTGGTCACGCAGGGCGCTTTGCAGAGATTAAATAAAGATGAACTTCAGGGCGTCCTTGCGCACGAGCTTTCGCATGTGGGCAATCGCGATATTCTTGTCTCGACCGTTGCGGCGATCCTTGCGGGAATCATCGCGCTCATCGCGGATATCTTTTTACGCTCACTTTTCTTTGGCGGTATGGGTGGCGGGCGTGGGCGAGGCAATGGCGAGGCGCAGGAAATATTCTTTATCGTTGCGATCGTGCTTTCCATCCTCGCGCCGATCGGCACGATGCTGATCCAGCTTGCAATCTCGCGCCGCCGCGAAGCGCTCGCGGATGCGTCGGGCGTCTTACTTACGCGCTATCCGGAGGGACTCATCTCCGCGTTGCAAAAAATCCAGATGGACACCACGCCGATGGCGTCCGCCAAGGATTCCACTGCGCATATGTGGCTCGACACGCCGTTCAAGGGCAAGGGCGCTTCGTGGTGGCACACGCTCTTTGCCAGCATCCGCCGATCGAGCAACGCATCAAGGCGTTGCAGGGAATCTCTAGGTAGATTTTTATTTTCCGTCCGCCGTTGGATATTTTCGCGCGGTCTTGCTATCATCTGAACCGAAGCACTTGGAGAGGTGCGTGAGTGGTTTAAACGGCAGTCCTGGAAAGACTGTGTACCGCAAGGTACCGAGGGTTCGAATCCCTCCTTCTCCGCTGACTAAAATGCTTGCATCCACTATTTGATATAATAAAAAGATGAATATATTCTCTATCTTTGTTTCCGCAATCGCATGTTTTATTATTGGCTTTCTGTTCCACGGGCCTCTTTTCGGAAAGACGTGGATGCGGCTGGCGAAGGTGACTATGCCCGAGAACCCGAATTTCAAGGATATGTTAAAGCCGATGTTCTGGAATTTTCTGACGAACATCGTATGCGCTTCGGTGCTTTCAATGATGATTTGGATTGCTTCGTATTCATCCATCGGGACCGATGACCTGGTATAAAGGCGCGATCATTGGTGCATGGCTTTGGTTAGGATTCACGGCGATGTGGACCGCTATTGATGTTATATGGATGGAGAAATACTGGAAGCTTTGGCTTTTTGATTCGATTTCTTTTCTCGCCTGCATCGTGGTGATGGGCGCGATTTTAGGAGCCTGGCATTAATTCGTCTTTGCCAGAAATGCGGTGAGTTTATCGAACTGTTGGTTGAATCCGAACTGCATACCTTGTATCGCCATCCCGGCATCCGGCCCAACTTTATTGACGGTGATCTTCAATTCCATCTTGGTCTTGCGATTATCATCAGTTAAGAGAAGTTCCGCAGTCTGATCGATCTGCGTGGTTTCTTCCGCGCCTTCGGTCCAGGCTTTGGTTGTGTAGAAAAGTTTTGTGTGTGGTTCCACAAGCGTGAATGTGCCGTCCATTGGCCATCGTGTGCCTTTGTACTGCCCCATCGCTTCGCCTGCCTCCATAACGATATAGATTCTTCCTCCCACGCGTAGGTCTATTTTGCATTCCGGGATACTGACATTGTCCGGCCCCCACCATTTGGCGACCTCCGTCGGATCGGTCCATGCCTTCCATACGCGTTCCGGCGTTGCGTCAAAAACGCGCGAGAACACAACTTCTTTTTTATCTTCGGCGATTGTAGTCATAGTTATTTAATTATACAAAATT
>CAWDZM010000002.1:0-22214 GCA_963807165.1 uncultured bacterium | reverse complement strand
CGGTGCCGCTCGATTATCCGGCGCCGATCGGTCAGGAGGAGCTGGTGCGTAATATGGCAAACAGCGTGCTCTCGTTCGTCCAGCAGGGCGGCGATGCTACTTCCACCGCAGAGCTTATCGGCTATCTCAACGGCTATTACAATCCGATTTTGAGCCAAGGGAAAGGCATGAGCTTCGGCCAGGATCTTTATCTCGAGGGTGCCATCAATGAAGTCGCGTTTGCCGAGACGGGCAGCCCGACCTATCTCATAGCCGCGCAGAAATGGTATACGGAAGGCGTTTCGCTTGGTCCTAATCGTCCGCAATCGCTGTACGGATTGTTTGATGTGTATCGCGCGGAAAACGATACGACTGATACCATCGCTGTTGGCACTACGATCTTGCATAACTGGCCGACCGATACGCGTATCCAGCAGGCAATGGCGACATTTGAGGCGGTGAATGCTTCGAGCGCTATCAAGGCGACGAGTGCGCCAACATCAACGAAGAAGAAATAGTGGTTTAGGAGTGTTTGAGTGAATTGCGCCAGTATCTCATGAAAAAAGTTTTTGTCTCTGGGTGTTACGATATTCTGCACGCCGGGCATATTCGGTTCTTTGAAGCCGCCCGTGCAAAGGGCGATCATTTGACGGTGTGTTTTGCGAGCGATCCGGTGTTGATGCTGGCAAAGCACCGAACCCCCTCGCTTCCTGAGGAAAGCAAAAAGATCGTTCTCCAGTCATTGCGTGCCGTTGATGAGGTGGTCAGGAGCTCCAACCTCGACCCAATCTTTGACTTTAAGGATCATATTTTGCGCATCCGTCCGGATATCTTGGCGATCACGGATGATGATCACAATCGGGAAATAAAACAGGCATTTTGTGATGAAAATGGTATTGAGCTCGTGGTGTTTTCAAAGGCGGCGCTCGATCAGGACATATCTACCACGGCGATTATTTCGGGTATAAAAAATAGCTGAACCATATGATCCAAGTCATGTTACGCGGCGGGATGGGGAACCAGATGTTCGAATATGCGCATGGACTTGCACTCGCAAAGAAGCATCATACCGACCTGGTGGTAGACAAGACATTTTTGATGGATCGTTTTCCGCGGCTTCCGAGATATACCTATCGCACTTACGAACTTGATGCTTTCGCTCTTTTGCCGCACTTCACAATGTTGTCGAAGATCGCCGCCGCCGCACCGATCCCCGGTGTGTGGCTTGGCTTTGATTTCGGCGCGGCGGGAATCAGAGATCTTTTTGGCGTCAGGAAATTGATAAGAGAAAAGGAGTGTTGGCATTTTGATCCTTCGGTGGCCGAAGCGGGTGCAGACATCTGTCTGTGGGGATTTTGGCAGAGCGAAAAATATTTTACGGACGCAAAGGAAGAGGTTTCGCGTGCATTTACTTTTCCCGAGGTGTTGCCGTCGGCGGCGCGAGCACTGGCTGATGAGATCCAGCGCACAACGTCAGTTTCGCTTTCTGTGCGCCGGGGAGATTACGTGAACGCTGCCAACGCAAAGGTCTTCGGTGGAACGAACCTTGAGTATTACGATGCCGCGATCGCGTATATCGCGCAGCGCATTTCGAGTCCGCACTTCTTTATCTTTTCCGACGACGTTGCCTGGTGCCGCGAGCATATCAAGCCGTCGTATCCCACCACGTATATCCCCGCCGACATTGGCGGGAGATCCGCTATGCAGCTTTCATCGCTTTGTAAACATCACATCATCGCAAACAGCACGTTTTCCTGGTGGGCGGCATGGCTGAACCGGAACCAAGAAAAGATTGTGATTGCACCAAAGCAGTGGGCGGTTGGCGGTCAAAATCAGGAAGACATTTTTCTTCCAAAATGGGTTATACTATAAGCCATCACTATGAATAAAGAGAGTATTAAAAGATTTTTTGGAGCTATATCTCGAATTATCCCTGCCGCCGGGTGGGATAAATTGGAATATATAGGTGCTTATTTCGCTGGGAAAGGTTCGGGGAGTAATTCTATTAAGGAAGAAGTGGCGGCCGCTTTTAGGTTTATTAAGGGCAGCAATCTCGTTATTTTTGATATTGGCGCAAATAAGGGAGATTGGACGGAAGAAGTATTACGGGTCGCGGGGGGACGAATAAAGAAGATATATCAATTTGAACCATCAGCACATAATGTCGATATCTTAAGAAAAAGATTTGATGGCGATTCGCGGATCCAGCTTTTGCCATATGCAGTAAGTGATCACAATGGCAGCGCCGAACTTTTTTCCGACGCTCCGGGATCTGTTATCGCCTCGCTCTATAAGCGTAAACTTGACCATTTCAATATGAACCTTAAAGATGTTACGCATATCGAGACGATTACTCTGGATGAGGTTATAAAAAAATATGGAATAGACAAGATAAATTTTATGAAGATGGATATTGAAGGACATGAGTTGAGTGCACTACATGGTGCTGCTCATGCGCTTGAGAACGGTACGATACAAGCGTTTTCATTCGAATTTGGCGGCGCAAATATAGATAGTCGGACTTATTTTCAAGATTTTTGGTATTTGCTGGCGCCATTGGGATACTCATTTTTTAGAATTCTTCCCATGGGAGCGGTTGTCTCCGTGAAGGCCTACCGAGAAATATTAGAAAATTTTAGGACGACGAATTATATCGCGACGCGTGGATAAATTATGAATAAGGCGTGCCGACTTATAAAAAAGATCGTAACAGGGGAAATTTTTGTTATTTTTTTCCCTAATATAAGCTTCTCTATTTTGCGGAAAAGATATCAAACTTATCTCAAGAAGCTTGCTGCAACAAAAATGCCTATGGTATTGCGTATAGAATATGGAGGATTGGGGGATCATCTTGTCTATTCTGCATTGCCCGATATTATATTTCAAGAATACGGCGTGAAAACCGAAATATCTTTATTTTCTGAATTTCGCTCGGAGAAAATAAGAGATTTTGTTTGGGGGCAAAATCCCTACGTTTCGTTTTCGCAGAAAAAAGGGATGCGTATCCATCTTCCGAAATTAAAAAAATATCGTAACTATAACAGCGTGCTTGTCGATCTTTTTTCTAAAGAGGGACACGATCTTTTTTCTATATATTATGAGCCGGTGCTGCGTCCGGAACTCGCGAATAAAGTTATTTGTGATATTACATTTGGCCCTTCGGGGAAGCTATTGGGATATCATGAAAAGGTATTTTGGGATGCGGTTGTAAAATATATCCAAAAGAATTTTAAAAAGGAAGATCTGATTTTGTTGGATCCAGTGGGATCATATATAAACAAGGAATTATTATACTACGCACAGCAGTCCTTGGGGATAGAAGAGCTTCTCGTTGTGCGTTCTCCCCGTGAGCTGGCAGATGTCATTGTTTCTGCCCGCGAAAGGGTATTTCTTCTTAGTGGGGCAAAAAGCGTGGCAGCGGCTTATAAAAAACCCACGAGGGTTCTTGATAGAGGGGTACTGCCTCGCGACTATTTCCATTATTCCACAAATACATATATTATTATTTAATTATGAATGAAACATCAAAGACCCGTGCTATAAGATCAAGGATTTTTTATAGTACATATATGAGCGGCAGCGTCATTGATATCGGATGTGCCGATGATTTGTGTGTCTCCCACGCCGTCCCATTCGACAAAAACGAAGGTGATGCTAATCATATATTAGATTATCTCAAGCCGGAAACGTTTGATTGCGTGCATAGCTCTCATTGCCTTGAACATGTTTTCGATCCATCACAGTGCTTGAAAGATTGGTGGGCGTTGGTCAAGCCCGGCGGTTTTCTGATAACCATCGTCCCTGAAGAGAATCTTTATGAACAAGGCAATTGGCCGAGCCTTTTCAATCCTGACCATAAGAGTACATTTCGTTTATCCGGCGAATCGAGTTGGTCTCCTCGATCTTTCAATTTGATGGATATTACGTTATCTCTTCCCGGGGTTCATATTATTTCTGCAAAAATAGAAGATGTTGGGTATGTCCATTATGGAGGATTATTGCGATCTGGAAAGCCCGTATTCTTAAGAATCTTTTTTAGTAGGATATATGGACTAATCTTACGTACGGGACTTGTTAATACATTCGTGAACACATGGTTCCTTAAGATGGTTCTCGCGTTGGGATATCCGATCGATCAGACCCGTGGGAAGGCACTGGCTCAAATTGCGATTATCGCTCAAAAAAACAAGAACTGAGGGCTACCGCTTAAGGAATCTGTTTTATTTTTTTTATAATTGCGGTGGTCGATCGGTATATAGGGGTGAGGAGAAGTTTTCCTCCATACTTTTTTATTATCGCCGCTTCCGGTAATTGGGCGATGGAACGGTCGGCTCCTTTTACATGTATGTCAGGACGTATCTTTTTTATCCACGGGAGAGGATCTGGCGATGTGAAGATAAAAACATAGTCGACCGATTCAAGCGCCGCAATCATTTCGGCGCGCTCTTTCTCCGGTATGATAGGGCGCGTCTTATCCTTGTGGGTTCGCACCGATGCGTCCGAATTCACTCCCACAATAAGAATATCACCAGCGGACTTCGCCTTTTCAAGGCTTCGGACATGTCCGATATGCAGTAGATCAAAGGCGCCATTCGTAGTGACGATGGTCTTTCCTGCACGCCTCGCGTGTCGGGTGATGGCGATAATATTGGAAAGGGTTTTTATTTTTGCCGGATAAGATTTCATATGAACAGTATACTCCTACAGACTGCCGTGTTCCATTTTGCATTATTTCTCATATTCTTGTAGATTAATGAGATGGTTGAGTTTAGGCAAGCTATCGATAAATTTAAAGACGCAACGATTTTGGTCATTGGAGATATAATGCTTGACCATTATACTTTTGGCGATATTGAACGAATTTCACCGGAAGCTCCCGTTCCGATTATCCGTAAAGTTTCGGAAAAATTTACGCTTGGTGGGGCAGGAAATGTCGCCAATAATCTGGTCACGCTCGGCGCAAGAACATTTCTTGCAGGGATAGTTGGTGATGATGAAGCGGGGCATCGCATATTAGAGATGCTTGGACAGGTCGGTATTAATGCCGATGCGGTAGAGATGTTTCCGCTTCGGGCAACAATTGAAAAACACCGGATTATATCAGGAGAATATCATCAACTGCTGCGTCTTGATAAAGAAGAAAAAAATCATCTTACTTCCAGCGAGGAAGCTCAATGTTATGCGTCGTTGGCTCCTCTTATAAAGAGATCGGATGCCATTATCCTTTGCGATTATGCTAAGGGATTTTTTTCGGAAAATTTCACACAAAAAATTATCGCGCTTGCGAAGACTGAAAAGAAAATTATACTTGCAGATTTTAAGCCCGAAAATAAAAAATATTTCAAAGGCGTCGACATTATTACTCCTAATCTTAAGGAAGCGCGTGAAATGACGGGGTTTTATGAGATCGAGGAGGTTGGGCAACAGCTTATTCATGAATTTAACGCACATGCGATTGTGACGCGAGGCAGGGATGGTATGTCACTTTTTCGCCGCAACGGCGAACCTCACTATTATGTGTCTGGGAAAAAAATAAAAGCATTTGATGTCTCAGGGGCAGGGGACACCGTTATTACTGTTCTGTCTCTTGGTATCATAGGAGGTCTTAGCATTATTGACTCCACGATACTTGCTAATGAGGCGGGAGCTATTGTTGTGCAAAAACCTGGAACTGCCACGCTCGCGCGCGAAGAACTTGCGTCGATGTTGAGAGGGGAAAATCAAGTGGAAAATGTTAAGATGGTGCCGAAGCTCTGGGGATATGAGCAGTGGATCGAGAACAATGAGAAGTATTGCTGTAAGATATTGGGGCTTAATAAGGGCTACCAGTGCAGTTTGCACTATCACAAGAACAAAGATGAGACGTTTCTTGTGACCGTCGGACATGTGCGCCTTGAGCTTGGCGACGAGGTTTTGCATTTATATCCCGGATCCTTTGTCCGCGTTTTACCAAATACACCACATCGTTTCGCTGGCATCGAGGATTCGCTTATTATGGAGATCAGCACACACCACGAGGATTCTGACAGTTATCGTATCGAGGAGAGTAGGAAGATGGACGAATAATAATCAACTTTGCGGAGGAATAAAAAAAGAAATAGATTGATGCCTATCTTAGGCAGAACCTACGAGAATGTTTTTGATTTCTATAAGTAACGGCTCTCTGAAAATTCGTAGCAATACAAAATAGATCGCTGTACACAACACGATATTTATTATCACATTGATCCCAATTACTACGAATGTTGCCGCGCACGCCGCCATCACGATACCCGCAATAAATACCCTCTTCAGTCGCCCTATGATGGTGAAGGGATTCACTTTCTTCATCGCATACCAGAGATAGCCATTGTTCACCGCTTGTGCGATAAGCGTGGCGACGGCGGAGCCGGCGATGCCGAAAAATGGGATGAGCGCGAGATCCAGCCCAACGTTCACTGCGCCACCGAGCGCGGAAGAGACGATCAAGCTTTTTTGGTGTTCATAAGCGAAGAGCGCGTTGATGATGATGGCGGCAGGGAAGTCGAAGATGAGCGTCGCTGCGAGGATCTTGAAGGCCACGCCGCCCGCTGCGTACGGTGCGCCGAAGACGAAGCTCATGATCTGCGTGCCGAGCACGATTCCGCCGAGCGAGAGCGGAACGGAGGCGAGGAACACCATGCCGAGCGTGCGCTCGAGGGCACTGCGGAACCGTGCAGGATCGCTCTTTGCGAGTCGTGAGATAAGGGGCAGCGTCGCGAATTGAATGATGTAGGGAATAAGATAGAACGTTTGGATGATGCGGATCGCTGCAGAATAGATGCCGACGTCTGACGCCGAACGCATCCAGCTGATAATGAGAATGTCACTGTTCGTGAAGAGGAGGCCGAGCGCGCCGCTGATCGCGAATGGCCATGCGGCGCTCAGAATCGGTATGACGCGATCCCATGAGAACCGTGAAAATATTTTTTTGAAATAACTGCGCAGGGCGATCATCGCCGCGATGGTGCCAACGGCATCGCCCGCGACGTAGCCCCAACTGAATGACTGGGCGTTCGCCGCGTAGGCAAGGAAGATGAACCCAAAGACCACGATGCCGACGTTCGTGAGGAGGAATATCGCCGCCTCCCACTGCATGTTCTCCATGGCGCGGATGAGGGAGAAGAAGAATTCTCGCATCGTGTCGAGCGCAAGGACGAGCGCGACGATGGGTATCAACACCTTCGCCCCGGGGAGTGTGGTAAAGAGCGGCGCGATGAATAGGATGACGGCGATGCCGATGATCATGAGCGCGATCTTCATTACGAACATCGTGCCGAAGAGTGCGCGCTGTTCCTCGTCATCTGCCTTTGATGCGTCGCGTATCAGGATGCCGTTGATACCCGGATCCATAAAGAGCGTGAGGAATCCGGCGAGGGTGATCGCGTAGGAAAACACGCCGTAGCCGTCGGTGCCCAGCACACGTGCGGCGTAGATGATGATAATGGCTTTAATGAGGCGTCCGCCGAAGTTGGATACCGAAAGCCAGAACGTGTTCTTAGCCACCGTCTGCTTGACGGTGGTGTTTTTAAAGAGAAAATCCTTTATTTTTTGGAACATATTGGTTGAACCTATAATACATAGACAGGATAGCCGAAAAAACAATTTCCGTAAATTGATATGGAAAAACAAAAAGCAGGACGGTAATCGTTAAATGAATTAGCGCACTGCTTTTTGTTTCGCTCTTCTCAGGAATCCGTGAGTTGCTTTTTGTATCGAGTTGGGCAGCAGTGTGTATCCACACTGTAAATAATGGAAGCAGAGCGCTATATAAAAGTGAGGATAATCTTTTCTATAACGCTTCATTATCTTCAGGGCGCTAAAGAGATTTTCCCGGGCATATAAGAAAGAGATATTTTTTCCATTAAGCGTATAGTAGGAAAAATATTCAGGGAAATTATAGAGCTTTCCGAATTTGGCCATTCGAAACCAAAAGTCCCAATCACTTGCATAAGCATCATTCTCGTTATACCACCCCGCGGCAATACATGCGGAACGGCGAAATACGGTGGTTGCATTCGCCATCGGATTTCCAAAAAGCATTTTATTACGAAGCATATCGTCGGTTTCGGGCTTTAAGAAGCGATAGAGTTCCACGCCTTCGCCGTTGACCACAATCATCCCACTCCCACATGCTACATAATCAGGATGTGTGTCCAGAAATGCGATTTGCTTCTGTAGTTTTTCGCGATCTACCCAGGGATCATCATCATCTGCCATGGCAAAGTATTCCCCTGTGCCTTTTTTAAGCCCCTGATTATAGGTTTGGGGAATTCCCCGGTGTGGGCCTCGGATGTATACGATCCTTTTCTCTTTTTTTTGCCATTGCCCCATAATATCCGGAGTGTTGTCGGTCGAACCATCATCCGAAACAATGAGCTCCCAATCTTGATATATTTGTTTTTGTATAGCTTCAATTGACCGCTCGAGCAATTTTGCCCGATTATACGTCGCCATGATGATACTTACTTTGGGAGGGGTCGTAGGAGGCATTTACTTTAGAGAGATTAGTCCGGATTCACAAAAATAGACTTGATCGTTTTCAGAATGATCGTCCAATCGAGGATCGGTGAGCGGTTCTTAAGATAGTAGATGTCGTACTGCAATTTCTCTGCCACGTCCTCGTCGGTGAGGTCGGCGCGATGATTGATTTGTGCCCATCCAGTGACGCCGGGCTTGATGAAGAGTCGCGCCTCGTAATAGGGGATGCGCGTCTCGAGCTTCTTTACGAATTCCGGCCGCTCTGGGCGCGGGCCGACGAACGAGAGGTCGCCGCGAATGATGTTCCAGAGCTGTGGTAGTTCATCGAGGTGTGACGCGCGGAGTATACCGCCAATCGGCGTCGTGCGTGCATCGTTCTTGACTGCCCACTGCGCGCCGTCCTTCTCCGCGTCCACGCGCATCGTGCGGAATTTGTAGAGCGTGAAGTTCTTTCCTCTTTCTCCCACGCGCACTTGGCGATAGATAATAGGACCGCGCGAGGTGATCGCGACGAGGAAGGCGATGATGATCTCGAATGGCAAAAGAACGGTTCCGATCCCGATGGCACCAACGAATTCCGATGCGCGCTTGAGCGGATCATAAAAGCTCACCTCGCGCGCGATGTTCTCTAAGAACCATGTCTCTTGTACGCCGGAGAGCGGGACTTTGCGCATGATGAGCTCATAGAAACTGACGAGGTCGGTCACAATAATCCCGCTTGCGAAAAGATCGTAGAGCACCGTGACGAGAGCGGGTTCGTGTTTGAGCTTCTTCGAAATAATAATGAGGTTGATGCTTTCACGCTGGGTAATCTCTTGTATCTTTTTTGGCGCCGCGTACGCAGCTTGCTCGTCTATCTCCGCTTTGATGGCATAGCCAAGCTGGGGATTTTCGGTAATGGCGTGCTTGATTTCCGCCGCGATCGTGCCGTCGCCGATCACGAGTGCTTTGTTCGGCGCTTCGCCGAACGTCATCGCGCGGTTAAGGAGTCGCCGCCAGAATATCTCGATGATCGCGAAGATGGCAATAAAAAGCAAGAGATTTGTTTTTGGCGCGATGCCGAACGCGGGGATCAAATAGAAGAGTGATACGGCGAGCGCGGCGTTTACGCCGATGCACAAGAAAAGCGTTTTGAGGAAGTCGAGATTATTCCGGAGGCGGCGCAGGTCGTAGAGCCCCGCGATGTAGAAGACGACGATCCATAGTGCGAAGATGATGGTGAAGGGGAGCGCGTGGGCGTCCAAAAACTGGTTATAAAAATCGCCACGATAGCGGATGAACAGGGTAATAAAAAGCCCGGCGTAGAGCGCGACGACGTCGGCAACGAAAAAGAGGAAAACCTTCAATTTATTCCCAATATCCATAATATCCTTATTATAAGCGGAAGCGGGAAAATGCGTAAATAAGCCCTTCGATGATCGCGAAGATGACGATAATTGCTCCGATCGCGATCGCCCACTCCCTCGTGCGGTTTTCCAGTTTATACATTGTCTTCTGATCGGCGAAGCGTACCTCGGTGGAGGTCATCGTGAACGGCTTATTAAAGAAGGTGACCCAGAAATAATTGAGTGCGTAGCGCAGACCCATCGTGAAGGTGCCTTCTTTTGCAAGCCGACGGCCGGAAGAGCGCATGGCGAACTTAAAAGAAAAACGTACTTCACCGACTTTACTCAACCGCCGCGCCAGGTCCGCATCGTCGCCATAAAATGTGAGGCTCACATCGTGGCCGCCGATCTTTTGGAGCGCATCACGGCGCACGATCTCGGTACCACCCTGGATAACTGATGTGTTGCGGATAATAAAATTATTCACGAGGTAAACGATGTATGACATCCCGTAAAAGAAATTTACCAACACTCTAATGCCGAATGGCAGGTCGTAATAGATGAAAGGGCCGGAGAGACATACCAGATCCTGGTCTTGCTCGAACGCGCGTTCGGCGCGGTCGATCCATCCGGGCAAAAGCTCTGTGTCTGCGTCGAGGAACGCGACGAGCGCGCCCGTGGATACGATGAACCCCGCCTCGCGCGCGCGGTTGGCGCCGCGTCGCGGCTCGTGGATGAGGCGCACGCCAGAATAATCGCGCGTGACGATGTCGCAGGTCTCATCGTTCGAGTTGTTGTCCACGACGATGATCTCGTATCCGTCGCGGCCGCCGATCTCGTGGATGAGCGCGTCAAGGCATGACCGGATATAGCTCTCTTCGTTGTACGCAGGGATGACGAAACTGATCTTCATTAGATGATGATAAATTTAAGGATAATCAAACAGATTCCGTAGCAGATTCCGACAAGGATCGCGAGCATGACGATACTGGCAATCATCCCAAGGATCCATTCGCGCACCGCCACGCGGGGAGGGGAGGAAAGCGTTGGCGTGCCGTCATTCGGGCGAAGATCGGAATAGGCCGTACTGAGCGGGCGGCCTCGGAATGTGATCCAGAAGTAATTCATGGCATAGCGTGCGCCCGTGGTAACGAGGCCTTCCTTCGCCAGCCGGCGGCCGGAGGAGAGCGCGGAAAGTTTAAAGGTGAATTTGACGTCGCCGATCTTGCTCATGCGGCGCGCGATATCGGTGTCTTCTCCATAGAACGCGATGCTCGTATCATAGCCGCCGATCTTTGTGAGTGCACTGCGCCGCACGACGAAGTTGCCCCCCTGGACGACAGAGCCGACGTGGAAGATAAATCGGTTGAGGATATAGAAAAAATAAACGATGCCGTAGAATATTTTGACGCCGCACTGCGCCGATGCGGGAAGATCGTAATAGATGAATGGTCCTGACAACGCGACGAGCTTTTTATTTTTTTCAAATTCTGCAAGGGTGGTGTCGAGCCAGCCGGGGGTGAGGATCGTGTCGGCGTCGACGTTGGCGATGAGTTCGCCGTGCGATGCGGCGAATCCCGCGTGCCGTGCGAAGACGATTCCTTTCCGCGATTCATCCACGATCGTCACGGTGGGGTAGCGTTCTGCGACGGCGCGCGTGCCGTCGGTTGACGCATTATTCACCAGAATAATTTCCACGTCACGTTCCTTCCCGCGGGCTTGCTGTGTGACGGCATCGAGACATTTCCCCAGGAATGCCTCTTCATTGTATGCGGGGATGACGAAGCTGATCTTCATATCTTTATGGTATTATCATTTTATCATGATACAAAAAACGATATCTTGCGTGATTGCTGCGTATAACGAAGAAAAAGGAATCGGTACGGTTCTCAAGGCAGTCAGTAACCATCCGCTTCTAAAAGAGGTCATCGTTGTGGACGATGGTTCTCACGACCGTACGAGCGAAATAGTTGCCCAATTCCCTGATATTACGCTTATCAAGCATTCCGTCAATAAGGGGAAGACCATGTCGGTAGCCGATGGCATTATGGCGGCAACGGGCGATCTTATTTGTTCGCTTGATGCCGATCTTTTAGGGATTACCGCTGACAGTGTTACTCGTCTCATCACTCCCATTACCGCCGGTACCGCAACGGTAAGTATCAGCCTGCGTTCGCAGTATCCGTGGTTCTGGCATCCTTTTCACCTTGATTATATTTCAGGAGAGCGCGTGTATCCCAAAACCTTGCTCAGTGACCACATCGAGGAGCTTCGCCATCTCTCAAAGTTTGGCCTCGAAGTATTTATGAATCGTTTGATCATTAAAGAAAAACTTCCTATCGCGATCGTTTACCTTCCGAATGTGATAAGTCCCCTCAAGTCCGCCAAGCAGGGATTTTTCCGGGGCGCAATCGGGGATATAAAGATGGTGGGAGATATTTTTAACACCGTTCCTATTTGGGAGTGCGTCTCGCAGATCGTCCACTTGATGAAGCTACGCGTGAAACTTCCCGCGGAAGCCATTTAGATCTTTTCCTGAAAATAACGCTGTGCGGTTCTGCCCAGAATCCAGTATGCAATCGATGCGATAGCGACAAGGGCGATAATGCCGATCACTGCATAGGTGAAGTACCTATCGATGTTTGCATAAGCGGCGCCGAAATAGAAACCGATAAGAATAAGGAAGAGTGTTTTAGGGATCGTGCCTCCGATACTCACGCAAAAGAACTCGGAAAAATTTTCTTTTACCGCTCCGGCGCTTACGAGGATAGGGAACCCGAACGCATGGCCCCACTTTCCAAATAGAAGTGTTTTTTTTGCGTTGGTCTTGAAAAGTTTTTCAAATGCATCCATTCGTTCGGCGGTTATGCCAAATTTTGGTCCCCATCGCGCGATGAGGGAACTCCCTCCCCAGCGCCCGACGGCATACAAGAGCATATCGCCGATCACGTCGCCGGCGACGAGAATGCCGAATACGATCCAAAATTCCATCACATGGATGGACACGAGAAATCCTCCAATGACGGATATGATCGGACCTTCGAGGATTGCAATAGGGAAGAGGACTAGATAGCGATAGGCGACGATCCATCCGAAGATGGTGTTCAATGAGAGCCACATTGTTTTAGTATATACTATACCAATGCTCGCAGTCTTTAAAGAACACAAAGGATTTTGGACGCCTGCGCGAAAGAAATCGATGTGGTTTGGCATCCTCCTCCTTACACTCAGCGTCATCGTCCAGATCGTGCTTGGGCGATTTTCTTCGGGCCAGGCGGTCGCGGCGCCGGGGGTGCGCGATATTTTTTTAGATAACCTGCCGTTGATAAACTTGAGTGCCATCATCGTGGGCGGGGCGATCGTGCTCTGGGTATGCGCGTGGGTATTGTTGATTGTGAATCCGCGCTATCTGATCTTCAGTACCAAGGCGATTGCACTCTATATTATCTCCCGCGCATTCTTTTTTAGCCTGACGCATATTGGTCCGTATCCGTTGCGCTACTCTCCGAGCGCACACAACGATGGCTATGGGCTGTATCACCTCGTCACGTTCCAAGGGAATTTTTTCTATTCGGGACATACTGCTTTTCCATTCTTGCTCGCGCTGATCTTTTGGGATAACAAATATTTACGGTGGTTGTTCCTGGCGCTTACCGTCGTTTTCGGCGCGAGCGTGCTCTTGGCTCATGTGCATTATTCCATCGATGTGTTCGCGGCACCGTTCATTGTTTACGGTATGTATGTGATGACCGCCAAGCTTTTTCCGCACGATTACGCCTTATTCGCATCTTGATGCGCCCGCACCCCGCGCGGTATAATTAAAAAAATATAAAATATTAAAAGATTATGAACGAACATAATAAACCGCCCGTCGAAGAAGTCGATATCTCGGGAAATAATGTGGAAGTTTCGGTTTCTCATAGCGGCTCGCGCAAGAGAGATCTGTTTTTACCGATCAGCATCCTCGTTGCCGCGGTCATGGTGGGGGGCGCGATCGTTTTCGCAACCCTGTATAAGGGCGGAAGCCCTGCGGCGGCGCCTGCCGGTGGCAATGGCAACGTCGTGGACGCAACTTCTACTGTGGCGGCGCTCGCGCAAGCGATGACGCTCGGTCCGCGCGATGCGATCCTTGGCAATGCGAGCGCCACCGTGACGCTCGTCGAGTACGGCGACTATCAGTGCCCGTATTGCGTGCAGTTCTTTAGCCAGACGCAACCGCAGATCATCCAGAATTATGTGAACACCGGTAAGGTGCGCGTAGTGTTCCGCGACTTCGCGTTCCTTGGCGCGGAATCGACGATCGCCGCAAACGCCGCGCAGTGCGCCGAGGATCAGAACAAGCTGTGGCCGTATCACGACGCGCTCTACGCCGCCAAGCTAGCGGACGATACGAATGGCGGTAGTGAGGACGATGGGTTCTATACCACGGCAGAATTTATAAAACTTGCAGAGCAGGTGGGACTCAATATTCCCACGTTCACCAGTTGTGTGAACAATAATACCGATGCGAATATCGTCGCGCAGGAGAAGGGTGCCGCTGCAACTGCCGGCGTCAATTCCACACCATCGTTCATCATCAACGGTACGATGATTACGGGTGCCCAGCCGTATTCCGTCTTCCAACAGGCGTTAGATAGCGCACTACAAGGATAATTACACCGCAATGACCTTCCGATGGACTCAGCTCGTTATTGGTCTTATGATGATCATCTCCCCCTGGATTTTGGGATTTTCCGACATATCCCTTGCGAAATGGTGTAATATATTATTAGGACTTCTCCTTATGCTTATGAACGCATGGGTACTATTCGGAGAATCATCGGCGCAGGCAATTGTTTTGGAAGAAGTAGTTACGCATTCCGAAAAGAAAAAGAATAAAAAATAACGTCGAACACCGAAAAAAATAAAAAATTTACTATTATGGCAAAAGTAATTATCTACAGCACGCCGACCTGCGTTTATTGCAAAATGGCAAAGGAGCTCTTTAATAAGAATAATGTCGCGTACGAGGAGTTTAACGTTGCGTCGGACATGAAGGCGCGCGAGGATATGGTTAAGAAGTCGGGACAGCTTGGTGTGCCGGTCATCGATATAGATGGGAAGGTCATGGTCGGGTTTGATCAGAAGACGTTGGAAGGGGCTTTGGGATTGAAGGCTGCGTAGAAATCGTTCGCCGCGCTGTCGGCGTCAGTTGGCGTTAATTATTATTTCATCAACCATGTACGATCTCATCATCATCGGCGGCGGGCCGGGCGGCGTTGCCGCCGGTGTTTATGCCGCGCGCAAAAAAATGAAGACGGCGCTCATCACCGACTCGTTCGGCGGGCAGTCGTTGGTTTCGAATGGGATCGAAAATTGGATTGGCACAAAGTTGATCTCTGGATATGATCTGGCGAAGTCTTTAGAAGAGCACCTTCGTGCACAAGTTGGCATCGATATTATAGATGGCGATCTGGTCACCGCCGTGGCGAAGCGCGACGACGGCACGTTCAGCGTGACGACCAAGAACGGCAAGACGCTCGAGACGAAATATATTCTTCTCGCGTCCGGCTCACGCCGCAAGCGGCTTGGCGTTCCGGGCGAGGATCAGTTCGACGGCAAGGGCGTGGTGTTTTGTACCACCTGCGACGCGCCGCTCTTTGGCGGAAAGACCGTCGCGGTGGTGGGCGGTGGCAATTCCGCGCTCGAAGGAGTGGAAGATCTTTTGCAATATGCATCGAAGATATATCTTTTTGTTCGCTCCGAGGTCTTGCGTGGCGATCCAGTCACGCAGGAAAAGGTAAAGAGTCACCCGAGCGTGGAGATATTATGGAATTCGGTGATAGAGGAGATCCATGGCGACGGTTTCGTGAACGGCATCAAATATAAAGACGTGAAGACGGGCGAATCAAAAGATCTCCCGCTCGATGGCGTGTTCGTGGAGATCGGACTCGTGCCGAACTCGGATTTTGTGAAGACCCTCGTAACGCTTGATCCGTTCGGCAAGGTCGTCGTCGATCATAAAACCCAGGCCACATCCTGCCCCGGCATTTGGGCCGCAGGCGACGTGAGCGATGTTTTGTATGACCAAAATAATATCTCCGTAGGTGATTCGATCAAGGCAGTGCTGAACATCTATGACAAGATTAAAAAAAGTTAAAAAGAAAGTTGCGTTGCCTCGCAAAAAGCGTAAGGTAAAAGGCATGAAAAACATTTCTTTTGCTAACGCGGTTCGTCGGGAGGGCAGCTATTATATTGCGGAGTCTTTGGATGTTGATATCGCAAGCTTCGGGAAGACAAGACTTGCAGCCATTGAGGCCTTGGAAGATGCCTTAGAATCATACGCTCTTGGGAAGATGATGCAGGAAACAGAAGGAGAAAAAAATATTCCCCTTAAAGAGGCTAAGAAATTTTTGAAATTGTAAATAATGAAGGCAGAATTCAAGCCTTCATTCAAAAAAGACTTTCAGACACTCGAATCGGTAATACAACGGCGCGTGAGTCTTTTTTGCTTGGAAATTGTTACCGTAGCGGAATCTCAAAAAGATCTTTTTACGCATGGAGTAAAGAAGTTAGCAGGATGGGGAAGCTATTACAGGGTGCGTATTGGTGATTACCGAATAGGCTTTAAGATAGAAGGTTCGACCATCATATTTATGCACGTACTCCATCGGAAGGATATCTATAGGCATTTCCCTTAACTGCATTTGGCGCTTGAACTCTCCATTTTTTTGTCCTATACTCTCTACTAGCACTCACTAGTCCCGAGTGCCAAATTATTCAAATACTATGAATTTCAAGCCATTAACAAATCATTTGTTCCTTGAGCCGATAGAAGAAGAAAAGACGACCGCTAGCGGCATCGTTCTGCCGGATACGGCGCAGAAGGAGAAGCCGGTGAAGGCAAAAGTGATCGCCGTCGGGCCGGGAAAGAAGAACGATAAGGGCGAGCTCCAGGCGATGACGGTCAAGATCGGCGATGTGGTGCTTTTCAAAAAATATGGGCCGGATGAGTTGGAGCTCGAAGGGAAGACATATTTGGTGGGCGACGAGGATGACATTTTGGCAATCGTTGAATAGGGCGGGTCGCTGGGTTCATTCGCATCGCATTGCGCAGCGCAAAAAATAATTATCAATAACCATGGCAAAACAAATCAAATTCAACGAGGAGGCGCGCGCTTCTATCAAGAAGGGAATCGATAAGCTGGCGGATGCGGTCAAAGTAACGCTCGGGCCTCGCGGCCGCGCGGTGGTGATCGAGAAGGGCTACGGCGCGCCTCAAGTGACGTTCGATGGTGTGACCGTCGCGAAGGAGATCGAGCTTGAGGATAAGTGGGAGAACCTCGGTGCGGAGTTCATTAAGCAGGCAGCGGACAAGACGAACGACGGCGTTGGCGACGGCACGACGACCGCGACCGTGCTCGCGCACGCGATGATCGACGAAGGAGAGAAAGTGATCCGCGAGAAAGGCTTCAACGTGATCCAGCTTGCCGAGGAATTGAAGAAGGCCAGCGCGTCGGTGGTAAAGTCGCTCGAGGGTCAGCGCGAGGCTATCAACGATAATAAGAAAATAAAAGAAGTGGCAACGCTTTCCGCAAAGGACGAGGAGATCGGCGGGCTTATCGCGACTGTCATGGAGAAGGTGGGCAAGGAAGGTATCGTGACGGTTGATGATTCGAACACCATCGGCAGCTCGTACGAGATCGTGGAAGGCATGCAGTTCGATCGCGGCTATGTTTCGCAATACATGGTGACGAACCAGGAGAAGATGGAATCCGTGCTTGAGGAGCCGTACGTGCTCGTGACGGACAAGAAGATCTCATCCATTCAGGATATTTTGGGATTGCTCGAGAAGATCGTGGCGAGCGGCAAGAAGGAATTGTTGATCGTTGCCGACGATGTTGATGGTGAAGCGCTCACGACGTTGATAGTCAACAAGTTGCGTGGCATTTTCAACGTGCTCGCGGTAAGGCACCGGGATTCGGCGACCGAAAGAAAGAGATGTTGCAGGATATCGCAACCGTCACCGGTGCAACGTTCGTCTCGGAGGAGCTTGGCAAGAAATTCGAGAGCACGGAACTCGCCGACCTCGGCCGTGCGCGCCGCGTGGTGTCGACGAAGGATGTGACGACGATCGTCGATGGCAAAGGTGATAAGAAAGATATCGAGGCGCGCGCGGCGCAGATCAAGGCGCAGATCAAAAAGACCGATTCCGATTTTGATAAAGAGAAATTACAGGAGCGGTTGGGTAAACTTTCGAACGGCGTCGCCGTCATCAAGGTTGGCGCACCGACAGAATCTGCGCAGAAGGAGTTGAAGCAGCGCGTGGATGACGCCGTTGCCGCCACCCGCGCGGCCATGGAGGAAGGCATCGTGCCGGGCGGCGGCATCGCGCTTTTGAATGTCAGTTTCGAATTGTTCTCGAAGCCTGATGCGGAGAAGACGGTAAAATCGGCGGCGATTTCCATCTTGCGCCGCGCGCTTGAAGCGCCGGTCCGCGCGATCGTGGAGAACAGCGGCGAGTCCGCGGATCGCGTCATCGGCGAATTGGAAAAGGAATCAGCAAAGCCGTGGCGCGGATTCAACGCGCTCACCAATAAAGTGATCGGCGATCTTCGCGAGGTGGGCATCATCGATCCGCTCAAGGTCACGCGTACCGCATTCATGAACGCCGTTTCCGTTGCGGCCAATTATCTGACGATCGGTGCGGCGGTGACGAACATCCCCGAAAAAAAAGACGGTGGGATGCCGGGTGGCATGGGCGGCGGAATGCCGGGCATGGGAGGGGATTACTAAAATCCGGCACGCGTTGTGTTAGCGTATTGACTATCCTGCGAAGCGGGAATATAAGGAAGGTAGGAATAGTATTGTCGTTGGTCTAAGAAAGGGGTTTTCTATGAAATACCTACGTTTTTTGGGTACGATTCTGGTATTCATCGTTGGGATCTCTTTAGTGGCGAGGATTCCCTTATCTGCTCAAGAACAAGAACCGACGGTAATCCAACCGCCGCATGGCAATGAAGTGGCCACTGTTGTAGTGAGGGTGTGGACCCACTTTGACAATATGCGCCATAACCCCGATCGTGATATGCATGTCACAAAAGCAGTTGGTTTTACTGCCGACAACGGTTCTTGTGATATCGTCACGACGTGGACGGTGGTAAATGAATATGAACAACGGCAAAATCGGCCGAACGTGCGGGAAGAGATAGCGGTAACCATCGCGGGGGAAACTTACGCAGGGAGTCTTCGCCCTATGGGTTTCAACGTGATGAACCTAGGCCTGGCTTGCGTTGATCTCTTGCCTCCTGCGTCCAATGAACATCTGACGATGTTTCCTCTTCCGCTGGAAAGAAGTGCTCCACTTTCCGTGTGGTATGAGGTGTCGTTGTCAGAAATGATTCCCGGAATGCCTTTTCTTAATAAAAAAGGCAGAGTGGTCGGCGTTTTTTTAGGGATGTTTGCCGATGAGGATAAGTGTTCGCCTGGATTTGTTTCTGCAGAAGCGCTTCATGGGTTTCTTACGCTGGCTTCCGACTTCCCGCGTTCTGAGCCGATGCTTCGGCTTCGGTCATCGGCCGGGCAGTAGATACTCTGTGTATTCTTTTTATTCCGCTCCGCAGGCATATGCCTCCGGAGCGGTTTTCTTATCTGCACCCAACGATTGCTCCAGTTCGTATAGCCTGGTATAATACAATCATGATGTGGATCTTATTGGCGATCGTCGTCTTTATACTCTTGTGGCTCGTGCTGGCATATAACGGCCTTATTACCTCGCGTAATCGCACGCAGGAGGCGTTTTCCGATATCAACGTCCAACTTAAGCGGCGCTACGACCTTATCCCTAACCTTGTTTCCACGGTGCAGGGCTATGCCTCGCATGAGAAGACAGTCTTTGAAGATGTGACGAAGGCGCGCTCCAACGCCATGCAGGCGACCGGCACCGATAAAGCCGGCGCGGAGAACCAGCTTTCCGGCGCATTGAAGTCGCTCTTTGCCGTCGCGGAAAATTATCCCGACCTCAAGGCGAACCAAAACTTCCTTTCGCTTCAGAATGAGTTGACCGATACGGAGGACAAGATCCAGGCTGCGCGCCGTTTCTACAACGGCATGGTCCGCGATTTCAACACGAAGTTGCAAGTTTTTCCGACAAACATTTTTGCCAACATGATGGGCTTCACCAAGATGGACTTTTTTGGGAATGATCTGACTGATGCGGAGAAGCAGCCGGTGCAAGTAAAGTTCTAAATGGCGGCAAATCTTTATACACTTCAATCTTCGAATATTCGAAGGACATGGCTTTTGTTCATCGTGTTCTTTTTGGTGGTCGGTGCGCTTGGGTATGCGATCTCGATGTATTACGGTGATCCGACGTTTTTGATCGGTGCGATCATTTTCGCCATCATATATTCGTTCATCAGCTATTATTCGTCGGCGTCGATCGCGCTCTCGCTTGCGAAGGCAAAGCCGATCGAGAAGGCCGACAATCCGATGCTCTACAACCTCGTTGAGAATTTGACGATCACCGCCGGGTTCCCGATGCCTAAGCTGTACATCACGCCGGAATTGCAGATCAACGCGTTTGCGACGGGCCGTGACCCGCAGCATGCGGCGGTGGCGGTCACGCAGGGCGCTTTGCAAAGATTAAATAAAGATGAACTGCAGGGCGTGCTCGCGCACGAGCTTTCGCATGTGGGTAATCGTGACATCCTTGTTTCTACCGTTGCCGCCGTGCTCGCGGGAATCATCTCGCTCATTGCGGATATCTTTTTGCGCTCGCTCATGTTTGGCGGTATGGGCGGCCGCGGCAGGGGAGGCAATAACGGCGAGGCGCAAGAAATCTTTTTCATCGCCGCGATCGTGCTCTCTATCCTTGCGCCGATCGGCACGATGTTGATCCAGCTTGCCATCTCGCGCCGCCGCGAAGCGCTCGCCGACGCGTCGGGCGTCCTCCTGACGCGCTATCCAGAGGGACTCATCTCCGCATTGCAAAAGATCCAGGTGGATACAACGCCAATGGCGAGCGCCAAGGATTCCACCGCGCATATGTGGCTCGACACGCCGTTCAAAGGAAAGGGTTCGTCGTGGTGGCACACGCTCTTTGCGACCCATCCGCCAATCGAGCAACGTATCAAGGCGCTGCGGCAGATCTCGGTGTAGCGTTTTCGCCAGCCCGTCACTTTTGTTTATGCATTATAAATTCTCCAAAACCATCGTCGTTGCCCTTGGCGGTTCCATCGTCCACCCCGATGAGATCGATGTGCAGTTTTTAAAAGAGTTTAAAAAATTTCTTGCGCCGTTCCTGAAGCGTGGCATTAAATTCGTGTTAGTGATCGGCGGCGGAAAACTCTCTCGCAATTTTCAGGAAGCGGCGGAGCAAGTGAGTCGCGTGACGGATGAAGACAAAGATTGGATCGGCATCCACGCCACGCGCCTCAACGCGCACCTGCTTCGCACGATCTTCCGCGACGTCGCCGACCCGGTGGTAATAGACGTTCGTGGAAAGATAAAAAAGTTGCGCGCGCCGGTGACGATCGCGTCCGGCTGGCGTCCGGGATGGTCTACGGATTACGTCGCCATGCGCATCGCCGCGGACTTTGGCGTGCACGAGGCGATCATCGCCGGCAAGCCCGCACACGTGTATAACAAAGATCACGCCAAGCACGCTGACGCGGTGCCGTTCAATGAACTCAGCTGGCGTGAGTATCGTACATTGATCCCCGTAAAGTGGAAGCCGGGTCTCCACGCGCCCGTGGATCCCATCGGCGCAGCGCTCGGCGCACGCGAAGGCGTGAAGGCGATCATCATTGACGGCCGCAATATGCAGAACTTTGCCGCACTCTTGAACGGAAGGGAGTTTAAGGGTACTATCATCGGGTGAAAGTGAGCGCGCGAAGGCGTGATGGAGAGGTCGCATAGTTGGTCTAGTGCGCAGTCCTGGAAAGACTGTGTACCGCAAGGTACCGAGGGTTCGAATCCCTCCCTCTCCGCAACTGTTTTTCTTGTTAGTGTAGTTGAGCTATAATCGGTAGTATATGAAAGATAAAGGCATTATGGATCGTCCATTCAACCTCGCGGGTATCGTCAGGGGAGTTCTGCTGGGGGTCTCCTGTGGTGTGCTCGGGTTGGCAGTAGTTGGTTTGTCGGAAATTATCATTTTCAAATCCGATGGGATATCAACGCCGACGCTTTGCGGTGTTTTTATCGCAATGGTAATAGCTATGATTATTTTGGGATATTATGGTGCACGCTCAAAACCGCAAAACATAACCGAAGGCACGCGAACATGGGTGCGATCGACGTGGGTGAGTGGCCGGAAGGATATCATTATTCCCGAATCCATTACCCTACGGAGTCTATTAAAAACGATCCTTCTTTACTTATTTATATTGGTCGTCCTTGTTGGATTGGTGGTTTTGATTATGTGGTGGC
>CAWDZM010000001.1:0-726381 GCA_963807165.1 uncultured bacterium | reverse complement strand
GCGTATTATAGATTACCGGCGCACACAGTGGCGCCATTTTATTTTCTGCTAAAATAAAGGCATTATGTGGCATCATCTTTTTACCTCAAAACACTTCCGCTATGGCGCTCTTTTGAGCGGCATCGGGGCAATCGGTCTTGCCGTTTTTGGCGTATATCGTATCCAATCCTTCAGCTATTACGGCCCGATCACTCTCCCCTACACAACGCCGATTGATGATATTTCCGGCCTGCTCTTTTTCCTCGGCTTGCCCGTAGCCGAGCTTATCGCGCTCGTCCAATGGGATCGCGCAAGGAAAAATAATGAGAAGGCGACAGTGATCGAATCGGTCAAACCCGTCCTCGCCCCTATTGCCGTTCCCGCGACCGCCAATCTCGTCTTTGTGGATCACGAGGCGACCTTGATGCTCGGCGATGCCGTGGCCCAGCTCCCACCCATGAAGAACGAGCACTGCTTCTGCCGCGCCATGTTTAAGTATCGGATCAATGAACCAGTGGACTGGTCGCTGCCTTATGAGGAGATGGCTGGAGGAAATATCGACGGCGCCTATAATCCCGAACAGAATGCGAAGGCACGGCGAATGGTCTATGATACGACGAAGTCTTTGAACTCCCGCGCAAAGGAGCACCTCGGCATCGACGAACTTTTCTCATGGCAGGGAAAAACGATTAAGCGCACAAAGTAGGATTTTATTGATTTTCTTGTGTTGATTCACAGGGACTCCAAAGTGAGTCCATTTTTGTTTTGCGAAACTGGACGCATGGAAGTCTACAACAAAGGCACTCAGCGTGGCGGGAAGTAGTGCGTTTGCACCGAGAAGCGAAATACCCTTCAATTGCCGTTGGATATCCAAATCGTCATCGTCGGCAGTGACAATTGCCTCATAAATTTCTGCCTCATCACTTAACTCCCGCGATAGCCTCATCTCAGAACCTACGTGAAATACCTCCTTGCGGAAGGGACCGTCCTTGAGAAGCGCGACGTTCTCGCGGACCTGAAAAGCAGACTGGTATTCAAGGATGGAGAAATAGCTCTGCAGAAATAAGTCCGTCTTCTCCTTTCCTACTACAAGCAAATCCTAAACGGATTTAACTTCTTCCAGTTGCCTCCAAAAATCGTTATACACCTTATCAAGATACGTACTCCGCAAGTTACCTCCGGCAGCTTTTTGTGCCACTGATAGAAACCCTCTCATCGGATCGCCGTCATATCCCTTGAAGACATCCTCGATGTCTATTTTCCCCGCGACGCCGCTATACAACTCCAATTCATCAATGCCCAACCGATATACCTTGAACTGCGCGATGCCCTTCAGTCCTTTTCCTTTCTCTATTTTTTCCAATTCGGTTTTAATAAATTCATCGTACAGCGTCGTGGAAACGAGCGGGATGTCCATGAACACGGCCACCGGTATGAGCTTTTTCTTTTTGAGATGGGCCAACTCTTTATACGTCGGCACCTCGGAGATGCGAGTGTATATCTGCTCGATGGTTTCCACCACCTTACTTCTCACCTCCCTTACGATCGATTCCAAATCACTGGTCTGTCTGCTAATCAAAGAAAACTGATAAGCCTTCACCTCAAAGAGATATATTTTGTCATCCTTTTCCACCCACCAATCCATAAACCTTCCCTTGGGATACGTGATTTCTGGATGCACATTTGATTCGCCGTATGCCTGCTTCAAGATGATTCCCACGTAAGCCTCGAAAACGGGACCGAAGTATGTCCTGAAATCCAGATGTTGCCGTTGCTTCTCGAAATATCCGTGAAACCACCAATACAATCCTCCGAGTGTCCGCCTCGCCAAAAATATCGTACTTGGAACGACGTACGGATCTCCCAAATCCTTGCGGTCAGTTTCTATGACGGGATAAAGGGTCAACGGGTTAAATCTTGTTTTTGTGTGTATCGGGTCCAACGCTCCGTTGAATTCAAGATCCTTTTCGCGAAAGGTTTCGTAATCTGCCTTTATTGAATTCACCAATTTAGTCACTTTCTCCACCGTCAACACTCCCTCTAACGATGGGATGGTCGCGTCCGTCAGCATCGAAATGCGGAACGTGGATGATCCCTGAATCGCGGCCCAAATTCCCATTGAGATATAAAAATATTCGTCGATGGTAAGTCCCATCTCCCTTTTTAGGATTTCGGGCAACGGCTCAAATTTTATTGGTGCGAAATCCTTGATAAGCTCCCTCCATATCACCAAATTTCTTGCGATCATAAGAAGCGTGTCGACCTGGGATTCCAACTGTTCGAAATATAAACGGACCATGAGGGGTGGCAATACCTCTTCTTTTAGCCCACCCAATTTTAACTCGGGGTAAACCAGTCCATTGCTGTGGAGATTGCACAGGCCGAGGAAATTTTCTTTGGCTCCGATTGACTTTGCCTTGTAGTTGTTCGCCCCAGAAATAATTAAAATGTTGGCAAGATAGGCAAGATTAAATTCAGTTACAAAAACGCCCGTAGTTGGCTCTCTGTATCCACTTCTCCCAACCTTGTTTGCCGAGTGATCGGCAAAAATAATAGCTGAATTCTTCCCGATTATAATCAATCCTTCCCTCAGATTGTATCTTGAAAGGATCGTCTTAAGCTCTTCCTCAGTCACTGAACGTTCCGGCTTGTTTTTAAGCACGCCAATATCACTATCGAGGATTAAGGTCTTTCGAAGCGTGGCTGCGTCTTGAATGTTTAATTCTTTACCTATCATGATATTTCTCGCTCATAATAACAGAAAACCGGCCTTGTTGAATTTTAGGCCTGTCGGTCTTAAAAGAATCTGCCTTGCAAGGCAAAACGCCTCCAGCAAATCGAGACTGCACAATCCAAGCTTGCGGACAGCTTCGCGTCAGAAATCACGCCGGAGACCATCTATACGCCAAAAATGAAGGCTCTTAGCAATGAAATGGTTGCCGTAAAAGCTGAAATCAAAAAGATGCAGGCAAAAGTCCGATGATCAATTCTCAACTCTGGAACCGGTCAAAAACTTCTTTTTACAAGGCATTTCCGCACAAAACGACTATGTTGAAGCTGAACCGGATGAAAAAAGAATTATGCTCCAAGATTTACTCTGGAACCTTTCCTTCAACAACAAGATTATGCAGGATTTACAATACAAACCAGTCTATCGCGCTTATCGCAAAAGAGCCCAAACCGACCGATTTTGAAACAATGTTGCGGGGGCAAGACTCGGACTTGCTTCGGAAGCTTATGGGGCTTCCCGGAAAACCTTTCCCAACCCTCCCGCGCGATGAAATTGCGGCGCATTGTGCGCAGCGCAACCAGCCATTGCATTATATGAATTTTCGCGCGCGATTGTCAAAGAAGTTGCCAGAAAAAACGATTGGTGCGATTATCAAAAGATGAAGATCGCCATTCTTGGATTTGACCGCGAGGGTAAAGCGGTCCTGCGCTTCCTTTCCCGTGAACCGGAATTTGCCGACGCGGAGATCTGGATACTGGATAAGAACAAAAATGTCGAAGTCCCTGACGGTATCCATACGCGCCTCGGTGAAGATTATCTTTCGGCGCTCGACGAGTTCGATATGATCTTCCGCACGCCCGGTGCGCGGTATCATTTTCCCGAGATCCAGCAGGCGATCGCGCGCGGCGTGAATGTGACGAGCGGCACAAAAATGTTCTTTGACCGTTGCCCGGGCACAATCATCGGCATCACCGGCACAAAAGGAAAAGGCACGACAACCACGCTCGCTTATGAAATATTGAAACAAGGCGATAAGAAAGCATTTATCGCAGGCAACATCGGCAAGCCAGCGCTCGACATCCTGCCGGAGATGGATGCCGATTCATGGGCAGTGCTCGAGCTTTCCAGCTTCCAACTGATCGATCTCAAAAAAAGTCCCGCATGTTGGCGTCGCACTTATGATCACATCCGAACATCTCGATTGGCATAAGGACGCGGAGGAATATGCCGGGGCAAAATCCAACATCGTGCGATTCCAATCCCCCGCCGATTACGCCGTGCTCGCGGAGGATTATCCGCGGAGCATCGGCTATCGCGAGGTCACACACGGCAACGTCTTTACTTTCTCCCGTAATCATCCGGTCGCAAAAGGCACGTGGGTGGAAAACGGCGCGTTCTGGTTTTCGGACGGTGCGGGCAATAAAGAAAAAATATGCGAAACGTCGGTGCTGCACATTCCGGGAAAACATAATTGGGAAAATGCATCCGCCGCGATCACTGTTGGTAAGCTACTCGGCATCGGCACGAGCGATATCGCCGCTGCGATCGAGGCGTTCCGCGGGCTGGAACATCGACTCGAATTCGTTGCCACTATAAACGGTGTGCACTACTATAACGATTCATATTCCACCACGCCAGATGCGGCGCAGGTCGCCATCGAAGCATTCGACGCACCGAAGATACTCATCCTCGGCGGCTCGCATAAGAACAGTGACTTTACCGCGCTCGGCAAAACGATCTCGGGTTCGAAGAGTATCAGGGCGATCATCGGCATCGGCGTGGAATGGCCGCGCATCAAAAAAGTATCGACATTCACAACCCGGATATCAAATTAATAGAGGAGTGCAAGAACATGGAGGAGATCGTTATCGCGGCGCTGCTAGCTCGCACTGCCGGACGACGTCGTCATCCTCTCTCCCGCCTGCGCATCGTTCGACATGTTCAAGAGCTACACCGATCGCGGCGACCAGTTCAAAGCAGCCGTCAACGCATTGAAATAATCCATGAATCAAGCTAGATATGGGGATAATGTCCTCATCCATCAATAAGAAGGAGCTTGAACATCTGGCGGAGCTTTCGCGCATCAAACTCGACCCGGCGGAAGAGGAAAAGCTGCTTGTGGATCTCGGCGCAATCTTGGATCACTTTAATGAACTGCAAGCGCTCGATACGGCGAACGTCGCGCCGATGACGGGCGGCACAGATCTTTTGAACTCGTTCCGCGAAGATCTTGTAGAAAATGGCGGCCGCGAAAATACGAATCAGGGTGCAGGCGTTGATGCATTCCCGGAATCGAAGGACGGCTACAATAAAGTGCCGCCGGTTTTTGAATAACGCACGAAATTTTTTCTCAATACCATGGAACCGCTCCACGACCTCACGATAAAAAAATTCCATGATGGATTGCTCAATAAAGAGTTTTCCGCGCTTGAGATTACGCAGGCATATTTCCGCCGCATCAAAGAACACGATGGCGAGATCGGTGCGTATCTGAGTCTTGCAGAAGAATCCGCCACGCGCGATGCGAGCGCCGTTGACGTCGCGCTCGCAGATGGCGAAGATATTGGCGCGCTCGCCGGCGTCCCACTCGCCATCAAAGACTGTATTTTAATCAAAGACCTCCCCGCCACGGCCGCATCAAAAATTTTGGAAAACTATGTTGCGAGCTATGACGCCGGCGTCGATCCAAAAATTAAGTCAGCGAAAGTGCCATCTTCCTCGGCAAGACGAATATGGATGAATTCGCGATGGGATCGTCCACGGAAAATTCCGCATTCCACGTGACGCATAACCCGCATGACCATTCGCGCGTGCCGGGCGGTTCATCCGGCGGTTCAGCGGCAGCCGTTGCGGCGCACTTCGCCGTTGCGGCGCTCGGCTCCGACACGGGCGGCTCCATCCGCCAGCCCGCAGGATTCTGCGGCGTCGTAGGACTCAAGCCGACGTATGGCGCGGTCTCGCGCTCCGGCCTCATCGCCATGGCATCGAGTCTTGATCAAATCGGGCCGTTCGGAAAAACCGTGGAAGATGCAGCAATACTTTTCAAAGCCATCGCCGGACGTGATCCCCTCGACGGCACAAGCGCGGACGGCGCGGATTATTCGAACGTCACCGAACTCCCGCTCCGCTTGAAAAAATAAAACAGTTGACGATCGGCCTGCCGGAAGAATATTTTATAGACGGCCTCGACAAAGCAGTCTCCGATGGCGTCCAACGCGCGATCGACAGATTAAAAAACCTCGGCTTCAACGTTAAAAAAATATCACTCCCCCACACGAAGTACGCGCTCTCCTGCTACTACATCGTGATGCCCGCAGAGGTGAGCTCCAACCTGGCGCGTTTTGATGGCGTTCGCTACGCGCGCATCCCCAATATTCTTCCGAAAGATGGCACGCTCAGCGATCTTTACTTCAACCAGCGGGGCGAAGGACTCGGCGCAGAAGCAAAGCGACGCGTCATGCTCGGCACATTTGTCCTCTCCTCCGGCTATTACGATGCATATTATGAAAAGGCCCAACGTGTGCGCACGCTGATCAAGCGAGACTTCGACGACGCATTCAAGGATGTTGACGTGATCCTGACGCCGGTAACCCCCACCCCCGCATTCAAGATCGGCGAGAAAACGAGCGATCCCCTCGCGATGTATCTTGAAGATATCTTCACTATCCCCGTGAACCTCGCCGGACTTCCCGCAGTCTCGATCCCGGTCGAAGGCGCACGCGACGTGGCAACGCTCGGCAATGGGAACCAGCTCCCCGTCGGATTCCAGTTGATCGGCAAGAAGTGGCACGAAGCGGACATCCTCAGTATTGGACAATATTACGAAAAAATAAATTAACCATTTATCCATATCATGGACGCCACGAGCACAACATCAACCCTCCAACAATTTCAATCACAGGCAGCCCAGCAGGCGCATGCGATAAGCCAGAGCTTCATGGCGGGTTATTTCTCCAACCTTGGCATGCTGGAATTCTTCGGTCTCGTCGTTGCGCTCATCTGTCTCGCAGGCATCATCTACTTTGTGATCGAGACAGGATGGTTCTCTCTGCGCGTCGAGCGCTTCCGCCACATTGTCCTACAATCGGATATTTCGAAAAAAGAAGCACAGGAATCGTGGCATCGCATTCAGGAACATTTTTATCGCGGCGGTGAAAGCGACCTCAAGGTAGCCATCCTTGAAGCGGATAAATTATTGAACGACGCACTGCGCGAAGCCGGTGTCATGGGTACCCAACTTGGCGATCGGCTCAAAAGAGCGAATGACCGTCAGGTTCCAAACCTACAAGAACTCTGGCAGGCGCACAAATTGCGCAATCAGATCGCACATGAACCGAACTTCAAACTCAAGCGCGATCTCGCCGAGCGCGCACTCGACATCTACGAAACCGCATTGAAAAATCTCGGCATCTTCTCCTAGCCTCTTAATCATCGCCAGAATAAAAAACACCGCCTCCTTTGGGAGGCGGTGTTTTTTATTGCTCCTATAACCCGATGCCGTTTACGGCGGTGAGCGTAATACTCTCTGAACCGGGAACGTATACTCCGGTAAACTGCGCCGATGAGGCGGTAGTGCTCGCTGTCGCCATTAATGGAGTGAGTGCCGCGATCACGCTCGCTGTCTTTGAGTTGACTACAAATATCTTTGCACCATGCATAGCAGTGATCTCATATAACGATTTTCCGCCACCAGAGACCGTGCCACTTATCGTTGCCGTGCTCGTGGCACCCGCAACAGATGGCGCGACGTAGAACGAAAGCTCAGTCTGCATCTCCTGCGTTTCGTTGGTAAGCGATGAGACCTGCGCCGTGAGCGCTGTGGTCGAAGCGGCCACCGCTGCCTGGAGTGAGGAAAGCTGGGAAGTGACGCTGGTGCTCTGCCCGTTCAAACTATTGAGCTGAGTATTCAGAGTACTATTCTGCATATAAAGGAATCCCGCGAAAGCACCGACTGCGATGATGACCACTACCATCACGATCTCGGTGATGAGTGACGTATGCGATCCACGGGGCTTGCTCGCTGAAAATGTTGAAGATTGGGCAGTAGTAACGGTGGAGATCGAAGGCTTCGTCACCGTTGTCCCGGTCATCGGACTTTTCGACGGCATCGAAGGCGAAGTTGATACCGACGCGGGTGCCGAAGAAATAAGATCGCTTACTTTTATCGTCTGCGGCTGTGAAGTATTCGTAGCCGGAAAAGTCGTCGCAGGTTTTGATGCCGGCATAGCAGAGGCTACCGATGCCGCAGCGCCTGTCGCAGAAAAAGTCATTGCTGCTGGCGAAACCGCCGAGGCGGGCGATGCTATCTTCGCTCCCTCGATCTTCTTTAATGTATCCTCCACATCCGCCATCTGCCAACCCGCACCGATAAGCGCGGCCTTCACCGCGTCGCGGGAGATCCCGAGCTTCATCTGCGTATTTATATAATCAACGAGCTGCTCTTGTACCATTTTTTTTATTGAAAAATATTAATTTTTAAAATATCCATTCGACGTTTTAATTTATTGTTCGGCCGTCTTGCATGCCATAGCCAGGCGGCGGAACGAAATGACTATCATATCGGTTAAAAGTACCCGACGCCACGCCGAGCGCCACTGCCACGATAAGCGCAACAATCGCTACTATCGGAATTACCAATCCAACGATCGCGCTCGCCTTAATAAATCCCTTTCCTTCTTTTGTCTGCACTTCGACAAGACTCGGTTTGAGCTCTCGTAAATTTTTGAAGATGAGATAGGTATATATTACCGAAAAAGGAACAAAGAATACTGCGAGCGCCACAGACGCGATACCCGCTCCGATAGTGCCCGCGAGGAATGCCGCGCAAAATTTGACGACCGCCCCTATCACCGAGAAGGCTAATCCGAGCAGGACCACCCTCCCTACCACCGCCCACCAATATCCCTTAACGTATTCCTTACTCTGTCGTAAGACATCGAGGCCGCGCCGCTGTTCAACCACAAAAACATATACTGCGAACGAGAATGAGAACGCGAGCCAGATGCCGGGGATGATGAGCATAACAAATCCTCCCGCCACCGCGAGTATCTCTAATATGATGAGCCACACAAACGGCCAGAACCATTTGATCGTGGCCTGATACGAAGCGTCCACCCCCGTCTTATGATGGAGGGAAAAAATAACCGTAACGACGCTGAACGAAAAAAGTATCCAACCGATAAAAATAAGCAACGATCCGAGAAGAGAAAATAAAGATCCAAGCGCAATCCCCCTCAGCACATATCCCAGAGCCATCACGAGCGCCGGAAGAAGAATGATCTCTACGAGCACGCGCCAATGCTCTTTATATAGTTCCCATGCCTCAGAGAAGAGTGAACGCACCGAATGCAAACTTAGCCTTGCTCCCTTCTCCGGCGTATTATTTTTATCCATACCTTAAGTATAGCAAACTCGCTCTACGGGGTCTGGAGATAGACATTCACGCTACCCACGGTGTTGCGCGGATCAAGAGCTACGAGATAGGTCGCTGTATCGGGAAGGTTCAACTCGGTGACAATGATCTCCATTGTTTTGGCCCTGTCCGGCGTAAGTTTGGGTAAAGTTCCCCCCATTCGCGGCATCGATGCCCAAGAGTGGACCGTTGGAAGGGTAGGTGTCGGAGGAACCGTTGTCGAATATCAGGCTCACGGTTTGTCCCGCGGTGCCACTGAAGGAAAGATAGGTTATCTGGCCTGGAATACTGTTGCTGATCGTGGTTGTGGTATTGAAGGCGATAGTACTGCTCACATTGTTGAATTCGCCCAAATGCACGTTCACGCTGCCGACGGTGTTATGGGGATCAAGAGCTACGAGATAGGTCGCTGTTGAAGGAAGAATAAGGTTCGTAGTGATGATCCCACTGCTGTTGCCCTGCCCGGCGTAGGTCTGGGTAAAGTAACTGCCATTCGCATCGTCAAGACCCAAGAGCGGGCCGCCAGAAGGATAGGTGTCGGAAGAACCATTGTCGAAAGTCAGGCTCACACTCTGTCCCGCGGTGCCACTGAAAGAAAGATACGTTATTTGGCCTGGGATAGCGTTGCTGATGGTGGTCGTTGCGTTAGGGGTGATAGTACTGCTCACATTGTTGAATTCGCCAAAGTGCACGTTCACACTGCCCACGCTGTTGCTCGGATTCAAAAATACGGTGTACGTTCCCGTCGAGGGAAGAACGGTATTGGTGGTAATGATCCCACCGTTATTACCCTGCCCGGCGTAGGTCTGGGTCATTTCCCTCCCATTCGTGTCATTAATTCCCAACAGCGGGCCGCCAGAAGGATAGGTGTCGGAGGAACCGTTGTCGAATGTCAGACTCACGCTCTGGTCTGCGGTACCGCTGAAGGAAAGATATGTTATCTGACCAGGAATACCATTACTGATGGTAGTCGTTGAGTTAGGAGTAATCGTGCTCGTAATATTATTGAATGCTCCCAAATAAACATTCACACTGCCTGTTGTGTTGCTCGGATTCAAAAATACGGTGTACGTTCCCGTCGAGGGAAGAACGGTATTGGTGGTAATGATCCCACCGCTGTTACCCTGTCCTGCGTAGGTTTGGGTCATTTCCCTCCCGTCGGTATCATCAAGTCCCAACAGCGGGCCGCCAGAAGGATAGGTGTCGGAAGAACCGTTGTCGAAGGTCAAGCTCACGCTCGTTCCTGCATTGGCGACAAAAGTGAATTCGCTTATCTGGCCAGGAATAGTATTGCTGATCGTGGTCGTGGTATCAAAAAGCATCGTATCGGTTGCGTTGGCAAACCCACCTAAATAGATATTCACACTGCCAACACTATTATGCGGATTCAAAAATACCGTATACGTCCCCGTCGATGGAAGAACGGTATTCGTGGTGATGACCCCACCGCTGTTACCCTGTCCGGCATAGGTTTGGGTAATTTCCCTCCCGTCGGTATCATCAAGTCCCAACAGTGGTCCACCGGAAGGATAGGTGTCGGAGGAACCGTTATTAAACGTCAGGCTTACGCTCTGTCCCTCGGTGCCGCTGAAAGTGAGATAGGTTTCCTGACCGGGAATAGCGTTGCTGATCGTTGCCGCTGAATTTAAAGCAATGGTGCCGGTAACGTTGTTAAATGTTGCCAAATGTACGTTTACGCTACCTGTCGCGTTGCTCGGGTTGAGGAATACGGTATATGTTCCCGTTGAGGGAAGGGCGAGGTTAGTGGTAATAACCCCAGCGTTGTCGCCCTGTCCGGCGTAGGTCTGAGTCAACTCACTCCCGTTCGGATCATCGATACCCAAGAGTGGGGCGCCGGATGGATAGGTGTCAGAGGAGCTATCGTCGAACGTCAGGCTCACAATTTGCCCCTCAGTGCCGGCAAAAGTGAGATCAGTTGTCTTGCCCGGAAATGTATTACTGATAGTAGTCGTCGCGTTCAATGCGATAATCCCAGTGGTAGGATTTGATAGCGCGAACGTGGTGGTCGCAGAACCTGTTCCCGGGTCGAGGAATGCAGTGTAAGTTCCCGCGGATGGGAGTGTCAGATCATTAAAAGATACGGAAGAAGATGAAGTGCACTGCGCTCCCGCTATTTGCGTGCCATCCTGACTCACAATACCGGCATTGAAACAACCGCCGCCACTTACATCAATACCCGTCATAGTGAAGTTGACCACTTCTCCCGCGGTACCTTGAAAAGCAAAAGAGCTCACTCCCGTGCCGCCAACCGTGGATAGATCATCAAACACCGCCACTGGGCTGACCCCAACATCCACCGACGCAGACGCCGAAGGATCTGTGATGGAAGTTGCGGTGATCACGTCAGTCGGGTCGGCGGTGACCGTCGGCGCCGTGTAATTTCCATTCGCGTCAATGGAGCCAAGCTGGGCGGACCATGTGACGCCCGCAGAAGAATTCTCTACAACAGCGCTGAATGTGGTCGTTGCATCCGACACAAGATATTGCACGGGAGGGACGATCGACACCTGCACTCCAGGACCGGTGCTTCCCCCGCCACCTCCCCCAATCGTTCTTGATCCCCCACATCCGTATGCAAAGCTCATCCAACACGGAAGCGTACTGGTAGCATTACTAACAATAAAAGAAACCGGAGAGGAACTGTACGCGACTCCATTCTTTCCGATTGCTTGCGCGACCACCGTATGATTGCCGGCCGCGAGCGACAGTTGGGTAAAGTAGGGAGAACTCGCGATCGGAGAATGATATGGAGTGCCATCAATAATAAACTGAAGTGAGGCGGGGCTAAGGTTTTGCGACGTGCCCGCGTAGAGAAGGACGTTGGTGCCAAGCGTAATTCCGTTCTCCGGCCATATCATAGACACGTTCGGAGATCCGCCACCTCCATTAGCCGCAGTGCGCGACAACGGACCAAAAAATCCCGTCGAGGAAATATGATAAGCAGTCTGCCATGCCCTTAATGCGCCATAGGTCGCCATGCCGAAATATCCTGTTGGGGATTGTTTGAAATATCCACCGGCAGAGAGCACCGTCTGCAATGCCGTCACATCGCTCCCCACGGAATGAAGCGAAAGATTTCTAGAAAAATTAACGTTTGCGGCCAGCGCCGGCGAGGCAAATAATACCAGGCACAATACCAACCCTCCCGCTAACGCCACCACGGAATTTTTCATACTTTTATTATATACCTCCCTTGACTTAAATTCTATAACTACTGCGCGGCCTCGTGGACGCTGTTGGAACTGCGATTAGGACGAACGAAGGCAATCTTTTTATAGCATCGCTGCATAACAAAGAATTTCAGTCGCCTGAGCAACCATAATCTCATATTGAGAACCCTTAGGATAAAATCGCACTATACTGTTCGGCCGTTAAATTGGCTGTATGCCCAGCTTCTACTATTTGCGTATGCGGATTATATTTTTCTTTCAAAAATTGTATCTCAGATTGAGAAATCATTTTATCGCCGGAGCCGATAACAAGAGAAAACAAATCGCTATGGAGTGGCTGTTCGATGTGTTCTATCTCACTCATAAATTGCTCAACATTAAAACGATAAACATTTTGATAGGCCCTATTTAAAAATAGTAAATCGTTCTTTAAATTATCAACCCCATGCAACCTGATATCTGCAAATGGCATAAGTAAGACTTTTTTCTCAATTGGTCTATCAACAATTAGTCGCGCGATAAGCCCGCCGTAGCTAAAGCCGAGAAGTATAGGATCTCCTTTTGGGAAATTAATTGAGGTCATGCCGTAGAGTTCAGTTATTGAACCCTGCTTAACAGCGTCAAGCGCTGTATATACGGAGCTGAGGCTCTCGGCTAAAGAAAAAATTCCATCACTTTCCCATGTCCCATGATATTTGGGAATGAGAAGATCGTATCCCAAATCGACCAATGTTTGCACAAAAGGATGATATGAAGATGTATATTGTGGCAACCCAGGACAGAATACAATAAGTTTCTGGCCACTTGATTTCCAATAGCTTAAAGCGGTTCCATTAACGAATGCGCGATACTCAATGAGTTTCATGATTCTTAGAATATAATTCAAAAATATGCTGATCCAACTTTAAAAGAAATCTATATGCATTGTATACTATTTCATCAGAAATATCGTCAGATGCAGACACTTTTGCTTTAAGAAAAAATAAGGGGTCCTGAAGGTCAGGGTAAATTTCGCGAAAATTTTTCATAGCGTCCATTTTTGTTTTAGGGAAGCATTGACGCATCGCGAGCGCATAGAGCACGGCATAAATGCAAAATTTCATCATTCGAAGCCTTTCTTCGGTATTGAGCGGGCGATTAATAAGTATTTTTCTCGCTTGATAAACAAGAGAACTTATAACGCGTACGCCTTCTAGCGCAAGCTCTGCGGGTGGAATTGAATCTGCGTGAAAGAGATTTTTACCAAGCAACACTTTCCCATAAATATCGATTTCTAAGCGCATATAATGGGAGCGGTTATTATGCCAAAAAGCATTTGCACGATATTGAGGCATCTCCGCCATTGAATGCACATTGAGGTCTACCACTATTCCTTGGCTAGTAAAAAAATATTTTACATCCCGCACTATATTTAAATAATCTACACTTGTGTCATCAAGCACAAGCAAAATATCATAATCGCTTAACGGCATAAAATCTTCACATAAGGCGCTCCCATAAGCAATCGCAGAAATGATATTTTCTCCAAGACGTTTTTTTAATTCGTTGGCAATTTGATCAAGAATTGCCTCGCGTTCTACAAGCGTTGGGACGGAATCCATAGGTGAATCTTATAAAAAAAATCCCCCACAGTCCAATTGAACTAATGGGGGTTGATAAGTTGAAGTAATCGACCATCTTCTGGTTGCAGGTCGCTCGTGCGAATGGCCTTCAATAATCGATTCGTCGCTCCCCTATTGAAGAAATGAACGAAATCCTCGGGAGAGATGTGTGCAATTTGATTGTTGTTAATTCCACAAGAAGAAACCATTTCTGCTGTCTGAGAAATAAGGTGTATCTCCTCAGAACTAAGGACTGTCTCATGGGAAGTCCATTGCATGCTTGCCGCGAGCAGAAACCGTCGAGCTAGGGGTGATGGAACGAGTTGATAGAATTTCTTAATCGACATTTCCGACAATGCTGTCCGTTGGTCGCGAATTCGAATGAGAGGATGAACGAGCAAAGTGCATCGGATGGCTGGATCAAGCATGGAAGTAAACGCTATTACTTTCATGGCTTGGTTTAGAGTTGTCGGACTAGAAACGATTACCACCTCTTTCTCCGTCTGGGACAATGATGTTATATAGGGAAGCCAACGGAAATCGACGTCATAACACATGTCATACCCCCGATGTCTCCTGCTTACCGTCACGGTTCTAGTGGCAATTCGATCAGCGATAGTTTCCAAATCTTTGGCATAGATACCAGGGATACTGTGGGCTGTGATGCGTGGCAAAGCGATCACTAAGGTTTGCTCCATGTTGGTATGCAAACCAGAGTGACAGATCTTACAGTGAGCAGATTCCAGACTATTTCCCTCAATCAGGCTTTTGGGTCTTTGTTGATGGATAAGGGCGCGAGCAGCCTCGGTGGGTATTTCAATCCGTCCACACTCACACCAGGAAATTTCCTGCTCAAGCTCCTTGAGCATGCGAGCATCCGCGAGTCGCGCAAGAACATCATTGAAGTGCCTCTCATAATCCGAAGATCCGTCATGAGCGCAAAACTCAGGATCTATGGCAATGCCGCTGACCTGCGACTGGTAAAGCCGGAAATAACTCTCCGCACTTTTTTCATGGTCAACCGTTTTCATACCGATGGTATTGGTCATAACCACCCCGCGAGCACCAAATGCGATGCTGGCTATATGGGCAAGAAACGGAGTAACGAGGGTGAGAAATGAAGGATTTTCATTTACAGTGACTGGTAGCGTGGTAACCAGCATGGCGTCTCCTTTCCGAGTTCCAACTCACGCGATTTACAAATCATCTTTGCCTAAAATACCACTTTTCTAGAGAAATGGCAAGCACAGTAACGGCCAAAAAAATGATGGGGTAAGGCAATAATTTAGCCAGTTCAAATATCATCCATAACGCCATTTTTTGATCTCATATTTGAAGCGGGGAAATCCTTATGAAATAAGGATAAATCAACAGAAAAATAGTTTGCGCGGCCGACCGGACTTGAACCGGCAACCCCCGCCGTGACAGGGCGGTGCTCTAACCAAATTGAGCTACGACCGCATTCGTACCTTGAAGATTCTATAGGTTTTTTATAGAGAAATCAAACCGTCCCCTCTAGCTTACTAATGCGATTTCCAAGACTGATAACGGTAGTGCGGGTATCTACATTCTTTATATCTGCCCGAATTTCCTTTATATCTATGGCCATTTTTTCTATTTTCTCTTCTAAAGTGTCAAAGCGACTCCCGGTTACCCGGGATTCCTTTTCTATCATCGCCGCTAAATCGTCAATGGTGGTTATTTTTTTATTCATACAAAAAATAATACATCATCGTTATTCGAAGTCAAAAACTTTTTAATCAATTTTTAATGAACGTCGGAGTGATAAGACAGAATATTATCTCAGCAACTTCAAAAATTCCTTTTCATCTAGGATCTTGATCCCCAGCGCTTTCGCCTTGTCGTACTTCGAACCCGGCTCCGCGCCAGCGACGAGATAGCTCGTCTTCTTGCTGACCGACTCCGATGCATCGCCGCCCTGCGCACGTATCAATTCTTTCGCGTCCTCGCGACCCATAGATTCCAGGCTGCCGGTGATCACGAACGTTTGCCCCGCAAGCCGCGCGCTTTGCGCACTCCGCGCAGGCATAGCCTCCACGGTGACCCCCGCTTTCTCAAGACGCGCGAGCAGATCCGCGTTGCGCTTTTCGCGGAACCAATCATAGATGCTTTGCGCAACCTTCGGCCCGACGTCCGGCGCTTTTTGCAAGTCCTCCAGCGAGAGCGTGGCAAAAACTTTTACTATATTTTTAATGGGGATCGTGGCGTGCGCGCCGGAGAAATCAAAATGCTTCGCGAGTGTTACCGCCGTTTCCTCTCCCACATGCAGAATCCCCAGCGAATATAAAAATCGTGGGAGGGTTATCTGTTTTTTTTCGGCGACTTCCGCAACAATGTTCTCAGCCGACTTTTCGCCGAAACGTTCCAACGCCGCGATATCCCCTTTTTGCAGTTCAAAGATATCCGCAGCGTCGGAGATCAATCCTTCGTCCAAAAACTTGTCGATGATCTTCGGCCCAAGCCCCTCTATATTAAAGGCCGGACGCGCGACGAAGTGATAGAGTGCCTCGCGATGTTGGGCGGCGCACGTACGCGATGAACACCGCGTGATCGCGCCATCGCGCACGGTGGGCGATCCATCCACCGGACAGCGCGCGGGCATCTTGAACGCGCGTTCGCGGCCAGTGCGCAGCTCGGTGAGTACTTTTACAATCTGCGGGATCACGTCGCCCGCGCGCTGGATGATCACCGTATCACCGATCTTCAGGCCAAGCCGTTCGATCTCGTCGGCGTTGTGCAGCGACGCGTGCGTGACGGTAACACCGCCGACGTTCACCGGCCGCATCACGGCCACGGGCGTTAAAGCGCCGGTGCGACCCACCTGCACCTTGATCTCCTCCACGATCGTCGTCGCCTCGCGCGGCGAGAACTTGTATGCGATTCCCGCGCGTGGCGCTTTGCCGATGATCCCCGCCGCGGCGAACGTGGCATTGTCATTCACGAGCACGACCGTGCCGTCATATTCATAATCCACTTTTTCGCGACGCTCGTGCTCGCCCCATTTCTCGCGGAACGCAAACACGTCAGCGAGATCGCGCGCATGTTCGTTATGTGGATTCGTCTTGAATCCCATTGCCGCAAGTAATAAATGCTCTTCTTCGTGATATGTCTGCCCAATGTCGGTCACGATGTCGTATTGAAAAGAATCGAGATGGCGACTCGCCGTCACGCGCGGATCAAGCTGACGGATTGATCCCGCTGCGACGTTGCGCGGATTTGCGTACGGCTTGCCGCCGGTGCGTTCAGCCTCTTTGTTTATCTTTGCAAACTCGCGCTTGGTAAGAAACACCTCGCCGCGCACGATCAACTTCTTCGGCGCAAGGTCATAATCCTCCGCCCGCAAGCCGAGTTTTTTTAATTCTTTTTTAACGTCTTCCAACGGCGCAAGATGCAATGGGATTGCTTCAATCGTGCGAAGATTCTGCGTGACGTCCTCGCCGATCATCCCATCCCCACGCGTGGAACCGCGCACAAAAATGCCATCTTCATACTCCAACTCGATCGCGAGTCCGTCGATCTTTAGTTCGCAATAAAAGAGCGGGATAGAAGAACCGCTGCGCGAGGCGGTCGCGCCAGCGCGTGGCGTCGCCTTATCAAGCGACCGTCCCAGATAATTTTCCAACCGCATGAACCAGTCACGCATATCCTCTTCGCTGAATGCATCATTGAACGACGTCATGCGCTCCGTGTGGCGCACTTTCTTAAAATCTTTTAGCGGTTTACCTGCCACGCGCTGAGTTGGGGAATCTGGCGTCATCAAGTCCGGAAATTGTGCCTCGAGGTCGAAGAGCTCTTTCTTGAGCGAATCAAGTGCCGAATCGGAAATCTCCGAACGATCCAAAACATGATACTCGTACCGGTATCGATTGATTTCCTTTTTTAATTTTTCGATCCGCATTTGGCCTGGTCTTTCGTCATTAAGACATCATTAAAAAACAATTTTATGGATAGGTTGTTGTCGCGCCGGAGATGCCGATGAAGAACGCGCGGTCAGAGCCGTTCGCCATGCCGTTTGCGATCGCGGCGACCGTGCTCGTGTCACTGCACGGGATCGCTGCGCCCGTTGCGCCAAAGTTGTCATAGCAATTTACCGTCGCCACCGCGCCGGAGCCAGCGAAAGTAGGGATGGAAGGCGTCCCGCCTAAGCATCGGCTGGGAGTATCCGTACCACAATAATAATTAAATAAAGCCCATTCCATCCCGGAATCAGCGGCAAAGATCGCCTTTGCAGAATTCGCCGTGTCAGTTGTGGCGCGGATCTGGTAGAGCGTCAAAAGCCCGGCCACCGTCGTCGCGCCAAGAATGGCGCCGCCGAGCGATAGCACGGCAATAAGCATTGCTTGCCCGGAACGCGTGCCTTGTTTTTCTTGTATCGCCTTCTTCATTCCTCTATTATACCTCGCCGCCCGACGTGCGGCGAGGGAAATATGGCATGAAAATCTATACCTTTAATTTCAGTTCGCGCTCAATCCTATCCACGCGGAGCTCTAGACCCACCACCTCCGCACGCGAATCCACCTCCTTAATCCTATTTTTTATCTCTTTGATCTCTCGGGATAGCCCATCAAAACGACTCTCAACATACTTCTCAAACTTGTCCATCCGATTTTCCAGTCTACTCATATGCGCCTCCAATTTATCTATTCGCGCCTCTAACCTGCCGATTCGTGCTTCGACCCGCTCGAAGCTCTTATTGATCATGATCGCCAATTCGCCGATAGCCTTTGTGATGGAGGTATTAAAAGACTCTTCGAGAGATTTTGTGATCGATTTTGTTAGTGATCCCGTGATTGACCTTTCGAAGTTGCCCAAAGACTCTTCCAACATTCCCCTCGTAACCAATTCGTTGTTATCATTCATATTTTTTAGAATATACTTTCGCGCGACGAAGTCAAAAAGTTTTTAATGATTTTTTAATAGTATAATAAAGAACATGAAGACTTCGAAAAAACATGCGAGCTACATGCTCCGCACGCGCATAAAAAAGGAAATCGTATGCGAATTTTTGCCGCCAGCGACGAGCGCGAAGGCGCAGCCATCAAACAAAGTTATTATCCTCTGCGGCGGAATGCCGGGCTACCCGGGTGGTAAAAAAGACCTGGCGGAATTTCTCTCCCAAAAGGGATTTTGGGTGTTTATTCCCCGCTATCGCGGCACATGGGAAAGCGGCGGCTCGTTCTTGAAAATATCACCACACCGCGACGTGCTCGATATCGTGGATCAACTCCCGCGCGGATTCAAAGATCTGTGGTCCGGCAAAACATATAAAGTGGCGCGACCGGAAATATATCTTGTCGGCTCAAGCTTTGGCGGTGCGGCAGCGATCCTCGCCTCGCGCGACCCGCGCGTGCAGCACGCCGTCGCCTTCTCGCCCGTCACCGACTGGCGCGTGGAAACAAAAGCCGAGTCCATCGCTAAGCTTGGTGCATTCACACGCGCGGCCTTCGGCAACGCCTATCGCGGCACAGAAAAAGATTTCAATAAATTGAAGACTGGCACGTTCTATAATCCGGCGCATGAGGCCGCGTCCATTGATGGCGCGAAGCTGCTCATCTTCCACGCGCTGGACGACAAAACCGTTTATGTAAAAACGTCAGTGGCATTCGCGCACGCGACCGGCGCAAAATTGGTGCTATTAAAAAATGGCGGGCACCTTTCGATATCGAATGTAATGATGCCGGAATTCTGGAAAAAGATCCGAATATTTTTTAGATAAAGTAAGGGCCACAATCGCGAAAGCGAGTGTGGCCCGTGCTACGAAACCCGAGGGGGGAGGCCGTTTAACAAGTCACCACAACTGGTTAAATTGGTCTCAAGAGCGAATCTTGCGCTAAAGGGAACTTCAAAATTCCAAGCGATAGATTCAAACCCCCAAACGTTGATTTTGTTCTGCCTTTATTCTAGCCGTGCTATAAGAAAAAGTCAATACCTCCAAACATCCCATAAAATAAGGAATGGTAGCGGACGGAGGATGGTTCTCCTGCCGTCCGCCGGTTAAGACGGTCACTTGGACCAAATGATCTGGCCCTTGTATCCCGTCGCAGTCCTCACGGTTTGGTTAATCCGCTCGTCCATCCGAGTGTTTTCTCCCGCAGCAATCGCGCTGATCGTGCCTCTTGCGAGGACAGTCCCATACGCGAGTGCCCGCCATCTTCCCCCACGTGAGTAGAGTTTTCGACTGAACCGGTCTATTTCAGCATTCAGGAGTGTGTTCGCTACCACAGCAGTGAACACATCCCTCTTGCCAAACATACCCGCCCAACCGTTCTCTGTCACATAGTAATGCGCAAGGAATGTTTTATCACTCCTTAACGCAGTCGTGGGATGATCCAACCCCCTCGCGGTGGTTGTCATGTCAAACGCCGTACCGCCGACTAAGAAGAACTCCGAGGCTCTGAAGGCAAAACTGATCTTTGGGATCCGCTTTGCTGGTTCAGGTGCTTTTGGAGGCTCGTCCTCGCTAGTGGAAAACAACAGTGTTTGAGAGAGGGCTAACGATGATGAGGTGGTGGCTCCCATCATTAGCAACACGCCGAACATTCCGGCGCGGATGTATTTGAGGTGCATGTTTGAAGTTCCCTTCTAGCACCGCGCTAGTGTTTGGTGCTCCGACCATTCTAACACACTTTTCAGGATTTGACAAGGGGTACGTAAAATGCCGTGGCGCAAGGCCACGGCATTCATATTTCGCAGTATTTACTTACTTAACAGCGCTTATTATGCCCCCCCCTACTGCCCGGGACAGCCCGCGCCGTTCGGATTCTGCTCACAGACGCTGGAACCGCCGACGGTCACCGGCACGCTGGAGACCTGTGAGTCGCTGCTATTATAGTTGGAATTCACGCAGGTCAGTCTATAGATGGTGGAGACGGAAGGCGATGTGGAAGCGTTGATGGTGATGGATCCTTGCGCGCCCGACGCGGTGGAATAATTCTGGATCAGCCCTCCTCCCGTCAGCTGGCAGTTGGTCACGTTCGAACAGCTATCCTGTAGATCGGTCGATTCCGGAACGACGATCTGCGCAGGTGATGCGGTGAGCGGACCGCAAGAAACCTGACAGCTGGACGATTGGCACGCGGGCAACGTCGGCGGCGTCACGGTGATCGTCGTCGAATCGCAGTCGTTCGTATAGCCGGGCTGGGTGGAGCAGATGTTAATGATGCTCTGTCCTGGCTGCGGCGGCGCGGTATAGTCGCAATTACTATCAACCGTTCCTCCGCCGGTGACAGTGCAATAATATCCAGGACCAGGCCCGCCACCCGGAGTGCAATCAACAGTTCCATTCACGGGAACGCTAGTCGAATTGCAATTGGGGATGATCGGCGGAGTGCTAGAAGGCGTGCTGGTGGGATTGCTACTGTTTGTGACGTTGAGGGTCACAGCAGCTGAGATGGTTGCGACTTTATTCGTGCTAGCTGCATCATATCCAGAAAACGTCACCGTCCCGGAATACATCCCATTCGCAAGCGTAGGCGATGGCGGAACATATGAGATAGTCGCGCTGCCTGGAGCGCCGTACGAGACAGAGCCACCCGAAGGAGCGCTCAACCAATTGCCACCGCTCGTGGTGTTTGCTGAGGCTGTCCACGTAAGGGTTGAACCAGGCGCGCCATCATCTGTTATTGTGATTGTTTGACTTGGCGAACTGGATGAGTCAAGTGTCACGGCAGCAGGATTGATTTGCATACCTGCATCCGGAGTCCAGAGAATGGTAAACGCAGCACTCGGAATCGTGGCCGTTAATGTTTGTGAGCCTGCGGGAGAAATATCATATGCATTAGCAATCGTGCTAAAAATATTATCCAACGAAATTCCTAATTTCCCGAAGATGCTTGTATTTTCTTTTTGTGCAATCGGAGTCTCTTTGATGGAATTAAAAGAATAATACGGCACTGCTGTTGTGGCGTCCGGGAGAACATAGTTATCACTATTATTAGGAAGCCCTGAGTACACTTGCCGCTCCCCCGAGCATGGAACACCATTCCACGAAATATTTCCCGTGGTGCCAATCGCAGACGCGGCAGAACAGACAATACCATTTATAGTATTTGTTACATTGCCCGCCAGATCCCACAATGCCGGAACCAACACTGAAGGGTTTTGCGCATTCTCCGATGTCACCGTAATAATCCCTGCGTTTGTGGACGAAGGCGCGCTCGGCGAAGGAACGGTGAACGGAACATCCTCGGTATCAACCGGAGGCATTGGCGAACAAGTTGCGGATCCAAAGGAAGGAACGCAGATAGGAGTGGTTACCACCTTTAACGTATAACTCCCTGCGGGAAGAGCGGAGGCATCAATTGAAGTGTTGAAGTAATACGGATCAGAATCCGTCAACGCTGTCTGGCGGCTGGTTCCCTGGCACACGTATCCAAAGACAGTGTTTGTAGTGGTGGCAGGCGCGTACGAAGCAGGTCCGTTCATAAGCGTTGCACCGGAAGCATTGATGACAGACCATGTTGACCCGCCGGGGTGGAGCGGACCGGTCACGGTATACACATTCGGCGTAGTTCCAACACACACGGCCTGCGTAGTGAATGTTTCCGTTCCGTCCGTTATCGTTCCCCCCAACGCTACCGTTTGGGTTGATGCGTCGTACGTAGCCGTTGGAGATACCACCATCGGGGTAAAGGATTCTGCGCCAGAGGCTGTTACCGTGATGGGAATAGATGTCGTTGCAACAACGCCGGAAGAATCCACCTGGAGCACCAGGTTATAATTTCCTGCGCTCAATGAACTCACGTCAACCGGAAAGTCAAAACTATATTCATAATTTTGATAACGCGAGTTGGTGCTCGTTGGAAGAGCATTGATATTCGATAACATTTCATCTTCGGTCGAGTAATTCCCGTAGTAATCAAAATGAGAGCACTGTATGGTAGATACCCCTTGTTGCGTTTGGGTTGGTGCGAATGCTCCCGATAAAGAGGTCGAGTCAATGCTCCACCCGGTAGTTCCTAATCCGCTTGCGATATTTGCCGTGGCGGTGAAGTTAGGAGAAACACAAACACCTGAAAGACCATACTGCTCTGCGAGTCCGGTGATGGTCCCGCTCACTTCTACCGTACTCGCTGAAGAATTTGGGGTGGCACTCGCAGTAATAATGGGCGGGATGGTATTGGTATACGTATTTCCGGGATTATTAATAGCCAATGCTACGCCCGCTACGCCTACCACCACCAAGGATACTATGGCCACCAGATAATATCTCTTTAAATTTTTCATACCTTAATACTAACAGATGTGCCGAAAATGGGGGTTGTGGATAATTATAGATAAAAGAATGGCCCGGCTTCCTGTTTAGGAAGATCCGGGCCAAGGTTTGTTTGAATTACGGTTGAAGAACAAGTGGAGCGGCGATCGTTGATCCCATGGCGCAGTAGACGCCATTGGAGTTCGCGACGAATCCGCCTGCAAGGATGCCCGCCTGGCACTCGCCGACGCCGGAGGTGTAATTCCCCGTCGTCGAATCAATTGCGCCGATGTGCGTCACTGCTTCGCCACTGCTTGCCAAGATGTACGCGACCCATACCACTGGGTCTGCGCTGTCCTGCATGGCAATGCCGAAGGGAATCTCCGGAACCGAAACGGTGTGCGTGATCGTCATCGTGTTGGCGTTGATGATCAGCACGGAGTTGTCGGATGTGGAGAGTACAGCAACGGTCGACGACAGGCTGGATGCCTGCACTTGATACAACCCTTGGTACGCATTCTCCGCACGAACAGTGCTGACGGGGGTGAAGCCGGTAAGCTCCACTGTTCCCGCAGTGACGCCGGTAAGGACGTTCACTTCGGTGAGCATCGGCAAACCATTTGCCGATGCTTTATCCCGAGAGATAACGTCGGCATACGGCACGCCGCCGTTATTCGCCATCGAGACTGCCCAGGGTTGACCGGTAACAGGAATCGTGTGATACCCACTGCAGTCCATCTTGGCGATACCAACAAGGTTGTCCGTCGGGTCGGTGAAGACCATATAGCCACCCTTAGCCGAAATGCTTGAGACGAAGGCTATATTGGGAGTGACATCACATACCCGTGTTCCACTCGGGGTATAAACAGCGATGTCATTCTTGCTGGTGAAAAGATAGGCAATATCCCCAGTAGTGTCATCGATCGCGATAGCCGTGGGTGTGGCTGTTTGCGTAATGGGGAAAAGAATTCCTGTTGTCCCATCCGTTTTAAACAGGTGAACTTGTCCGGTTTTCTCTTCCACTTGGAACATTGTCCCTGTAGACGCGGAATCTGCGAGTGTACTCTGGCTCCCAGAGCCGAAGAATGCGGTGGCTGATGAATTGCCATACGCACCGCTCGGATGCTGTACTTCCCAATTGGAAAACCATGGTTCGTAAGAACCTGGCTGCCACTGAAGCGTCAACCCAAAGCTTGTTGCACCCGATGCCAAACCGGCGAGGCTGATATCTGGGGTAAACATTCCGCTTTCGTCATGGACATTATCCCCGTTCTGGAATCCCGTACCCGTAACCGTGTAGTTCACAAAATACGAGAATGTATCCGCTACCACATACCGTGGCGTAATCGACGTAATTGTCGGCGTCGCCGGAATCACGGTCAACGTAACGTTGGCCGTCACCGAATTGTAGTCGGTAGTGTCCGTCGGCGTGAAGGTTGCGAGGAGCGTATCCGTTCCCACTGCGGGCACTGTGCCAGCTGCGGGAGTGTAGACGAACGTTCCGGCAACGCTTGCCGTGGCATCCAGCTGTGTTGAGCTGAGTGCTGTGCCAGCGGTGATTGCCGCGGGCGTAGGCCACGTGATGGTCGGGTTGGTCTTCACAACTGCATTCACCACGATTTGCACCGTGGCACTTGCAGAAGTGTAGTCCGTTGTGTCCGTCGGCGTGAAAGTTACCGAAAGCGTATCCGTTCCCACTGCGGGCACTGTACCAGCTGCGGGAGTGTAGACGAACGTTCCGGCAACGCTTGCCGTGGCATCCAGCTGTGTTGAGCTGAGTGCTGTGCCAGCGGTGATTGCCGCGGGCGTAGGCCACGTGATAGTCGGGGTTGTCTTCACGACTGCATTCACCACGATTTGTACCGTGGCACTTGCAGAAGTGTAGTCCGTTGTGTCCGTCGGCGTGAAAGTTACCGAAAGCGTCTGTGTTCCCACTGCGGGCACTGTACCAGCTGCGGGAGTGTAGACGAACGATCCGGCAACGCTTGCCGTGGCATCCAGCTGTGTTGAGCTGAGTGCTGTGCCAGCGGTGATTGCCGCGGGCGTAGGCCACGTGATAGTCGGGGTTGTCTGGACATGACCTCCGGTGGTTCCGCTGCCGCCGCAACCGGTGGTTGCGAGGGTGGCGATGGCAAGAAGAGTTAAGGCGACGCCCAGGCTACGCAGCCCGGACGCAAACGACAAAGCAGTATTAGAGCTGCTGTGCATGGGTTTCTCCTTTTTCCGTAATTCACTTGTTAAGTGTGGCTCGATTCGCATGGAACCGAGTCGACGCAAGACCACGATGGTCTGCGATCATGCTGTCATCAGTATAGCAGGATTCTAGATATATGTCAAATCAGCGGAAAAACCGCTAAAAGCCTTGCAAAACATGTTTAAATAGCACTCCCTTAGTGCGCCACGTAGCTGATCGTCACTTCTGAGCCTTTGCCCTGGGCGACCAAGGTCACGTTGATATTTGCGGTTGAAGTCGAGGCATACACGACGCCGAGCTTGGTGACAGCCGACACGGCATTGCTGTTCGTCACCTGCCACCCGTTTGCGGCGAAGTAATTCTTGTAATCGGCGTCGAGCGTCGCGAGGGAGCTGGAAGAGACCCACTCAGCGGTGTATTGGTTGGTGCTCGTGGAATAACCGATGGAATAACTGCTGTTGACCTCTGCCCGTGCATCAAGGATTAAGTTCTTTGGAAACTGCGGGGTCAGTTGTCCTTGTGGAGCGAAGACCGGCACGGGACCAGTCAACTGCTTTGGCTTTAACGATACTCCCCAGATCAGCCATGCGGCGAGTGCGATTACAACAACTGCGACGCCAACCCAGACCCAGATGCGTTTGGAATCATTCATATTACTAATAGTAACAGATGCGGGGTAAATGGGGGCTGTGGATAATCGCCGGCGTCGCGGGCGATGGACAACAATCCTAGCACTGTGAGGTACCGGGCGCGCAATCAATATCCCTCGCGCTCACGGTGGTCTGCAAGTTGAGCACGTCATTCGAGACCGCCGGGTCGGTGGAGCTCGGCGCAATGCCGATGGAAATGGTAACGCGCGGCGGCCACTGATCGCCCTCCGTCTGGCCAAAGAGCTTGAACTGCAGATACTTCACCGACACGGCGTTGCCCGTGACGGACTGCGGAGTGACGCTCAGTGTTGAGCTTTCAATAAGCGCGCCGTTTTGCAAAAAATAATCGATGTGATCCCCTTCGGCGTCATAGAAGTCGATGGCGTTGCACGTCCACGTACCGGGTACATCGCCGGTGTTGTACACACAGCCGCAATCCCCGTTCGCGTACTGCGGCGCGGCGGAATTCGTATTTGCAAACGTATTTCCCGGCGCGTTGCAGAAAAGATATCCCGTGCGCACCTGGCGCGCCATCTGCTCGAGCGCGATACTCACGTTGCTCTGCGCGGAAATGAGCGAGGCCACCTCGCTCTGTGTGCGGATCGCATTCGTGAATCCCCCAACCGCGATCGTGATGATGATGGTAAAGAGCCCGACCGTGACGAGCATCTCGATAAGCGTGAATCCTTTTTTTGCGTTTGTATTCATATTCATATTTACGGATGCCAGTTATAAAAATGATCTTCCAGCGTGATCGTATTTGACTGCCCGCCGTCCGTCCACGTAACGGTGGACTGCACGTCGATCTCATTCGGATACGTCGCGGCAGGCATAGTGATCACCACCTCGCGTGCAAAATTGGTTTTCGCCGCGCCAAGCGTATCGTAGGTATAAACATCGCTCGAAGCATTGAAATAGAGTGGATCGGAAAGATAATTTGTCGATCCGAAGTATTCCGGCGGCGGACATGTCGTCGTATCGTACTCCAGCTTGAAATACCCCGTCGCGCCACTGCCCAGATCAAAACACTGCCCCCAGTCATCACTGCCAACCGCCAGTCCGGTGTATACATCGTGATCGATCAGACTCTTTGCAACCTCGATCCCCTCGGATGCAAGATACGTCGCCTGCGTATCATTCCCCGTTGTCCGGTTCAATTGAAATGATTTCGTCAGAAGCCCGACGATGCCGATAAAACCCGTCGTTAAAATGCTGAGCGCGACAAGCGCCTCAACGAGCGTCTGACCGCGGCGGGAATGAAAGTGGGTATTCATGGCTATAGACTTACTTGCCCTGCGGAGTTGACGGTGATCGTGCGTGAATCGCTTCCATCCGTGGTACTTAAATAGACGTACGCCGTTGGCGCGGGATATTGGAAGGTGTCATTACTAGAAAGATCGATAGCAGTGAACGGATCAGGCGGATAAAAGAGCACGTACTGAATAGTGTCGCTCGCGGCACCGTCATTATCCAACACGACGCCCTGCGCGGTATGGACCTGCCAGCTTCCGCTCTCATAAATATCCATTACGCTTGGATCGACCGCGCCTGCGGCGGTCGTGCTTGCGAGTGATGGACATATCGGCCGGCCAGGGTAGGATGGCAAGCTCACTGCGGCATTGTATTCAAAGAGCGAATAGCTGGAACTCGCGTAATTGAATGCCACGCCGTAGGCGCACGTGGCATTATCCGTGCTATATGTCGCGACGGAAAGCTCCCGCGCCTGGAGAATAAGCTGGGCGATCTTTGATTCCTCGATCGAGAGCGCGATCTGATTCTGCCCGACATGCGTATAAACGATGGCAAGCCCCGAAAGCAACGCGGTGATCGCGAGGACGATGAGCATCTCTACTAACGTGAAACCTTTTTTGTCTGCGCCGTTTCCCATAGGAGTATTCTATCATTTCCTCGCGGACGCTGCGATAGAAAATTACCGGATACCGAGTAGCGAAAGATACCAGCCGAGGATCGGAGCACCCCAAAAAAATGTTGCCGCGGCGCCGAGCGCGAGGAATGGCCCGAATGGAAGCGTGCCCTTCATACTGTTCTTTCCAAACGCGATCGTGATCACACCGATGATGGCGCCGATGACGAATGCGAGTACAAGCACCAGTGCGATATCCGGCCAGCCAAAGATAAGTCCGAGTGGGATCGCAAGCTTGAGATCGCCCATGCCCATCCCTTTGCCACGCGTGACGGCAATGAGTCCGGCAAAAAACACGCCGGCGCCTGCCGCACCGATCACCCTTGCGAGCATCACCCACACCTCACCGCCACTCGCGAATAGTATGAGCGCGATCCCGATCACTCCGAGAAAAATATTGATCTCATCCGGGATGATACCAAGCCGGATATCAATCAACGACATAACAAGCAATGCCTCCAGGATCGCTATCCATAGCGCGGCGATAAAAATAATGAGCGCGGTGGATGCCGTTCCGATACCGAACATAAACGGAACGAATATAAAGACGAGTCCCGAGATGAGTTCCACGATCGGGTACTGGATGTTTAGCTGCGCCTTGCATCGACGGCATCGGCCGCCCTGAATAAGAAAGCTGAAAAGCGGCACGAGCTCGAACCATCGCAATGTTTCCTTGCAGTGCATGCAATGCGATCGCCCACCGATCATCTTTGCGTCGAACAAAAAATGTTCGCCATCATAGCGCAAGATGACAACATTTAAAAAACTGCCGATCGCGATACCGAAGAGAAAGAGGATGAGCCAAAGCATTCCTCTATTCTAACAGAAATCGCCGGGCATCAAAAAACCCGCCGAAGCGGGAGTTTTGAGAATAAATTTCCTGATGAAATTTATAAGGAGACGCAGTACTGCAGAGAGGCTTGCGTGCAGGTAAGCGTCGCACCATCGGTAACGCCCCCACCCGCGCTGAGTGCGGTCGGCGCGGAATAATTCACCCACTCGGAACCATTGGCGCTTTCCATAGTTGCGGCAAGTTCATAAGTGGTAGCAGCCGGACCCCAGCCATAAACATAATTCTTTCCGCTGCTCGGGTCATTCGGGATAGAGGTAATACCCACACCGGCACTGATGAGATCCGCGGAAAGCGATCCTGCGGTCGATGCTGAACCCCAACTCGCAGGGCTCGGAATCGGATACGCACCATTCTTGTTATAGTACAATTCCAATCCGTTCTGCACTTCGTGCAAATCGGAAAGTCTGCGTGCGTCGCGGCCAGCCTGCTGGGTCGGGCCAAGGCCCACCAACACGACCGACGCCAAGATGGCGATGATGGCAACGACGATCAAGATTTCAATGAGGGTAAAGCCCTTTCTTGTGTTTTTAATCATTTTTTTAGACAGAAATCTTTCTCGACCTTTTGAATAATAGAGTGACCTTTCTATTATAGCATCTAGTGGATGCTGTCCGTGAGGTTGTAAATGGGGATAAGGATGGAGGCAAAGAGCAGGCCTACCATCACGCCGATGCCAATCATGAGCACCGGCTGAATAAGGTCCACCAAATTATTCGTGATCTGATCCGCCTCGCGGGTATAGATGCCGGAAAGGCGGGTGAACATCTCCTCGATTTTGCCCGTCGTCTCCCCCACCGCCACCATCTGCGAAACGAGTGCCGGGAAATATTCCGGATATTTTGCGATGCTCTGCGAAAGCAGAAGTCCCTGCCGGACATCCTCTGCGATGTCGTGAATGATCTCGCGGTAGCGCACGTTGTCTATCATGTGCCCGATGATCTCGAGCGCTTGTGCAACGGGGATGCCGCCGTGCACGAGCAAGGCCGCGGAGTTGCCGAATTGTGCCATAATGACCGGCGAATATACTTTTTTAACGAGCGGCAGACGGATCTTCATTTCGTCGATCAACGATTTTCCTTCATCGCTTTGGGAATAGTTGAAAGCCACTGCACCGAGCACGGCCACGCCGACCACGACGACGATCCACCATTTGTTAAGGAATGTTCCGGTGTCCAGCAACACCTGCGTATACCACGGGAGCGCCACGCCATTCTCTGCAAACACGCCGCCAAGCGATGGATACACGAACGTCAACAAGATGAATGCGACGACGACAAACAACCCGACAACGATGCCAGGATACACGAGTGCCGATGACGCCTTACTCGCAAGATCGCCCTGCTTCTCCGTATAGTCGGCAAGGAATACCGCGACCTCGTTCAAATTACCCGTGACCTCCGCGGCGCGCACCATCTCAGTATAGTAGTCAGGAAAGACCTCTTTCTGGCGTTCCATCGCCTGCGAGAACGATACCCCCGCATCGATGTCATCAGTCACCTGCGAGATGGCATCTTTCAATCGCGGGTTCGTCGTCTGTTCGTGCAAGATCTTCAGCGCGTTGTTCAAGGGGAGCCGCGCCTCAAGTAATGTCGCAAGCTGACGCGTGAACACGATGAGATCTTTATTTCCCACCCGGCCAAAAAATCCCGCGATGTGGTCGAGCAGGGTCGGCGGACGATTCGCGACGACGCTCAGTACAAAAAGATCGTGGCTCGAAAGGATCGCACTCGCCGCATCGCGGTCCGCCGCCTCCACAAAACCCACCTGCGTCGCGCCCTCTTTTGTCTTGGCCTGATATTTAAATTTCATGAAGACAACGAGAGATCGCCCTCATTTTTATGTTCTTTCTAATAGAATGCGTAGCTCCGACGGATTGAGTGAATACAACTCGCCGTTTTCTAATGTGATCTCTTTATTCTTGATCAAATTAACCAGTGAGCGGTTGAGCGTGACCATCCCCTCCTGCAAGCTCGTTTCGATCACGAGATCGATCTGATACGTTTTGCGCTCGCGGATAAGATTGCGGATAGCCGGGTTGACGATCATGATCTCCATCGCCGGAATACGGCCGCCGGAAATGCGCGGGAGCAAGCGGATCGAAACGATGGCGACAAGTGTCGCGGCGAGCTGTGACGTGACCTGTCCCTGCTGTTCTGCGGGGAATGAGTCGATGATACGATCGATCGTCTGCGACGCGGAATTGGTATGCAATGTTGAAACAACCAAGTGCCCGGTTTCGGAAGCGGTCATGGCCGTGCCGATGGAGACCGCATCGCGCATCTCGCCGATCATCACGACGTCCGGATCCTGGCGCAGAACGGTGCGGAGCGCCGAGTGAAAGCTCGTGGCATCACTGCCCACCTCGCGCTGCGAGACGATGCACTTGTCCTGCGTAAAAAGATATTCCACCGGATCCTCGATCGTGATAATGTGATCAGTGCGCGTGTGGTTGATCTCATCCACCATCGCCGCAAGCGTGGAAGATTTTCCGTGTCCGGCGGGGCCCACCACCAGCACGAAGCCCTGGGAAAGCTGTGCGAAGTCGTGCAAAAGCGGCGGAAGATTCAACTCTTCGATCGTCTTGATGCGCGTAGGGATGAGCCGAAGCGCCGCCGCCAAATAGCCGCGCTGGAAATAAACGTTCACGCGGAACCGTGCCTTGTCCTCCAAGCTGTATGCGAAGTCCACCTGCCGTTGAGTGATGAGCTTCGTCTTTTGCTCCGGCGTGAGCAGCTGCGAGATGATTCCCTCCGCCGACTCCGGCGTCATAACCGGCTCTTTCTCCAGTGGGATCAGCACGCCATCAATACGCAACGTCGGCTTGCGCCCCACCGCAAGGTGAAGGTCCGACGCATTCTGCTTCGCCGTCGTCGTCAAAAGATCGTTGAGCTGCTGTTTGAAATCATCCATAAGATAATATTACCACATCAAGAGAAGTAAGGTGAATGGGAGGATTAAATATTAATTATAAAATTGAGGCATATCCAAGCCCTCGCTCGCTACAGGTATACAGCAAAGAACGGCGGATATTGTTACGTTTTAAAATCACAGATTGTGATTTTAAAACGTTGAATTTATTGGCGCTAAGCTGAAATGAGCATGAATGAACCGGGGACAATCTCTACGGTCTCCTACGCCTCCTCCGTCTCTCTGATGATCTCCTCTATCGAAACCACTCCCTTTAGCGCTTTCACGATACCATCCTGGCGAAGCGTGATCATACCCTGCGCCTTTGCCTGCGCGGTGATCTTTTGTGTGGTAACGCCGGAGCTGACGACATCCTCGATCTCCTTGGTGACGAGGAATGCCTCGTAAATTCCGGTGCGGCCAACAACGCCGCGGCCCTTGCACGTGGCGCAGCCTTTTGCGTGGTAAATCTGGTACGGCGCGGTAAACTGCGCGATAACGCTTGAGGGCAACCCTTCGAGCGCTTGCGCGACGATCTTTTGCACTTCCGGCGGGGCGGCCTCGGGAGCTTTGCAATCCGGGCAAAGCACTCCCACAAGACGTTGGGCGATGATCAAGCTGAGCGACACCGGAAGCAGAAACGGCTCCACCTTCATATCGATGAGACGCGGAATGACGCCGGCGCTGTTGTTGGTGTGGAGCGTGGAAAGCACGACGTGTCCGGTGAGCGCCGCCTGCACCGCAAGCCCGGCGGTCTCATTGTCACGGATTTCACCGACCATAATAACGTCTGGGTCCTGGCGCAGAATCTGACGCAAACCCGATGCAAAGTCGTAGCCGATCTCCGGTCGCACCTGCGACTGGTTGATGCCGGAAACGAAATATTCCACCGGGTCTTCGAGTGAAACGATATTCACATCCTCGGTGTTGAGCGTTTGCAAAAACGCGTAAAGCGTCGTCGTTTTTCCGGAACCGGTCGGACCCGTGATAAGCACCATACCGAACGGCTTATCCAACCCTTTTTTAATAACCTCGCGCGTCGGATCGAGCAGATCTAATTTTTCAAAACTCTTCAAGCCGGTCGAAGGATCAAGCACGCGAATGGCGATCTTCTCGCCGAGCGGCGTCGGAAACGTGGCAACACGGAAGTCGACGTTGCGATCAAAAAGTTTTGCGCGGAAGCGACCGTCCTGTGGCACACGCGTCTCGTCGATCTTTAAATTTGAAATAACCTTCACGCGTGACGTGATCGGTTGGGCAAGTTCCACCGGCAGTGATGCCACTTCGCGTAAGTCGCCATCAATACGCAAGCGGATACGCAACGATTTCTGCTGCGGTTCGATGTGCACGTCGGACGCTTTGTTCAACACCGCTTCCTTGAATGTATCCGCAACGATCTTGATGATAGGCGCATCCGCACTGTCGCCGCCCTCGAGCTCGATCGCCTGCTGGCCGCCCGATCCCTCTTTTATATTGAGCGACTGCACCGCCTGCTCGATCTCCGCACGATACGGGGAATATTTCCGCAGTGCCGCCTGGAGGTCGTTGTATGAAATAAGATAAACTCCAAGATTGATATGATTCTGTCGCGCGATGAACTTCATCGCGTCCTGCGCCTTCGGATCATCGGGATGCAACATACCAACGATGAGCAGTCCATCTTGTAGACTGATCGGAATCGCGTGATAGGTACGCGCGGTCTCTTCCGGCACAAACCCCATGAGCTTCGCGTCGAGCGCCTCGGGATCTATCTTTTTATACGGAACCTTGAGCAGCTCGCTTTTAAGCGCCGCGACCTGTTCATCGGGAACGATCCGCTCGCGGCCGATGATATCCTCCGCCGATTCATTGCCGACAATCGCATCGCGCTTAAGGCGCGCCGCGATCGCATCGGTGATCAATCCCCGCGCTTGGAGTTGTTGCAAAAATTCATCACTCGTCATGTCTTTATTCTAACACGCTGGCATAAAAAGAAACCCCACAGCGGTGGGGTTTCTTTTTTCTCTTACGGTGCGATGAATGGATTCGAGCGACCAACGGCCGCCGGACCCTGGGGGGTTGGCAATGGGACACTAGAGACCAATGACTGAAACGCCGGACCTTGTACGACGGACTCGGGATGCAACGCGAGTTGTGCGATAGGCGCGATGGCACTTAGACTCCCGCTCGCCGTGACGGGCACCAACTGCGGCTGGGCAAAAAATACATAATATACCGTCGCGGCAACGATGCCCAAGAATATCAGCCATCCGAAGATGCCCAATACGTTGCCCTTTTTTTCTCCTTCATCAACAATAATAGCCATAATGTTATGATGCCTGATAATACGTTACGACCGTTATAGTGTAATTGAACATGTCAGGATTCGCCGCTTGTGTCTTTGTGGAAAGAACTGCTGCAGGTTGCAATGATATTGCGTTCACGTCAAAGATGCGGATGTTTGTTTCCAGCCCGTGGAGAAAATTTTTGAATGATTCATAACTGCCGGAGCCGCTTACCTGAACGGAAACCGTGCCGGTCGGCTTGACGATAGATCCCGCCGCAGCCGCGCTTGCGAGTCCGCTTGTGGAATCAGTGGAACCGGACGAGGCGATTGCCTGCACCGCCTGGATCGAAATCGCCGTCTGCTGAATGGTAACGCCGGAGTTCGCGGCGATACCGTAGATCTGGGCGAGCGCGCCCGAAACATCCGACCCCACCGGCAATGCCATCGCGACCGACTGACTCGATGTCGCATCACCCTGGTACGTCGCAAGCAAATTTTTTATCTGGCCGACAATCTGTGTCTCGTTCGCGTATAACGTCTGCTCGCTCTGTTCCTGTCCTTTTACCATCTCAAGGCTGGCATAGGCAGGTACGATGAATTCGAAGTAGACCACGAGCGCCCCGGCAAGGATGAGCGCCGCGATGATAATACTGGAAAGTCGTTTTGTCCCTTGTTTCATATTATTGTTGAGCGGCTAAAAATACCGACGGATTCATAATAAGGGTGAGGCTAAAATTCCATCCCGTCTGAAGCAGTTGTGGAGCGGTAACACTGGAAACGGTCACCGATGAAACCTCCGGCGAGTTCTCGAAGATGGCGATTTGCTGGTTTACGTCCGCTTCGGATTTGCCCGTGCCAGTAAGCGTGATCTGGCCGCCTGGGGTGCGCGTGATCGATTGATAATAAACGTTCGCCTCGGTGTTCTGCTCAAGCCATGAAAAGAATTGTGAAGAAAGTATGTGATTTTTTAATAATGTCTGAAGGTTCGCAATTTGCGAATAAAAATCGATTAGCTGAGATTGCTGGCTCGTGGAGATAGATTTTTCCTGGGCGCTCACCTGACTTTGCACGTTTGCCAGCTGGCCTTGCAAATAAGGTTCATAGCCAAAGGTAAGTCCGACGTAGATGGCCACGGCGAGAAAAAGTATAGCGCCGGAAAAGAACAGGGCACCCGTCGCCCATCCTTGCGTCTCAGAAGTTTCCCGTCCTAATTGTTCAATTACTTTTTCTGGAAGTGGCATGATAAATATATTATTTGACGAACTGCTTCATTCCAAGCCCGAGGGCGACCGTCATTGGAGCGCCAAGCTCGGGAATAAATGGCGCGATCGCATCGGGGCATTCAAACCGTGAAAAGGGAGTTGCCTTTACCACGGGGATCCCAAATCCCTTTTCGAAATATTTTTCGATACCGGAAAGGTTCGCGCCTCCCCCGGTAAGGATAATCCGCTCCGCCACCGTTGCTGTAGGGAACTGCTGGCGGTAGCTATAAGTAGCCTTCTTCACTTCATTAACTATACCATCTAAAAACGGCATCATTATTGTGGATAACTCGTAGTTAGGACCGGTGCCAAGTATCCCCCGCTCTTTTTTGAGCTCTTCCGCACGCATGGGATTGATTCCCAGACTCGTCGCGAGCGCCTGCGTGAGCGATGACGCGGCGATATCGCTCTGCGAACTCCACGCGAGGACGCCTTTTTCCATGAAAATAATATTCGTGGATCGGGAGCCGATATCCACGATGGTCGTCGGCGTAGGATCGCCGGAAAAGATGCGCGCGATGGAAAGCGATTCGATCTCGAGCGCACGCAAGCGCAATCCTGCTGCGGCAAACATCCGCTGATATTTTTTGATTTGTTCCTGCGGGACGGAGATCAATAATATTTTCTGATGCGCGAATCCTTTCTCGTCCTGATAATCTGCGATCTTCATCCAGTCGAGCGCCACTTCGGAAAGCGGCATCGGCACATATTGCTTTGCCTGATAGACCAACGCCTTCGCGACGTCCTTTGCCTCCATCGCAGGGAAATCGACGAGGGTCATAAAGACATCGAATGGCGGCAGTGAGGCGATTACATCCTGCGTCGCCGGCGCAAGTTGTTTCACGAGGGCTTTGAGTAATGCTACCGCATCTTCCTCAAATATCTTTAAACCGCTCGTCTGCAGCGCCTGGTTGGCGCGTGCGAGATAGCCGCTCGATTCCAGCTCGCCGTAATTCACGACGCGCGGCGCCTTCTTTCCCGCCACAACCTCGACCATTTTGATGGAGGTCGTGCCGATATCAACGCCAAGATATGATGCTTCTTTAAAAAATGGGAACATCCAGTTAATCGTCTTTTAATGCAGGTTCTTTACTATATAATAGCATGAATATCAACTTCTTCGGAGACATTTTTTTCCCGCCCGCGTGCGTGGGATGCGGCGATTCCATCCCAAACGGGGCGATCTGTGCTGCGTGCCGGCAAAGCATCGATGGGTTCGACACGCTCTTCTGCGGCACCTGCGCCGCGCGCCTGCCGGAACAGAAAAAAATCTGCCATAAAGATGCGCCGTACCTGCTCGGCGCCGCCGGGCGCTATGACGACGAAGCCCTTGCGCGCGCTTATTCACGCGCTCAAATTCCAAGGGATCGCGGGCGCGGCAGAACCACTTGCGGAAATCCTCGTCGGATACGTTGCGCGGCTCGGTCTTGATTTGCATGACTTTATCGCAGTTCCCATTCCCCTCTCAACAAAGCGCGCCCGCGCGCGCGGGTTCAACCAATCGGCGCTCATCGCCAGGCCGTTTGCCCGCGCGCTCGGCATCCCCTGCGAGGAACACCTCCTCGCGCGCGTCCAGCACCGCAAGCCGCAAAGTGAAACCGAAGATATCTTCGAACGCCGCGAAAATGTCCGCGACTGCTTTGCACTCGCGGACGGCGCGATAAAAGCATTGCGAGACAAAAAAATCCTCCTCATCGATGACGTCACCACCTCCGGCACCACATTCACCGAAGCCGCCCGCGTCCTCAAATCCGGCGGAGCAAAAAAGATCATCGCCGTCGCCGTCGCAAAAGCATAAAAAAGAGGATGCTATCTCGCTCCGACGTAAGCACGTCCACTCGCTCAATAGCCATCCTCTTTTTTATTTATATTATCTACAGGCTATTGTGGGAGATTTTTTTTAATAATAGCGCTCACGGTCGAAAAACTATCGTAGGTGTCGGAAAGTGATGCGAGGGATTTCTTAATGAGCGCGTACGTTTGATCCGGGGCGACGCTCGTGAGGAGTGCGGTCTTGGCGGCCGCATTCTCGGTTTGCGCGTCACTAAATGATGCCTGCGCTGCGGCGAATGCGGTCTGGAGACTCGCGTTCGGCGTCACGCCTTCAAGATATGACACCGCCTGTTGTGTCTGCGTCATCCTCGTCTGTGCGGTAGTAAAGAGGCTTTGATTCTTGCTCCAAAGCATAAGATTGTTGGCGCCCTCACTTTGCGGAACGAATACGTTCGCGCGCCATGCAAAAACTTCCTGCGCGATCGCCTTAGTACCCGCAATGCCGACCACGCCGAGCTTCGTCAGCTCCGTATTATAAAAATCGCTTGACTGGTTAAGATTGCCCAACATCTGTGACTGCAACGATTGCATGTCGCTCTCTACGGACGCGTTCTGCAAATTGGTATGGAGCAATTGTGTCTCCTGTTCCGCACAGACGATCGTTACGCCCACCAACTGCTTTCGCACCGCAAGCTCCTGCTTTATTTCATCAGAAGGGCTCAGTGAAGGATCGTTCTGTATCGCCGTTATCTGAGCAAGGTCCGCCGCGGTGATGCCGCAGTCGGCGTTCACTGCGGTCGCCGCATGCGCGCTCGGCACATGCAACGCCACGATGCCAAAAACGGCGGCGCAAATAATCGCCACCGCGCTTGCCGTCATGGTTTTTTTATTCATCATTGTGAAAGTTGCTGTAATACCTGGTCGACGGAAAGAATAGTGGTAGACGCAGTCGAGGTCGAAGCCGTCGTCGCAGGTGCTGCGGAAACGGAGGATGAAGGCGTGGACTGCGGCGCAACGGCAGGAGCAAACGCGCTCGCCGGAAGCGCCGGAGTAGTCGTGGCTATTGTGGAAATACTAGAGGAAGGCGTAGAAGTCACCTGCGGATATTCCACGTCAGCCAGTTGGATCTGCATATCGATCGCCTGCGCCTCCGCATGCAAGCCGGCAGGATCGATCACCGCATACTGGATCGGCGCAATCGAACGCGTCGGCGAAAAACTTCCCGCTAATATAAATATGAAAAATCCGGCGATCGCCACGGCAGCTCCCGTCTCGATCATATGCAGCACCGTGAACACGCTACGCCATGTGCGCGGCGCTACCTGCGGAGAAAGCAAAATCTCCGTACGGGAATGTTCTGAATATTCCGCGCCGGGTTCTATCTGTTTAAATTGTTTAAGGATTTCAGATAATTTCATCTTCGTAATAATTGCCGCCCTCCCCATCACCCAATTTCTTTTTTAATTCTTTGATGGCGCGATGCTGGGCAAGCTTTATGGCACCTTCCGATTTTTTGAGGATCGCCGCCACTTCCTTGAGCGGCAAATCTTCAACGAATCGTAGAATGATAACGTCTTGATAATCCGGCTTCAGCTCCGCGATGGCGATAGACACCTTCTCGAGCTGCATCTTGACCGAAAGATCCGACTGCGCGACGGCGGGAATAATAGAAGACTCCGGATCCAACTTGTCGAGACTCACATCGTCCTTCTTGGCACGATAGTGGTCGATCACCATGTTCCGCGCGATCTGGTAGAGCCAGCTCGAGAACGGATGTCCGCGGTGTTTGTAGCTGCCTACATTCTGCCACGCAGATAGGAACACGTGATGGGTGATATCCTCGGCTTCCTCACGGCTACCAACTTTGACCACAATAAAACGGTAAATTGCCGGTTGATAACGGTCGTAGAGAGAGCCAAAAGCCGAGGAATCGCCCCCGACGGCTGACCGAATGAGTTGTTCTTCCTCACCGTCTATCATTTAGAACGTTAAATATGTGGATAAGTTACGGTTTTCTATCAAAAATGCCCCACACAACATAGGGCATCTTATATACGTCTATTATAGCGCTTTTGGGTCTGACGGGCAAAGCAAGTATACTATAGAGAATATGAACGGAAAATTTATCGTTATTGAAGGACCGGACGGATCGGGAAAGAGCGAACAGTTCAAACGGCTTATTGCAAAAATCCCTCCGGGAGTCGCACTGCATACCACCCACTTCCCTCAATACGAAGAACCTTCATCTTATTTCGTCCGCGAATATCTCGCGGGAGATTATGGGACATTGGACACGATAGGCCCGCATGAGGCTTCTCTTTTTTATGCGATGGATCGCTATGACGCGAGTGCAAAGAGATTGAATCCGTGGCTTCGCGCAGGGGAAATGATTGTGCTCGATCGTTTCGTTGGCTCGAACATGGGCCACCAAGGATCAAAAATTGAGAACAAAGATGAGCGCCTTGCGTTCTTCCAATGGCTTTATGATCTCGAATATGGAACATTAAAAATCCCGAAGCCGGATTTGAACATCATTTTACATATGCCCGCGGAGATATCGCTTGAGCTCAGAAAAAAAAGAGCGGCAACAGAAACTGCTCCGCTAAAAAAAGATATTCACGAGGCCGACCTCTCCCATCTCCAGAAAACCGAAAAAATATATCTAGAGATCGCAGAACTATTCCCTAAAGATTTTACCGTCGTCGAATGCGTGGAGGACGGAAGATTGCTCTCCATCGACGAAGTGCACGAAAAAGTTTGGGTGATCGCACAAAAAACGCTCGGGCTGTAACGCACCATAACAATTTACTCTCTATTCACTCTTCCCCTGCAAGCGATTGCGTAGTTTTTCTTCTTTTGCGAGAATTGCTTCTTCAGTGCCGCGTCGAGCAAAACTGTAATCGTTCATATCAACAATCATCGCCTTACTGATGAGCGGAAGCTTGTCTTTTAATAACCGGAATTTTTCCTGTTCGATAAAACGGTAGTTCGGATGTCCTTGCGGCCCGGTGCGAAGTTCCGCTTCCCAGAAGAACTGGCGCAAATTCTGATATTGTTGAAACCGCACACGATACGCGAGCGGCACCACGTATTGCGCGAGTTCCGGAGAATGGGCTTCTAACTTTTTGAAGAGTGGGACGATGGATTCCAGTGTTTCTTTATAGCGCTTATCAAGCCCAGCCCAGACAAGTTCCTGCGGCACATCATATCCATGGCGCACGGTAAAAAGCTGGCGCTCCTGCGTCATCATCCGGTGGCGGTGCAGATCGCGGTACGCGCCGATGTCCATCAGGATATCGAAGCGCACGTAGCTGTTCTCGAAGGCACGGCCCACTTTGTGCCAACGCTGGGTGCGCCCCGAGAGATACGCACCAAGCAACTTTTCTTTCTCATCAGGCGAAAGTTTTTTTGCTTTTGCGATGCACGCTTCCCATTCTGTGTGGCTTGCCGCATACAATATTCCCGCGAGCACTTTCGTCTCCGCATCGGCATCATACTCAACAAGCTTCACGGCTGGACCTGTTGCGGGCGCGGCCTCGTCGGCAGGTACCATATCCGGATGCGACGTCTTCACAAAATCCCGCGTAACCTGCAGGCGATTGCCAAGATAGCGTTGATACTCGTGAGATTTCTCATCCTGCAACCGGAGCAGAAGTGATGGAATTTCTTTATCCAACTCCCCCCGAAGCGTTTCCGAGATCCAGCGGAACTCGCCGAGCTCGTGCGCGGCCATGCGATTCACTGCGTATTCGAGCGCCTGCGCATTGCCACGAAACCCGACCTGACCGAGCGTTGCCATCGGCAACATACCACGCAATGTATCGAATGCTTTCTTCTCTAGCACACCATCCTTCTCCTCATAGTTCGCCTTAAGCCACACCTTCAGTTCCTCCACGAGCGTGGCGTATGTCTCAAAAAGATTGTCCATCGCAACGCGATACTCGTTCAATAAACCAAGCGCCTCAAGATCCGGCTTTGGTGTGTAATATAAATAACTCCCGCCCACCTTCTTGGCAAAGCTCACGTAGCGCGTAGACTTCTCGATCGGCTCCAGGCCGATGCGCTGATCCTCCAGATACTTCATCGCCACCTGCGAAATACCCCAGAACGCCACGTGGGTGCCTGTCATTTGTGCAATCGAATCGTCGCCGTACTGCGAAAGCCACTTTACATAGAACGCCTGCGCGCGTTGGTTGTTTAGGATATTCTTAAACCCGTGCTCTTCGAGGAATGTGATCGTCTGCTTTAATTCCTCGCCAAGCTTTGGATCGCTATCGATGATTGGCTTGAGGTATTCGTCGTGCAAGATCCGTACGAGTGATCCGCTTGCGCGGCTCGCGCGTGAGCACAGCGCGCCGACGATCTCCGGCGGAAGATTGCGTAAGACCGAGATGAATCCATCAAGATTGCTTACAAAAGGCCTAAGCAGAAATCGCTCTTCGTCGGTCCATGTATCACCTGGAAAATCCGGACGATATGCTTCGTTGTTCATATTGCGCAGATTATTTTCCAAATTTCATCCACTGATTATTCTTCTTAAAATTCTTCCAGTATTGCGATGCCTGCGGCTTCATCGCGCCGTAATATTTACTGCCTAGCGCTTTTTTGCCATAGGGATGATCTGCCGGAGAAGAGAGTGGCGTGAACGACATCTGCGCGATCGGCATTTTATAGTATAGCTTGATCGGAAGCGGTGAGACGTTGTGTAGCTCGAGCGTCATCTTTAATTTATTTCCCGGATCGAGATATCCTGCCGTCGCGTGAATGATAAGACCGATGCGTCCAAGCGATGACTTGCCCTCAAGCCGTCCCACCATATCATCGCCGACGCCTACCACTTCGTAGATCATGCCAAGCGCAAATTCACCCGGATGAATGATGAATTGTTTTTTATCGTTGATCGTTGCCTTCTCCATCATGTGATCGATCGGCTCTTTGGGATCGATGCAAATATCCTGGTTGGTGCGGAACACCAAAAAATCCGCGCCGAGATGAAGATCGATCGATGCCGGTTGTATCGCGTGCGGGAACAGCGGCGCGACGGAAATGCGCCCAGATTTTAACGCTTTTTTAATATCGCGGTCGGAGAGAATCATTCCCTAGATTTTACTCTAAGTAAAAAAAGGCTGCAAACACGGAAAGTGTCTGCAGCCCTGGGCATCATTATGCCGCGCTTTTCTGCTCGATCCATTGGCCCTCGTGAGCTTTCAGAAAATCATGAGCCCATAGGGAAATCTCGGACTTCCAGATTTCAACCCCAAAACCAGGAAGCTCTACCGCCAGGACATCAAGATGTGGAACCTGATGCCGGAGAACCTGCGTCAGAATCTTTTCATTCCCCCGCTCGTGATATTGCTCGAGCGCATAGAGAACATAATCCCATCGCTCAATAGCATCGAATACGAGTATCTCCATGGGATAATCCCGACAAAGATCTGCCATAATGCGCTGTGCATCTTTAGGGAAAATACTCGGGTTCTTCGCTGCAAACTGCAATAGAAACGCAGGATGGAGAGACTCGAACACGACTGGGCCTAAAAATTCATAGCGCTGCCGGAAGGCTAAATATTCCTCAAGATCTCCGGTAACAGATTTGTCGATATAGTGAGTATCCTTTTTGCACTCTCCCTCACCAAGATCGTGCAGAGAGAATGCATCGGTGAGAAGCCACCCATCAAGCGGGATATATTTCCGCAAAACAGCTACCACAATCATCGCAAGGACGACAATCGAAATAGTATGCTGGGACGAATCCTGCCGCCGAACGCCAGGCTCATCGTTGTGATACTTCAACCACCGGACCACATGCGACATTCCCTCTTGTGGAGCTTTCCATGTTTCAATGATCGGCAAAAGTGACGCCGGGATTCCATTGTTCATATTTTCCTCCGTGAGAAGACCTACCCACTTTTTATGCCCTTTTTATCAATGAGTCAAGCTTATTATCATCCAGCGCTCGTTCTGCTGGTGAGTGAGCGGGTAAGGGGAGTCGGACCCCTGTCGTCTGATTGGCAACCAGATGTAATACCGTTATACGATACCCGCTTTACGGATTCATTATATAGAGCTTGGCAAAAAAATCAATCCTAATGGACTACTTCCCCGCTTCTACTGCATTATACGTCGCGCTCGAAATATCAGCGATCGTTTTTTCCTGCGCGGCGATGCTCGTATTCCCCTTCGTCATCACACAAAGCAGATAGGGATTCCCCGGCGCGTACACAATTCCACAATCATGCAACTCCCACTGCGTCGGCACGCCGCCAGAAAGATATGACGCCAAGCCATATTTGTGCGACACAACCGTCGAGCTCGGCACGCCCGCCACAAGTCCTTGCGTGAACGTCGTTTGTGTCATGAGCGCGAGCGCCTTTTCTGAATCATCGCGGGAAAGATAGGTAGCGTTATACAACGCCTTGAACAATATCGAATATTGCTGGGGCGTCATGATGTCGCTCGTGGACGCCGTCACATTGTTGTCTATCGGAATATTAAGGTCCGAGTACACGCTATACACATTCTGTAACTCGGCAGGAGTGGTATATGCGGTCAGCACATCCGCAGCATTATTGTCGGAATATTTGATCATATACTCGATAAGTTGCTTGTTCGTATATTCCTGTCCGGGAGTGATGGCGCTCGTCGGCGGGATCTCCTGTTGAAGGTTAAGATCCGGCGCGCTCGTCGGATAGCTATTCTCCTCATCAAGAATACTGCTCGTGCTTTCCGCCATTGCATAATACGCCATCATGATTGGCACCTTCCCCAAGCTCGCCGGATAATATTTTTCACTGCCATTCACGCTCGCCCACTGATTTGTTGTGAAGTCCGAAAAATAGACGGATGCGTCGGTAATATCGCCAGCGGTTTTATCTTGCGCGATCGCCGATTGGATGGCGTTGACCACTGGTTGATCTTGCGTAAAGGCTGCCACACTACTCAAATTACAACTGACGAGCGGACTGATGTATTGATATCCGGTAAGTCGTATGGGGCTTGGCACAGTGAAGACCGTCGTCACTTGTTTTAAAAACCACCCAAACAAAAAACTCCCCGCGCACGCAAGGATCGCGAAAACCCAAGACCATCGTTTCATATTCATCCTCCCAACTTCCTTCGCCATGTTTCTAATAATACTATATGCGTAGCGAATTTCTATCTAGGTGCCCCCGCGTGGAATCGAACCACGATTACAGGCTCCGCAAGCTTGCGTCCTATCCGTTGAACGACGAGGGCTCTTCGTATGTATGACAGATGAAGGATACTAGAAACGGAGGAATTTTTCAATGGAATCGATAAGCGTGGGCTGGTGCTCAATCTCTTTCAGCACGAGTTTAAGATTATTGCGCAGGTCGGTCATTTTCTCTTCCGGAACGATGAGCGCGAGCGGCGGATGCAGGCGTGAGCGGAAGTGGAGCATCACATCGGCCCATTCCACACCATCAGTGTCGGCGCTCCAGCTCTCGAACTCTTTCATAAGATAGGTTTTATACCCCCCAATGCTTACGTCCACGTCCGTCAACGTGAAGGGAACCACCTGCGGCACGCGATTACCCCACACAATAAAAAGCATTTCCGCGATGACGATAAAAAGGCCGAAGAGAAAATCCTTTTGCCACGCCGAAAATGCGATGATGGCCGCAGCCACGATGATAGATATCCAATACCACGAGACGTCCTTCTCGCGATACTCAAACTCCGGCGCTTCCCATGTGATCTCAAACTTTGCCATTGGTTCTATTTTACCACAACCCCGGAGCAATGATGCGTGCCTTTAAATAGGGGCGATGTGGTCGGACAAAATTCCTTATAATCGCGGCATTCATAGCGATTGCACGACTGCTTCGCAAAACACTCGCAAGGATCACTACACCCTGCTCAGTAAAGGCATATGGCAAAGAACGTCGAATTCTATTATGTTTTAAAATCACAATTTGTGATTTTAAAGCGCTGAATTCAATTGCATTAAGCTGAAATAAGGAAGAGTGCGGGAAACGACCCTTGTTTCTTTTTACAGCCTGGATCAGGACGCGAGGCTCAATTTCATACAAGTTAGCAAGATGCGTACTCAGCACTACCCTCATCCCCCTAATAAAAAATACGTGGCTTTCTATAAATTCGGATAACGCACGGTCCTCTTTATTTGGGTTTTGCATGCTCGCAATTATAGCAACCCCTCATTAACTATCTTTAAATTTTCAAAAAATATTTTAGATATGAAAAACACCGCCTCACGCGGTGCTTTTCATCTTAAGATACTGAAGAAGGATCCTTTTTCAGCAATTACAGCACTGCTTCTTTGAGAAGCTTGCCGGCGCGGAACTTCGGCTTGATCGAAGCCTTGATCTGGATCTTTTCGCCGGTCTTGGGGTTGCGGCCTTCACGCGCAGCGCGCTTGGCAACGCGGAACGTTCCAAAGCCCGTGATCGCGACTTCCTCGCCGCGGCCCATGGTCTTTACGATCGTATCAAATACCGCATCTACCGCACGCTCCGTTGCTGCCTTCGTTTCAATGCCCGTTGCCTTCATGACCGCTTCCACTAATCCTTTTTTATTCATGATTGATGATAAATTTAGTTTCTTTTCTCGACCTTTTGTATTTTAGCTCCCCTTTAGTATAGCAAAATCAAGGGTTTTCTGCACAAGGGGGTGGTAAATGGGTGGCAAGCAGACGGCGGGCAGGTTATTAAATAAAGATTAAAAGAAATTTGACGGAAGAATAGCGACGAGGTAGATTAAAATGGTAAACAACTCATAATTTTGTATCTGACGGCAGAAAGGCTTCCACTGCGGGGGCGTATCGCAAGGTGCGTTTTCGATGAGGGAAATCAACACACTCGCTATTGTATTGATGCCGCCCCTCCAGATACAAAGCTATGGGCTCTTTTTTTATTAAGCCAAAAATTGACGCCTTTCTTTCAGAAATATTGTTATAACTTTTTTTCTCCCTCAAGAGATCAATCCACGACCACCATTATCGCCGCTTCTATTCCTGAATCCAACCTCCCAATCATACTTCTCTCAGGATATTTTACTAGATTCGTATTTCTAATTAACTGCCTCCGGATTGTCCACTATATCTTGCGCACTTCTTAGTAAGTCTTTTATACCAGCTCACTCCAAATCCATCGTTTATAGAGCGCCGCTCGACTATATGTTTGAACGTTCTGCGCGATATTTTTACATCTTGGAGTAAATAAAATTTCTTCCTCTGGAGTGCTGATTACTTCTCCTTGTGCCATAGGAAAAAATTCTTCGATATAATCATTAATTTTTTGTATCGCGAGGAATCTTGCATCCCTCCCACGATACTCCTCGCGACATTAAATAGATCTTAAATTCCCTCCGTGCGGATAAAAATATGCGCCCCTCCCCAAAACAAAACAGCCCCGAAGGGCTGTTTTGTTTTTCCTATCCGATCGTCACAAGCGATCGGATCGGAGGGATACCAGACTAGTTGGACAAGTCAGTGATGTTCGGCTCGGAACCGGCGATCGAGATAGACGGGCTAAGCCAATGCCGAACGTAAGTATTCGCACCCAGCGTCGTCGTACCATCGCCGTGCCACGACGGACCATCAGTCCACTGTTAACCAGTGAGAACACCTGATAACTGCCACCTGTTGCCATTCGTCAGCGAACCGCCCAAAGCGCCGCCAGTCGGCGACAGACAACGTTTCTACGAGTAATGTCTTTGTAGAGCTGTACGGAATTGTCCACTGGTTCGGTTCAGATTCGCAAAGGTGAACGTCATGCTGTATCGTCTGAGGTTGCTGTTGAAGAAGCCAAGAGCACCGACGGAGCCGAGGCATCATAGAGGCCGAGGGTCTGCGATCGTGCTTGCCTGGATCAACGAACCACCGGTTCGACAAGGTAACCTTGTTCAACACTTTCGGGTTCGATGTTGCCACTGCCAGCCGTGAAGTTGAACTCACCCACGATGTTGCTCAACACCGGAGATGTTGTTCGGGCGTTGACCAACCGAAGTACCAGCCACACCAAGCGTTGTCTGGTAAACCGTGAAGAGGTTACCCATGCCGTTGGCCAGAGTGCTCGTCGTCTCGACTGCGTAGCGTTGGTGTACTGGTAGCTCGTCAAGATCATACGCATGCGTATCCGCCTGATGTCGCATACGGGTATGAATTCGTATCCGCCACCAAATTCACGTACTGCGTTCCATTCACAGGAATGGCAAGCCAGTCAAGTTGAAGGTCAACGTACCGTTCGATCCTCACTCGCCGTGCTAAGCACATTGCCTGCCGAATCCGTCAACCGATAGTTGATGAGATCCGAAGGCTTGAGCGCCAAGCAGTCGAGGTGTTCGCCGTGGTTGTAGCTGTCGAGAATCACCAATTTCGTCAGGGTCTCGCTGCCGTTATTGTCAGCGACGAACTGGTACTGGGCGACATTCACGCCCGTGATACCCATGCCAAGCTAGGATGCCTGCGACGTACCTGCCGAGAGCGAGCCACTCAGCGTACCTCCCGTGTTGAAGGAAAGATTCTGGCCTGCCGTCGAGCTGGACCGTTATCGGCATTACCCGCCTGGGTCGAAGCATTTACCGCCGACAAAGTCGTCGCCGAGATACCGTCTGAGCGCTTACGTTCGAGCTAATGTTTGCGTAAACATCGAGCGTGACGGAGCCATTCGCCGGAATCGCAATCGGGGAATTGGTGTTGAAGTTATAGCGCATTTCCAGCGACTACCGTAGAATAGGTCTGGCCGATCTGGGTAGAACCATCGAACACCTCAAGGTTTGTCAGGTAGTTAACCGGAAGGGTGCTCGTTGCCGAGATGGTAACGCCCGTCAAATTAACACCATTCACCTGTCCCGCCGTAAGCGTGTACGATCCAATCTCTACATGCTGGGCGCACCGCCGCTGCAGACACCGGAGAACCCAAACCGTAGTTCTCGCTTATGAGAAGATTCGTATTCGAGTTCAAGATCTGGAGGGTGTTTCCAGAAACAGCCGTCGTCGTCGCGTTCGCATAGGTCGTGTAGCTCTCCGCAGAAGTACCATTGTTGGAGCCGAAAGTGCCACTCGGTTCACCGAATGTCACACGTTACCGTTCCAGAAGCATTCGAAGGCAAATCACCATAGACCGTCAAGACACGAGTCGTGTTGGCCGGAATGATGTAGTTCAAACTGCCGCTGCCTTCAGCAACGATACCGTTAACATTGTTGCTGTCGCACCAGCGGTCGTATTGACCGTTGTGCCGATCTGAGCACCCTGGTCATCAACAACGCGGAAGTTATTGATCGTGTCGCCATTGTTCAAGCGTGTAGCCAGAAGTCCATTTCATTGAACTTGATGCTGTCGCCGGAAGCCAAGACATCAAACATCGCCGAGCACCTGATTGGTATTCCCTGCCACCGCGTAGGTGGTCGGGGTGTTCGCATCCCTCGATGCCACTACGCCGCCATTACTGATGGTAACCACAGGAGAAATCAATCGGGAACGAAAGGCCTGTCTGGAGGGTCGCACCAATGCCAACCCCATAGGTCGTATCCTCCGCCTGAATGTCAGACGACTGCTGGATAGAGAACTGGAAGTTGCGATTTACGCCACCCGTGATGTCCGCATAGAGCGACAACACCGCCGACTGGCCGGAGGTCAACATGAGCGGCGCGCCAGAAAGGTCGAACGTCGCAATGTTGTTGCTGCCAAGAGAGGTGATGGTCGCACCAAGCTGGGTTGAGCCATCCATCAATTTGACGTTCTGGAGGTAGCTTGGCGTTACGCTTCCGACATTCGTGAAGTTTAACTGTGTCACCTTGACCGGGTTATTACCGGCCTGAACGGTGAACTGACCAACGAGATCATCCAACTGGCCCGCATTCACGGTCGTCGAAGAAGTCTGAGGGCCGGAGACGGTAAGTCGTCGCCAAATTTGTGACGGATGCGATCGTGAACTGCGCGCTCTCCAACGGGAAGTTGCCCGTGAAAGTGCCGCCGGTTACATTGCTCGCGGAAGCCAAGCCAATCTGGAAGATATGGCCGGAATCCGCTGCAACAGTGACATTGTTTTTGCCAATTCCACCATTATCGACATCAACAGTGACGGTGATGACCTGCGTGGAATTCGCCGGAACCGTAAAGAGTCCTGCGCCATTCGAGAAGGTGATCGCCCCATTGTTGAAGCCGAGGTTTGATGCCAACTTGGTACCGCGCACTGCTAGAGGTAGACGTTATCCAAGTCGGAATCCTGCGAAAGACCTGAACGGGTCAACACCAAGTTCGTGATGGTGACGGGCGTTGCACCAGCCGTGAAGTCAAGCTTCAAGACCGGAGTGTTCACCGCGCCAGCCGCTACGTTCGAGGAACCCGGGGTCTGCGCATCGAGTGAGATAGACAACGGCGCACCAACCGGAGCAATCGTGCCCGTCGTGGTGGTCGTCGTGGTGGTCGTGGACGTGCTCATCGAGTTAACGAAAGCGCGCGTCTTAGGACCGAAGTAACCGACAGAAGGAGTGATGCCATGCGCGGCCTGGAACTTTGCGAGTGCAGCTTGGGTAAGCGCACCGAAGTACTGGGTCGGCGTAGCGAGAACGAGATCTCCCTGTCCAATCAAAAACTGCTGGAGTGCCATTACCGCAGAACCTGTAGAACCAACGGTGAGGTCGCTGGTAAAGTTATAGGTGTTTGCGCCGACCGAAGTGGTCGTGGTGCCAGAAGCATTCAATTGGCTCTGGAGGGTCTGGATCTGGGCGAGCAATGCCGCGATCTGAGCCTGAAGGCTCGACGTGGTCTGCGCGCTTGCGTTCACCAGAGGCGTTCCGACCATTACCACCAAAGTGGCAACAGCGAGAACAGATGAAACCAATTTATTTTTATTCATTTTTACTTATATTATTTCTTTAATTATTGGTATCGACCTGTTGATCCGTTATGGACCCTTTCAGCCGTCGACCTTTCCGTGCACCAAATCACGTTTTTTTATTTTCTATTTTTTCAGGACCGTTTCCGGCACTTCACTCTATTCGCTCGAGCGGCCGCCTCGTGAGGGAAAGCGACGACCGATCAAATAGAAGAGAGCGACGAAAACGGGGTTAATATCTTTGTAAGGGAACCGCTATAAAAGAAAAAGCTCGCTTTGTGGCGAGGCTGAATAAAATAGATTTTGCTGCCGCTAAAAAAATAACGACCGCTCAATATATTCTTTGGTTCAGCCTCACACCGAACCTTTCTACTATTGTACCGCATATACTACGCTGCCGTTTGGGAAAAAGGTGTGGAAAAGTATTTTATCCTCCTCCATAACCTTTCGTCTAACGGCACATAATAGAACGTGCCGCCAGGCGAAAGGTTACCTCCTTTTATTTGGTGCCGATTCCCCGCTCCGCCATGCTCGCGCGGTAGAACACCAATGGTCCGGCGTTGCCGATTCTCTCTATTCGGTTCTGTTCAACTAACGTTTGCAGATCATAGCGAATAGTCCGCTCGCTTGTATCGGGAAATAACTCTTGAATATCCTTCATCCTGCAATTGCCGGATTGCCGAATGCGCGTAAGAATTGTGTTTTGCCGGATTGCCGAATCATTCGAAGGCTGGCGGGGTTGTCGTTGCACTTGTGCTTGTGGTCGCACACTAAAATCTTCTATGCGCATCGGCTCCGGCTCCATTGCCGATTCCGCGGGGCGTGCAGATTCAACGACACGGGTCGGTTCGGCAATCTCCGGCTTGGAGAATATTTCGGCAACGTTCACCTCGTCGGTTTTGACCGCAGTTTTGCGTTCGGCGATAGCCACGTCCAGGGCGTAGATCTCGCGCATCATCACATCCACATTCGGACTCCCAATCAGGTTCACATCTCCCCCAAATTTGACGAGACATTCCATGACGCGGATCGCACGCTCGGCGGCGATGTAATCCTCCGCCGCAGCGGCGGCAAGCAATGCCGTGCCGGATGCCCGGAGCGGTTCTGCAAAGTCCTTTTCCTGCAATTGAGCCGCCAAACGGAACAGCGCGTAAGCGACCTCATAGGCCTTAGTGAGGACAAAACGCTCTTTGCCGGTCTCTTTCATATGCGGGGATTATAATCCTGCAATCCTGCAATTGCAAGGTTTATGAAGGAAATCCTAGGTCGGGTAATATAAGATCACGCAAATAAATACCACCTGCATATAGGACCGTATCCAAATCGGTCCCTGTGTTGAAAGCTCCTGTTTTCAATTTATTCACAATATCGGGATACTGTTCCGGCAATCGTTTGACCACGGAAAGGATATTTTCTTCTGCATCATAAATATTTTTTGCCTCTTTTGCTTTTATAAGTCCAAAAAGCTCTTTTTTCTTTTCATCAATAATTTCTTTTATACCGCTTTCTTTGAGAACTTTTTCTCCATACGCGTTAAGCCTCCGCCGGGAATGTGCAGAGGCGAGCTTGTCTTTCCAAAGAATATCAAGCTTTGGGGACATATCGTCTACCTTAGATCTCACGTCTTTAAGATCTCCTTTTAAACCCTCTAAATCTTTCTGCATGAGAATGGTCCGTTCATCAATCCGCGCGATCAACTCCCGCGTATTACCCAAAAGTAACGTGGCGATCCAGTTCCCAATTTTTGTGAGTCTTGATAGATTTTGATCCATAGTAGGGTTGTTTTTTTCAACAACCCCACCATAGCACACTCACATTAAAAATATATTAAATAACCCAGCGGGCTGAGGCGAGTACAATGACGATCAGCGCAAAAAGCACCGTTCCGGTGGCGAGGGCTTTTATCCGTGAAAGTTCGCCGAAGACGTGTTGCGGGATGAGATCGATGAGGATGACTGCCAAAAGGAATACGACTGCCGACTGGTAAAGAAAGTTAAGTGGGAGAAAAAGCCCCACAATGATCAGTTGCCACATCAAGAGGAAAACCAGCCAGCCAAGCATACGGTCAAAGGAGCGCGCCTCTCGTGGTGCCGCCATTCCCTGCTCGGTGGAGGGAGAAAAATTTCTAATAAAACTCATTGTCATCGCGCTCACTGCGGCGGCGGCGATAAGGCTGTCTAATAATGACCAGTAGCTGAGCGAGCCGCCGACGTTCAGGAAGAAACCGCGCAAAAGAAAATATGATAGCGCAAGGATGAGTAGTTCATACGCCGAGCGACGATCGATGATGATCAAATCTTTGATGAGAAGAATAAAATAGAATAGCGCGGCGAACATGACTGCGGCAACGATACTTTGAGGCTCAAGGAATGTGATCAAAAGCAATACAACAACGGGCACCGAAACTTTTCCGGCGCCCGTTGTTGGGACAAAGTAGAGATAGAGCGCGATAAGGAGAAACAGCCAGAACGGCAGTGCCCACCACGCGACACCAAAAATGACTGCCCTAAGAAGTAAAGACCAGCTCGTTCGCCTTAAAATTGACTTTAACTTTTCCACCATCTTTGAATTCGCCGCGGATGATCTTGTCCGCCAACTTATCAAGGATAACCTTCTGCATCAAACGCTTCAAGGGGCGGGCACCGTACTCCGCGCTAAAGCCTTCTTTTGTGAGGTGCGCACGCGCGGCGCTCTCGATCTCCAGCTTGATACGGCGATCCGCAAGGCGCTTCTCGATCAGCTTGATCTGAATATCCACGATCTTCTCGATATCGTGACGGCGAAGCGGATTGAAGATGACCACGTCGTCGATGCGGTTCAAAAACTCCGGGCGGAAACTGCCGCGGAGAGCTTCCATCACTTTCTGGCGATAATCCCCTTCTTCGGCCGACGCCTGCTCGCTCTCCGCGCTGAACCCGATGCGCGACATCGCTTTGAGATATTCACTGCCGACGTTCGACGTCATGATAATGATCGAATTCTTAAAGTTGACCGTTTTGCCCTTGCTGTCGGTAAGGCGGCCGTTGTCTAACACCTGCAAAAGCAGGTTGAACACTTCGGGGTGTGCCTTTTCGATCTCATCAAAAAGAATGATGCTATAGGGCCGGTGGCGGATAATCTCGGTAAGCTGTCCGCCTTCCTCGTGGCCCACATAGCCCGGAGGCGAACCGATCAGACGGCTCGTCGCGTGACGCTCCATATATTCGGACATATCCACGCGCACGAGTGCCTTTTCGTCGTTGAACATAAACTCCGCGAGCGTCCGGGCGAGCTCGGTCTTGCCGACGCCCGTCGGTCCGAGGAACATAAACGATCCGATCGGGCGATTTTCATCCGAAAGCCCTGCACGGGAACGGCGCAACGCCGAGGAAACGGAGGCGATCGCCTCATCCTGCCCAATCACGCGCTCGCGCAGAACGTCTTCGATACGGATAAGCTTATCGGTATCGGTCTCAAGCATCCGCTTGAGCGGAATACCGGTCCATAACGCCACGACCGCAGCGACGTCTTCTTTATCCACAGATTCCTTAAGGAAGCGGTCATTTCCGGCGGCTACTTTCTTGCCTTTCGCTATCGCCGGGCCGCCAAAATTCTTCTTTTCGAATATCGCAAAATCCTTTTCGGCTGCCGGCTGTTCGCCGTACATGATCTGCGCCACGCGCTCGAGGTTGCCTTCCCGCTCCGCCACCTCCGCCTCGCGCTTTAAGTTATCCACCTTCTGGCGAAGCTGGTGTAAAGTCTCAAATTTTATCTTTTCCGAGTGCCACTTACTCGAAAGCTCGTCATTCTGTTCTTTTAATAGCGTGAGCTGCTTATTGATCTCTTTAATCCGCTCGGTGGTAGCGGTTTTCTTCCCCTCCTGCGAAAGCGCCTGCTTTTCTATCTCCAAGCGCGTGATCTCACGGCGCGCGCGGTCGATTTCCTTTGGCAAACTCTCCGACTCCAACCGGCGCGCCGCGGCGGCCTCGTCAATCAGGTCCACGGCCTTGTCCGGCAAGAAGCGGTCGGTGATGTACCGCGCGGAAAGATTCACGGCCTCCACTATAGCCTCATCACTGATGCGCATACCATGATGGATCTCGTATTTTTCCTTAAGCCCGCGCAAAATCGAAATCGAATCCTCGATCGTCGGCTCCTCTACTATAATCGGTTGGAAGCGCCGCTCGAGCGCCGGATCCTTCTCTATATACTTCTGATATTCGCGGATCGTGGTTGCGCCGATCGCGTGGAGTTCGCCACGCGCGAGCGCGGGTTTGAGCAGGTTCGACGCGTCGATCGCGCCTTCCGCAGCGCCGGCGCCGACGATCGTGTGTATCTCATCTATAAATAGGATAATCTGGCCCTGCGCGTTCTTCACCTCCTTCATAAACGCCTTCAAGCGGTCTTCAAACTCGCCACGGAACTTTGTTCCGGCGATGAGAGAGCCCAGATCGAGCATCAACACCTGCTTGCCTTTAAGCAGCTCCGGAACGTCGCCCGAAGCGATGCGCTGTGCCAATCCCTCTACTATTGCGGTCTTTCCCACGCCCGGCTCGCCGATAAGGCACGGATTGTTCTTGGTGCGACGCGAGAGCACCTGCATCAGACGGCGCAACTCTTCTTCGCGCCCAATGACCGGATCAAGCTCCCCCGCCTTGGCCTTATCGCTCAGATTGATGGCATATTTTTCGAGTACCTGGAACTTACTCTCCGGCGTTTCATCCGTCACGCGCGTGGAACCCCGCAACTGCGCGAGCACGCGGAACGCCGCCTCGCGCTTTACGCCAAATTTTTCGAGTAAGGATTTCGCGGCGCCGTTCACGTCGAGCAGTGCAAGCAGAAGATGCTCGCATGAGACGAACTCATCCTTTTGCTGTGCAGCGACCTTCGCCGCCTGATCAAGTATCTTCATCAATTCCTGCGAAAGATAAAGCTGGCCGAGCGCACCATTGCTCACAATAGGCGGAATGCGATCGAGTTCAACCTCGATCTGCTCGTCCAACTGCTCGATATCCACGCCGGAGCGCTCAAGCACCGGAATGACGAGCGATTGTTCATCCTCTAAAAGCGCAGCAAGCAAATGCACCGACTTCAACTCGCCGTGATTCTTTTTGGCGGCAATCTCTTGCGCATTCTGCAGGGCTTCTTGTGCTTTTATAGTAAAACGATGAAAGTTTGGCATGTGATTTTATTGATTTTGTCGGCGACGATGATATAACTATACGCTGCCGGAGATTAAAAAGTTCTTAAACAGAAATTAAAACCTTATTAACTTATTATACCGCGCAGAGCACTGATATATATCAATTGTAGGCGCCGAAGCGGCTATTGTCAATCTCAGGGTGAGATTGCTAATGAGGTTACAGACTATTGTAAAACCCTTCCCACGATCTTCGCCGCTGCTGCTACTTCTCCCTTTGTAGTGTCTTTTCCTAAGCTGAATCTGATGCTCGAACCGGCGCGCGATTTGTTATACCCGAGCGCTTCGATGACGTACGATGATTCCGCCGCGCGAGAACGGCACGCAGAGCCGGATGAGACAGCGAGGCCGGCGCGGTCGAACCGCGTAAGCAGGTCCTGCGCGTCGTGGCTGGGGAAATAGATGTTCAAAATATGAGGCGCCTTAGCATCCCCTATCGGACCATTGATCTCCACGCCTGGCACGGCGGCTTTAATACGCTTCCATAGTTCGTCACGCAACGCCGTGACGCGCGTGGCGTTCTTGCCGCGAGCGGCGGCGGCGAGCGTTGCTGCGCGGGCGAACCCCACGATACCCGGCACATTCTCCGTGCCTGAACGTATGCCAAACTCCTGCCCGCCGCCGTTTACCTGCGCGGTCAGCGGAAAACCGCCGCTTTTTGAAAATATCTTTTCATCGCGCCGCACATAGAGTGCGCCGACGCCTTTCGGTCCATTCATCTTGTGCGCGGAAAGCGTCATCATATCCACGCCAAGCATCGCAACATCACAATATAAATATGCGAACGATTGCGCGGCATCAGTATGAAAAAGTGGATAGGCCGCACCCTTGCGAAATGCGTCGATCATGAATTTTATTTCGCGGAGCGGTTGGATTGTTCCCACTTCATTGTTCACGTGCATGATCGAAACAACGACCGTGTGCTCGTTCAGTGCATTTTTCAACGCGATGATATCAATGACTCCCTCTTTGTTGACCGGCAACATGATGACCTCGACGCCATCTTTCTCCAACGCGCGAGCGGTTTCTAAAATTGATTCGTGCTCGATGGATGAAATAATAATGCGCGGCCGGGCAGTGACAGGATCCGCGGCGCCATCCGAATGGTGCTTCTTATAGAACTCCACCGCGCCGCGGAGCGCGAGATTGTTCGCCTCCGTCGCACCGCTCGTAAAAATAATCTCGCGGAAGTGTTTCGCGCCGATTAATTTTCCAATCTCTTCGCGCGATGCGTCCACCGCAGCGATCGCCTTCTGGCCGAACGAATGCAGCGAGCCAGGGTTCCCAAACTCGCGTAAAAAATACGGATGCATCGCGCGAAGAACACGCGGGTCGACGGGCGTCGAGGCCGCATGATCAAAATAAAGTCTGCGCATAAATATCATTATAACAACGCCGGCGTTACCGGCTTCGCGAACATTACCTTTATGACCTCGCCCGTCTTCTTACTCGGCACCATCAAAAAATTCTGCTTGCGATAGAGATCATACAAATCCTTGGTGAGCTTCACATCGTTCATGCAATATTCCTTGAGCTCTTCGATCTTGCCATCGCGATATAACTGCCCCGCCTCTGAACTGGGATGGGTCTTATGCAGGCCAAGATTCGCACCCGCAAGCCGGTCAAGACTGACGCGACTCCCCGTCGCCATCTCAATCTCTTCCAAGAGATCGATGCGCTCCATCTCCCACAGTTTCGGCGCGCCCGGCAACCGCTGAAAATAATTATTTAGTACGGGGATATCATAGCGGTTCATGCTAAAGCCGACGATACGCCGCGCGTCGCTGAACAATTCCGCGAGCTTCTCCATCTCGTTCTCCTCATAGCAAAAATACCGGTCCTCTATATATGAGTAGACCGCAACGACGGAAATTTTGAGCGCAGCATAATTATCCCGCCCCACTTCCGGGTCGGTAAAAAAGTTCTGCGTTTCGATGTCGAACACGAGGGTATCGAGTGTCATATTTTGTAAATACTAAACGTGCCGGTCCGCAACATTCGTGGCGGCGTAGCTATCGGGCTTGATGCGCACTTCAAAATTGTTTGCGCGGATCATACCGACGATCTCTTGGATCACCGCCTTTGTCGGGCCGTTCATGCCGATGTCCGCGTGGATCTCAAACTCGAATTCCGGAAGTGGAAATTTCTTGAGTTCGGCGAGTACGCCTTGCGCAACCTCGAGCGAGATTATCGCCTCGCGGATCATCCGGTCGCGCAATGTGTGGAATTTTCCCAGCTCGAAGCGGCGGTAAAAGTAGCGGCCGCCATTGCCGATGCGATGCACCACGACCGCGTTCACAAAATCGGCGTTCTTACTGGCGAGGAGTTGGGAGTCGGTGCCGATCGTCACTCTATATTTATACAAAAGGTCGGCCCCCATGAATGCGATGATCTCTTGCACCACTTCGGGTACCGTCAATTTCATTCCTAGTGAGCTGATAAAGGTATCTGGCATTACCCAGAATATACGCTTTTACTGCGGCTCAGTCAATGATTTTCGCGGCGTGCTCAGCTTTTTAATATTTTTTTAATGATCGCGATCGTATCGCGCGGACCCTTCACCGCGATCGTCTGCACGCCGGTTTTCTTCGCCGCCGCGTCATTGCCGCCCGGATAGAGCGCATCGCCGATAAACACCATATTTTTTATAGGAATTTTTAATACTTTTTCTATCTGGCGGACGCCGTAGGCCTTATCAATACCTTTTTTTGTGACATCGATAGAGGTAAGTCCACCACTACGAACCTCAAACTGAGGCAATTCTTTTTTCATGATCTTCATGAGCGCCGCCCGCACATCATTTTTTTTATTCCACATCGCCTTTGCTTTGACGGGCGCTTTCTGCCCAAGTGCAGAAAACGTGATCTGTGTCCCGCGATCCTCAATCACGGTGCCCCACACTTTTTTCGGCTGAACATATCCGGTAGCGGCAAATGCATTCGCGAACGTACGCATAGTCTTTTTCTTTTCTGCCACACTCAAAACTTTTCGATATACTTTTTTCCATCCACGGTGGCGATAACGATAGAACGAAGTCGATGTGGTCGGAAAAAGGAAAAGGTTTTCAAACAACGCAGGGGCACACGAAAAGTGTCCCACGAACTGATTTTGGAACTGTTCATAGCTACCGCCACCGATAATGGCAACTTTTTTCTGTGCAAGGAGCGCGGCGAGCGCCCGCGCCATATCGGGCTTGAGCGGCGCCTTGCTCTCGGTAAGAGTTCCATCGAGATCAAATACGATAAGCGATTTTTTAGAGAGTTGCATATCCTCTATTGTATAACAAATGCATAAATCCCGAACTGATGTTAAAATAAATCACGTAATGGCGAAAAAGAAAAAGAAGGGAAAAAACGGCGGGTCGAAGTCCGGCAACGGTGGCGGGCGAAATTCGGGCGACGAACGTGTTAGCGCCAACGCGAATGGCCGGAAGGCGGCGGCGCGCGAGCCGCGACTCCACGCCGAGACGAAGAACAGCATCTGGGCGATCAGCTTTATTTGCGCGGCGGCGGTACTCGTCCTCGCATGGTTCTCTATCGCCGGGCCGGCTGGCGCCGCTATATATAGTGGACTCGACGCCCTGCTTGGTTGGGGCTATCTCATCCTGCCCGCCACACTGCTCTTTGCCGCAGCGGTATTCCTGCTTTCGCGGCAGAAACGCATCCTCGCCACCACGCTTATTGGCTCGACACTACTCATTCTTTCCGTGCTCGGCCTCATCGAACTCCTCTCCCCCGGACATGGCGGCTGGCTCGGACTGGTGTTTGGATCGCTCCATGTTCCGTTCGGCGTCATCGCGGCAACGACGATCGATATTTTTATCTTGATCATCTCCGTCCTTGTGACCGCAAATGTGCCGATCACAGTGAACTGGCCATGGAATAATGAAGGTGGCGAAGAAGACGAGGAGGACATTCCTTTGCTCGTCACCGGCGCAGATGAAGAAGTTGCCATAATAAAGAAAATTTCCGCCGAAAAAGAGATGAAGGATAAAAAATCATCCGCGCCGGAAGAGCCAACCGTCGTCCACGCAAAGAATGGCGAAGAACTAGCAGGTAAAATAAAAAAATCCACAAAGGCACCGATCTTCACCAACTACGTCCCGCCGCCGCTCTCGCTTTTGAATTCCGACATGAGCAAGCCGACCACCGGCGACCTCCTTGCGCACGCGAACATCATCAAGCGTACGCTCGATAGCTTCGGCATCCCCGTCGAGATGGGAGAGATCAACGTCGGCCCGGCGGTCACGCGCTACACATTAAAGCCGGCGGAGGGGGTCAAGCTCTCGCGCATTACCGCGCTCAGCCAGGACCTTGCGCTCTCGCTCGCGGCGCATCCGATCCGCATCGAAGCGCCGATCCCCGGCAAGTCGCTCGTCGGCATCGAGGTACCGAACAAGACCGCCGCGCTCGTGCGCCTTGGCAGCTTGATGAACTATCCGGAATTCATGCAGTCCGGCCCGCTCGGCTTTGTGCTCGGCCGCGACGTTTCCGGCGAACCGATCTTTGCGAATATTGAGAAGATGCCACACATGCTCGTCGCTGGCGCGACCGGTTCCGGAAAATCTATTTTGGTGCACTCGCTCATCACTTCACTCCTTTATAAGAATTCACCGGCGACGCTGCGTCTCGTACTCATCGATCCAAAACGCGTCGAACTTTCCATGTACGATGGCATCCCACACTTGATCACGCCCGTCATTACGGAAAACAAAAAAGCGCTCGGCGTTCTTAAATGGGCTATTCAAGAGATGGATCGCCGTTATGAGATTTTGCAACACGCCGGTAGTCGCGATATCAAGAGCTATAATGCAAAGGCAAAACCAGAAGATCAGTTGCCATTTATTTTGATCGGCATCGACGAGATGGCGGATCTTATGAGCTCGTTCGGCCGCGAGGTGGAAGGCGCGATCGTGCGCCTTGCGCAGATGGCGCGCGCGACCGGTATTCATTTATTGTTAGCCACGCAGCGCCCGTCCGTTGAAGTGATCACCGGACTCATCAAGGCAAACATCCCCGCACGTATCGCACTTCAGGTGGCGTCGCAGATCGATTCGCGCACCATCTTAGATGGCGCTGGCGCAGAAAAACTGCTCGGCCATGGCGACCTCCTCTTCCTATCCGCGGAACTTTCCAAACCAAAACGTATCCAAGGTTCGTACATCACCGAAGAAGAATTAAAGAGTGTGGTTGAATTTATAAAAGAGAATAATAAAGTGGAGATGCCTGAGCCGTCGGAAGATGGCGAGGAGAATATCGACAAGGCCGGACCGATCATGCCTGCAGGTTTTGACCACTTTATCAACGCGAGCGGCGAGAGTGAAGAAAGTGAGGATGATATGTTTGACGAAGCCGTCGCCGTCGTTGCCGAAGCCAAGAAAGCGTCCGCATCATTGCTCCAGCGCCGCCTCAAAGTTGGCTACGCCCGCGCCGCGCGCCTGCTCGACCTCATGGAAGCCGCCGACCTCATCGGCCCCGGCGACGGTGCCAAGCCCCGCGACGTGAATATCGAGAAGATCGATCAGCGACTTTCGTAGTCTTAATTGACACATCTTAGGAAAAGGAATAAAAAGAATACAGTTTAGGTCTGATGCCCTATTAAAGCATCACTCCGCTTCAGTGCGGCATGAAAGGATGGGTTATGAAATTTACCCTCTAAATCGGCGTAATGCAGAATCTTCGGACAGCATACGACCAACTGTACGAAAAGAAGTTTGAGGAAAAACTCAGAGGTCTCAAAATCTTGAATCGCCGTTGTAATATTAATTACAACGTCGTGGAAGCGTGTTGGCGATTCGAGGGTATCCTTACCGACCCGGACTATGTTCTTTCGCGGATGGAAATACTCCTCGGACTCACCAAGGACCCCCTCACTATCAGCCGTTTTGTGCTCGACAGCCAGGATGTCGCGCTCGGCATAGATACTTTCAACTGGACAAACTATGTTGTCTGCGGCGAAACAATCGTGCTTCATTCGTTCAAGCACTCTGTCGGAATATTCCTCCACCAGAGAACGTGGAACTCGAAGCATACACTGGAAGAAATCGCACAAGGCTTCCAACGAATGTGCGAGTGGTTCACTATTCAAACCTCGGCATATAAAGCGATGGAGCAGGGGCATATCGCGCTTACCAACCATCATCGCTTTGCCGATGCAGATACGAAGTTCGCGGAAGGGAAAAATCTGATACTGCAAAGCCTCAGCTACCCGCCAATGATTCAATAGCACTATACCACCTCGTCGTCGCCCCTTCCCAAGCGACGGCGATTTTTTATTTTAGAGAAATTTAATCTGCGATAGTTATAATCGTTTTTGTGGTGGGGGAGGCACGGTTGCGGGATCCTTCTCGCCAGTTGGGTCCAAGGGGTTCGACTCCCCTCTCTTCCACCACCGACGAAGAATTATTAAAAAATTGTTAAATGCAATTTGACGGGTTGTTCTTTTCAAGTAAAATAGAATTACCAACTGGCGAGGAGGAGTCCGCACTATGTTGGACGAAAACAAAAGACCCATTTCTGGGTCTTTTGTTTTTTTTATTTTATCACTCAAGCAATAAGAAAATAGTTCTTGCTGCGCCTCGCCACTTGCAAGATGCACTCCTTTTGAAAGGTGTCTCGGAGCCGCGAAGGCGGCGAGAGCCAAGGTGGCCGGTCAGCAGGCCGGAACACCGTCCTTTCAAAAGGAGTGCATCTTGCAAGTGGCGGGGGCGGGTAAAATGGACTATTTTCTTATTGCGCCGTAGAATCAGATTATATGAATCCCAACGATCTTCCCTTCGAACATTTTTTTGCGGAAAAGATAAAGGAGCGCGGCGTTTCCCTGAAAAAGCTTGCGGAGATGACCGGCATCGCCCCGGCACACATCGAGTCCTTATTGCGCGGCGATTACGATAGCATGCCATCGGCGCCGTACTTTCATGGCTACCTCCTCCACCTCGGCGCAGTCCTCGAATTTGACGGCGAAGAGTGGTGGGCAAAATTAAAAAAGGAAGGGGTGGTAAAAAATTCCGGCGGCTTCGATACACTTCCCCGCAACCGCTTCATCAAACAATCGCCACCAAAATATCTCTGGGCGATCGGCGCGGGAATCCTGATCCTCATCTATCTTGCGTTCCAAGCACCGCGCATTTTTGGCAAGCCGACACTCGTCGTTGAAATCCCCAACGCAAATCCATACGTAACGACATCAAGCACGATCACATTATCTGGCATGGTGAGCGGCGCGGACTCACTCTATCTTGTCGGTGCAAATGGAGAACAAGAGCAGATCATCGTCGGCGCCGATGGTTCATGGCAGAAAGGCGTACTGCTCGGCATCGGCCCTAATCCGTTTGAGATCTCCGCAAAAAAGTTCCTTGGTGGCGAAACGACCGTGACAGAGCAGATATTCTACCAGCCAGTGGGCGGCGTGGCGGCAAGCTCCACTGCCAGCTCTACCGGGAACACCCTCCCGTCTGTCAACTCTACCAGCCCTTCCGGGACTGCCTCCTTTTAATCGATTTTTAACCCTTTCTTAATATAAATTTAACGACCGCTCTGATATAATGAAGCGTATGAAAACATCTAAAAAGGCAGGCGCTGAGGAGCAGAAGGCAGGCGGGCATAAGGTAGAAAATCATAAATCTCAGGCAGAAAAACATACGAGCACAAAAGAGTTCGACGAACTTCTTTCCACGCTTCAGGATAAGTTCGGCGAAGGCGCGATCATGAAGCTCGGTGATGTCAGTAAGGTTGATGTCGCAGTCGTCCCGACCGGATCGTTCTCTCTCGACCTCGCACTCGGCGTCGGCGGTTTGCCACGCGGCAGAATAACCGAGATCTTCGGTCCAGAATCGTCAGGCAAGACCACGCTCGCATTGAATGTTATCGCCCAGGCACAGAAGCAAGGCGGCAAGGCTGCATTCATAGATGCGGAGCACGCGATGGATCCGGAGTACGCCGCCAAGCTCGGCGTGAATATTAATGAATTGCTTATCTCCCAGCCGGACAGCGGAGAGGAAGCATTGAATATCTTGGAAAGCCTTGTGCGCTCGGGGATCATCTCTGTCGTCGTCGTGGATTCTGTCGCGGCGCTCACGCCCCGCGCGGAACTCGAAGGTGAGATGGGAGAACAGCATGTCGGACGCCAGGCGCGCATGATGGGTCAGGCGCTCCGCAAACTCACTGCGATTGCGAACAACAGCCAGACGCTCATTATCTTTATCAACCAGCTGCGCATGAAAATTGGCATCATGTTCGGCAACCCGGAAACGACGCCGGGCGGCCGCGCGCTCCCCTTCGCCGCATCGGTGCGCATCGATATTCGCCGCATCGCGCAGGTTAAAAAAGGAGAGGCGGTGGTGGGGAATCGGGTAAAAGCAAAAGTGGCAAAGAATAAAGTCGCCGCGCCATTCAAATCTGCGGAGTTCGATATTTTGTTCGGCGAGGGAATCTCGTATGAAGGCGATGTTTTAAACGCGGCTGTCGCGCATGGCGTGGTTAAGAAAGCCGGAGCGAGCTTTAGCTACAATGGCGAACGCTTAGGTGTCGGCTTTGAGAATTCAAAAACGAAATTAAAGGAGGATAAAAAACTTCTTGAGGAGATAAAAAAGAAAACTACAGAAGCTTTTAAATCCGGCGATGGAGTTATAGAAAAGACCGGGGCAGAAGAGAAGGAATAATATATATAATCTGCCGGATAAAATAAAAATGCCCCTGAGGGCATTTTTATTTTGCAAAAATGGTGTAGGCGAAATATCCCACCACGCCGATAGCGATGATAGCTACGATCACCACGATCACGAGGGGCATAATACTATTCCCCGAGCTGGCCTCCGGCGCAACTTCATGGCCAATGGGTGTGGCAGTAAGTGGCGCGTTGGATGAAGCTGGAACGCTGACGCTCGGCGCAATCGGGGTCGTCACTATCGCGCTAGGCGTAGAGAACGAACCAAGATTGGGCATCGGCGTCGGAGAAGATGTCGGCGCCTGATGCCCTTCGAGAGAAAGTCCTGCGACCGCCACATTCTGAAATGACGGCGCCCCTCCCCCGCTCTTCATCATCGAGTCGATATCTGATCGCATCGTGCGGATCTTCACCTCCAACGGCGGTGGCGGCGGAGCCTTCGCTAATACTTTACTTAAAGGATTATCCATATTACTTCTATTTTAGCATAGATAAGCCGGCTCCCTATCCAAGGTGGGCGTGGTCATTATAGACCCAAAGACGCCAGCGGGAATCCGCTTTTTCCAATTCATTCTGATATTCCAATACCGTTAATCCTGTATTTTCCATCATCGCTCCGCGCTGGAACTTTTTGAATATTTCTCCCGTCAGCGATTCACCTACGAGCACTCGCGCCAGGATCGTCCGCAGGAAATATCCATGCGTCACGACAACGATCGATCGCTCCGGCCGGGCATGAAGATATTCGAGGGCATTATCCGCGCGCATAACGATATCGTCGAAATTCTCTCCATCCTCAGCGCGCACACCCGGCACATAAAGACTCTCATTCCACTTCTTCCAAAGCACAGTTGCTGCCTTGTCGCTATGGGGCTTTCCATTGACGCTCGTGGGTTTTATGCGCTCGACAAAAAGATCGGAGTATTCAATATTTTTCCCCGTTGCTTCCGCAATAAATCCAGCGGTCTCTCCCGCTCGGCGGAAAGAGCTCGAGATAAGTGCATCGAAAGAGATTTTGCCGATACGCCCGGCGATCTTCCGCACCTGCTCCCGTCCTTTCTCGGTCAGTGGAGAATCTGGGGATTGAAAAACCGGTGAAGCGTTATCCAAGCTTTGTCCATGCCTTACAAAATATACGATTTTTTCTGTCTGCATATTCTTCTCATTATAACCGCGACAAGTAAAAACGCCCACCGCTGTTAAGCGAGTGGACGTTCCTACGTTAGAGTGAGACAGTGGCGGGCGTTTTTACGCCGCCGGTTGCTCCATCTGCTTCAACGACAAGCCGATCTTGCCGTTCTCTGCCTTGATGATCTTCGCGCGGATGTGGTCGCCGAGATGCACAACGTCTTCCACCTGCTTCACAAATCCCTGTTTGAGCTCGGAAACATGGATCATGCCGTCTGCACCACCGCCGAGGTCGACGATCGCGCCGAATTCCAAAATCTTCACGATCGGGCCTTCCACGATTTCTCCTACCTTCCACTCCTTCGTCATACCCATGATCTCCGCGACGGCGGCCTCCACCTTTGCGAGGTCAACACCGGAGACATACACGCCGCCATCCTCTTCGATATCAATACCGGCCAGCTCGTACTTTGCGATGAGACCGTTAATCATCTTGCCGCCAGGACCGATGACCGTACCGATCTTGGACGGGTCGATCTTGAACTGACGGATCTTCGGCACAAACGGCGAGATCGCCTCGCGATGCGTCGGCAATACCGCTTTGATCGTCTTCAAGATATGAATGCGCGCCGCCTTTGCCTGCTCGAACGCCTTCGCCAAAATCTCCATCGTGAGTCCGTCCACTTTGACGTCCATCTGCATGCCGGTCACGCCGTCGTCTGTACCCGCAACCTTGAGATCCATGTCGCCATGGTGATCCTCCGGTCCCTGGATGTCGGTCAATACTTTGTAGTTATTTACGTCGGATGTTCCGTCGGCGTTGGTCGCCATCATCAAACCCATCGCGATACCCGCGGCCGGTTTCTTGAGCGGCACACCGGCGTCCATTAATGAGAGCGTCGTTGCGCAGACCGTAGCCTGAGAAGACGAGCCGTTGGAAGACATGATTTCGGAAACGACACGGATCGTGTACGGGAATTCTTCTTTACTCGGGAGTAAGCGCTCGATCGATTTGCGTGCAAGGTTACCGTGGCCGATCTCGCGGCGCCCGGGGCCGCGGAAGTTACCAACTTCACCAACCGAGAACGGCGGGAAGTTGTAGTGCAACATAAAGCGCCGCTTGGCGTTGGTCTCCATGGATTCGATCAGCTGTTCGGCCCCGGGCGCCGCGAGCGTGGTGATCGCCAGCGCCTGCGTGTTGCCGCGGACGAAGAGTGCTGAGCCATGCGTGCGGGAGAATAATCCCACTTCGCCGTCGAGCGCGCGCACTTCGTCGAGTGTGCGGCCATCCGGGCGCTGCTCCTTTTCCAAAATATTCTTGTGTACCAGATCGTTTACCATCTCGTCGAACATATATTCCAACGCTTTCCAGTTGATCTTTTCTTTGGTTGCGCCGAATTTTTCCTTGATGTGCAGGTTGAGGTCGTGATTCAAAGCACCAACGGCGGTCGTGTGTTCTTCCTTTGTGGCTTTATAGATTGCGCCTTCCAATTTGTCCGCCAAGAATGCGCGCACCTCCGCTTTGATGTCGGCATCCGGCTCCGCCAAAATAACTTCCGCCTTTGGCTTGCCGATCTCCGCGCGAATCTTTTCCTGGAACTCAATCAGTTTGTTGATCTCCTTCTGTGCGAGCGTAAAGCCGGCAACAACGTCCCTCTCTTGGGCATCCAATCCGCCAAGTTCGATCATATTGATACGATCTTTGGAACCGGAAACGAACGCGTCGAAGATCGGCGGATTCTTTTCCGTGGCGCTATTGTCCGGATTGATCCAAAAGCCCAAGTTCAGCTCTGCAGGCGTCTGCGCAACGCGCACGCCGGCAACCGGACCGTTCCACGGGATGTCGGAGATAAGGAGCGCAGTGGAAGCGCCGATCAATCCGACGAATTCCGGATCATTCTCGCCGTCGATCTGCAACACCGTGACGACCACCTGGATCTCGCGACGCATTTTATCGTTAAAGAGTGGACGGATGGTGCGATCCACCAAGCGGCCGGCTAAGATCGCCTCTTCGGACGAGCGGCCTTCGCGACGCACGTAGCGTGAACCGATGATCTTTCCTGCGGCGTAAAATTTTTCTTCGTAATCAACTTTAAGCGGGAGCCAATCGATATCGCTCTCCTTGCGAGCCATGACGGCGGTCGCAAGTACGACGGTCTCGCCATACTTTGCGATAACTGCGGCATTCGCCTGCTCGGCGAGTGCGGAGGTCTCTATCGTCAACGTCTTTCCTGCGATCTCAACGGAAAATTGCTTTTTCTGTAACATATTTTTAATGTGAAGCGGCGAACCTGGAGAGTCTTGTCATCCTGAGCTTTATGCAAGATCGTCAGTGGCGGCACCTATCGCTACTCGCCTCCTTCGATCTCGCGCAAAGCTCGGAATGACATCCCCTTTATCGCGCTTCGGTTAATTTAATTATTTTTTAATGGTCATCCGACTGCGGCCTCTTGTTTCTCGTCGCTACATACCGCGGCTTCATGATCGCGCGAGGAATATTCTCTATATTTACAAACTCGTCGGCGGCCTCCACTAGTTTGGATGACGCGCTCCTTCGAAACGAGGCGATCTCGACCACTCGCCCTCCTGCCCATTTTACGTAATTGACCAACGGGATGTAATCACCATCGCCAGTCACCAGAATGATCACATCGAGGAACGGCATCATGCGGATGACGTCCACCGTGAGCCCGACATCCCAATCGCCTTTCTTCATACCGCCGGCATAGATCTGCAGATCTTTCATGCGGAGCTCCAAGCCTGCCTTCTCGAGTGCATCAAAAAAACTCGCTTCGGAAGAAGGGCCGCCGTTACCGTCGCCATTTGCGCCGTTACCATTAGATCCATTCGAGGATGCCGGCACGATCGAAACCGCCGCCGCCTGATCCTTTTCCGCCATGCGCGCCTGCGCATGCCCGCGCGCCTGCTGCGGCTCCACGCCCTCACTGCGCACCACGTATGCCATCGCGCGGATCAGCTGGCGCCCGGCGACGAGGCTCTTTATAAGCTCAGCGTAGTTCACGCGGCCCTGGTAGAGGTTCTTCGCCGAGTGATACAGATTGGATACATCAACAAAAATCCCAACCCGCTGGTTGGAATGATTGGTTTCGGACTTCATTATTTTTTAAGGTCGAGCTTCTTGATGAGTTTCTCGTACAGAGAAGGCTCGTGCTTCTTCATATACGCCAGCAATTTCCTGCGCTTGGATACCATCTTCAAAAGTCCGCGGCGGGAGTGATTATCCTTCGGGTTTTTCTTGAGGTGCGCGGCCAATTCGTCGATCTGGCGCGAGGTCATTGCGATCTGCACCTGCGCAGAACCCGTGTCCGTGTCGTGTTTCTTATTCTCCCCGACGATGCGGGTTTTGACTCGTTTAGTAAGCATTATGGTTCATCATAGCTTATTATTGAATAAATAGCAAGGGCAGAAAAGAAAGAGGCGCTCCCCGCCTCCAGTCAGATGACCATTCGCAAAAAAATCGCCGCCTCGGGGGAGGTGGCGATCATAGTGGGCGGTACCCTAGTCAAACGGAGGTGGCAGGTATTCCTTTTTTATCCAGAAGGAATTTCTGGCGTAGAGCACTGCTCCGTCGATAGCCCATGCCAAAAATTCACTGGCTTTAAGAGACATCTGCCGATGGTTTTCAGTATCTGCCGCGCACGTATAATTGACCTACGCTATATTCTGCCATATATTATGCCTATTAACCTCTTTGTAGTCAACACCCGTTTTGCGACAGATAAGCGTATAATAGAATCATGCCCGAGAAGAAGAAAGAAAAAATAAAACCGCAAGACGGAAATCGAACGCCTACTCCAGGATTATTTGAATTATTTGGAGATCGAAAAGAATCGTTCGCCGCGGACGAGTGAGAACTATCAACATTATCTTTCGCGAATTTTTGAAGTTCGCGAAAATCTCCTCCCCTGCCGAGATCACGGACGAGCGTGGTGCGCGAATTCCGCGTTGCGCTCGCGCGGCGCGAAATGAAGCGCATGACGCAAGGATATTACGCGATCGCCTTGCGCAACTTTTTAAAATATATGGCGCGGCGGGATATCAAAGCACTTTCGGCGGACAAAATAGAGCTCCCGAAAATACCCGGGAGGCAGATCGACACGCTCGAATACGGCGACCTTGAGCGACTGCTCGCCGCTCCGAAGGGCGACTCACTCCGCGACCTGCGCGACAAAGCCGTACTCGAAATGTTTTTCTCCACCGGCCTGCGCCTGGCAGAGCTCTGCGCCTTGCCGCGCGGCATCGACCTCAAGCGTGGCGAACTCTCCGTGCGCGGCAAGGGCGATAAACTGCGCGTGGTCTTCATCTCCGACACGGCGCGCGAGGCGGTCAAAGCGTATATGGCGCAGCGCGGCGATGCAGAAGAAAAGTTGTTCGTCAGTCTCGACCGCGTCGGCAAATGATCGGCCCCATCACGCCGCGCGCCGTCCAGCGCCTTGTCGCCGCCCGCGCCACGCAGGCGGGAATCCCGACGTCACATCCACGCGCACTTACTCCGCCACAGTTTCGCCACCGACCTCCTCGTGAATGGCGCCGACCTGCGCTCTGTGCAGGAGCTCCTTGGCCATGCAAACATCTCCACCACGCAGGTCTACACACACCTCACCAACAAGCAGTTGCGTGAAGTACACCAGGCGTTTCACGGTGCGAGGAGGAAGGAGGAGTGATTTTATTAAAAAAATACCGACCTCATTTGAAGAATCGGTATTGCTATTCGAGAACTGCGGGTGTCTCACTTAAGATTGATAGCCCGTGCAATGGTTGCGCATGTTTCTTTCCAAGCCTCAAGGGCTCGAGCATAGCTGGCATTCTGCGTTAGGATCAGCGACTCGCCATCGCATCCTTTTTGCGCAAAATCAGAAAACTGAGGCATCGGCGGGAAATTCACCATTACCACCGGTACTTGCTTGTTGTTAACATCCAAACCCATATCGCATTCCCTCCTGAATTTCGAGACACTTACTTCCTTAAATATGACCAGTTATATCATATACTAAAATTATATTTTTGTAAAGTTTTTGTGCCCGGGAGAGGACTTGAACCTCCACGCCTTTCGGCATCAGCTCCTAAAGCTGACGTGTATGCCATTTCACCACCCGGGCGCGAACTATCCTTATTTTATACCTTCCTTAAGGTCAAGCAATTTCTGCTTGTCTTCAAGCTTACGCTTTCCCTGCTCCAAATCGGAAATCGCAGCAATCCCTTCTTTTTGGAAATCAAGCACCGCATGCAGGTCGGCGGCTTTCTTTGAAAGCGCTTCCTCAAAAAAAGCGGAGATGATTTTGTCCTGCACGTCTTGTGGAAATTTTTTTAGATTGTCGGCTAAAAATTTTCGCGCGGCATCCTCGTCTCCCAACGCAACGACCTCCGAAAATTCTTTCATCAACGCATCTGATGTGTAATTCATGAACTGGTAATAATTATTTTAGATTACCTTGGATAAAGGATTCCCAAAGCGCCTTCGTTACAGTGCTCCAAAATCCCTTTTTCTTTTTTGTAACATTCCTATCCATGTATTCGCTGGCGAAATCCGCCTTGGCCTGTTCTTCGGAAAATCCCGGATCACTGGCATGATCCCTCTTATAGGATTCCCACTCGCTCTGAACTTCCGCTCCGTTCATCGGCGTATTCATGATTTCGGAAAATGCCATTTCTTTTTCCGGTCGCTCAGCGCCTCTCCCCTGGAGATCAGAGACCAGCGATCTCCACACATCTTCATTGTCAGTTATCGTTGCGTGCAGCGCTTCCGCGATGCCCCTCGTGCGACTATCGTACTCTGCGGAAAGCTTTTTAATTTCCGCAGTGCGATCCATAATTCCATCGATCTCGGCGCCGAGAGCTTCTGGCGTTTTAAAATGTTTTTTAAACCAGCCCATGCGGCTCTTCACGAGGTCATATACCGCGTTTGGGTTATCCTTATCTCGTATCGCCACCAGATATTCACTTTCTTCTATCTCATACATTCGACAAATCGCACCAACCTTTTTATCCTCCTCTTCCATCAACGCCTCCGTCTGCTCGATGTCCCTCATCGCATCGCTGATGTTCTGAAAATGTTCAGGGTCTGCGATGGCGAGGCGTTCAAGGTCCCGCAAAACTGCTTCGCGGAGGCCTTTCGAACCAACTGCATCGGCAATTTTTTGTAATTCCGGAGAAGACGCTACGATCTCTTCGATATTTTTCGAAGACAACCGCTCGCGCATCGCCTTCACCGACTCCATCGTCGCTAAAAAATTCGAGCGTTCGGCGCTCAGCTCGACCACTTCTTCCGGAGACAGTTGGCCGGATATAACTCTTGCACCGAGTTCATGATTCCCCTGCTTCTCAAGATGCAAACCAAAGAGCCGGGACTGTTCCTTATCCGCAAGAATTTGCTTTACCGTCGGCCCCTCAATCTTTCTTTCTCCCGCATCTTGTACCGCTTTTGCCTTATCTTCCTGCTCCGCCCTCCTGAATTTCTCAAAAATAGGCATTGGTTTATATGGTGGCTTTTTATTATTGTGCCATTATAGGCATGTTAACACAAGGCTTGACAAATGTCAATAAGGTGTGCTAGAATATGGATAGTTCTCCACAACCGAGACTGAATGAAGCCAACAACAGAACCGCCACTAAGGAGGGCGCATGGCTAGCACTGAAGAAAAAACGATTTTGCAGGGTATCCTTGAATTCGCCGCTGGCACTGCTGCCACTCTTGGAGTTGAGGCGGCCGTAAAGGCGCTGAAACAACAGGTTGGTACCGCTGCGACGGCAAAGGCAAAAGAGCTTTTCGTCGACGCCGGCGACCGGACAAAAATCCTTGCCGAAGTCGCTAAGATGGTAAATTCCAACGACGAAGGGACGGAGATAGCCGGACGGAATATAAAACACTGGGTCATTGACGCGTGGAAAGACAAAAATGAAGAGGGCGAACTTACGAGCCTTCTTCGGAAGGTCTCGGACGCGGACAGGCCTGGAGTATTCCTGATGTTAGGGTGTTCTAGTTCCTATCAGGAATTTACCGACACCGTCAGGGCCTTTCTTGCCCACGATAACATCCTGCAACTGGCGCTAAAAATAGCCAAGCAGGCAGAGTCCGAAGGCAGAGCAATCGGCGGCAATGATTTCCGCAAGATCCGGGACTTTGTTGCAACTTCTCTTGGAAACGCCAACAGCACCATTAATACTCTTGCTGCTGCCGCGCGTCCGGGCATCCGCAACCTTACCGAAACACTCAGGAGGATTCGATGAACGAGCCGTTTGCCCTACTGCACGACCTGAGCGAACTCGCATCCGAGATCGGGCGGGTAGCGGCAGGAAGAGTCAGCCGCGCCGCCTGGATCATCATGCGCCGCCTCACCATTGCGACACGGATGGCCATCGCGTGGCCGTTCGTCCTGCTGCTCGTGGCACTGCCAAGCTCGCCGATGTGGCCCGTGCGGTACCTGATTCCAACCCTCACGATCGTCGTGTTCATCGCCCTCATGTGGATGATGACCGCGCCGATGCCGATGTCGATCTTTGCGATGGAAGCGATGCTTTCGCCGAAAACTCGATTTATTGGAGAGTTCGTTTCAAGGGCGCGACAGGCGACGAACGTGCTTCGGATCGTCCTCGTAATTGAACTGCTCCTGGGCCTCTACTTCGCTTGGATACCCATTGCGAACAACCGACCTTTGGCGCTCACCCAGATCATCATTCTGGCAGCGATCGCCTGTGCCGCGGGGATCAAGAAGTTAAAACTCGTCGTCGTCGGTCTCGCCATTTTATTCGGCGGGATCACGTTGTTGTTTTTCCTGTACACGCCTTTCTCCGACACCAAGGGCGCCCACACCAATCCCATCGTCATCAACTTCAACTTTGATCGACGCGTGGAGGCAAAAACGGATGAGCAATCCCAGAAACCTGCTGCGGAGACGCCAGCGATCCCGGATCCTCTGGCTTCGGCGAGGTCAAAAGCAAAGGACCCGGCAGCTGACACGGGTAGCCCAAAAAAAATTGAAGAACCCGTGAAATCACCCCGGCAGACAGATTCCTCTTCCCAAGAGGGATTGGAAGAAAAAGGCTCGGGGGTCGCTGAAGGACAGGTGGTTCCGCAAACAACACCTGCTCCAACTCCCGATCCGAACGCCGCGCCAGTGCAAGTGGCCGCAGTAGTGGGCGATCTTGATATTGTCGTCCAGAACTGCGTTCACCGCCTGAACAAATTCATCACGTGCGACGCGATCTTCACAAGCGTAGAGGGCAACCCGAAAGAACTTGCCATGAAAGAGGGAGGGGCCGCAACCGACAACGAAAGCAATGTTGTTCCTCTTCCGCTTAACTGGATTACTTCCGACCTCGGCTGGAATGTTGTCCTCAAACATGGAGATTCTGCGAAATTCGGCATCAAATTCAAAGATGACAGTTTCGGCGAATCAAACCGTATAATGATCAAGTTCCACCTTCGGTGGAATGGCGACTATGGAGATATCGAGATGCCCCAAAGCGTCCGCGTCTCGTAGAGCGCATTGCAGTAATTTATCCCCCAGCAGCTTCGGTTGTTGGGGGATTTTTCTATCTTTTAAATTTTTTGCGCAAAACCAAAAAACCCCTTGCGGGGCTTTTTGAACTTCTCTAAAGACGATTTCGCTATTAGCAGGAACCCACGGTGCCTGCGCCAAGGAAGCTTCCCACGACGAGCGGGACTGCTTTTGCCAAAAGCGCAACGCCAACGGCGATTGCCGCATAGAGCAAGACCGACCCGGCTTCTTTTACCTTTCTCCGGCTCACCGGCTGCGGTGAGATACTTGAATGCCGCGTAAAGAACAAAGATGACGGCAAGCACGATGAGGAAGTAGAACGCCCAACCGAAAACGTTACAAAGGAGCTGAAGGACTCCCGACAAACTACTGATGTTCCCCTGCGGAACACTGACCGGAGTTACTCCGCCACCGCTCGGCGGCGCGCTAAGCTGCGCAAAGGCAAATGCCGGCACTGCCATCACTAACGCGATGATCGAGGGGCTGAATTCCTTTGCTACATTGATTAATTTTTTCATGATCTAATGAATTGTTAAGAGGGTTTTTCGACCTTTCTTAGGTACTTAAGAATGTTAGCACACCGCGCTTAACCCAGGCAAGAAACTTCCGCGTTTACCGTATTTGGGAAAACGCTTGCAACAATTTTAGGGAATCCGGCTGCCAATAACGCAACAGCAATCCCTACCGCTGCGTACGTCAGGCGTTTGCGCCCAAGCGAGATCTTTTCGGTATCATCCCCGGCAGTGATGTAATCGAATGCTGCAACCAGCACCATAATCACCGAGATAATAATGATGACCCAGAAAAACCAATCAATGATATTACACATGAGCTGCTGAAGGTCTGTTTCATCGGTGATAGGAGACGTAGCACCGGAGGTTTGCGCCAAAACCACCGAGGCGTGTATTCCCCATAATGCTAACGTTCCAAAAACCGGCGATGACACAAAAAACTTTTTGATAGTGCTCATAATCAGTTAAAAGATTTGTTTCGACCCTTTATTACTATCCAGTGTCTCATATTTTGCCTTAAAATACCACGTTTATTATGAACCGTTTGGAAGAATGCTTTTGATGAGCGAGGTGATCCCTCCTGCGATAAGGGCGACCCCAAGCCCAATTGCCGCATATAATATTGTTTTCCTTGCCTCGGAGATCTTCGCCGGATCCCCTCCCCCCGTTATAAATTGAAAAGCGCCGACCAGCACCATAATGACCGAAAGCGGGATAGCAATGTCGTAGAGAAGAAAATGCGCGATATCATTTGCCACACTAATAAAAGTTTCCTTGCCACCGAGCGGATCGGTGAGGGTCTGCGCTTTTACGAAGGATGTTTCTAGAAAGAGAAAAAAGGCGGCGATGCCTCCCATAAGCCCTATTCTTCCGACCATCTTTTTCATTGTATTCATTATAGCAAATAAGGTCGTATTACTGTACCGCAGAGCTGCAGAAGCTCAACCGGAATGTTTGGCCTGCATATTGATTAGAAGAGTCGCCCGGGACGTTTTCGGATACAAGCAACTTACAAGCATCTTGTTGTGATATCCCCAGTGAATTCAAAAATACAGTTTCCATCACTTGACGCACGATATCAAATGGAGAACCGATGATGGTTAAAGTAAAGCTGCTATCTGGAATGTTGTAAACAATACTATAAGTCGAGGATCCTTGAACTACCACCGCCTGCTGGTCTTGCGAGATATAATCCGCATGGTTATAAAAATTATTCATCGTCACAACTCCGTTTGATGTTCCTATACTGATCGTGTTTCCGGGCGGGATAGCGATCGGTGGAGCAATGGATGGCGTTGATGACCCGCTCGTTAAGCCTGCGACCAATTGTTCTGCCGCTGCCACTGGCACGCCTTCCTGTACAAGCGCAAGGACACTCCATTCGCCGCCGCCAAGAGAAATTAATTTCCATCCCGTTGATGATGATTGTTCCAATAATGCCTCCCCTCCTTTGTTTACATCACCCCAGATCTGTAGTGCATATGGAGATGCGATAACGGTACCGCCAAGAGCAATCTGATCCGCATTTTGTATATCGCTAAGAAAATTTTTAGCAACCACTGGATCTTGCGGACGCGGAATGCTTTGGACGGGAACCGACGCCCCGCTTTGAGTCTGACTCTGCACTGGCGGCAGTGATGTAATTGAATTGGTTGACTGCGAATTTTTTGTAACCATAACAGCCCAGATAGCCCATGCGATCAAGCTGACGACGACCACCGCGACAATAATCCAGATAAACTTTTTCATATTATTATTTATTAACTTGATAAATACGACCAGGACCACCGCTATACGATGGAGAAAAACTTGTATTACTTACCCAGGTGAACGTCGCATGTGATGATGAATTCGATATGACTTGAGTGCAGCCGTTATTCATGCAAATGCCGACATGACCGTCCTGCGCTTGAATAACAATATCACCAGCCACCGCCTGCGACGGGTCAACCAGCGTCCCCCGGCCTGACGTCAAAGCATTTTCCATGCTCTGAACGTTATTGGTGTCGATCGGGGCAATACCCGTACTAGAAAGAACTTGATTCACCGCCCAAGCGCATGCGACGGTGCCGCCGCCCGGCCCGTTCGCTGAACTCATGCTATTAGCTTGGGCTGCAGCCGCAGCGGCCGCAATATTAGAAGGTAATCCGCTGCCACCCAATGAGAAACCTCCGGTTCCTCCGCCGCCGCTATTAGTCCCTCCTCCACCCACTGGCGTGATATTCGATATACTGATCGGAGTAAGCGATGGCAAATTAAGATTGAGTAGTTGTGGATTAATGACGCTGAGAATAAAGTAGACGCCCACCAGTAATAACAACCCCAACAGTGCTGCCTCAATCCATTCTTTCGCGTCGCTTTGCCCGGAAGGATTTCCCGCAGATGCCATATATCGTATTCCTCCATACACAATAACTCCAAAGGCAAGTACCCCACCGATCATTAATGCGAATTGGTAAAAATTTGCGATGAATGAGCCTGGACCTCCCGCACCTGTGGTGGGTCCATATGTCCCAGGCACGCTGGTACTAATTATTATTTGAGTCTGTGCGAATGCGACGAGCGGCGCGATTAATAAAAAGAGAGCAGCTATGGCGGAGAATAAAAAATATGAAATCTTTTTCATCACGTTTTAATGCGATGTGCATGTCGCACCACCAAAACCCCCGACGCGAGTGATACCTAATACATTAAGGGCGGTTGCGACAAGAAGATAAGAGCATAGAACAATGAGGATGCCAACAACTACCCCGGTAAGCACCTTTTTGCCGGATTCCAACATCCCGGGGTTTGCGCCAGCGATCATAATCATCACGCCGCCGCATAAAAACGCTACCGGCGCGATAATAAAGAGGGCAATCGATATTGCAAAATAGATAAGGTTGATAAATGTATTGATAAGATCACAAAGACTGGTACAAGGGGTCGCGCCAGAAGTTGCCCCAGCTCCCGTCAGGTAATTGCCGGTACAAGAGACGAGTGGACCCCAGAATCCAGGTGGATTCCCCCAAATATTCGGCGTCGTATATGCCGACGCAACGAGCGGGAACACCACGGACGAGCCGATGATGAGAAGGAGTGCTATTGCCGCGGCGTTCTTTTTTAGAAACATTTAATGTGATATTAATTTACCGCTCCGCTCAATCCCCGATCGCATTCATTGCGGTCTGCGCCTGGGTGAGGGCGGTGGTGGAATCGGCCGCGCCGTTCAGGACATTTTGGATGGCGGTGTTCATGATGCCGTCGATCTGCTCGCTGTTTGATTCGTGCCATGAACGCGCGGTGAGCGCCTGCGTGGCGAAGACCGAAAGCGCGGGATCCGTCTCGTCCGCCGCGATCGCCGACCGCAGAGCCGGCGCGGCGCCCGTGTCCTTCGTATATATATTCTCATCCGCGACGGACGTCGTCAAATTGACGATGAAGTTCCATGCGCCTGCGATCTGCGTGCTGTTCCGCGAAACCGCCAGTCCGTTGTATTTTGCGTAGTTGACCGCCACCATCGCGTTCGCAGGCTGTGGCATCGGCGCCACGCCATAGTTGAGGAACGGGGCTGCAGCCTTGATGGATGCGAGCGCGGATGAGTAATCAAAGATGGCGGCGACTTTGCCTTGCGTAAAGTTGGCGAGCGCATCACCCATGCCGTCATTCCACGTATAGTTCTGGTCGGTCGCGTTCGCGAACTGCAAATAATAGTTGAACGCATTGAGGCCGGCGGTGTCCATGCTGCCCGCACCCGCAGAGCCGATGCCGCCGTTCGTGCCTGTGCCGCTCGCTCCGCCATTATCGCCGCCCGTCGCGAACGTCACGCTCGAGCCGTCGGCGGAGTTCATCTGCGCGCCGTTCTGCATCATCAAAAGGAAAACGATATCCGGCGCGTCCGCGATGCTCGCCTCCGAACCGCCGAGCGCGAATGCGGCCTGCGTGATCTGACCCTGCGCGTTCGTAACGCGAAGCTTTGGCAGGTCTGTCTGCAATCCTTCCCACGTCGAGGGCACCGTCGCGATGCCGGCAGTATTAAAAAGATCTTTGTTATAGATCATCGCGAGCGTGTCGATCGAAAGCGGCAATGCGTAAATATTTCCGCCACCGACGGCGCCGGCGCTGGAAACAAAGTCTTGCGAAACGACATCCGGGAAATCATTTTGCAACGTCACGGTGCTGAACGTCGGCGTGAGCGTGGCAGGAATCGGTGCGGCGACACTTTGCCACTGCGCCAGATCACGGTTAGGAATCTCAAAGACGTCCGGGCCGGTGCCGGCGGCAAGCGCCGCGAGCAGTTTGCTCTGATACTGCGCCGGTGCGATTTGCACATACTTGATCTGCGACTGCGTTCCCGATCCAGGCCCGGCGTACGCTTGGATCACATCGTTGAATGCCTTGCTGTCGTCCGTTCCCCAGATGGTGAGATTGAGCGTCTGTTGTGACGCGCTCTTCGAGCGGATGTTTAAAAAGAACACCACAGCGCCGATGAGCACCAAAACCACCGCTCCGGCAATGATAATAATCTGCTTTTGAGAAAGGTTCTTTGGCATTTAGATAACTACCGTTCCCGCAACTCGATCACCGTTCTTGAGATCCATGATGTGCACGCCTTGCGCCGAACGGCCCGTCTTGCGCACCGTAGAAAGTTCCGTGCGGATCATCTGTCCTTTTGCCGACAGCGCGAAGATCTCTGTTTCCTCCATGACGACATGCGCCGACACCACCATTCCTGTCTTCGGCGTTACCTCCGCCGTCTTGATGCCCGATCCGCCGCGGCTCTGCACTTTGTATTCCTTGAGCGATGTCTGCTTTGCGAAGCCGTGCTCCATCACGATCAGCAACATCGCATCATCTCCTCTTATTATATCAAAGCCGGCCACTTCATCGTTCTGTTTTTTTAATTTGATCGCGCGAACGCCCGCCGCCGTGCGACCCATCGGACGCACCTGCTTCTCATCAAAGCGAATGGACTGGCCCTGCCGCGTGGCGAGCACCGCCTGCTCCGTACCGCTCGTCAGGCGCGCCCACTTGAGCTGATCGCCCTTCTTGAGCGAGAGCGCGATGATGCCATTGCGGCGAATGTTTTCAAAATCTTCGAGCGGTGTCTTTTTAATGACGCCTTGCTTTGTGACCATCATTAAATATTTTTTGCCGGTCTTGCCCTCAGCCTTCGCGCCCTTTGCCGAATAGCTAACGATAGCGCTCACGTTCTCTTCGGACGGCAGCTCGAGGAAGTTCTGAATAGCGCGGCCTTTAGAAGTGCGTGTCGCCTGCGGGATCTCGTAGACCTTCGTCTGGAAAACGCGGCCGCGATCGGTAAAGAACAGCACATTATCGTGTGTGTTGGCGCTAAAGAAGTGCGAGAGGAAATCCTCATCGGCAACCTCGGAACCGATCAATCCTTTTCCGCCACGCTTCTGAGTCTTGAACGTGCCCGGCGGCAAGCGCTTGATGTAACCGCCACCACTCACCGTCACAATCGCTTCTTCTTCCGGGATGAGATCCTCATCGCTCACGGATTCCACTGCGCGGCCAACGACCTTCGTGCGCCGTTCGTCGCCATATTTATTCTTCAACTCCATCACTTCATCTTTAATGATCTTTAAAATACGCGTCGTACTCTTTAATATCAACTTAAGCTCTTCGATGAGTGCATGCTTTTCCTTCAGCTCTGTCTCGATCTTTATCCTCTCAAGTGCCGCAAGTGTCTGCAATCGCATTTCCAAAATAGCAGTCGCCTGCAGGGCGCTCAATTTGAAGTTCTTCATCAAGTTCACGTGGGCGACTTCTTTGTCTTCCGACTTACGGATGGTCGCGATGACCTTGTCGATCGCGTCGAGCGCGATGGCGAGCCCTTCCAAAATATGCGCACGCTCCTCCGCCTTGCGGAGATCAAACTTTGTGCGGCGCGTGACAATCACCTTGCGATGCGCGATGTATTCGGCGAGGATGTCTTTTAAATCCAGCAAACGCGGCTCGATACCGTTCACGAGCGCAATCATATTAAAGTTGAAATTCTTTTCGAGGTCAGTGTGCTTAAAGAGCCAGTTCAAGACCTTTTGCGGCGCAACGTCGTTCTTCAATTCGATCACGATGCGCATACCCTCGCGGTCGGACTCATCGCGCAGATCACGAATGCCCTCGATCTTCTTATCCTGCGCAAGTTCCGCGATCGTCTTGATAAGCTCGGACTTGTTGACCTGATACGGAATCTCCGTAATGACGATGTCGAATTGTCGGCTGTTCTTTTTCTCCACGATGTCCGTCTTGGCACGCGTGATGACGCCGCCACGCCCGGAAACGTACGCCTCCTTGATCGCCTTGTTGTCATAGATAATGCCGCCCGTCGGAAAGTCCGGGCCTTTGATGAATTGCAAAAGGTCCTCGCTCGTTGCGTCGTCGTGATCGGCTAAATATAAAATGGCGTCAGCAACCTCGTTCAGGTTATGCGGCGGGATGCTCGTGGCCATGCCGACCGCGATGCCGAGCGCGCCGTTCAAAAGAAGATTTGGCAACCGCGCCGGGAACACCGTCGGCTCGTTACGCGTGCCGTCATAGTTTGGGATCCAATCAACCGTATCCTTCTCAATATCCGAAAGCATCTCGTTGGCGATCGCGGCGAGCTTGGCCTCCGTATAACGCATGGCGGCCGGCGGATCACCGTCCACCGAACCGAAGTTCCCCTGCCCGCGCACGAGCGGATAGCGCAGAGAAAAATCCTGTGCCATGCGCACCATCGTGTCATATATAGAGGAGTCGCCATGCGGATGGTATTTTGCCATCGTTTCGCCGACGACGTATGCGGACTTGCGGAACTTGGCAGTGGAGAGAACGCCCATATCCCACATCGCCCACAAAACGCGGCGGTGCACCGGCTTCATACCATCGCGGACGTCCGGCAATGCGCGCGCGACGATCACTGACATCGCATAGCTAAGATACGAATCGCCGAGCTCTTTGGTTATTTCCTGTGGTTCCATGTCTGGCATAGTAAAAGTATTCTCTATTAATTACTCTGTGGTTGAATGGTGTACTGCGACGGCGTTTTGAAAATATTTGCGATTGATCCGAACCAGCCTTCTATATCTTGCCACATACTCGGACCGCTTACCGCAGGCGCTGGAGTAGTGATGGCGATCGGGGTCGTGGTCGGCGTGGTTGCCGCCACGGTCGATGTTGCTTGATCCGCCGCCAGCTGCGATGCTCCCATAATAACACCGTTGAAATAGACTGCCCATGCTCCAATGATGATGACCATAATGATGATAGTGGCGACGATAAGCACTTGTTTCTTTTTATCTTCGCTCAACGACTGGAGTTCTTCGAGCATTAGTTTGCTTTGAGGATTACTACGCGACCCTTGTCCGCAAGAATGTCTTTTTGCTTGAAGACAAATTTATCCACGTCCTCCGCTTTTTTGCCGAACGCCTTCAAAAATTCCGCAGGATCTTTATAGAAGCTCGGGATCACGATTCGCGCTTCCAGCTGTTTTGCGATCTTCGCCGCAACTTCCGGCTCAAGAAAGTGTCCGCCACCCACCGGCAAGATCAACACATCCGGTTCCGAAAATTCTTCCATCAGCGTCGCATCCATCGGTTTAGAAAGATGTCCGAGGAATACAAACTTCATTCCCTCCCACAATACCGCGTACGTCGTCTTCAAAAACTTATCCGTCGATTCTTCCGGCACCGGAAATCCCAATATCTCGATCTCTTTTTCTTCGTACTCGCCCGCGAACGAGATGACCACTTCGTCTACCCGTTCATCGCCGACTGCTGCCGCATCCACCGCCGTGGCCGTCAGAGTCTTTAACGTCACATCCGCTTTCAAGCGATTGTTCTCCGGGTTTACGAGCACCGACGTCTCCCCGCTCTGCAATCGAAAACAGCCATTTCCAAAGTAATTGATAACCATATATGGATATATTTTAGCAAAGTTTGAGAGAAAATTCCAGTAGAAAAATGGTGGGGTATCCAACAATACCTGAACCCCATATATTGCCAAATTACTCTAAACTTTATATAACAATCAGAGCAGAAAGGAGCGCGACATGGAAACTATTCTTACCGGATCAAAAACCGGAAGAGGAATTTATCACCTCATAATAGAGCTTCCAGAGTTGCCGATTACCGGAGATAGGCTCAATCTCGGAAGCGGAAATCTCAAGCACGGCGTCTATCGCCTCACTAGAAACGGGACACGGAATTGAAACTGCAAAGAATATGCATTCTATGAGATCGATTGGCTTGCCGATCTTCCAAAGGGAGAAATTCCTCTTCAAATGATAGTAATGAATTGCTGAAAATTCGGCATCAACAAAGCGTGACCCCTGATTTTCGGGGGTCATTTTTATATCCACAAAATGAAGGAGGTTCCCGCTTTTGCAAGTCCTGTGCGTGCTTTTGAAAGGTGTCTCGGAAGCGCGAAGGCGCTGAGAGCCAAGGCGGCCGTTCAGCAGAACGGAACGCCGTCCTTTCAAAAGCACGCACAGGACTTGCAAAAGCGGGAAACGCTGATATAATCATCCTCATGCCACAAACCGAAGAACCAAAAGCGACCGCAGTCGCGCAAGCGCTGAAAACCGAGATATCCACCACCGATTGGCCGAAGGAAGGCAGTGTCGTAGAGGCCACGCTCATCAAGCGGCTTCCACGCAAAGCTTTTTTTGACATGGGCCGCTTTGGCACCGGCATCGTGTTCGGCGCCGAGATCGCGAACGCGCGCGAAGCGCTCCGCACCCTCAAGCCCGGCGATTCCCTCCAAGCAAAGATTGTTGCGCTCGATGGCGAAGATGGCTGTATCGAACTTTCGCTCTCCGAAGCCGGCAAGCAGAAGCTCTGGCAGCTCGCCAAGGAACTTTCCGAATCAGGAGAAGTCATCAAGGCAAAGATCGTCGGCGCAAATGCGGGCGGGCTTATGACCATCGTCGCAGAAGATCTGAAAGCGTTCCTCCCGGTATCCCAGCTCTCGCTCGAACATTATCCAAAGGTTCCGGATGGTGATCGCATCAAGATCGGCGAGGAGCTCAAAAAATTCGTCGGCCAGGAATTGAATGTCAAGATCATCGACGTCAACTCGCGCACGAATAAAGTGATTGTCTCCGAGCGCGAAGTGCTTTCCGCAAACGTGAAGGAATTACTCAATGCCTACACGATAGGCCAGGTCGTCGATTGTATGGTATCCGGCACCGCAGACTTCGGCGTGTTCGTACGCTTTACCGACAACCCGCAGATCGAGGGCATGATCCACATCTCCGAGCTCGATTACAAGTTGATCGACAACCCGAAGGAGCTCGTTAAGGTGAACGATCCGCTCAAGGCAAAGATCATTGACATCAAAGAAGGCCGCGTCTTCCTTTCGCTCAAGGCGCTCAAAGAAGATCCGTGGGTCAAAGTCGGTAGCCTCTTTACGCCCGGCGCGACCGTGCAGGGCAAGGTATATAAGTTTAATCCGTTCGGCGCGGTCGTTGCGCTCGATGGTGACCTCCAGGGCATGGTGCACATCTCCGAATTCGGCGGCCAGGACGAGATGAAGAAAGCGCTGACCGTCGGCGAAAGCTATCCATTCGTCATCGACACCGTCAAGCAGGAAGAGAAGCGCATTACGCTGAAGACAAAGAAATAATCTTCATACGACAACCACTTTAAAAACTCCATCCGATAGATGGGGTTTTTAATATTTTTTTAATCATGCTCTGTTAAGATGGTCGCATGCGTTATGCACTTCAAGAAAAAGTTTGCCGAGTATGGTCTTGCGATCTCGCTTATGCAATTGGATTGATCGCTTCTGATGGTTGCCTATCAAAAGATGGACGGCACATTTATTTCGTCTCAAAAGACCTTGATATGGTCGAGCATTTCAAACAAGCGCTAAAAATTGATACCACTGTTTACAAGACCCGTAATGGTGGTTCGCTCGAAAAAAAATATTATTCCGTTAATTTCGGAGATAAAGTATTTTATAAATTTCTCAATGAGATAGGAATTACGTCAGCGAAATCCAAAACAATCCAAAGCATATCTGTCCCCGAAGAGTTTTTCTCTGATTTTTTGCGTGGTCTCTTTGATGGAGATGGCTCATTCTATACATTTTGGGATAAAAGATGGCCTAGCAGCTTTGGCTTCAAGTTGACCTTCGCATCAGCAAGCCCAGATTTTATCTATTGGCTCAAAGAGAGAAATACAGATTTCTTTGGAGTACATGGATTCGTTCACAAAGGCGCAGGCGTTCTCAATCTTGAATATACTAAGGGTGATTCAAAAAAGATTATTACCGCTATGTATCATAATCCAAAAGTCTTGTTTTTGAGGAGAAAACGGGATAAGATAGAAAGCGCTCTTACCTATGATGCATTATTGCATCAAAAAATGCCGCGATAGCTTAATGGTAAAGCCCTCGCCTGAAGAGCGAGTTAAGTGAGTTCGATTCTCTCTCGCGGCACTATTTTACCGGATTTTCTCCGCGGATGATCCTTACAAGGAATAATATGATTGCTGCCACGAGAAGGATATAAATAAATCCTCCAATCGTGTAATTGGTCACAAGCCCCAAGATCCACAACACAAGCAGGATGACGGCGATGGTAATAAGCATGATAGTTTTGATTATCTTGCTGCCGACCTTTTTAAATATTTACAACTCATCATACAGAGACTTGTATGAATATTTTATGAACGGTCGTGCCCCGGGTAGGAATCGAAATATGAACAGCGCCGTATTTGGCAAGCCCAACGGACATCTCGGAAGACCGCACAGAACCGTCTTTCCCTAATTTCTTAAAGCACCTCGGTCGCGGCTTGCACTCGGACCTCGGCTCTAAGATTGGCTTGTACTAGAGCTGAGTGTTACTTTTTGGAAATATAATTCACCGCCAAAATCATCCGCCGTGTTCGAAGGTTGCCGTTGTGCGTACACAACATAACCATCTCCAATATCCCATCCAGGCGTCGCTATACCGCCAACGATATCGGAAAGAGAAACCACTGGAACATCTTGCATGGAGGACAAATTAAGGTCGCGGATTGTAATATCATTATTTCCAAGAGCCTCCTGCGAATAATAAAAATCATTTCCTAAAAACTTTCCAACAATTCCGCTGGCCCTACTACCGAAATCTTCGTCAAAAACAATCTTCATCTGCTGTAAGTCATATATGCCCAGCGCCGGATAGTCCTCGCGGCCCAACCCATTGGAATCTTGCGGCCAATAATAATAAGCAAGATAGCGATCGTTTGCAGCGACGAGAGAAATCGGACCGAGAGCGTGTCCCGTCGTGACGTCTCTCGGGGGAACAATGTTCAGCAACTCATTCGTATTAGTGTCCAGGTTATACCGAGCGATCTGCTGGAATTGAGTGAGATAATAAATATAGGAGCCTTGGACAAATGGCGGTTTGTTTTCCGCGATGATCTTCGTCATGTCCAAAGTACTTGATGGAAACGGTATGCTTCCTTGAGCTCCCGATACCACGTTATAAGAAGTATCGGGGATACCATTGCTCTGGGTTACCTTATAATTTCCGCCTAAATCACTAGGCACCACGCTTCCGCTCCCCAAAATTAATAAATTACTCGCCGGATCGAAGCCATAGATGGTCACTACGCCGCTTCCCACTTTTGTGGATTTCGTGGACGAAGGATCGTAATGATAAAGCGTCCCGTCATCGATATAGTAAATTTGTCCATTTACGATCGTGTCCTCCCCGCCAGTATCCTGTCGGGAGAGATAACCTTGTGCATGCGAAAGATTGGCCACACTGAGCGACTCGCCGGTCATCGAAGAAAGATCCACAGAAAATAGCGACAGATCATCAACGTCGGAATTGAGGTTATGGGAAGACCAGATAACCTGATCTCCGTCCGCATGGATGCCGTCGAGCTCTAAATTTCTGCCATCAACGAGAACCGGGGTCGTGGGATTGAGAACGATCTGCGAATGAGCTACAGAGTCACCGATATATGAAGAGGTATCAAAATAGGCATCGGGGACAAAAAATATCATATAGAGTTGTATTACGGCGAATACGACAATCGCAATCCAGAGATAAATCTTTGAAATTTTTAACTGCGGACGAATCGCTGCCAGAAGTCCTCTTACGATAAATGCCGCACCGACAGCTTCCGCAAGGACATATATCAACGGCCCGAATCCAATAAGCACGGCGAGCGGAAAGTAGCCTAAAAGCCAACGGCTAAAAATTCCGTTTATAAAACCAACTACTAGAATTGAAACTAAAAACACGAAGACACGGATAGCTGATCCTGCCCTGCCGGGCGCATTCGGAACTTGCGTTCCGCCGGGTTGCGACTGGGGACTGTCGCTCTCGTTCATATTTTATATTATAACAAATCAACGAAGAGTGTCTCGAAGTCCGTTGCCAGTCCGATGTACAGGCGGGACGACCTGGACTCATCTCGAAAAACGTAGCATTTACCGGCTCGGTCTGGTCTCACTGCGTTGTGCCCCGGGTAGGAATCGAACCTACATCAAAGCCTTAGAAGAGCTCTGTTCTATCCATTGAACTACCAGGGCAAATCGAACGATATCGTTCGACGCATTGATTCTAAACCAAAAGTAGGATACTTTAAAGAGGCTCACTTGGCGCGCACTGTGCCGATCCAATATAAACGGGATGTCGTATACCGGTAGTACGACTGCTTTGGGAGCAGTTAGACAGGGTTCAATTCCCTGCATCCCGACAAAATAAAAAAGAGCCCGCGAATAATCGGGGCTTTAAACCTGTGATTCGCGGGGGATGTAATGCATAAACCTTTGAGGATACAGATTTTGTTCTCGATGCTTTTAGCCACAGTGAGAGCTACGCAGCGTCCGTGATTTATCCAACATTCCTGGCAATCGCCGCTACAAGCGATGCCTCGCCGCGCTTTGCCCTTTTCGGCAAAGTTGAATAGCTCGTTGTGCCGGGACGGGTAGTCATATCCCGCAGCCACCATCACATTCATAATCGCGGAAGATGTCTATCATAACTCCTCGCGCCCCCATGACACTATTTGATACTGTCTTCGAGAAATTGCGCTCTCGAATCATGACCTTGGTAACTCCGCCAGAGTCAGTAAGGTGTAAATCATTTCCTGCTATTTTTAGTATAAACACATTTAGTTATTTACAAAAATGGGGATAACCATTTTTATGATGCCGGATTGCAAAGCGTAGCTATTTTCGCTACTATCATTCAATTAGCGCGCTTAGCTCAGCGGTAGAGCAACTCGTTTACACCGAGTGGGTCGGGGGTTCAACTCCCTCAGCGCGCACAAACAAAAAAATGCGCCGACCCGCGTTAACGGGACAGCGCATGTAGTTATTTGCACGGCTGGCATGGTGTCTTGCTTAACGCCACGGCCAACTCCCTCGATGCGAGAGATTCCGCACGGCTCAATTGACCAAGGGCGTTCCTACAGAATTCACACAGAGAGAGATGTTCAGAAAGGCGCTCCCTCGCGCCGGAATCTTCACATAAATCTCCCAGATCCACAGTTAAGAGAAAGGTACACGGGGCACTATTGACGGGCTCATCCATATCTAACCCTCCGCTCACTTTATACCCTGACCGCTGCTGCTCGTCAACTATTCAGCGTATAGAAATTCTCGTAGAGCTTTGCAACGAGGACCGGGCCAGTGCCACCGGGGGTTTTAGTATAGTGAATGTTTTCTTCTTCCGCGCCAGCGGAATCAAAGTCGCCGATATTTTTTCCGTCGGCGGCGCGATTAAAACCGAAGTCGATCACGACAGCGCCGGATTTAAGGTGTTGCGCATTAAAGAGTCCGGCGTGGCCGGCGCCGGCGATCACGATATCAGCATCACTCAGCTTGTCATGGATGTTCTTTACATTCGCATCGAGTACCACCAGTTCTGCTACGCGATTTTGTAGCCAGAATCCTACCGGCTTACCAATCAAAAATCCTGCGCCGATGACGACCGCTTTCAATTCACGCAACGCGCCCGGGTTCTTTGCGATATCTCCATAGTGCCTCTTTAAAATTTCCTCAACGGTGGCGACCGACGGCGGCGCAATCTTTCCACGCTCTGTGTAGAATGCACCAAGCGCCGCCTCGCTGAGGCAATCAACATCCTTCTCTTTCGGTATTGCATTCAACGCATAATACCGATTGATCTTTTCCGGGAGTGGCAACTGCACGATGAACGCACCGCACGTCTTCGGCTCGGCGAGCCGGCCGATCTCCGCACGGAGCACGTCAGTCGTAATATCAAGTGGAAGCTGATGCAGGCGGAACTCGATGCCAAGCTCGCGCGCCACGCGCTCTTTTTGCTTTAAAAAATTAAGTGAGGCCGAATCGTCTCCCACAAGTATCGCGGCAAAAAACTTCCCAGTTTTTGGCAGGGCGCGCAACCGCTCTATAATATCGCTCGCGATGGTCTTTCCGTCGATGATCATATCTTGAGTATTGTGCCGCAAAACGGCCCGTCCGGCAACCGCCGCGGGCTATGCGCCACCGCGACACGCTCTATTTATTATCCAAACTCGCCCACAGATAGCGCGACCCCAAACTGCGGTGCGGCTGCCACTTGGCGGTGATCTTCTCCGCCTGCGCGGGCGTCGGCGGATGCTTTATTTTATATATACGCTGGAGCGCGTTCCGCAGGCCGAGGTCGCCGTACGAAAACACGTCGTCGCGCTGGAGTGAAAAAATCAGGAACATCTCCGCGGTCCACCGCCCGATCCCCTTCACGCTCACCAAATGTTCGATCACCTCCTCGTCACTCATCTTATCCATGCGCTTAAAATCGAGCGTGCCATCCAATGTTTTCTTTGCGAGATCTTTCATAAAACTCACCTTCATGCGCGACAGCCCACACGTGCGCATCTTTGCCGTCCGCATTTTCAAAATCTCACGCGGCATCGGAAATTTCTTTCCCGGCGTGAGCGCGACGAACCGCGCAAAGATCGTGTCGGCCGCTTTGACCGAAAGTTGCTGACTCACGATTGCTTCTACAAGCGCTTCGAACGGCTCTCGAGTGGCAGTGATCTCGCGCAGCGTGATCCCCTCGATGATAATTTTTAACACCGGATCGCTCTTTTTTAAATGGGCTATCTTTGCACGGTGAGAAGTTGCCATGCGGAAATATTTTTTGAGCGCTATTCGATGCCCGGCACCGGAAATCGCAGTGAGAATGTTTTCACCTTTTCGTGGATTGCCGCGAGCGCCGCGTCGTCCTCCCGGTGCGCAAGCGTCTCGTCAATCAAGTCGACAACGGTCTTCATATCGGCCACGCCGCATCCGCGCGTGGTGAGCGCGGGCGTTCCGAGGCGCACGCCCGATGGATCGAGCGGCTTGCGCGGATCAAACGGAATCATATTCTTATTGATCGAGATACCCACTTTCTCCAGCGCCTTCTCTGCTTCTTTGCCGGTAATGCCCTTGCTGCCAAAAACATCCACGAGCATTAAGTGATTGTCCGTGCCGCCGGAGATGATGCGATAGCCCTTTTCTTGCAACGCTCCGGCGAGTGCCCGCGCATTTGCGATCACGGCCTTCGAGTACTCCGCAAACTCCGGCTTGAGCGCCTCGCCGTATGCGATCGCTTTCGCCGCGTTGATGTGATCATGCGGACCGCCCTGCACACCCGGGAACACCGCCTTGTCGATCGCGGACGCGAACTGCTCGCGGCACATGATCATCGCACCGCGCGGCCCGCGCAAGGTCTTGTGCGTGGTCGTCGAGACGACGTCGCAGAACGGGATCGGATTCTCGAGCTGCTTCCCCGCCACAAGCCCGGCGATGTGCGCGATGTCAGCGAACAAATACGCGCCGCACTTGTCCGCGATCGCGCGGAAGCGCGCCCAGTCCATCGAGCGCGAATACGCAGAAAATCCAGCTAAGATCATCTTTGGTTTCTCACGCATCGCGATCGCCTCCACTTCATCCATATCAATGAGCTCAGTTTTCTTATCAACAAAATACGGAATGATCGTGTACAGCTTTCCGGAAAAGTTCAGCGGATGTCCGTGTGAAAGATGGCCGCCTTGATCCAAAGAAAATCCCAAAACTTTATCGCCAGGCTGTAAGAGCGCCATGTACACCGCAAGGTTTGCCGGCGAACCGGAGAGCGGCTGGACGTTCACATGCTCCGCACCGAATAATTCTTTTGCGCGCTCGATCGCCAAGTTTTCCACCTGATCGATTATTTCGTTGCCCCCGTAGTAACGCTTGCCCGGGTATCCCTCACTATATTTATTGGTAAGGATGGAACCCATCGCGGTCAGCACTGCGGTCGAAACGTAGTTCTCGCTCGCGATCAATTCGATGCCCTCCTTTTGCCGCTGCTCTTCCCTTTTAATAATCTCGTATATCTGCGGGTCTTCCTTTTGTATGGCTGAATAATTCATTGGAGTACATAGATTAGCTGATTAATGTTGCTGGTCGATTCCGCAAAGAGTGTTACACCATGCCATAATCATACTCCCAAAACCTGGTTGCAAAAAGGAAAGGATAACGCTACAATCTGTGAGGCAAATTAAATGTTTCTAATGGAAAGGCGACGGTTTGTATCAAAACGAAGGGTTTACATTTGAACATGAGCGCGATAAAATATGCGCAATGCCGTATGTAAATTGCCAAATTTGCTCGCGATCGTTTTACGCAAAACCCCGCCATTTAAAAATGGGCTGGGGGAAATTCTGTTCAAGAATATGTCAGTTTAAAGGACAGAAAAATGGGATCGAAGTAAAATGCGCAGCGTGCGGCAAGTTGGTCTATCGCACTCCGAAGCACTTTAAACATTCAAAGAGCCAAACGTTCTTCTGTGATAAATCCTGCCTCGCGATATGGAAGAACAAGAACGTGATTATCGGAGAACAGCATCCGGGCTGGCGACATGGCGAAAATGCGTATCGAAATATCATGATACGAAGCGACATCCCGGCGGTATGCAGTAACTGCGGAACTGACGATTTTCGAGTACTCCTTGTCCATCATATTGATGAGAACCGAAGGCATAACAACATCGAAAATCTGATGTGGTTATGCCACAATTGCCATTTCCTGAAACACGTTCATAATATAGAAATAGCAGATCAGTAGATGATGGTGCCTATAGCTTAATGGTAAAGCTCTACTCTGTGGCAGTAGCAATACGGGTCCGATTCCCGTTAGGCACCCGGCGATTTTTCGATAGGTTTAATAGGGCGTGCAGAAGGTACCCCTAACGGGAAATAGAACCTTTATTTCAATCCTTCAAAATAAGAGGATATAAATTCTGCTATTTCTCTGTGCGTAACAAGATTACCTTCGGGAATATCCACGATTAGAGAGTAACGAGTATTTTGAAAGGTAATTTCTTCTGCGTCGCTCTCGCTATAATGAATCTGCATCTAGTTCGTGCATTCCACCTGGCAATATATATAATTTTACTTCGGATTCAAAGCCGAATGTTTCCTTAATTTTTTTCTGAAGCTCCTCCCGTGTCCTCTTCGCTTGTATATGAAATATCAAATTCATTGCCCTCGAGTAGATTTTTCTTCATCTCAAAAACAAGAGCTAATAAATGGCGAGCGTTTTCTATCCCGATCAAAACGCCATCCTTTTCCATTTCCCTCTGTAATTCCTCGGCAGCTTCATCATGGAGCTGTTTTCTCCTGTGTTCAAGATTATCGATCAGCTTCATCTGCCTATCATGCCCTATCTGTCGATCTTTAACTCCTTCAATTTTTTTAAGAACATCGCTATAATCCGTAATAAATTTCGTGATCTCCGGGGAGGTAATATCTATAACACTTTCTTCGTTATGATAATTAAAAACGCCGATTGTATCGAGGCTTGTTAAGCGATCGTAGAGATGGAATATTCTTTCCTGCCGAACTTTTGGACTTAAATCGTTTCGAAGATATTCTTTAGATTCATGACGAAATCCCTCATGGGTAATCCATTTCCCTGGCTGTTCCTCGTAAAGATCATCACCTCCATCGCTGGAACTGCGATAATCAAATCTTATATATCCATCTTTTTCTTCCGGGGAAAGAAAATGGGAATTTCCCAATTCATCGGTTTCAAATCTCTCGGAGGTTCCGATTATCGAGCGCATCCAAAAATCGCTATTCGATCCATCCTTTTTCTTTTCGCGCTGTCTATATTGTCCAAGATGCTCCCACCCTATCGAGGCGAGGCTGATGTCCTTAATTTCATTTGAATCAAGGCTTTCAAGAATTTTGCGATAGGTATCAAATACTGCCAACGTCTTTTTTTCAAATAATTCCGTTCGCTCTTTCTGTCGCTCGCTTTCGATGAGCTCGTGAGCCATGGAATAATCATTGTTCGTTCCTGATTTTCCAACCAGATCCTTTATTCTCTCCGCCTCAATAGCGGCTTCTTCCTCGCCGTATGGCTGCTCGAATCTTTTTCCCATGGCTTCAGCTTACATTAATTCATAAGGTTTGAAAATCAAGTCAGGGAAAGCACGCTGGCGGACATTACTGTCGACCGGCGTGGCAATGCCATCAAGTACGCCCTTCGCAGGAAGCGATTGCGCTTTCTGGAGATTCTAGTGGACTAAGACGATTCCTTCAACACCTAAGGGCCCAGATTGCACTAAGCGATCTGGGCCGCTTTTTTATCTTCGCGCCAAACAGGTTCTGACATCGTGATGCTAAGGCACCCGGCGATTTTTAGATAGATATTATAGGACCTACAGAAGATACCCCTAACGGGAAATAGAACCTGTAGTGCGTGAAGAAATTTTGAGCATAGACAATTTCTAAGCAACGCAGATATAATGCACATATGAATAGATTTGAATCCGACCCCACGGCATCTGCCGAGAGCGAACCACAAACATCTCAAAAGAGCCGTTTTGAATCGGTCTACAAATCAAAAGCTGCGCGAGTGATGGCTTTAGCGATAGCTATTTTTGGTGCGGGAATGGGAATAGAGCGAAGCGTAGAACACGATAAACAAGTCACTGAGGCTACGATGGAAGTGTTAAAACACGAGGGACTTCCTCTTGAGAATTTGGCAATGAAATTTCAGATTGAACAACAAGTTCCCGGCGGAGAGAAGACCATATTACATATTGGACAAACTCATTTGCCTGGAAGGCTAATCGAAACTACTTCCCCGACAGAATTAAAGCGAGTTATCACATCACAAAAAAATATAGAAAAGCTCCTATTATATCTCAAGGAAAAAGGTGTAACCGATACGGTCTACGTTGAAGGACAAACGCCGGAAGAAAAAAGGGGGGATCTTGATGAGGTGAAAACACATGTAACAGAAAATCGGGCAAAATTCCAAAATGACGTGTTAGCCTCTAGCCTAGAAATGGCGAATTCCTCATCGGACGATGACGGACCTGGGATGAGAGATGTTCTTGGCGAAGGGATAGTTGCCCAAACTCTTTATTCGGACAAATGCGAGCTTGAAAGAGAATACCTTAAAATAAAAGGGGAATACCAAAATTTTCAAAAAACAGGCCATGCAGACGAACAATACCAAAAGACATTTGAAAAACACGCGAAAGACAATATACCTCAGCTGATCGAGAACATTAAACTCCAAGCTGAAAAATTAGGAGAAGACGAACTCATCCGCGGGGATAATATATACGCATGGGGAGCCGCGGAAAAGTTATATGCCGAAGGTAAAATAAATCTACTGCCCGCAGAGGATCAGGCGGCGCGCGACAAAACGGATGCACCTTTCTCGTTTAAGGAAAGAATAGCTTCTATTCCCGATAAAGAATATAAGCCAGAATATCGACATCGTCTCAGAGAAGACGCGGCTCTTGGTATCATAAATCAAGACAAATCGACACAACGAGTAATTCCCTTGATTTACGGATCGGGACATAATTTTACGGAAGCTGTTGATGGATTTAATCATAAGGCTGCTTCTGCAAAATTTGGCCTCGTGAAGCTTACGCCAGATGAGCATGAAGTGAAGTAGGAATATGTGGGATGGCGTAGGAGATTTCTTGATCATCCCTATCCCCTCAAGCAGGTTCTAACGTCGTATACTGAGGCACCCGGCGATTTTTAGATAGATTTTATGGGATTTATTGAGGATACCCCTAACGGGAAATACATTTGTGGTCATCGTGCGCTTTTACGATGCCTTGGAACACGGGTTTCAGCATAAACACTGGCTTCCTAGCGTTTAATGTCGAGTTCTGAAGTATGAAATTCAAGAAAACGCGTTTTTCGGCGGGTTCAGAACTTTCAAATATCTCAAAAGCGCGTTTACAGATGCTTAGAAGCCTGCTTGCGGTCAAATGATATTCTTGATCGGCTAGGCTGTGATCGTTCATTTGCTGCAAAAGATCAGACTGTTTTGCCTTATACTCTTTCAATTTTTTGTCGTACATTTCGGGCGTAATTCACCAACGCGATTATTTCTTGCGGACGCGAGGCAAGAGGTTTCCATAAAATATAGACTGTGTAAATTATTGAAACGATTGCCGCACCGATAAAATTTCCTCTTATGATCATATTGTTATGATGGAATTAATTATACTCCTAATGAGCTATTATGCTTAGCGCTCCTCCGCCCGTAGCCAATTCATTTTCTTTTTAGTATTATAGTGCAATGGGCATCAGCCAATGGTACGACTTTTTCGTCATGATAGGAGACGGCGCCGCGGCGCTCGCGGGATTGGTATTCATCGCCATGTCCATCAATCTTTCGATCATCAGCCAGGATGCGACGCATAAGAATCGCGCCGTGGCGACGCTGACCGGCTTCGGCGCCGTCTTTATGATCTGCGCGTTCGCGCTCATCGCCAATCAAAGCTATCAATGGATCGGCGCTGAGTGGCTGTTCTTCGCGCTCTTTGCGGTGCTCACGTACATTCGGAAATATATCCAGGCCAAAAAGCTTGGCAAAAGCTCGGTGGGGCTCAGGACTGGCCGCTTTATCGCGGGCACCTCGTGCTACGTAGCTCAGATAGTCGGCTCTATCCTGCTTATATCGGGATACATTGCCGGACTTTATATAGCCTCTGTAGGTATCGTGCTCACCTTTGCTTTTCTTATTTCCGGCGCATGGCTACTCGTCACTGGCATCTATGAGAATCAAATAAAGTAATAAAAAAGAGGCCGTCTCGCGAGAGATGGCCTTTGAGGACGGGGGTCTGCCGTATTTTCAATCTTGTTTCGTTGCGAGGAACCGAATATCTTCTTCTAGGGCGTCGCTCAAAACATTGAAGGCATAGACAAACTGATCCTGATCTCTTAAAAATCCCCTCCCCTTCCAATAGTTCAGAACAACGACGATATCAAGAACCCTGGCAGGCTTATCAAAGAAGGTGCTTTCCGGAGGAACCGCTTCGGTAATATCATTGACCACATTCTTGTCGGTCAGATTATTAATGACCGAGCGGACCGGTAGCCAATTGTCGAAAATCTTCAGCCGAAGAGCCTCCTCAATCAACGGCAAAGTCGTTTCTAATCGGTTCTTGTTGTGTTTTACCCAGTCGACGCACTCAAAAGCCATCCCTTTTATAGCAGACATTTCCTCGTAATCGGCCGCGCTTAATGCGACCGCTGGAATATCGCGCCTGCGCTTTTCTCCATCGGGATATTCCATATCAACCTCCTTTGCGATGTTCTCTCTCCAGTCTTTCAAAAACGAACAGCTTTGGCAAGTTGGTGCTAAGCTTATCATAAAGAGCATCTCATGACAGACACCACCTGGAAATTTTATATACATTCCGCGGATGCGTGGGAATCCATGTTTGCGGATTGTGCCCTCGCGCGAAAATATATCGACATTGAGCAATATATTTTTGAGGACGACGCGGTGGGGCAACGATTTTTCGAGGTAATAAAGGAAAAGATCGGCGAGGGCGTGCGTGTACGGATCCTGTGCGACGCGGTGGGAAGCTATGGCTTTCTGAATTCAAAGAGTGAGCACGCACTCACGGCTGCCGGCGCCGCGATAAAGTTTTTCAATCCGATCCAGCCGTGGCGCATTGGCAATGTCTTCTCGTGGTTCTTACGCGATCACCGGAAGATCCTGTTGGTAGACGGAGCCATCGCCCATACAGGAGGTGTGGGGATTGACGGGCGCATGGCGAACTGGCGCGATACCAATGTGCGGGTGACTGGGCGCGTGGTGGCGGAACTGCAAAAGAGCTTCGATCAGATGTGGGTCACTGCGCCGCGCAATAAAATTTTTAAACATAAACCGGCGTTTAGAACAGAGGATGGATTTTTATTCCTCGCCAATGCGCCGCGTTTGCACGGCCGCTATATCTATCACGATCTCCGCCGCACGATACGCAAGGCAAAAAAATATATCTATTTGACCACGCCGTATTTCGTGCCAAGCGTTCTGCTTTTTACCGCGCTCCAACGCGCCGCCCTGCGTGGCGTTGATGTCCGTATTCTTATTCCCGGATCTTCGGACGTACGCAGCGCCCAGATCGCGAGCGGATCGTATGTCCTCCTCGCACTCCACGTGGGCATTAAAATATATCGCTATGACGAAAAAAGAATCCTCCACGCGAAAACCGGAATCATTGATGATACGTGGGCAAGCGTCGGGAGCGCGAATATCGACAATCTTAGCCTGCTCCTTAACTTTGAAGGAAATATAAAAAGCTCCAACCCAGATTTTATCGCCGAGTTAAAACATCAATTCGAAGAAGATCTTCTCCATTCAAAACTCACAATAAAAGAGGAGTGGATACAGCGCCCGTTCCTTTTAAAAATACTCGAGGCCATCACCTGGCCGCTCCACGGGATATTGTAAGGAAATAATCTTGTAGTTTAGCTTCGGATGTACTAGGCTACCCACAGCAACAGAGGTTTAGAAAGGAGCAGCCATGCCATTACCGAAGGCCGTGATATGCAACTGGGATGGGACGTTGGTTGCCAATAGCCTCGACCATGCCTATCAAGCAATGCGCGCAACGTTCGAGTACTACGAAGTGGAACCTCCTACTCTTGCGGTATTTCTTGCGGAAATTTCCATAAGCTTTTCCGCTTTTTGCCGAAACCATGGGATACCAAAGAGGGCCAATTGGCTACAGCCGTATGTGATTTACGAGCAATACTTCTTGGAACACCTTGATGATCTCGAGCTGCGAGATGGCGCAAGGGAGGCACTCGCCTACTGTCACGATCTCCGGATCATGACCGCTCTCGTGAGCGGAACACCTCCGGAAAAAATGTTTCATAACATCAAGCGGATGAGTATCGCTACTCTCATTGATCATGTTGAAGCGGGCGGGTATAACAGCAATAGGGAAAGGCTTCTTTCCGCATTTTCCTATATCCCAACGTGTGCCAGATTATACGTAGGGAGCACCACAAAAGCGATTGTAACCGCTAAGGCGCTCGGCATGAAAACCGTTGGGATTCCCGGATGTTTTGAGTCATCCGAAGATTCTCTCCGAGCAAACGCCGATTCTTTTATCGCACGTCTGCACGATTTGATCCCACTACTAGAAAACCAAAAGGGCGAAGTCGGATAATATTCCGACTCCGCCCTTTTTTTATCCTTACATCCCGTTCTACCCCGCCTTCACAAAAATCCCGACGATGACACCGATTACGATCGCCGCGCCACCGAGCAACATCATTTTCAAAGCGTGGCTCAGCATGTTTACCTTCACGATCTTGGCGCTGATCATGCCGACGATCAAAAGCGCGACGAGAGAGAATCCTATAGAACACCACAGCGCTGTGGTAATACTAAAAAGAAGATACGGCACAATTGGGATAAACGACGCGAGGATAAACGAAATAAACATCACTACTCCCGCGGTGAATGGCCCTGCGCCCGGCGCTTCGCCCTTCACCTCATATTCTTCTGCGGACTGCTCGGAAAGGAAGCTCCCCACCGCCATAGAGAATGCCTCCACGAACGCATAAACAATTCCGGTGAGCAGGATCGTTTGCCGTGACGTTCCGGCGGCATCGATACCGGCAAGCAGTCCGACCGTAGAAACCAAGCTGTCCGAAATCCCAAAGATGACATTGCGCAGATAGAGCTCCGTTTTCTTTTCCATGCTGGAATTATAGCAAATACAGCCCTATTGTGCGGGTTTGTGCCGCTATTGACAAATAGCTAATATATATGCTATAATACTTTCAGTATCTAGCCATTGAAAATGGCCGGGAAGAAGAGGAGATCATCATGGTTAAGATGTTGGTAAAGTTTTGGAACTGGCTCAACGGGACAGAGGAGCTCTTGCAGAAGTTCGAAAATAAGAGAAAGCTTAACCTCGCGGTGGCCGAAGAAGCACTGGACAAGATCCAGAAGCGCGAGAATGAGCTTCCGACACTCCTTGCGGACGGCGATTCCTGTTCTCAGGATTGGCCGCTGATGCAAGATATCCAGGAACGCCGAAGTCAGTGGGAGCGATTCTCCCACAAGCTGGAGCGGCTAACGCCGACCTCCTGCTGATCGATGAGAGGCAACAACAACGCGCGGAGGATTTATTCCTTCGCGCGTTTTCCATTCTATATTCCTAAATGATATAATGATGTTACATTAATTAACTCCACCCCATGTCCAACCTTACTAAAAATATTATCTGGGCGGTCATCACGCTTATTGTTATCTCGCTTATTTTTTCATATTTTGTAGGACCACAAACCACGCCGACCTCGCTCAACCTTGATCAGCTTGTGGGCGATATCAACGCCGGCACTATCAAGCAAATAAAAGTGAATGGCGACGAACTCGACGTGACGATGACGGACGGCAGTGCCGCCATCGCACAAAAAGAGGATGGGGTGAGTGTTACCGACACGCTAAAAAATCTCGGCGTGAATCAGCAAGCGATGCAAAGCGTGGACCTCGAGATCGTGAATCAGTCCGGGTGGGAATATTGGCTCGGCATCCTGATCGATCCACTTCTCACACTCATCATCATCGGCGCATTTTTCTGGTTCATGCTCCGCCAGGCAAAGACCGGCGTCAATCAGGCATTTAATTTCGGGCGATCGAATCTTAAACTCTCGAACATAAAAGACCGAGTGCTCTTTAAAGATGTCGCCGGATTAAAAGAAGCAAAAGAGGAATTGATAGAGGTTGTAGACTTTTTAAAAAATCCGCAAAAGTTTTTGGATCTTGGCGCGCGCATCCCGCGCGGCATTCTTTTGATGGGACCTCCGGGCACGGGCAAAACGCTCGTCGCGCGCGCGGTCGCCGGCGAGAGCAACGTCCCCTTCTTCTATATATCAGCGTCCGAGTTCGTGGAAATGTTCGTTGGCGTCGGTGCCTCGCGCACGCGCGACGCCTTCATGCAGGCCAAGCGAGCCTCGCCAGCAATCCTCTTTATAGATGAGATCGATGCCGTCGGCCGCCAGCGTGGCGCCGGCATGGGCGGTGGCAGTGATGAGCGCGAACAAACACTCAACCAGATTCTCGTGGAGATGGACGGCTTTGACCGCGACACACGGGTGATCGTCCTTGCAGCAACCAATCGCCCGGATGTTCTTGATCCAGCGTTGCTCCGGCCCGGCCGCTTCGATCGCCGCGTCATCCTCGACCTCCCCGACATGAATGACCGCGAAGCGATCCTTAAAATCCACTCCGAAGGCAAAACGCTCGAGAAGGACGTTGACCTCCGCCGCGTCGCGGGACGCACGCCGGGATTTTCCGGCGCAGACCTTGCGAACTTGATGAACGAGGCCGCCATCGCAAGCGCGCGGCATAATAAAAAATCGATCGGCCAAGCAGAGCTCTTTGAGGCCGCAGAAAAAGTGATCATGGGTCCGGAGCGCAAGAGCCGCGTCATCTCGCAAAAAGAAAAAGAGATCACTGCGTACCACGAGGGTGGTCATGCGCTCGTTGCCGCCGCAGTCAAAGACGCCGATCCGGTACAGAAAGTTTCCATCATCTCCCGCGGCTTCGCTGGCGGCTATACCATGAAGCTCCCGAATGAAGATCAGCACCTCAAGACGCGCAACCAATTCATGGCGGATCTCGCTATGATGATGGGCGGCCACGTCTCGGAAAAGCTTACCTTTGGCGACGTCTCCACCGGCGCATCAAGCGATCTTAAAGAAGCGTCCGAGCTCGCGCGACGGATGGTTACAAAATACGGCATGAGCGAGCTCGGCCCGATCGTCTTCGGCAAGAGCGAACAGATGATGTTCCTCGGTCAAGAGATCTCTAACGACAAAAATTATTCCGAACGCACCGCATCGGAGATCGACCAACAGATACACGCCCTCCTCTTCCACGCCTATACCACCGCAGAAAAAATATTAAAGACTCACAAAGCGGCACTGCAAAAGATTGCCGAGACATTAATAGAGAAAGAAGTTTTGGAACAGGACGACTTCAACGCAGTGCTGAAACCGTTCAAGATCAAACCAATCGCGGCGTAAGCGTAGAAGAGAATAAAAAAACAGTCGCACGGGATAATCTCCGTGCGACTGCGATGCACATGCCGCGCTTGTCTTAGACGAGCTGGACTTGGGGATGTTCTATCCCCGCTACTTCCTCTGCTTTTTCAGCGATTTGACGCAGGTCTTTCGCGCCTATCTGAATGAAGGTTTCCATGTGCCCGGAATTTAAATGGAATCCGTGCCTGGGAGAAATGTGTCCGATGAGATGCCCGTTCATACGAACGGCAATCCTCTCGCCTACTTCTTCAAAAACTACCATGCGATCACCTCTGCAAGAATTATAACCGATAAATGAACTTTAGTCAATTCTGTCCGCCCGGTAGGATTCGAGTCTACGACCAGTTGTGTTTATGGGCTTCGCCCATAAAATGGGTTCACTCGTCAAAAATAGAAATGTGGGCGCACTAGGATTCGAACCTAGGACCGGACGTGTATAAGACGTCTGCTCTACCGCTGAGCTATACGCCCTTGCGTGCCCACATTTCTATTTTCGTCTCGCTGCCCATTTTAAGACGACGGCTCTACCACTGAGCTACAAGCGGATACACGGCAAGGTTTCTTTAATTCCCTTTCTCTATACTATCAAACTTATCCATCGCCTGCCCAGCCTGCGCGTTAAAGGTGTTAATCAAGTTCACGTCGGCGTTGATCTGACTCACGACGTTCGCCACCGCGCCGTTCGGCTGGGGCGTACCGCTGAACCGCGCTTGCAGTATCGCGAGAAGATGATCGAGATCGTTGCTGTAGGTAATCAGCTCGTTGATGACCGCGAGGCGGATTGTGATCGACTGGAGCGCCGCTTGCTGCGCCGCCTGCGATTTGATATCCGGAAGATCATTCGTCATCTGGGTTACCTGCGCGGAAAGCTGAACCGCTTCATCGCGCAACCCCGCACTCTGATTGATGAGTGCCGTCGTCGATGCGAGCGCATCAGTATAGTCGCCCTCCTGATCATATTTGCTGATAGCATCCAGCTCCGCAGTGGACTGGTTGGAATTATTGACGATCGTTTGGGCGATGATAGCTCCCTGCAGGCGTGCAGCAGTGAAGCTTGCCGGTACCCCGTTCTGCCACTGCCAAAAAAGGGCAAGGCCGTATCCCACCGCCAGAATGATGACAAAAGCCACAATGATCTTCGTGCGACGGGAGAGTGTGTGCATGAATTAGATTACCTATTTTTAGCAAAAATCATTGAAAAAAGCAAGCAAGAATGGTAGATTAAATCACGCAGGCGCGCCGGACAGCGCCGCAATGCGGGTATTGTATAACGGTATTACGTCACCCTTCCAAGGTGAAGTCAGGGGTTCGACTCCCCTTACCCGCTCATCGGAGCATTACTTCATAAGAGACGGCGTTCCAGTCTGCTGACCGGCCGCCTTGGCGCTCGGCACCTTCGTGCCTCCGCGACACTCTTATGAAGTAATGCTCCGATGAGCTTTTATTGTGTATATAAAAAGCCCCGACCAAAGTCGAGGCTTCTGGTTGCGGGGCTACGGGAACACATTCTCACTTTGGCGGGGAAATGCAATTGGCAGTGATTCTTTCGCTATTCCACCCGATAATGCAATAACGGCCGGCAGTTTCTAAATAACGATTGAGATCCAATTCACCAGGGCCACGAGTAATCCGAGTGTAGTAGCTAAGGGTGTTATGTGCCATTTCAGCACCTCCAAATTGAGATTCTCTTGCTCATACGAGACAAGAGGGACTACGATTTATATACCCTAAATATTTTATGCTGTCAATTTTTTTAATTAATATTTCTCGCTCATTAAAAATTCTAATGCCGTGCCCAGCCCGCTCAATGGTATAATGGCTCGTATAGCCTTTATCGTATGATCAATTTTATTATCTATGTTGTTTCGACGTATTTTATTGTCGGTGTGATCATTTATGTCTGGGGTCATCCGCTCCGGGATCATGTTGCCGTGCCGGCGGAGACCCGGCGCGCGGAAGGGAAAACGAACATGCTCTACCGCCACCTCGCGCACTCCGCGCAGGCGGTAAACTTTTTAGTGCACTCCGTTTCGAGCGTTGCGCAGGAACAGACGTCGGCGCCGATCGCAACGCTCTACGGCGAAAGCGTGCGGCGCGCCTTCGACCCAAAACATCTTTTTATTACGACCGGTGCGCCGCACTCGCGCGGGCTTTATTTGCGAAACTTTGCGTGGTTCTATCCCGATCTCCTCAACCCGGTCACTATTATAGATGAGGCTGATCGCCAAAATCGCATCATCCTGCTCGAGCGGAGTTTGGGCACCGCGCTTGAAACGATGGGCGCGCGGCCGTACACAACAACGATTATCCCGCTGACCACCCGGCGATTCGCCGCCGTCAATTATGTGACGCCGCCCTCCGATTCCCTGCTCGGCATCCTCGCAGGGCTTGAACAACTCGCCGAATCGTCCGGCTACGAAGGACGCAACGCCGCATCGCTCCTCATCGCTCGCCATAAAAAGAATATCGAGCGCGAACTTACACGCATCGCGCGGCGGCTCGAGCCGATTATCGTTAATAAGAAGAAATATCTTCTGCTCGACGCGCGCAAAAATATGTCGAGCGCAACCGACACGCGCCGCGAGCGCATGCGCTTTGTCGTGAGCGCAAACATTTGGACGACATTTGCAAAAGCCGAGCGGCTCGGATTTATGGATGGAAAAGTATTTGCCGCGCTTGGCCTCAACGCTGATCAATATAAAAAAGATATTCTTGAGCTTTTCGGTGCGGATGGATATATTTGCAACTCGCTCGATCCCGGGATCACTGGCGCTCGCGCAACCAACAATATCACATTGGATTTTGCGCATATCCTGAATGGTTTTTGGGATCTTTCACAACCCGATGAACAAATGCTTTTTAAAACTACCGTCGATCACATTTTTCTCGATCCCACATTCCGCGATATCTCCACTAACTGCTATTTCGTTTCGAATACCAACCCCGAGTGCGATCTTCTCCATAAGTACACCACGCCGTCGTATCACGGCCGCACCGTGTGGTCGTCGTTCAACGTCGAGCTTGCGGATCGCCTACTTGATCTCTCGCGCGCGATCAACGATGAAGCCTATCGCTATCGCGCTGAACGTATCCTGCTCCAGCTCAAGAATGATACCGAGCGCAACGGTGGCTATCCCGAACTCATTGACGCCGACGGCACGCCGTACCGAACATGGATATATAAGAGCGCCATCGCCGATTCATGGTTCCCCCGCTTCGCGGGCGTGTGGCAAAAAGCATTCCACTCGCCTATCAGGGCAAGAACTTGAGAAATATAGTAGACGGGTATACTCTCCTTATAGACCTTAACTTTGTGGGTCGCTTTCGCTGAAAGGAGAAAGGCCTATGGGTAATTAAAAAATCTCGAGTTCTCCTGGGCAACAATAAGGGGCCCGGGGAAGCCCGACCATCTCTAGAACGCCATGGGTCTTTACGGATCCGTGGCGTTTCTCTTTTTTATATAAAAAAGCGGGGCATTTCTGCCCCGCCCGAATGTTGTGCCGCTATGCGGCCGATGATTGAGGGGGTTCTTGTTTCCCCCTCTTCCACCCGATTCGTATATCGTGCGCCTTCTGAGGAATTGGCTTGTCTTCGGCTTTGGCCTTTTTCTCATTCTTCCGGCGGCCCTTTGCTCTGCCCCGATACTCTGCATTCTTTTTCTTATTCTGTTCGGGGGTAAGGGCAAAATTCCATTTTTCCGTAAAGGGCTCGCCATCGGCATGCTTGTCCGTTTTGTAGCACCCCCAAAAGTTGGCGTGCTTAGCGGTTTCGACAATTTCCATCTCTGCGCCGCACTTCTCGCATGAAGGCCAATACTCAACCCTCCGCCAGGTGACCTCGGCGTTGAAGAGAAAATTCTCTTGGAAATTCATGGTTCTGTTTCGAGGCGTTGAAAAATATATCGCCTTGCCCTCGGCATTTGTGACGAGCGCCCACGCCATGCCGATTCCCGAAGGAAAGCTGACTGGAAGATCCAAGAAGAGTGGCATTTCCCGCTTGTACTCTACGGCCAGGTCGTAATCGCAGGACAACCATAGCTTTACGATACGGCCCTTGCCATCACTCCGCTTAAAGCCAATATTCCTTGGTTGACTACGATGATGTTCAAGGTGATACTTGATAACATCATCAGCGATTTCTCCTCTCCGCATAAGCTTCCAGCCTTCCCCGAGAAGCGTTTTTGTGATTTCGATGAGAGTTCGACGAGTTACAGGAACCTCTTTCGGCACTGAGACCACCTCCTTAAGATGGGATAGAACTGCCTATGTTATATATAAATTCCGCAGAAAACGCAATATGGTGATTATGAAAAAAGAAAAGCCCGGCCATGTGGTCGAGCTTTGTTTTAGAGATGCGCATCATATGTCATGCGCTAGACGAATGAGTGGGACGTAGTCCCAAGATGGTCACTATTTGTGATAGTGAGTTGAATTGATATTTAGTTTGTAAGTGACCTCAATAACTATACCAAAATCCGCAGGCGTGGCAAACCCGCCCTGTGGATAACTATAGAATAACCTTGAAAAAGCGCTTTTTGCCTATCTTTACCACCTCGCCACCTCTGAGCACTAACGGTTGCTGGACGTCATGGCACGGACGGTTATCCACATCAAATCCCCCTTGCTCCACGAGGCGCCGTGCCTCGCTCTTGCTCTTAAAGACGCCCGAGGCGACGATCAGATCCACCGGCAAGATCGTGCCGCTATCTAACTTTAGCGTCGGGATAGCGTCGGGGATCTCGCGACGCGAGAACATTTTTGCAAAATTTTCCGCCGCCGCGTGTGCTTTTTTCTCTCCGTGATAGCGCTTAACCACCTCGAATGCCAAAATTTCCTTCACTTTCTTTGGATTGTCACCACCCTTTATGCCGTCCACATATTTTTTGATATCTTTTTCCGGCACATCCGTTGCAAGATGGAAATAATTTGGAATCTGATCATCGCGCACGGACATCACTTTGCCGAACTGATCCTCTGGAGTATCCACAATATTGATAACATTCCCCCAACTGGTGGACATCTTACGCCCGTCTGTGCCGAGGAGCATCTTTATAGTGATAATATCCTGCGGCTTCTGCTTGTAGCGCTCCTGTATCTTGCGACCGGCAAGAAGATTGAAAAGCTGATCGGTACCGCCAAGCTCAACATCTGCCTTGACCATCACGGAGTCATATCCTTGGATAATCGGATATAAAAACTCCCGGAGGCTGATCTCTTTATGCGCGTCCCAGCGATCTTTGAAATTTCTGCGTTCCACCATCTGCTGGATAGTGAACATTTCCGCGAGCGCCGATATTTCCTGGAAATCCAGTTTTTTGAGCCATGCGCTATTGTAGCGGACCTCCGTCTTTTTAAGATCAATGATCTTGCCGATTTGAGCCAGGTAGCTCTTGAGATTCTTTTTGACCTGCGCCGCCGTCAAAAACGGACGCTTCTCCAATTTATCGGATGGGTCGCCCACCTGCGCGGTAAAGTCTCCAATAATAAGGACGATTATATGCCCCAGATCCTGGAATTCCTTAAGTTTCCATAACGCTACCGCGCGGCCGATGTGGATCTTATCCCCCGTCGGATCGATGCCAAACTTTACCCGCAGCTTTTTGCCCGCAAGCAACGCCGCGCGGAGATGATTCCCCTCGATAATATCCTCCACATTGCGCGAGAGCAACGCTTCAATTTTGTCCTTATTCAGTTCTTTATCTACCGCCATGTACCCTCATTTTACCACAAAAATGATATGATAGTAATAGAAAGCCGCCGAGCGGCGCAGGAGGAAATACCATGGCGACAGAATCGCAGTTGGAAAATCCTTTTGTCGAACAATTAATGGAGGAGCTGGAAAAACGTATTCCGATTATGGATCACGGAACGGTCTTTACCCTCGACGAAAGCGATAGATTCGGAAATCCTAAAAATCAATTCGTCGCGGTATTGTCCTGTCCGAAATGTGGCTACCATGCTTATATCACGCTCCGGCAACTTTTCCAGGGAGAGAAGATGATTTGCAGTAGCGATCTCTGCTCTGCGGAATATCACCTCGACGGAGAAACTTTTGCTTTCCATAAGCCCCAATAAAGACCCTCTTCTTCCCCAAAACCAAAAACCCGGCGTTTCATACGCCGGGCCTTTTTTATCTTCAAGCTTATTTTCTTTAAGACTTTTTGATGATCTCATCAACTACACCATACTCTTTTGCTTCTTCGGCGGAAAGCCAGAAGTCGCGTTCGGTATCCTTCTCCACTTTCGTAAGCGACTGTCCGGTGCTCTTCGCAAGAATCTGGTTCAAGCGCGCTTTCGTCTTGAGAATCTGCCGCGCAGAAATCTCGATCTCTGTCGCCTGGCCGCCGATGGAATCCACCGCAACCTGATGTAAAAGAATTTCGGAGTTCGGCAGCGTCATGCGCTTGCCCTTCTTGCCGGCGGCGAGGAGAAAAGCGCCCATGGACGCTGCGATGCCGACACACATCGTTGCCACATCCGGCTTCACAAATTGCATCGTGTCGTAGATCGCCATGCCAGCCGTGACCGAGCCGCCGGGGCTGTTAATATAGAGCTGAATATCTTTCTTAGGATCTTCGTGTGCGAGGAAGAGCAGCTGCGCGATCACCGTGTTCGCCATGCCGTCGCTGATCGGGCCGCCCAAAAAAATGATACGCTCTTTAAGAAGCCGCGAATAGATGTCGTACGCACGTTCGCCGTTTGAGGTCTTCTCGATGACGGTCGGGATCAGATACTGATTTTCGTATTCAAGTTTTTTCATCAATCGTATTGTTATATTTGCCGACTTATTCCTTCTTCGCTTTAGTGTGCTTCTTTCTCGTACACCGCCTGTGCCTTTTTTATTTCTTCTTTTGCGGCCGCCGCATCGCTCCACCCGGAAATCTTTACTTCTTTTTTCTGTAAGATTTTATATGTTTCAAAGAAATTCACGACTTCCTTCAAAAGATGCGGATTGGATGCTTCGATATCTTTGATGTCTTTGATCTCGCTAAAGCGCGGGTCGCCAACCTGCACTGCAAGCACTTTCGCATCCGGCTCACCGGAATCGATCATATTAAGTAAGCCGATCGGACGAACCTCCACAAGGCATCCGGTAAAGAGGGCTTCGCCGCCCATCACGAGCGCATCAAGATGATCGCCATCCTCCGAGCGCGTGCCCGGGATAAATCCATAATCAAGCGGGTACTGATACGAGCTATGCAATACGCGATCAAGTTTGAAGATGCCGAGCTTCTCATCGAACTCATACTTATTCTTACTCCCCTTCGGGATCTCTATAATGACATTGATTACCTCCGGCGCCTTCTCTCCAAGCGGAACTTTTTCCCAGGGTGACATAATATTGTTTTCTTCTATTATATTACTTTTATATTGCGATATCTTCTTTTTCATCGGCCTCCGGCGCAGCGATCTGATCGGAACCGGAACCAGCGTCAACGAGCCCCGCGACGCCGCCTTCCACCTCTTCCTCCGGCCGCGTCTGTGAGCGCACATCAATCTTCCAACCCGTCAGCTTTGCCGCGAGCCGCACATTCTGTCCGCCCTTGCCGATCGCAAGACTCAACTGGCCTTCCGGAACATATGCGCGTGCCTCACGGCGAGGAAGAATCTCCACACGCTCCACTTTCGCCGGCTGTAGCGCCTGCGTGATATATTTTTCCGCGTCATCATACCATTCCACAACATCAATCTTCTCATTGCCCAATTCATTGTTCACTGCCATCACGCGCGTTCCGCGCTGGCCGACGAGTGCACCCACCGGATCAACCCCATCCGCTTTTGATGCCACCGCGATCTTAGTACGATTGCCTGGCTCACGCGCAATGCCTTTGATCTCGATCGCGTCTTCGACGAGCTCCGGAACTTCCATGCGGAAAAGCTCCGCGACAAACTTCGGATGCGAGCGCGAAAGAATAATTCCCGGAAGCCGCGTATCCTCCTGCACTGCAACAACAAGGAATCGCAAACGCTCCCCTGCTCTATAATGTTCGCCTGGAATCGATTCGTTGGTGAACATCACACCGATCGTACGACCGAGATCCACAAAAATATTTCCGCGCTCGAATCGCTGGATGACGCCGCTCACGATCTGTCCTTCGCGTCCACGCCACTCGTTCAAAATCGAATCGCGTTCCGACTCGCGTAACTTTTGCAAAATAACCTGCTTCGCAGTTTGCGCTGCGATGCGTCCAAAATCTTCGCGAGTCTCGAGTGGGAATAACATCTCCTCGCCGAGCTCAACATCTTTCTTTATTTTTTTGGCCTCAGCAAGTGTGATGTGTCGCTCGGGATTGAAGCGTGGAAGTTTTTCTTCGTCATCCTCAATAATTTCTTTCTTAGCCTCAACTGGCGCGCCCTCGGTCGCCGGAATTTCTTCCTCTTCCACGAAGCGTACCGTCGTCTCGTCCACAACGATCTTGCTCTGCCAGAAATTCAACTCGCCCGTCTTCTGATCCATCTTGCACTTTACGATCTCGCCACGCTCACCATATTCTTTTTTGTATGCTGCCGCGATCGAAGATTCAATAACATCCAAAACTTTATCCGGATCCAACCCCTTCTCTTCCGCGACTTGCTTCAATGCTTTTGATAATTCTTTTATATTCAACATATATTTAATTGTTATTTAGTTGTATTTCTTTAAAAAAAGCCGCTTTGAAAGCGGACTTACATCGTCCCTCTATTATATTTGCCGAGAACCGTTTATGTCAAGGATAGATTTATATATTTTCGTAATGACGCAAATCGGCAAGCTGGCCATTTCTTAAGACTATCGCTATGAGATCGATTCGCCATCCCCTCTCTTCCACTAACCAAGGATGACGGGCGATAAATATCTGGGCGGCTCGAACCATCTTTTTTAGCTTCATAGGACTAAGATTATCCTCTGGCATGAATTGGGAATTAAAATTCGTTTTTTGCTCAAGAGTTTTTACCTCACAAAAGACCAATATTCCACTAAAATCCCTAGCGATTATATCTATTTCATCAAATCTTTCTTTATGATTTCTAGCTAATATTAAATATTTTTTATTAATAAGATATTTATTTGCTGTATTTTCCCCTATTTTGCCGGTTTCTATATTATTCATTATTAAATATTTAATTAATTATGCCTCGGAATTTTAATTGTGTTTTCCGTAAAACACAATTAAAATGTTTTTCAACCAAATTTATATAAAATAATGCGATTTTGGGTCAAAATTAATGTTTTGGAATTAAAATTGTGTTTTCCGTAAAACAATTTTGAAAAACAATTTTGTTTAACACTAGGTTTTATGGGCTTATCGGGTTTTTCCGGATTAATTTTGATTTAATCCTGCAATCCTGCAAAAGATGCAGGAGAGAAGGATGGGCATCCAAAAACCGGGCTCACCCTACGGGATAGTTTGAAATACCTATCCCCATCTCTTTTGATATCATTGTCATATAATAGGCAAGTTGATAAAGGCAATGAGTTTGTCGACCATCCCGGAGGGTGAACCCGGTCGACAAACCCATTGCCTTTATTAGCTTGCCGCATTATTCTTATATGACTATGAACCAAGACCAATTAAAAGAATATAAAATAAAACTGGAGAAGGAGCGGACACTCCTCATGAAGGAGATCGTAAGCGAAGAAAAACCCGTTGATTTTGGAAGCGACGTCGATCATGGCGACGAAGAGAGTGATAAGTCTGAGCAGGTAGGGGATCAGCTCGCCGCGGCGGCGGATCTGAAGGACCGCCTGAGCGAGGTTGATATTGCACTAAGCAAAATCCAATCGGGAACCTATGGCGTTTGTGAAAAATGCGGGAAGCCGATCGAAGAAGAAATTCTTTCTATCGATCCTGAATCCCGTTTTTGCAAAGCATGTAAATTAGCGATCTAAATGTAGAATCTAAAACAGCCATCTCTTCGGAGGTGGCTGTTTTAGATTTCTTTAATGTGTGATGTGTATAGTGTTCTCATGTCTAAAAAATTGGGGCGATTGTATTCGGCGGCGCTTGAGGGGATTGACGCAAAAATTATCGAGGTCGAAGCTGATATCAATGTTGGGTTACACTCGTTCAATATCGTTGGGCTCGGAGATCGGTCGCTCAACGAAGCGAAGGAACGCGTCAACTCGGCGCTGAAAAATTCTGGAATCAAACCGCCGAATCGCGAGAACCGAAAGATTACCATCAATCTCGCGCCGGCGGATATAAAAAAGACGGGCTCGCACTATGATCTTGCGATCGCGCTTGGATATCTTCTTGCGACAAAGCAGATAAAAGAATTTTTCTGCGGGGATAAACTATTTCTTGGCGAGCTCGCGCTTGATGGGCGATTACGTCCGGTGAGTGGCGCGCTCAATATCGCTCAAAAAGCAGCGCGCGAAGGATTCAATTATTTATTTCTTCCACGGGAGAATGCGAATGAAGCGGCGGCAATCACGGAGATCAAAGTTATTCCGTTAGAAGATCTTCGTGAAGCGCTCGCTATTCTTGAGGGGAAATTAGATCGAGCACCTGCGCAGTTTATAGCAGGGGAGCACCACCCCGCGATTACCGGCGCAAATATTTCCGAGATCGTTGGGCAAGAGAATGCGAAGCGAGCCCTCACGATCGCCGCCGCGGGGCAACATAATATTTTGCTCTTCGGGCCGCCAGGCGTAGGAAAGACATTTCTTTCCCATGCACTCGCAGGTATTATGCCGAACCTCACGACATCGGAGGCGATTGAGACAACAAAGATATGGAGCGCCGCAGGGCTCAGTCCTGGCGGGCTTATTTGTGAACGGCCGTTTCGCGCGCCGCATCATACCGCATCAATCACGGCCCTTATCGGCGGGGGAGCGGATCCGCATCCGGGAGAAATCAGCCTTGCGCATAACGGAGTGCTATTCCTTGATGAGCTACCGGAATTCCAAAAGAACGCGCTCGAGGCGTTGCGTCAGCCGCTCGAAGCTGGCATTGTACAGCTCGCACGCACAAAACAAAGCGTCATATTCCCCGCAAAATTTATTTTGGTCGCCGCGATGAATCCGTGCCCATGCGGTTTTTATGGCGATACAGAAAAGGATTGTAAATGTTCTGCATATGAAATTATAAAATATCAAAAAAGGATTTCTGGCCCGCTCCTTGATCGTATCGATCTACAAATAAAAGTTGGTCGTGTAGCGATAGAAGAATTGCGTAAGATGCCAACGGAAAGAAGCGGGGTAAGCGAAGGAGTGGAAGAAAAAGAAGGCGACGTGATCAAAAAGCGTATCACGCGAGCACGAGAAACGCAGTTAGCGCGATATAAAAAATTAAACGCGGAGCTTAGCTCACGCGAGGCGCAGGGGTTAACTATGCTCGACCCGAGCGCGCGCGATTTTTTAGAAGCCCTGAATGCCGGACACCTTTCCCCGCGCGGGTATTACCGATTGCTCAAGGTCGCGCGTACGATCGCCGATCTTGAAGAAAAAAATGAGGTGTCATCTGAACACCTCGCGGAAGCATTTAGTTATCGGCTAAGAGAAATATTCTAAAGGTCGTTTTGGCCGGGGATGACGATCGATACACCGGGGATGAGTGATGAAAAATTTACCGATGGGTTAAATTCGACTATCATACTGATAGGCACGCCGAATGAAGTGGAGATGGACTGGATAGTTTCTCCCGCGGCAACCTGATAAATGATGCCGGAGGCGGGCGTCGACTGGGTACCACTTGCGACAAACGCGACCGTCTTGGTCTTTTGCACTGGCTCGGCATCCCTAAAGGCGGCCTGGCCATAGAGTACATCCACATTTTCTGCAGAATGGACGGCCTGCCCGTTGGTGTTGGCAGAGGCAAGGAACGGAGCGCTTTGCGGCATAAGGGCTGCACTATCGATCTCCGCACCCTGAGCCTGGGGGATAAGCGACGGTCCACCCTGAACTCTTCGCTCTTGGACCATCCCCGCCGGATTTGAACTAAAAAGGGAGCTCCAAAGGAGTCCGCCCAACAATCCGCCGATCGCCAAAAAAACAGCCACAGTTAATGGCTTGTAATCTTTATTAAGCTTTTCGATAGTCGTACTAATACCTTTATGATAGCATAATGACCCCTAAATCTCAACCAGTTGGCAAAGTCGCCGGGCAACCGCCCCTTAACGCTGCCCAGGACGCCGCCGCCCACGCTCCGGGTGTCCCTCTATTAATAGTGGCGGGTGCTGGAACGGGCAAAACCAAGACCTTAACCAGCCGGATTATTCATTTAATAGAGACGGGAACCCCTCCGGAGCGAATCTGCTCTATCACCTTTACTAATAAGGCGGCCAAAGAGATGGCTAAGCGCGTCAATAGAACTGGCCCGTTTTTGGGGACTTTCCACTCCTTGGGGGCTAAAATTCTCCGAAAGGAATGTCGGCTAGTGGGCCGGGACATCAATTTTGCCATTTTTGACGACCACGATTCGTTCGATCTGGTCAAAAAAGCGGTCAAAGCCGTCTTGCCACCAAAGAAGGAGGACGAGGATGACGGCATCCTGGCCAAAAAGAACAAGAAAGATACGCCGGTGTATTTTGCTAAGAAGATCTCCGAGTTGAAGAACCTAGGGAAATTATTGCCGGAGGCACGGCCAAACGTAGATAAGGAAGCGCAGGTGCGGCACGTGTTTGAAAAATATGAAGCGGCACTCGAGCGGAACAATGCGTTCGATTTTGATGACTTGATCGAGAAAACAGTGTTGATATTAAAAACCCATCCGGAGGTGTTGAAAAAATATCAGCGGATGTTTGATGCGATCCTTGTGGATGAGTACCAGGATATCAATCCAAAACAATATGAGTTGGTTTCTTTATTGGCAGGCGAACATCGTAACTTGAGCGTGGTGGGGGATGATGAGCAAACAATTTATAGTTGGCGCTACGCGGATATAAAAACGTTTTTAAATTTTGATAAAGAGTGGAAAGGGGCGAGCGTGCACTTTTTGGAAGAAAATTATCGCTCGACGGGAATCATCATTCGCGCGGCGGCGGCTGTGGCAAAACATAATCGATTCCGCACGCCGAAAAATTTATGGACGCAAAATCCGGATGGCGATCCCATCGTCCTCTTCGAAGCGTGGGGCGAGAACGAAGAAGCGGAATGGATCGCGCAGACAAATTTATTCGTTGCGCGAGCGCGACAAGGATGCGGATATTGGAATTTTATATCGGACAAACGCGCAGTCGCGCGCGATCGAGCAAGCGCTCATCCGTAACAATATTCCGTATCGAATTTTTGGTGGTTTGAAATTTTATGAACGGCGTGAAATAAAAGATGCGGTGTCGGCGTTGCGCTATATTTCGAATGCAAAGGATGAGCCCGCGCGCGAACGCTTGGAAAAGAATCTTACCAAGCGGCGCTTTGCGGAGTTTAAAATACAAGTACAGGCGATGCAGCTTGCCGCCGAAGATATTACTGCTCCGGCTGGCGCTCGCCCGGCGATTGCGCCGCTCGCGGCGCTTAAATTATTTTTGGAAACGTTCGGTTACTTTGAGTACCTTGAATCAAACTTTGTGAATGCCGATGAGCGTGAGGAAAACATCGCAGAGCTCATCACGTTCGCAACCGATTTTAAGAGTCTGGATGAATTGCTTGAGCGTTTAAGCCTCTTGCAGGCGGCCGATGAGATAGGGAACAAGCCTGTTGACGGGAGAGAGGTCAATCTGATGACAATTCATTTGGCGAAAGGGCTCGAGTTTGATTCGGTGTTTATTGCCGGCGTCGCGGAAGGGCTGCTGCCGCACGGCCGATCGCTCGATGATGAGAACGCACTTGAAGAAGAACGCCGCTTAATGTACGTTGCGATGACCCGCGCGAGGAAAAATTTATACTTGAGTTTTTATGGAATCCCATCGCGGTTTGTGAATGAGATCCCGGAAGATTGCATCACGCTCCTTGCGAGCGATGGATCGAATAGTGCCGGACACTGGCGTGATGCGGGAAGTGATTACGACGACGAGCCGCATGGCGAAGGATATGAACGGTTTGTGACACTTGATTAATTACACTCAACCAATATAAAAATATTCCTATGCAAAAACTCGGACAACACTTTTTGAGGAACACTGCTGTCTTAGAAAAAATCGTGGGGGCGCTCGCGCTCGAGGATGGCGATTGCGTGATAGAGATCGGCCCCGGGCATGGCGAGCTCACGACGCCGCTCGCGGCGGCGGCACACAACAAGCATTGCGAAATTACTTGCATTGAAAAAGATCATGCGCTGATAGAAGATTTAAAAACGCTCGCGACGAATGCGGATGTGAATATTAATATTATAGAAGGGGACGCGCTGAAGCTGTTGCCGAAATTTCCGGCGACGAAGATCGTTGGAAATATTCCCTACTATATTACCGGGCATTTATTGCGCGTGATAAGCGAGCTCGATCAGAAACCGAAGCGCGTGGCGTTGCTCATTCAAAAAGAAGTAGCGGAGCGTATCTGCGCCGCGCCGCCGGAGATGAACCGCCTCGCCGCAAGCGTACAGTTCTGGGCGAACGCCACGATCATCGCGCACGTGCCACGCAAAGATTTTTCTCCGCCGCCGGAAGTGGATTCGGCAGTCATTTTGCTGGAAAATAAAGAATTCTACGCAATAGCGACACCGGATACGACGCCAGCCATCCTGGATGGAGCCCCCGCTATCGACGCGGCGCTCTATTATAGAGCGGTACGCGGCATTTTCGCCCAGCCAAGAAAAACACTCCTTAACAACCTGTCATCATCAGCGAGCGAAACTCGCGCGAAGGGCGATATTATAGAGCAGCTCAAAAAGATCGGCATTGATCCGGTCGCGCGGCCGCAAAACCTCAATATCGGACAAATCATTGCTATAGCAAAAAATATATTTATTGAGTATCCAACTGAGAAATATTAACATAAGGACTACAAGAATGAAAAAGAAAGATATAAAAAATGATGTCGTTATTTATCAGGGGAAATCCGGAGCTCTTGAGTTAAGAAAGGATGTTCAAAAACAAACCATCTGGGCGACACAAGCGCAGATAGCAGATTTATTCGAGCTTGAACGTTCTGTGGCGACAAAGCACATCCGTAACATTTTGAAAGACAAAGAACTGGATGGATCTTCAGTATGTGCAAATTTTGCACATACTGCCGAAGATGGAAAAACGTATCAGGTTCAATTCTACAATCTTGATATTATCCTTGCGGTTGGCTATCGTGCGAATTCTCAGCGTGCAATAGAATTCCGCCGCTGGGCCACGAAAACGCTCCACCAATATATCGTTGAGGGATACGCCATCAATAAGCAACGCATAGCCAAAAATTATGGGCAATTTTTGGAAGCCGTTGACGCGGTCAAGAAACTTTTGCCCGCTGCCGCTGCGATCGATACGGGAAGCATCCTTGAGCTCATAAATCTCTTTGCCAGTACATGGCTTTCGCTCGATGCGTATGACAAAGATGCCCTCCCCACCAAGGGTGCCATAAGAAAACGTGTGGCAATCACTGCGGAGAAACTTAAAAGCAGCTTAGCGAAGTTAAAATTGGCGCTCGTACAAAAAGGCGAGGCTACAGAACATTTTGGCGCCGAACGTGAGCGGGGGAATGTTGCCGGTATCGTGGGAAATGTCATGCAATCTTTTGGTGGAAAGGAGCTCTATGGGAGCGTGGAGGAAAAGGCAGCTCATCTACTGTATTTTATGGTGAAAAACCATCCGTTCGTGGATGGAAATAAGCGGAGCGGGGCATATGCGTTCGTCTGGTTTTTGCGCCAAGCGAAGATCTTGGACACCGCGCGCCTTACACCGCCTGCGCTTACCGCACTCACCATCCTTGTGGCAGAAAGCGATCCGAAAGACAAAAACAGGGTCGTCGGGCTCGTTCTGGCGCTTGTTTCAAAAAAGGGATAAGGTGTCGCCATCGCGCGCGCAGATTTTCTGGATTAACTGGGGATAACCCCATAGCGTGCGCTTTATTTCGGGGTTATAATTCAAGTTAATGATAGATGTCAAGAAATTGATCACTGGATTCCTTATCTTGGCGACCGCCGCGGTCTGTTCTGGGCTGATCTTTTCGCTCACAAATATTACGTCGGCGGCGGAGACGAAACAGTGCACAGCGATCAATCAATGGCGTTAGCGCAGCCATCGCGGGGGCGGATGGCACGAATGCGTTCATTCCCACCCAGGCTCAAGTGGAGCAAGTTGCCGCTGCGTTTGCGCCGGAGCTTACGTCATCAACAATGTTCGTCAGCTCCACCAATCCGAGTAACCTTACTGATGACGTTGCGGCAAAATTCGTAAATGGCGTGGTTGCAGCTAATCCTAATGGTCCGACTGGGACTGATGCCAATGGAAATCCGACATTCAATTCTCCGGACGTGAATGCTATTGCCACAAATATTGGCGATGCCACGAGCACTGAAAACTCCGGTTCCCGACTGGGATCTTGAGGTTGCGATCAATCCCCTTGACAGTTGTTGTGACTTCAAGCGCCGAAGCGCTGACTAATTATAGCAACGCATTGAATGATATTATGAACAGCCACCTTGACAGCGATACGCAGGTGCAAAGTATCATGAGCGACCAGACTGGCGATACCAGCGTGGGCGATCTAAATTATTTGGAGTCGCAGGTGACCAGTGCGCTTCAGGATGTCACTGCATTAAAAATTCCGACACCAGCCGTGGCATATCAAAAAAGTTTAGTGGCCGATCTGTTGTATGAAAAAAATCTCATCCCTCTCTACAATCTCGCTCAAACCGACCCGGTAAGGGCGACTATTGTTTTTCAAGTGGAAGATGCCAGATTCGATTCCGTTGAAACAAATTTCTTAAATCAGGCGCAGAGCCTTACGAATGAAACCTTATCTCTTCAACAAACCCAACCAAGCCCCCAAGGGATGCTTCTATCTCTACTTAATGGCACATTCGGCATACAACAAGCTCATGCACAATTGATAGTGAGTGACCCTATATTAGAAACACCATATACCACCGTACAAATACCTGCGGTGGTCCAACAGAACTCAGCCCTTGATAGTATTCAGCTACCTGAGCAAAACGCTAATCTGCAACTTAACCTGACTGCTCACGCCCAACAAGTCGGGACCAGCGCCTCCTTATTTTCCCTTATCTCCAGTATCCATGTACAAAATATGGGGCAGAGGCTTGAGGCGTTACTTAAAAACACCTTACTACAAATACTTAGAAATACACTCATCGCGATCATCCAACGAGAAGTGGTTGCATGGATAAATGGCAGTGGCGCTCCGCGATTCATCACTAATTGGGGGACTCAATTAGTGGATGCCGCCCAGACAAGCGCACTCAACTCTATTAACACCTTATTCGATCCAAACGGCTGTACCTTCCCCGCCTTTATAGGACAAGAAAAAATTACCCTTAATGCTTTTTATAAGCCCGGGAGTAATGCTTGCGCAAATCAATTCGCGGCGGCACTCGGCTCAAACAGTTTCCAGCAATTCTATAATAATTTTAAGAATGGTGGATTCATTGCATTTGGCGCAAGCACGCTTCCTAGCGGGAATCCCTATGGGAATCTATTCTTTAATGCTCAAACAGTTCAATTTGCTTATCAACTCAACAAGGAGCAAGCCAATTAAAAGCTCAGACATCTAATGGGCTCAGTGGAGACCAAGTGTGTAGCGACGGCAGTAATCCTAATGGGACTCGCTTCATGTGCGAAGGCGGCGATACAAATGATTACTTAATGCCTGCGGCTGGGACATGCAGTCAAGGGATGGTTCCTGTCACGGAATCTAATAACGGTCTCTGTGCAAATGGCTCTCAGCCTACCGTCACTACTCCTGCCGCCGCTACCGGGTTTGTTTTCCAAGGCGCCATCAATGCAACCCCGCAACAAGTTGCGGCAGCGAATGATATCACTGGAGTATTAAATGCGGTACTTAATTCTCTTATGACGAGCTTGGCAAGTACCGCAGTCAACGCAGCGAATCAGTTAGTAAATCAGAGTCTTAGCTCTCTTAATAATGGCTCGAGTATCACAGCCGGAGCGACTCCGCCCCCTGCAAATCTGGCAGGTCTCGCTAGTAGCACCAGCGCTACCGCCGGAACTGTTTCCTCGATCCCGCTCGCATGTAATCCATCATCACAAACCATCCCCTCCCCAACGGCTGGCAATGGCACTTCTTATCTCAACACCACAAGCACTATGGCTCTTGCTAGTAGCACGAATGCCTCCGGCACTTCCCCGACCTCCATTTCCGCCACTGGCGGCACGTTTGACGTAAATGGCAATCCGCCCACTTATTCCTGGTCCGATTCCAACGGGGTAACGGGTACTGGGGCGTTCTTCTCCGACATCTTCGCCACCCCGGGGACGTATAACGTTACCCTTACCGATTCAGCAAGTGATCCCCGTCGATCTGTACCGTTACCGTGCAACATAACGTGCGTTCTTTATGGCATATAAAAACCATTACAAAAAAATATTAGTCATTGGTGCGGCGCTGTTTTTGCTTTTCGCGCCGGCGGGAATGGCGACGAAGATTAATATTGCACACGCACAAGAAACGACGGGGGGTGGTTCCGGATTTACTATACCCACCGTTCCACTACAAACACTCTCTCTGCCCGGGACATCCATTCCTGCCGCTACCACTCCTGCGGCAGGCTCAACTGGCTCGCGCAGCAACACCGGTAGTCGGATCCACCGGCAGGCGCCGGAACAGCCCCTCAACAAACCCCGTGCCTCTATGATTCACTTAAATCCCGCAACTTGCTCTGTTTTTTATGTATCACTCATCGTAAATGGCGATATGGGAGTTGTTGTCAGTATCGGCGCTTGGCTTGTTAAGTTAGGGCTTCAATTTAACGATAATATTTTTAATTCCCCCGAATGCAAACTGGATTTTCTGTTTCGCTCGCAATCGCAAATCTTGGGTTTGTGCTCGGTATTATCATTATCGCGATCGCCACCATCCTTCGGAATCAAACTTATGGAATGAAACAGCTTTTATGGAAATTGGTCTTTATGGCGATTTTAGTGAACTTTGGCCTTGTCATTACCGCACCGATCGTCAGCTTCGCCAGCATTCGAGTACTTATTTCGTCAACGCCACAAGTCCGGGCTCAATGAGCGTGGCTGGATATGAAGGATACGCCGAAACAATGGTGCAAGCATTCGCTCCACAGCTGATGGTGCCGGGCATCGCAAGTAAATCAATCGGCGCAGATCGCTGGAGCAGATAGTCACGCTCCTTAATAACGCAGCCGCCACTGGGAACACGGGCGTTATCCATTTTGTAACGCGGCGGCGGCGAATGCAGCAGCGGCGCTGAATGCGTCCGCAGCGCAACAATCTGCAAATACTCTTTGGCAAATGACGATGGCAATGTTTTTTGATGTGATTTTTTCCGGTCGTATCGCTTTCACTTTCCTCTGTTTGACCTTGCTTATCATTCGCGATCCTTACGCTGGTTTTGCTTATTATCCTCCCTCTCGCATGGCTTACTTACGTATTTCCAAATTTGATAATAGCTTTGGCAAGTGGTGGAATACTTTTGCTTAAATGGATATTTTTCTGCCACTCGCACTCTTCTTTACGACCTCGCGTTCATTACTGCGACAAATATGAACAGTGGGTATCTGGGTTGCACCGGGTACCGGTGGCACGCATCTTACTCAAGCCGGAAGAGTTTCCCTACGGGTGCTGCTACCGGAGTATCTTGCTACTCATTCTATCAAGAAACTGGCCTGAAGCGGAATACTCCAACAAGCTGCGGATGAAATTCTTTTTGTTGGCCTCCACCGGCCACGGGGCTGACGTTCTGGAATTCGCTTGCCGGAACAGCGTACCGTACTGCTGAAGATGGCGCGACCACGGCGAGCAAGGCGGTAGCGGGTGACGAGGAAAGAAGACGCGAGCAGGGGCACAGAGGGCTGGATCTTATGCTGAGATGATTGTGATAGGTAAGTAACTCAGGCCTTACAGATGCAGGTGTTGGTCGCAACCTTCTTATAAGTGGTTTACTTCGCCCCTATGCTTGGCGGCGAATGCATTGTGGATCGTTGGTGCATTACAAGAGAACCAAAAGTCGGCGACAATACAAAAAGAACTTGGGAAAAAATCCCTCAAGAGCAGGCTCGAAGATTTGGGACGCAGGATACGGCAGGCAAACTTGCTATTTTATCAACTTTTGATAAAGCACTAAAAGGTAAAGATTCAAAAGCTAAGGCATCTGCTGAAGCGGCGCTACGAACTCTCCCTCCAAATCTTACAAACGAAATGCGTAGGCTGATGGAGCCAAGCAAAAAGGGATCGCAGAGGATGCACCAATTGGGCAAAAAATAAAAGAGTTCCCTGGGATGATGTGGGGAAAGAGCAAACAAGCTCAAGACACTGGAAGAAATTGATGGAGAAAATGAACACACCGTGGAGGAAGGTAAAGCAAAATCTGCGGCAGAATACGAAGGTGAAGAGAGATAAGGAAGGAAAAATCAGTGCAGACGACGAACAAATTCTTGCAACGCTAGAAAAGATAGAAGAGGATGAGAGCAAAACTGCCGAAAATGAAGGACTTGCCACGAGTGCGCAGACGAATGCCGAAGGGGATAATGCTAGAAATACGGCTCAGGCGCACATACTTTTGTCATCATTGCTCATGTGAGTGGTCAGGATATTGCTACGAAGTTCGGTGACATTCGATAGGAATGGTAAGCCAATTAATAATACATAAAGTTATCAAACATTAGAAGAAATAGTAACTTCATTTAGTGCCGTATGTCCTTTATGGGATGAGGATGTTTGGGATGCTTTGCAAAGTCAAAAAATTCGATCACGGATAATTTTATTTACAAGCACACATTTTTCACTATGATCTTAAAATTGGGTCCTGCGTCCATTGGGTGGGAATAATAGAAGGGATTCCGTCGTTCCGTGGGCATTTTTATTCGGGAACTGGATCAATAAAACATGAGACTCACTCAGGTATGTTTTTTTTTTAAGCGCCTCCCCATCAAAGATGAGTGACATTCTCCTATCCAATTTATCTTTATTCATAGAAAAATTTCATCTTTTTTCTATTCCCTATACTCTGGGAATACGAGACAAGAATTGCTTGGGCTAAAAATGAAGTTCAACCCTTATTGATACATTTTCTTTTTAGCATATCCGTTGCACTTAAATTTTTCCAGCACTCCAACTCCCACAGACATACACACCAAAACGTTGCGTTAATTTTTTGCTTATTTTATTTTCAATGCATATGCTCAACAGTTACAAAAAATATCTGACCAAAATAATATCCCCGAAGAGAAACTTAGCGGAATAGCAAACCTTATTGGGTCTGTCCTTTTGGGGATTTATCCACGGAGAAGAACTCCCTGAAAAAATAAGTAAAAAAACGGGTCTTTCCCTATCTATAAGCAAGGCTTTATTTGATTCTTTTAACACTCGCATATTTAACCCAATACAATCTGATTTAGATAAATTATACGCCCCACTCCCTAATGAGGAAAAAATAAAAAATCCTATTATTGAGAATATTGCCGTAAAGCCAGCGATGCCCACTCCTTCCATCGTAAAACCCACCACCCTCTCCGACGTCGGCTGGTCAAAAATGCCGCCCACCACTTCAGTTTCTATCCCAACCCCACGCCCTGCTTCTATCCCGACATCAGTACCAATGCCAACGCCCGCGCCAACACCAAAACCAGCGGCAGCACCCGCGGCACCAGCTGAACCGGCGCCGATGATGCTCCACGAGGACACGACTTTTAAAGCTCCAGAAAAAAATGCGGGCTTTACGCTTTCAAAGCCGGGAGGCTCGGCTGAAATGACGATTGATCAAAAGAAAACGCAGGCGCCGTTGCGACCGGCGGTGTTGGAATTTGGGGGAGCGAGAAGTAGCCACCACCGACTCCAAACACTATTACACCGGCAGCGCCGAAGCCGCCGACACCGGGCGCGCAGGTGCCGCAATATGGAAATTTTAGAGCGTCGCTTTCTTCTATGCCAACGGCAAGTGCCGGACCGAGGAATGTTGTGCAAATAACTCCCGCCGCACCCGCGCCGATCTCTAGCCCTACGCCAACGCCGATGCAAATTCCAAAGCCACCCGCACCGCCGATGCCGCCGACACCACGCCCGCCAAAAAAAAAATTTTTTTTTTTTTTTTTTTTTTTTTTTTTCCCCCCCAGCAGGCAAATAAGGCAATCGTAAAAGATTTCCTTTAACGGCCCGCGCGGCTTACAATAAAAGGTATGCAGTACCAAGTTCCCCAATTTATTGAGACGGAGGACAAGATTGTCGGGCCATTCTCAATCCGACAGTTCGCATATGTTGGCGTTGCCGCGCTCGTGAGCGGCATCTGCTATTTTATTTTGCAAACATGGCTGTTCGCCATCGTAGCGCTCATTCTGATCGGCGGCGCGCTCGCACTCTCTTTTATTAAGGTCAATGGCCGGCCGCTTATGAAGGTCGCCACATCCGCCCTTAACTTCTACTGGAAACCGCAGATGTATGTATGGAAGCCGGAGCATCCGGTGATGGCCCAACAACACGCGGCGCCTGCTGCTGCCGTGCGGGAGTTACCACCCATTCAGGCCATCGCGCAGGGAAATTCACTGCATAAAAGCTGGGAAAATTTGCAGACGGGCACGCCGGCGGGCGGCAAGGTTCAATCCGCCAGTCAATTTGTGGAAAAGAAGATGACGGAGCGTTATCAGATATTCCAGCGCGAGACGGGCGAGCGCGAGGCGGCGCGGCGCGTGGATTATCGCTAGGATTTGCGGGTAATTTGTGCGAAAATAAGAGTATGGCAGTCCTAAACAAGCAGGATGCGGGAAACTCCCTCGATCTTGTTGATATAAAAGAGATAAAGAAAAATACCGTCATTGTGAAAGACGGCAGTTTCCGCCAGATCATCATGGTAGGCGGCGTTAATTTTTCATTAAAATCGGAGATGGAGCAGAACATCATCACGCAGGGATATCAGACATTTTTGAACAGCATCGACTTTCCCCTGCAAATCCTTATCCATTCGCGCAAGGTGAATATTGATAAATATATAGAAACGCTGACGGTGCGCAAAGAGACCGAGCAATCTCCCATCCTACAAAATCAGATCGATGAATACAGTAAATTCGTTCAGGGTTTTGTGGAGAAGAACGCTATTATGGAGAAAGTTTTTCTGGTGGTCGTTTCGTTCTATCCGGCGTCCATGCTGCCGAGCGCGACGAAAAGCGTCTCCGGCGTGATGGCGCTCTTTGGCGGAAAAAAAAAAGAGGATCCGGCGGAAACCGCTCAGCGCGACGCGGAATATGCAAAGATGCTCGACGAGAACCTTGCGCAACTCGGCCAGCGCACTGCGCAGGTGACGAGCGGCCTTTTAAACATTGGCCTCGAAGCAACCGTGTTGGAAGATGAACAGCTCATCGAGCTCTTTTATAACTTCTATAATCCGCAAACGGTCGAACGTAAAAACGCGCCAGTGGAACGCAAGATATAGCGACGCCATTTATAAATCCCATGCCCGACCAACCACAAGAAAATAATTTCGATAACGTACGGAAGATGATCGCTCCCGCCGGAGCGGAGGTTTTTCCAAATTATTTGAAAATTGGCGACAAGCTGGCAAAGACATTTTTTGTTTTTTCCTATCCGCGCTATCTTTCGACCGGCTGGTTCGAGCCGCTCATCAACCTGCCGAACCTTTTCGACATTTCTATTTTTATCAACCCGATCGATACTGGCAGCGCGCTCAAGAACCTGCGCAAGAAAGCTGGCCAGCTCGAATCGCAAATGAACGAGGAGCAGGAGAAAGGGCTGGTGCGAAATCCTGTTTTGGAAACTGCCGTGAACGATGTCGAAAATCTACGCGACTCACTCCAGCAGTCGGAGGAAAAACTTTTCAATACGGGCGTCTACATCACGATCTATTCCGACACGATGGAAGAACTTGCGCGGCTGGAGAGCAAGCTCGTCACCATGATGGAGGCGAAGCTGATCTACCTTAAACCCGCGCTCTTTGAACAGCTCGAAGGGTTGTCTTCTATTTTGCCGATCAACAACGATAAGCTACAAATTTATTCGCCGATGAACACGAGCCCGATCTCGTCATTCTTCCCGTTCGTCTCCGAGGATCTTTCCTCCAATCAGGGGATCATGTACGGCATCAACCTGCACAACAGCAACCTCGTCATCTTTGATCGCTTCTCTTTGGAAAATGCGAACGAAGTGGTCTTTGCAAAATCCGGCTCCGGCAAATCGTACACCACGAAGCTTGAGATCCTGCGCTCACTCATGGCGGGCATTGAGATGGTAATCGTCATCGACCCTGAAAACGAATATGGCCGCCTGGCAGATACGTTTGCCGGAAGCATGTTCAACATCTCGCTATCATCGCACGAGCACATCAATCCGTTCGATATTCCGCCGGTGCCGGAAGGCGAAACGCCGTCGGATGTTCTGCGCTCGCATATCGTAAACCTCGCAAGCTTGCTCAAGTTGATGCTTGGAAAACTTTCGCCGGAGGAAGATTCTTTACTTGATCGCGCGATCACAGAGACGTACGCCTCGCGCGAGATCGTCGCCGACACGGACTTCGTTGGCAAGGAGCCGCCCCTGCTCGGTGACTTAGAAACGATCCTGCGTAATCTGGAGGGTGGCCGTGATCTCGCGGAAAAACTCTATAAATATACCAAGGGCAGCTTCGCGGGATTCTTAAACCAGCCCACCAACATCGACGTTAATAATCGGCTGATTGTTTTCTCTATCCGCGACCTTGAAGAAGAGCTCCGCCCGCTCGGCATGTTCGTCGTGCTCAACTTTATTTGGAACCTTATCCGCGCCAAGCTCGCAAAGCGATTGCTGTTTATTGACGAGGCATGGATCATGATGAAGAACGAAGACAGTGCAACGTTCCTCTTCGGCCTCGTCAAGCGCGCACGTAAATATTATTTAGGAGTCACCACAATCACACAGGATGTGGAAGATTTCTTGCGATCGCCCTACGGACGTCCGATCGTCACTAATTCTTCTTTGCAATTATTGCTCAAGCAAGCCCCGGCAACGATCGACATCGTTGCAAAGGCGTTCGACCTTACCGAAGCGGAAAAGAACTTCCTCCTCGGCGCGGAGGTCGGCACCGGCATTTTCTTCGCCGGCAAGCGCCATGTCGCCATCCAGATCGTGCCGTCATATTACGAGGATCAGATCATCACCACGAACCCCGAGCAGCTACTGGAGGAAAAAAACGCATTATAATTTTCTTCGTGTATGAATGAAGAAGGTAAGATAGATTTGTTCGAGCCAGGGACTTTGGTTTTTTTTATCATGGCTTTTTTTGCCGACCTCACCCTATTAGGATTGATCGGGTTGGCGATCCCGGGCATAGGATTGGCGATAGCTATGTTTGTGTTTATGGCACATTGGGGCTTTGGTCTTATTATTCTTTTTTACTTTTGGGGAAAAACCGGCGGGTGGCTTCCTAAATCTATCCTTCTTTTATTTTGGATATTACCACTACCACTTATGCTGGGATTAATTCTGATGGTTGTCACCTCGAGTAAAATTGGTGAGTTTGTTGTTGAACAGGTCGCTATCCAAGCTGTCGCAATTGGCACCGCGGGCGCCGGCGAAGCGCTCGAAGCCGGCGCGGTCGTCGCCGAGGGCGCTGAAGTTGCGACGACTGCCGCAGAAGGGGTGGAGGCGGCCGGGGCGGTGGCTGAAAGCACCGGAGCGGTTGGCGCAGCAGGAGCCGAAGCCGGAGGGGCCACCGCCGAAGCGGGAGCTCAAGGGATAGAAGCTGGAACACAGGGAGCGGAAACCGCTGCAGAAGCAGGTGAAACCCAAGAAGGCCTCGACCTTACCCGCGAAGAAAGGAATCCAATGGAAAATCTTGAGGAGGATATTACCCTGCCACAAGAAGATGAGTTCCGTGAATCCCCAGAAGAACAAGGATCGGAACAGAACGAGGAGCCCGAAGAAAAGAAAGCTGATAAAGCTAAAAGGCAAGTTCAAAAAGTCTTCGACATCGCCGACCGCACTAATAACCAAAATAAAGACGAAGGGAATGATGAAAGTGAAAATGGTGACGAGGAAGAAGAATCCGACAAGGCGGCATAGCTCCATCCGCTATCGCGGCATATTTGGTATACTAAAGGAAAGTAATGTCATCGCGAACTATCGTTAAAAAATCGGCGCTTGTGGGTTTTTTTGCTATCGTGCTTGCGTCCGGCGTTTTTATTTCCATTGCACCGACGGCCCGCGCGCAAACGGCGGCAGCGACCGCCTCTTCTCCGTGGTTTCTCATCACCTGGAAAACGACTGGGAGCTATATCCCTTCTTTTTATCAGGGCAAAGCGCTCCCTACCTACGGCTCGAACATCACCGCATCGCTTGAATTGATCTCCCCGCAGGGTAAAGTGCTCGACCTCAGCCAACAGACCATTTATTGGTATGTTAATGATAACCTTGTCGGTGGTGGTGTTGGTGTACAGCACGTGACCTTTCCTCCTATTGGCGACGCGCCGAACACCATCAACCTACGCGTGACGATTCCAAACTATAACGGTGCGTACCTTGTCCATGCGATAACCATCCCGATGGTGCTGCCAGAGGCGGTAATCTACGCGCCGTATCCGAACGGACAGTTCTCACAAAATCCGGTTTCGGTGCAAGCAATCCCATATTTTTTCAATGTTTCTGATCTCACTAAACTTTCCTATACATGGTCGGTAAATGGCCAGAACGGATCCAACGCTGAGAATCCCGAGGCGGCACAAATAACGCTCCCGCAAGGGACACAGTCAGGAACCAGTGTGAGTGTGTCGCTCAGCCTTGAAAATCCCAACGATTCGACTATCGCCACCGCGTCGGCAAATCTAACCTACGAGAGCCAATTATGATAGGCGCCTCATTTCCATTCATTTCGGTCGCGCACGCTACGGCGATTACTATCAGCACAAGCGTCCCAGGTATGGCTCCGAATTCTGGCTCTAACCCCGGCGCATTCGTCGGCGGCTTCTACCAGTTTGCGTTGATGATCGGCGGCATACTCGCATTCGGTGTTGTGGTATACGGCGGCGTTAGGTATATGGCATCAGCAGGAAACCCTTCTGGACAAAGTGATGCAAAAGAATGGATTGAGGCGGCACTGCTTGGGTTATTATTATTAGTAGGAGCGTATTTCGTTTTACATGTAATAAATCCACAGCTAACGACACTTAGTTTACCAACGACCCTGCCGCCAGTGAACACTCAGGCATCAGCTCCCGCTACCACTCCAACCCCTGCGCCAGCTTCGCCGAACGGCCCGTTAACAAATCCCAATCCTTGCATTCCCGCTAGTGGACTCCAAGTAATTTATGTTGGTTGTTGATAATATAAAAATATTATTATGAAACGCTATATTTACATCATCATCGGCATCATCGTCGCAGCGGCGCTCGCGATACTTATTCTTTTCCTTATAAAGAACAATTCTGCAGGCACGGCGCCCAGCGTGACTGGCACGACCACCACCGGTGGCTCGCTCCCGACAACGGGCACGCAGGGGAATAATTCCGGCACGGCGAACAGCGTCGGCACGCTCGGCCTGCCGACGACGACAGGGAGTAGCACCGCCACGACGGTGAGCGGCGGCCAAGCGACAGTATCAAACTTCGGCGTACTCTCACAAGATCCGATCTTGGATTATTTTATTGATCCGCAAAATAATATCATCGCCATCGAACCAAACGGCTCGATTGTTACTATCGCGAACGGCCAATCCGTCACGGTCAACTCATCAACGATTGACGAAATCATTTCGGCCAGCTTCTCTCATGACGGGAAGAAAATTATAGTGAGTTACGGCGACCCCACAAACCCCCAGGCGGCGCTCTATGATGTCGCCACGAACGCGTGGGTAGCGCTCCCCCAAGGGATGCTCTCTCCGCAATGGTCGCCAATCAGTAATTATTTGATCGCATATCTTGCGGTAACGAGCAGTGGTAAGCTCACGCTCGCGATCATGAACGCCGTGAATTTAAAAGCCGCGCCCAGAGTGTTGATTTCCCTTAACGCGAACGATCTCACACTTGCGTGGCCCACGCAGAACGAGTTCATTTTATCCGACAAGCCAACTACGCAGAACGCAGGCTCAGTATGGGCGTTCAACTCTCTAACAAGCGCGCTCACCCCGCTCATCTATGAGGTTCCGGGCGCGGAGGGAATATGGAGTGCCAATCCGGCCATCCCATACGGGCTTACGTTCTTTAATAATCCATCGGGCCAGGCGGGGAATACTCTCCAACTCCAGGCGATGTATGGAAATCTGCCAACCGAACCGCTTAGTTTCCTCACATTGCCATCAAAGTGCGCCTTTAATACGGAGTTAATGCCGATAGCAACGTCGACCGCGACAAGCTCTGCGAGTAGCGCTACCTCCACCACGAAAACAAAGAAGATCTTGCCTGCCGCGGCAACATCGACTCCATATCTTGCGCTCTACTGCGGCATTCCGCGCAGTTCGAGCGGCTTCTCTGCCGCACACCTGCCGGACGATTACGAAACGATGGCGCTCTTTACCTCTGATGATATTTATAAGATCAACACCGCGACGGGCGCGGAGCAAACCCTCTGGAGTGATGCCACGCAGAACATGGACACCTCTGATATGAAATTTTTCAATGACGCGTTGTTCTTTATCAACCGTTACGATCAAAAGTTGTACGGGCTAACGTTCTCTCATTAGATAGGCGCATAATAAAAAATACCTCCTATCATAGGAGGTATTTTTTATGCGATGGGTTTTATAACAACGTATCGTTCTTTTCCTTCGCCAGCACTTTCTGTTTTTACCTCCGGATGCACGGCGAGCTCCATGTGCACCAATCGGCGCTCGTAAGAATTCATCGCAGGGAGCGAAACTTCCGTTTTTGTGCTTGATGCTTTTTTGGCTGCCGCGCGGGCGAGCTCCGCGATTAATCGCTCACGGTCATGGCGATAATTATTCACGTCGAGGAAGATCGCCTCGGCCTGATTCTTCTTTGCCACCATCTGGAGAATATGGTTCACCGCATCCACAATTGCGGGAAGGTTCTCTTTTACCATCTCCACGTCCTCGTAGATAAAAACTGAGCCCCGGCGCTCGTCTATCTTTATTTCCAAGTGATAGTCCTTAAACCCGATAAGGTCTAATGTTTTTTTAATATATGATTCCCAGTTATCCATGCGTTCCCGTAACTATTCCATATTACGCAAACAAAATCAAGCGCTAAGCCTATTTTTGCACTATACGCCGTACTTTTTTATTAAATGCTTATTAACAAAATATTGCTGGACGGCAGAGAAGAGAGAGCTCATCAGCCAATAAAGGCCGAGTGCCGCGGGAAAATTATAGAATACGAGGATAGTAATGAGTGGGCCAACGAATACCATCTGACGCGCGATCTTTTCTGCTTGCGAGAGTGGACCAGTATTGGACGGCGCGCGGTAGATGGCAAGCTTTGCTTGAAAATATTGCGCGAGGGCGGCGGCGATGATAAGAATAAAATTCGGCTTGGCGAGATCGATAAAGCCGAGGAAAATGGTATTGATGCTGTGTGGCGTCGTAATAAAAGAATATAATCCCGTCATCTGCGCAGTGCCGATGCCGGAACGGATCACCCAATAGAATGTGAGGAGGATTGGGATTTGAATGATAAGTAATAATATACCGGAGAATGGATTCACGCCGTGCTCTTTATATAATTCCATCAACGCCTTCGCCTGTTGGTCACGATCGTCTTTATGTTTTGTCTGGATCTCTTTTATCTTCGGCTGGATGCGCTGCATGAGCATCTGCTGTTTCGCGCCGGTGTGAAAAAATGGATAGAGGATGAGCCGGATAAAAAGCGTGACTAAAATAATGGCGATGCCGAGATCGTGATAGGCGATCGTATTATAAAAATAAATAAGGAGATTGAGGATCGGCCGATAAAATATCTGCTGGTAGAGATAGACCATTATTTTTTATTAAAATTGGGTTTTGTTGAGCGTTTTCAGCATCTCGTCTTTAAATTGTTTTTTAGTGAGGCGATTTGCGTTGGGCGAAACTATCATAAGGATATCATGCCCGATGATCGCATGCGCCGCGAGCGTGGCACGCGCCTGACGCTTCCAAAAATTTCTCTTTACCGCGGTCTTATGAACCGACCTCCCACCACGATCCCAATCCGGGCGCGGAGAACGGTGTTCTTTTTTGTCTTTAATAAAAAAAACGGAGTGGGGGTTGTTTTATATCCCCGGGCGCGGAATTGATCTGATGGAAGGCGCGTTATTTTAACTGCCATAGGGATGGCCAATGGCCGTTTATACGGCTAACTTCTTCCTTCCCTTCGCGCGGCGACGGGAAAGGACGCGGCGGCCAGTAGGAGTCGCCTGGCGCACCAAAAAACCATGAGTGGTCTTGCGCTTCTTTTTCTTTGGATTGTATGTGAACGACATTCCCTCGATAATACCACAGTGTTTTCAAAAAGCAAAACCCACCAATGTGCGTTCTCCCCATGTAATCCACAGGAAGATAACTTTCCGGCGTGTACGCCTCTTTGACTTGTGTAACGGAAGAGATAATAATGAATCCACAAACTTAATTATTTTTTAATAATGGACCTTGAACAAATGTGGCAGTCGACGTTGGGGGAGATGGAGGTTCAATTAACGAAGGCCCACTTCGCAACATGGTTAAAAAATAGTCGGCCGATTGATAAAAAAGATGATACGTTACGTATCGCCCTCCCGAGCAACTTTGCCAAGACGTGGGTGGAGGAAAAATATCAGAAAAATATCATCGGGATCGTTCGTAATATGGATACATCGGTCAAAAAGATTGAATTTGTGGTGGGGAATAAAGTTTTTACACAAACCAAGCCCACCTCTGACCAAAAAGATGTCCAAAGCGGCAACGTAGAGCTTGATTTTAATAAAACCGATCCGGAAACCGGATTAAATCCCAAATATACCCTCGCATCGTTCGTCGTTGGGCCGTCGAACGAGCTCGCCTTCGCCGCCGCGACGGCCATCACTGAAACGCCCGGCTCAAAATATAATCCATTTTTTATCTACGGCGGCGTCGGCCTCGGAAAGACCCACCTCATCCAAGCAATCGGCAATGAGCTTAATGCAAAATTTAAAGGAAAGATTAAAACGAAGTATGTTTCGTCGGAACAGTTTACGCGCGATATCGTCTGGGGACTTCGCAATGATCGCATTGAGAGTGTGAAAAAAAATATCGCGATGTTGATGTGTTAATCATCGACGATATTCAATTCATCGGCGGAAAGGAAAAAACCGAAGAGGAATTCTTTCATACCTTCAACGCGCTGTATGAAAATAATAAACAGATCATTATCTCGTCCGACCGTCCGCCACAATCCCTGCCAACCCTCGAGGAACGCCTCAGGTCGCGTTTTGAAGGTGGCCTGATCGCTGATGTGTCGTATCCAGAATACGAGATGCGCGTGGCGATCATTAAGAGCAAACTCCAGGATATGAACCACAAACTGAGTGATCAGATTGTGGATCTTATCGCAAAACGGCTCCGAAAGAATATCCGTGAGTTGGAAGGGGTGCTTAAAAAGATCATATTCTTTGAGGAGCGCAAACAGACCGAGATTAATATAAAATCTGCCGAGGAAATCATAGAAAAAGTCACCCAAAACCTCTCTAAGCGCGTCAGTGATGCCCAGATTTTAAAGTCTGTGGCCGAGTTCTTTAATATCGCCGTCGAAGACCTAGTGAGTCATAATCGCCGCAAGGAGGTGGTGGAGCCACGCCAGATCGCGATCTATCTTCTTCGGGATATCTCGGAGCTTTCCTATCCGTATATTGGTGAAAAGCTGGGGAGAGATCACACCACCGCCATCCACTCCTATGAAAAGATCAACCAGGAAATCAACAGGAATCCCGCACTTAATCAAAAGATATTAACTATAAAGGATATGATTTATAAGAGTTAATCCTGTCCTTATCCCCACCGCGAATGGCGAATAAGGATTATGAATATTGGATAAAGATGAAGTTATCCCCAGAAACACCCTTCACTAATAACAACTCTAATAAAAAGTATTTAAATATAATTTATAATTAAGAGATGAAATTTATTGCGATTAGGGCGAACATTAAAGATGCGGTTTCGGTGATTGAGAAAGCGGTTGGTGAAAATACCAATCTGCCGATATTAAAAAATATTCTCATTGAAGCCGAAAATAATACCATCACCTTCACTGCCACCAATCTTGAGATTGCGATCACTCATCGCGTTGCGGGAAAAGTGATTGAGGATGGAAGAATTACGGTGCCATTGGCACTTTTCTCCAGTCTTATTGGTAATATCCAAAGCGACCGGTTGAATTTTGAAAAGAAAGAAAATAATCTTGAGATCGCGACGGATAATTACAGCGCGATGATCAATGGGATGTCGCCGGAAGATTTTCCTATAACGCCGGCAATAAAAAATACCGAAAGCTATATCGAGATAAAAAGCGTATTTTTACGAGAAGCGGTCCAGCAGGTTACGGTTGCTTCGCAATATTCCGACCTGCGCCCGGAGTTGAATAGTGTATTATTTAATTTTTCAATTGAAAGCCTCGTGCTCGCATCCACTGACGGATTCCGCTTAGCAGAACGATCTATTCCTTCAAATCTTTTTGCCGCAAAAAAGAAAGAGTCGTTTAAGATGCTTATTCCGCTTCGCACAAGTTTAGAACTTGCGCGAATCATGCGCGACGACGAGGTGGTGCGGATCTACCAGGATGAGAATCAAGTGCTATTCAAAACCGATCAAACAGAGATGATCTCGCGGTTAGTGGAAGGCACCTTCCCGGATTATTCTGCGATTGTGCCGCAAGAATTCGCCGCGGAAATTGTGGTGGAGCGCGATGAATTTTTAAATGCGATAAAACTCGCCGGCGTGTTTGGGCAAAAAAATAGCGAAGTGAAAATAAAAATTCATCAAAATAAAAAAGCGATCGAGATCAGCTCCGCTGACCAGGCGCTTGGCGAAAATAATAATATCCTCCCCGCAAAGATAAAAGGCGATATTCCGGAAGTATTTTTCAACTGGCGGTATCTTTCTGATCCGCTTAAAAGTATTAAGGCCGCAGAGTTATTTATCGGCCTACAAGAAGACGCCGGTCCGGCGCTCGTCCGGGCTGTCAGTGATACCTCGTATTTCTACGTACTGAAGCCGATTTTAAAATCCTAGCCAAGTGGCGCTATTAATTAGATCCCGTACCCGTTCGCGCGCGCCCAGTTTTCCACTCCTGTTTCCCAATTATTATATTCAGGATCCATTGCGGGATTCGTCGGATCTGCCCCGGTGGGGTTAGATTTATCCACATAGTAGAGAATATCGTGTACCTCTCCATTGATCACGTATTGCCCTGTTAATACCGGCTTAGTGGCGTTGGTTGGGTCTGGCGGGGTAAAGGTGGTGTTCGGTACCTCCGGCAGTGCCTGGGTCATAAACGCACTCCACATCGGCACTGCGGCCAAAATACTTGATCCCGCTTTTTGCATCGGCGCATCATTATTATTTCCTGCCCAAACGCCGACAACAAGGGATGGTGTGTATCCCATTGCCCATGCATCGGTATAATTATTTGACGTACCAGTTTTCAGTGCCACATCATAGCCGGGGAAAACGGTCAGGCCCTGACTCGCGCCCATGAGTGGCGCGCGCGCGGCGGCATCGGATAAGATGTCATTTATTAAGTTTACTGATTGCGCGTCCGCCACCTGTGTGGCTTGGTCTTGATATGACTCGAGCATATTTCCATTTGCATCAGTCACGGAGAGCACCATCGATTGCGCGTGCTTAACGCCCTGTTGTGAAAGTACAGAATATGCCTCTGTGAGATCGATAAGTTTTACTGCGCCGCCGCCGAGTACGAGCGAGAGCCCATATTGTGACGGATTAGTAAGGGTGGTGAGCCCAAAGTTATAAGCGTTTTGAATAGCATTTTTTTCGCCGACGAGATAAAGCGCTTTTACTGCGGGTACGTTTACCGACTGGGCAAGTGCGTCGCGAATAGAAAGCGGCCCCGCGAATGTGCCTTCGAAATCTTGCGGATGGAAACAGTTCTTATTGGTCGAGTTAAAATCGGGGACTGCGGGACATCCGGCGTTGGTGCTGAATTCTGTAGGCACATCAAATAAAATTGTATCTGGTGTATAGCCCATCTGGAATGCGGTCATGTACACAAATGGCTTGAGCGATGAACCCGGCTGACGAAGGCCTTGCGTTGCCACATCGAAGTTGCCATCATTTGCCGTGTCAAAGTAATTTGCAGAGCCAACCAGCGCCAAGATTTGCCCCGTCACGGGGTCTTGCGCCACCATCGCGGCGTTCGTCGCCTGATAGAGTTGCGTGTTGCGTGCGACGCCCGCAGTGACCGCCGCCTCGGCCTGCTGTTGCATCGTCCAATTGAGTGTCGTGATCACTTTAAGGCCGCCGTTATCAACCTCGTTCTCACCGTATTTCTGCACAAGATAATTTTCCACCGCCATCACAAAGTGCGGCGCACGGATCCCTGTGCCGCTTGCCGTTTGTGGCTGGAACACGATTTTAAAATTCTGCGCTGCAGTCAGCTGTGCCTTTGTGATTTTACCGGTGTTATACATTTGCTGAAGCACCAACTGTTGCCGTTGGAGAAGCTCGCTTACGTGTGTGCCGTAGGGAGAATAATACGTCGGGGCTTGCGGAAGTGCGGCGAGCACCGCGCTCTGTGCGATGTTGAGCTGGCTCACCGGCACGCCGAAATAATCTTGTGCCGCTTCTCCCACGCCGGAAATATTCGGGCCATAGGGAACCTCGTTCAAATACAGCGCGAGGATCTGATCTTTTGAATAATATTCATTTAACTTGACCGCGAGGATAAATTCTCGGATTTTGCGTGAAACCGTCTGGTCGAGCGTAAGGAATGCGGTGCGCGCGAGCTGTTGGGTAAGCGTCGAACCGCCCTCGGCAAAAGAATGGGTGGTAATGTCCACAAAAAGCGCACGGATGATTCCCTTAATGTCGAACGCCGGTTCGTTATAAAAATTTTGGTCCTCGATAGCGATCGTTGCGTCTTTAAGGTTCTGTGGAATTTGGTCGAAGGGTACAAGCGTCCGGTGGTCGCCGTTGTCGATATCATAAAGCAGTACTGTTCCCGTGCGATCGTAGATCTTCGTGGACTGGCTGATCTGTTGGCTGCCGATTTCCTGGATGGACGGCACGGTTTTTGCAAAATAGAGCACCGCGAGGCAAAGAATAATCACGCAAGCCGCCACAACCAATCCGGCTATCTGGAGGATTTTAATATACCGCTTTCTTTTTTGCCGCCGAACCGGCTTTAAATCGTCATTCATAGGTAAAGTGCCTCCTTATTTTACCTCTTTTCCTTGTTCTGTGGAATAAAAAATACCCCTTGCTAAGCGAGCGGACGTTCCTACGTCGGAGTGCAGCAAGGGGTATTTTTTATTCCAGCGGATCTGCTGGTGAAGCGCTGTCGTCGCTATCCTCGGGGAGATCATCGTCATCATCCTCATCTTCGTCGACATCCGGGCTGTCGATGGCTATCTCATCCGGGTCTTCATCGCTCAATCCGCGAAATTCCAACGTTAACGGAAGTAATTCGGTTGTCATGATTGCTAATAATTAAAAAACGACCTTTTTATTTTTCAACCAGTATATTGTATCATCGCGCGCTGTCAAGGCTATGGTCTCCTGTGGATAAAATAGCGAGCGCGAGTGCGTCGCTCGCGTCATCGATCACCTTAAGATCCTGCTTGCCGAGGATGAGACGTACCATCTTGAGGATGGCTTTCTTGTCCGCAAAGCCATATCCTGCCACTCCGGACTTCACTTCGTTTGGAGTGTACTCTTTTATACGAACGCCACGCTCTTTAGTTGCAAGAAGAATGACGCCGCGCGCTTGCGCCACCGCGAGCGCGGTCTTTACATTCTTTGCGAAGAACAGTTTTTCGATCGCCATCACGTCCGGCCGGTGTTTTTTTATGAGCGCATCAACGCCTTTTTTTGTTTCTTCGAGCGCGGAAATGTCATCCGTGGAGGTTATGGTTAAAATTCCCGCCGCCAAAAAAGTCATCTTTTGACCAGTGCAATTCACCACGCCATATCCTATCCTCCGGCTTCCCGGGTCGATGCCGAGTGCGATCATGTGAAATTTATATTTGAATAGACATTTTGAACGTCATCGTTTTCCTCGAGCGCTTCAAGTAGATCCACAAGTTTTTGTTTTTCTTCATCCGGAATATTTTGGGGAAATTTTGATATCCAATCCCGCTCCTCTCCACTCATCAATTCGAACACCCACTGCACGCTTCCGGTCTCCGCCCACTTTCCACTATGGTCGCGCAGGATGGTTTTTACCTCCTGCACAGTGCGGTTGCGGCTGTCGCTGATCGCGGTGATCAGGATCGCCGCGCCGCCGGGACCGTATGCTTCGAATAATAACTCCTCAAGTTTTTCCGCGGGATCTGCGGCGCGTTTGATGGCACGCTCGATCGTATCCGCTGGCACGCCCACCTCGCGGGCTTTTGCCACGGCGGTGCGCAGTCGCGGATTAAAATCCGGGTTCGGTTCTCCGCGCGCCGCAGCCGAGATCAACTTGAGCGATTTAGAAAATATTTTCGCCCGCTTCTTATCGGTGATCTCTTTTTTGTGTTTTATTCCTGACCAATGTGAATGTCCGGACATGGTTGTTGTGTTCTATTTCTATCCTTCGCATTATATCGCCGCGCCCAGGCAAAAAAAAGCCGCCGGGGAGAAGACTGGTTTGTCTTCTCTCCGGCGGGTGGTGCGGGCGTATTAGGCGCCTGCGGGCAAGATTACCTTGCAGTTCTTTGAGTCACTCTCTTTAACGAGAGGACTCCCGCCAAAGAGTTCAGCGAGTCCGACGGCGACAGCCTTTTGGTCGTCGCCACTGCCGAGTGTTTTGCATTGAGTTCGCCGCGATATCGTCGGCGGTTTCGCGTCGGCGGAGGGGACGAACATTAATACGTTGACTTCGTGCCACGTCCGCGGGTCGCCGACGATGCTATATCGGAGGCATGCCGTCGCACGCTTGTCATCGCAGGGATTTATCCCCGTGATGAGCTCGGCCGCGCCGTCAGCCGCGAGGCGCTTCTTGGCGTCGGCTGTCAGCAGCTGACCCGTTGGGGTGTTCCCGAGATCGATCGCGATTTTTTCATTGCGAAGGTCGGGGCGGGCTGTGGCGGTTTTTGCCTGTGCCCATACGAGAGCGGTAGTGAATAAGATATACCCACTCCACATCAAAAAACTCCTGGCTATCTTCATGGGGTCTCCTTTGTGCTTTTTAGGGCACTCGCCTGATTTCAAGTTGCAACTACTAGCGTATTATATCATCTAACCCATCTATCTGTCAACTACTGCCTTGAATGGCACATTTTAAAGGGGTATCATCATAGCAATGCTTGATGCACCTCAAAATGACCTTAAAGAGAAGCTTGCGAAGCTCCACCGCGACGGCGAGGAGCGTGCCGCGGAGCGCTTGGCGGAGAAACTTGGCCTTTCGTATGTGGATTTAGCGAAGGTTCCCGTGTCGCTTGATGCGGTGCGACTCTTGCCCGAGCTTGAGGCAAAGACTGCGCAGGCCGCTGCCATTGAAGTGAAGGCGGAAAAAGTGGCGCTTGCGGCGATCAATCCGGAATCGCCGGCGACGAAAAAAGTGGTGGAAGAGCTGGCGGCAAAAAATTATGAAGTGAAGGTGGTGGTGGTCTCGCCGTCGAGTATGGAGGCGGCGTGGCATTTTTATCAATTTATAAAACCTGAATCGGCGACGATCACGGGAAAGGTGAGTATCACCGAAGAGCGCTTGAACGCGCTGAAGGCACGGTTGACGACGATCGATGCGGCGCACAAAGAGATCGCAACACTTCCACTCGCGAACGTGTCGCCGGTGGCGCTCATTGAGATCATGTTGGCGGGTGCGATGGGGTTGCGCGCATCGGATATCCACACCGAGGCGGGAGAGAAAGGAGCGAAGATCCGTTTTCGCGTCGACGGATTGTTGCACGATATTTTTGACGGACTTCCGCTCGATTCTTATCGCACATTCGTCTCGCGCATCAAATTGCTTGCTGGGATGAAGTTGAATATTCACGATGCGGCGCAGGACGGTCGGTTCACGATTGGGCTTGGCGGCAAGGATGTCGAAATGCGCGTGTCGGTGATCCCGGCGGAGTTCGGCGAGACGATCGTTATGCGCGTGCTCGATCCATCGGCGACGATGGTCACTCTTCCACAGCTCGGTTTGCGCGCGGACAATCTTGAGTTGGTAAAGAAAAAAATTGCACAGCCGAACGGGTTGATACTGAACACCGGCCCTACCGGTTCCGGAAAAACGACCACACTATATGCGTTTTTACGCGCAATCAACGATCCGACGATGAAGATCATTACGCTTGAGGATCCGATCGAATATCGTATCGAGGGAATCGAACAGACGCAGATCAATGATGAGGCGGGGTATACCTTTGGCAATGGCTTGCGTGCGATCGTTCGGCAGGATCCGGATGTGATCCTTGTCGGCGAGGTGCGTGATCTTGAGACGGCAGACATCGCTTTAGAAGCGGCACTGACCGGGCATTTAGTCTTATCTACACTACACACAAACGATGCGGTTGGTGCGGTGCCGCGCTTGATCAATCTTGGCGTGAAAGCCGTGAGTATCGGCCCGGCGCTCTCGCTCGCGATTGCGCAACGCCTGGTGCGCGTGTTGTGCCCGGATTGTAAGAAAGCCGTTGACGTGGATACGCCGACAGCAGAGAAGATAACAAAATTCCTCGTCGCGCTTCCGCCGACGGTGGATAAAAAACCGTATGAGGGATATAAAATTTACGCGCCAGCGGGATGTGAAAAGTGCAATGGCATAGGATATAAAGGTCGCGTCGGAGTGTTCGAGTTTTTGGAAGGCGGCGGCGATCTGGAGAAAACTATTTTGCGTGAGGCTTCCGAGGTCGCGCTTCGCGAGGTTGCCGCGCGGCAAGAGATGGTCACAATGCAGCAGGATGGGATATTAAAAGTGCTCGAGGGAAAGACGACGTTCGATGAGGTAGTCAGCGCAACGGGGGATTTAGTGTGGTAGAAAACTGTTCTTTTAAAAGAAATAAAAAAATAAGCGCGAACGCTTATTTTTGGAGGCAAAGATATTTTGAAAAAGTAGTAAACTCAGACCTGGGGGCAATTCCTCGCGAAAGGATAATGATCTCTTCTATCTAAAGATAAAAGAGGCTAGAATTACTCAAAGGAGAGAACCAGCCGAAACCGATTCATCCTGTAGTGTTTAGAAATAACTCCCGCCCCCAGATCTGAATTAGCTACTTTCAATGAACTTTTGTTAACTTGCCATCAGCCCTTATTTATTGGGCACTGGGATATGTTAGCATATAGAATATTATTTGTCAAGCCCCCTCTTATCCACATAAAAAAACCCATCATCCATGCCAAAAACACCTTTGCCGGGCGGCCCCGCCAATAATCCGGCCAACAAAGAAGACCTGAATATCGACCTCACACTCCGGCCTACCGAGTGGGATGAGTATATTGGTCAGGAAAAAATAAAAGATAATTTGAAAACGCTTTTGAGCGCGGCGAAGAAGCGCGGCGAGTCTGCCGATCATCTTTTATTTTCCGGCCCGGCCGGTCTCGGGAAGACGACGCTCGCATATCTTGTTGCGCGCGAGCTCGGCGGGTTGATCAAGACCACTTCCGGTCCGGCGCTTGAGAAGGCGGGTGATCTTGCTGCGGTGCTTACCAACTTAACACCCGGAGAAATTTTATTTATCGACGAAGCGCATCGGATCAACCCGATGATTGAAGAAGTGTTGTATCCGGCGATGGAGGCGCGCAAGTTGCACCTCGTCGTTGGTAAAGGACCGTCGGCGCGGACACTGTCGCTCGACCTTCCGCCGTTCACGTTGATCGCGGCGACGACGCGCGAGAATTTACTTTCACAACCGTTGCGTTCGCGCTTCGGCGCTACGCTGCGCCTTGGCTATTACACGCCGGACGATATTAAAAAGATATTAAAACGTTCCGCAGCGATCTTGAATGTGGAGGCAAAGCCGGAGGCGATCGATATCCTCGCGCGCGCGTCGCGCGGGACGCCGCGTGTTGCGAACCGCCTGCTCCGGCGCGCGCGCGACTTTGCCGAAGTGCACGGCGAGAGCGTGATTGACGAGGATGCCGCACGAAAGACGCTTGCCATGCTCGAGATTGACGAGGTCGGGCTTGAGCCGCAGGATCGCGAGCTTTTAATGACGATCATTGAAAAATTCCACGGCGGCCCCGTGGGCATCAACACCATCGCCGCCGCGCTCGCGCAGGATCGCGGCGCAATCGAAGATATTTACGAGCCGTATCTGATGACGCTCGGCTTCCTCCAGCGCTCCTCCGCCGGACGCATCGTTTTACCTGCGGCATATCGGCATTTGAAGATAAAGGGGTACGAGGAATTGTTATAGGTGAATATCTTTTTGGAAATAAAAACGGCCGGATCTTTCGGATCCGGCCGTGCGGGCAGATGCTAGTGTTTTATTAATGGTTGCGATTTACTACCATCGGTGCAGGCACTAATTGGATCTATTTCGTTGCCATTGGCGCAGATGTATATAGGGATCGGAGGGGAGACCCATATCCTAATCCTCCCTGATACTACTTCGGTTAAGGCGGAATAGTAATACTCACGAGATCCCCGTTGTGTCGCGATGACGGAATATTTTAGCGCGTCGCTGTCCGAATCGCGCGGGATAAACGAAATATCCCACCCCATAATATTAAAATCACGGGGACCTTGTTGGAAAATGGCAGTCCCGATTTCCATACGCGTTGGCGGTTGCGGGGAATGAACCCCTTCGCGATTTTTGGGTACTCGACCAACAAGGAGGTCTGCGTTGGACAAATCAGCAGTGGGCAGTTTAGTGGGATGATATACCAAGTCACAGATCCAGCTCTCGTGGGGAGATCTGAGAGTGAAGGGAGTAGCGAACACTGATGCAAAGGCGAGGATAGTAAGTGTCTGTACCTTCATTTTGAAACCTCCCTCGGCTTCCGTCGGGAAGCGGAGAATCTTCTATTTGTATTATTCTCTTATGCGCGAGTATATGTCAATGATTCCGCGCTGCGGTTTTTTAAATATTTTTAATACAAACAGTGTATTTTTGATAGATGATCTACATTAACGAATGGTTTCCTAACCCGGTGGGCAATGACGCCAGCGGCGAATTTATCGAGCTCTATAATAGCGGTGCTGCGGCGGTGTCGCTTGATGGCTACGCGCTCGGCGATGGCGCGAAGAAAAAGTTTTCGCTTACGGGCTACGGCATTCCGCCCGGTGGCTATCTTGTTTTAAAACACGCGCAGGATAAACTGACTTTGAAAAATACCGACGGGGAAGTATTGTTATATGGGCTGGATGGGCAGATAGTGGATGGTGCGAGCTTTGCCGGCGCGGCGCCGGAGGGGAAGAGTTTCTCCCGCGTGGATTATGGTACGGCGAAGATCACGCACTTTGCGTTTGTCTATCCCACGCCCGGTGCGGCGAATAAGACGATCGACACGACGTTGCAGCCGCGGAATTATCCACTTGGCGTGCCGCTTTCGTCACCGCTTTTACCCGGTACGTTCATTATCCTCATATTTGGCGTCGCGTCATTCTTTCTACTATTCTTTATCTATGTCATCCAAAAAAATCGAAACATATCGACAGTTTTTCTTCGGACGAGACGAAGAAGGTGGGATATGATATTGCGCGGGAACTCACGGCCGGAAAGGAAATAGCGCGGCGGTATTTGCGTTACAAGGCGATCTTGGTGCAGGGAAGACAACATTTACGCAAGGGTTTTTAATAGGGCTGGGGTCAAAAAAGCGCGCAACGAGTCCGACGTTCGTGCTGATGCGGCGGCATAGCCTCGCCGCGCGGCGAGGCGCGAGCGGTGCGCAAAGGAAATTTAAAAATGTTTTTCACATTGACGCATATCGCTTAAAAAAGCCGGAACACTTGGCGGCGCTTGAACTCGATGTTATTCTTAATGAGCCGGGCAATATCGTTTTGATCGAATGGCCGGAGCAGGCAAAAAAATTTTTACCGAAAATGCGGTATGGATAAAATTTAACTATGGAAAAAGGAGAAAGAAAGGGCCATGAGCATCACGGACCCGATTGTGAAAAAAGCGCACCTGCAAAATAATATGAAAAAACTTCTTCTCATCGACGCAAACTCGATTATCCACCGGTCGTTCCACGCCTTACCGCCGTTCACAACGCCGGAAGGAAAACCGTCGGGCGCGATCTATGGCATCGCGAGTATTTTATTAAAACTGTGGCGTGATGAGCGGCCGGATTATGCCGCTGCGCTTTTTGACCGGCCGGAGCCGACATTCCGCGATGAAAAATATGCGGAGTACAAAGCTCAGCGCCCACCGACGGCGGAAGAGCTCATCTCTCAAATAATAGAGGCGCATAATCTATTTACCGCATTCGGCATCAAGACATTCGAGAAGCCGGGCTATGAGGCGGACGATTTGATCGCCACACTCGCGGAAAAATTCAAAACACTGCCCGATGTGCAGGTTGTCATTTTGACCGGCGACCGCGATACATTACAGATGGTGGAAGGCGACAAACTCGTGGTACAAACGTTTAACAAGGGGGTCAGTGACACTACTATATATAACGAACCGGCGGTGATTGAAAAGTACGGCATCGCGCCGAAGCAGATGGTGGATTACAAGGCGCTCGTCGGCGATTCGTCGGACAACATCAAAGGCGTGCCGGGCGTCGGACCGAAGACGGCGCTTGAGTTGATCAAGCGATTTGGGACGGTGAAGGAAATGTACCGGCAGTTGGATGGTGCGGATAAAAAAGCCGGCGCACATGACGGCGCTGACGCCGATCCTGCGCTCGCAAAGCTTCGCGAAAAATTTGGTGCGTTTAGAAAAAAAGCCGAGCTTTCGGAGATGCTTGTGACGCTCGAGCGCCACGCGCCGATCGAAATCCCGCCGATCGCAGACCTTGCGCCATCCGAGGGAACGGACGCTGCGGCAAAATATTTTGAAAAAATGGGATTCGCGACATTACTCAAGAGGCTCCTTTTCCCGGAATCGGATAAAAAAATTTCCACAAGATCCGAATCGAAGTCTAAAAAAATATTACCCCCGCCGCAGGCGTCACTCTTTTAACCAGTAGTTGCGCCGCGTGTTATAATAGAGGGACATTGAAGAATCAAACCTCAACATTCGCCGACGTCATCAAGTGGCCCGAATTCCAGATAGTCTGGGTTTTGTTTGCCGCCGTTGTTGTGGCGCTCGCGTTTGATCTCTATGCGCTCGGATCGTCACTTTTTGGATATATCATTGCTGCCGCGCTTGTGGCAATTTTCGCGCTGGCGACTGCGAGCGTCTACTTTTCCGCAAGGAAAGATCGCAATACGAGCGTTGAGCGGAGCGAATTGAAAAGTATTTTAGGCGGGTTGAGCGATGCGCTCATTGTGTACGAAGCGGATTTTCGCGTGATCTTTTTCAATCCTGCCGCGGAGCGCATTTTTAAGCTCGATGCGAAGTCGGTGATTGGACACGTACTCTCGCCGCGCGATGTGGAGGCTGACGGATGGCGCACGTTGGGGCAGGTTATTTTTCCGTCGCTCGCGCCGCGCGTCGTCGCGCATAGCAAAGAGGGCGAGTATCCGCAGATCGTCGATATCTCATTTACCGATCCGGAGTTGGAGTTTCGCGTGACGACCGCGCCCGTGACGGATGAGCGCGGCATGCCGCTCGCGTTCATGAAGATCATCCAGGACCGCACTACGCAGGTGCAGTCTCTGCGTTCAAAGAGTGAGTTCGTGACGGTTGCGTCGCATCAGCTGCGCGGGCCGGTGACGGATATCAGTTGGGCGTTGCAATCGCTTTCCGGACTCACCGGGCTTGATGAAAATAATAAGATGATCCTCGATCATGCACTTGCCGCGAGCCAGAGCCTGCTACGCCGTATCGAAGACCTTCTTAATATCGCAAAGATGGAAGACGGCGGATTTGGATATAAATTTGAAGATATGGATATTTCCGATTTCCTCGCGAAGGTATTGGCGGACGTTTTGCCGGCCGCACAGAAGGCGGGGATCAAGCTTTATTTCGATCGGCCGTCGGAGGCGCTTCCGCACGTGATGATTGACGCTGGCCGTCTTTCACTTGCAGTGACAAATCTCCTCGAAAACGCAATTCGCTATAACGTGGAGAATGGTGAGGTAACGGTGAAGGTGGATAAGATGCAGGACAAGCCGTTTGTGGTGATCAGTGTGAAGGATACCGGCATCGGCATTCCGCCGGAGGCGGCGAGTAAGCTGTTCAGTAAATTTTTCCGGGCGGATAACGCCCTTAAGACCCAGACCGAAGGCTCCGGCCTCGGCCTCTATATCGCAAAGGGCATCGTGACCGCCCACGGCGGCCAGATCTGGGCTGAGTCCGAACTCAACCGTGGCACTACGATCTCATTTGCACTGCCGACCGACCCAAATCTGGTGCCAAAGACCGAGGTGGGAACAGGGGATTTGTTTTAGCCTCGCATATAAGTAATCGCCTTTTAGGGCCGCGTATTTTTCTGCTGAAAAATCGCTATGCCTCGCCGCCTTCGCGGCTCCGGAATGCCCCAAAAGGCGATTACTTATATGCGAGGCAATACCATATTTCCCCACCCTTGTTGCCCTTGTGTTTTCCCTCGTGTACAATAATATGCGAAATGGCACCGACCACACCTAAAAAGGATCGTAAATATGTTTTCATTGTCGGAGGAGTAATGTCGGGTGTCGGCAAAGGAGTTTCATCCTCATCTATCGGAAAAATTTTACAGTCGCGCGGGCTCGAAGTAACATCAATCAAGATCGACCCGTATGTGAACGTAGATGCGGGCACTATGAACCCCACCGAACACGGTGAGGTTTTTGTTTTGGATGACGGCACCGAATGCGATCAGGATATGGGCAACTACGAGCGCTTTTTAGATCGCGATCTCTCCGGTGTGAACTACATGACAACGGGCAGTATCTATCAGACCGTCATCCAGCGCGAGCGTAGTATGGGCTATGGTGGGAAGTCGGTGAGCGTGGTGCCGCACATCCCGTTGGAAGTGATCGACCGCATTGATAAGGCGGCGGAGCTCGCGAAGGCGGATGTGGTGATCACGGAAATCGGGGGAACCGTCGGTGAATATGAAAATATCCTTTTCATCGAAGCAATCCGTATGATGAAGTTCAAACATCCGAAGGACGTTCTTGTGATCCTCGTGAGCCACTTGCCGATCGTGAGCGATGATAACGAGCTGAAGACGAAGCCGACGCAGCAGGCGGTGCGTGCATTGAATGGCACGGGCCTTCAGCCAGACATCATCCTTGCGCGGGCAAAATATGCGCTCGACGAAAAGCGCAAAGAGAAGATTGCGTTCAATTGTGGTCTGCGCGAAGAGGATGTGATTTCGGCGCCGGACGTTTCAAGCCTTTATGATATCCCGGTAAATTTTGAAAAAGACGATCTCGGCAATTTGATTTTGGAAAAACTTTCAATGAAGCCGCTTGCGAAGGATATGAAAGAGTGGCGTGCGTTTGCGGAAAAAATCCATAATGCAAAAGATGTGGTGCGCATTGGCATTGTTGGAAAATATTTTTCGAGCGGGAAATTTATTCTCGCCGATTCATATCTTTCTGTGATTGAGTCGATTAAACACAGCGCTGCGTTCTGGGGCGTGAAGCCGGAGATCAAATGGCTCGACTCGGGGCAGTTCGAGGATATGAAGGATGGCGGCCGTGGCGCAGAAGGCCTGAAAGAGCTTGATAATTTTGACGGCATCATCGTGCCGGGCGGGTTCGGCTCGCGTGGCGTGGAGGGTAAATTGAAGGCCATCCAGTATTGCCGCGAGAATAAGATCCCGTACTTTGGGCTTTGCTATGGGATGCAGCTCGCCACGGTAGAATTTGCGCGGAATGTGCTCAAGATGAAGGGTGCGAATACAACAGAGATCGATCAAAAGACGAAATATCCCATCATTGATATTCTGCCAGAGCAGAAGAAGTTGATGGCGGAGAAGAAGTATGGCGCGACGATGCGGCTTGGCGCGTATCCGGCGGTGCTCAAGAAAGGGACGATTGCATACAAGGCCTATGGCCATGCGAATATTTCCGAACGGCACCGGCATCGTTTTGAAGTAAATCCTGTTTACGTAAAGCGGCTTGAAAAAGGCGGACTCGTATTCTCCGGCGTGTCGCCGTCGCGGCGGTTGATGGAAGTCGCAGAACTTCCGCGCAGTGTTCATCCATTCTTTCTCGGTTCGCAATTCCATCCGGAGTTGAAGTCACGGCCGTTATCGCCGCATCCGTTGTTCAAGGAATTTATGAAGGCCGCGAAGGAGCGAAACAGAATATCTTCCAAATAAAAAAAGCGCCGCCTGTTTTTTGCAGGCGGCGAGTGTTATGCGCTAAAGATCTTTGAAAGGATCGCATCCGAAAGTGCTGTGTAGTATCCTGGGCTATCCACCCATTGATCTTCGGTTTCCTGTTTGGCCATCAAGATTAGCTCCTCGAGAGTAAAATCTTTGACTGCATCAAATCCGGAGAGGAGGCTTTGTTCGGAAATGTGCACTTCGTGAGATTTCAAAATCCTCTTTATCTTCATTGCGAATTGAAGAGTATCAGCCGGACTTTTTGCCATCTCCCATGCCTTTTCAATCTCAGCAGCTTCCGCGGTCAATTGCCCCGAATCTGTTAAAGCGATTGCGGGACTTTCCGGTACTGGAGGAGATTTCTTAAACTGAAGTATTTTGCCCATAAAACCCTCCGCCAACAGTGTAAGCGAATTGTGGGCAAAAGTAAATATTAACCGACAATTGTTATCTCGTGCCAATTCGTTTATTCTTCAGAGTATGATTATCTTCCTTTATGGGCCGGACGATTATCGCCGTTCCGAAAAGAAGCGTTCAATCGTTGTGGAGTTTTCTAAGAAGCGATCGGAGATCGGGCTTGGTGTTTTTGATCTTGAAGAAAAAACATCGCTCGAATCGCTCGGCCAATTTTTAAAGACGCAATCGATTTTTGAAACAGCAAAGCTCGCGGTGTTGGAAAATGCGTTCGAGCTCGACGCGCCGAAGCTCGCTAAGTTATTAAAGCCGTTCATTGAAGAAAAAAATATCACCATTTTGATCACCGAGAAGGATAAGCCGGTCAAGGCGCTCGGGTTCCTTTTGGAGAAGCCGACGATCTCGCAAAAATTTGAACAGCTTGCCGGCGCGGAGTGGACGGCGTTCATACAAGCTGAGGCAAAAAAGAATGACGTGAAGCTGACGCCTGCCGCCGCACAATTTTTAGGAACAATCTATGCCGGCAATACGTGGGGGTTGATTACGGAGATCGAAAAGTTGAGTGGTTTTAAAAATAGCGCGGCGGGGGCAAGCGCCACTGGCGCCGTGATCGATAAAAAAGATCTCGACATTTTTGATTTTGAGGTCGCGCCAAATTATTGGGGGCTCATTAATGGCCTAAAGAATTACGATATTAAAAATAGATTATACGCGTTCGAGACGATGCTCGCGGCGAACGATCCTCCGGCAAAGATATTCAATATCCTGGCATCACAATGGCAAGAAAAAACCCCGCACATGGCGGAGTATGATCTGGCCGTAAAGTCCGGGAAGGTGGACTATGAGGAGGCCTTGGTGGATTTATTGATAAGCTGAGAGAGCCGGGATTTTAAGCGGCTGGCTTTGTTCTTTTCAATGACTTTGGCCTTGGCGGCCTTATCGAGCGCTTTGAAGACGAGAGGGAGGACCTTTGCGGCCTCTTCATTCTTTTTTGCGACGACGAGCTTACGGAATCCAGTAACCTGCGCCTTGTAAGCATCCTTGCGGATAACGTTCCGCTTGTGGCGGGTCACGTTCTGGCGAAGCGCCTTCTTTGCTGACTTAGTGATTGGCATGTGGGTTATTATACCGACATTGTGGGGATTTACAAGATATTGACAAAATCTGCTATTTTGCTATAATTATCTCGGACTTAAATTCACAACAAGGAGGATGATAACGATGGCTACATCGATTACATCCAGCATCACGCAAGGACAACAGAAGCAACTTCGGCGTTTCATAGAGGACTTATTCGCAGGTGCCACAGATCTGGTGCTCGCGCAGGTTTCTATGGACAAGGATGGTTTGCAAAAACTTCTTGAGCGCGGAGACGAGCTTAAGACGCCAACCATCGCAACCCTCGTGGCAAAGGCCCGCGAGCTGTCAATCAGCAACCAGTTCGCCAGCGAAGAAGTGAGGTCCAACTACAGCTATCCCAAGGGATACCGCGTGAAGGGCATCATCGAGCAGACGAACATTCTGCGGCGGTTGATCTCTGGCGTTGGTTTTGCCGACGAGAAGTTGGCTGAGCGGTCATTGCCAAACGGAGCCGAAGGATTCTTCGCAATTCCGCGTTGGCAGACGGTCGCTTCGACCTATCGCGAAGCGACGGAAGAGATCTTTGCGTTGCTCAAAAAGCAGCGCATGGGCAATTTCCGCAATTGGCGCGAAGGCAAACTCGGCGAGCAATATCTCCGGCAGAGCGAAAAGGCGGCAGCTGCGTTCCAGAAGCTTGGCGACGAGCAGAAGGGATACGATATTCTCGTTGTCCCTGCACAATTCGGCAAGTCTCATGCTGGAAAATCCGTTCGTCGGGCGCTCGAGGTTATGAATTCTTTGGAATTCGGACTCGGTGCCTTCGCGGTTGGCTGCATGCTGCTTACTCATCCGGAACGTCTCATCGACTACAACGATCTTTGGATCGATTGTGCGGGCGATGAGTTCGCTCCTGATGGCGATGGCCAGTTTGTCAACGCGCCGTACTTCATCTTCTTCGACGGCGACCTCAAGTTCGGCACGTACTGGGTCGACGGTCTGAACGGCTACGACGGCTCCGCGTCGGGCTTTCTCTCGCAGTAGCTCTTTGGGCTTCGACTGCTTGGATCTTTTGAATCTTTTCAGGGCTGTTCACGATTTATCGTGAACAGCCCTTTTCTTTTTCTTATTCCTTCTTTATGCTGTGAGAGAGGTTAGGTTCATGAACGGTCGTCCACGGATTGCCGTCACCGAACTCTCTCTTTCAAAAGAGAAAACAACCAGAATTCAGGCGACTGTGTGCCGAGTAATCGGCGGGGTTTCCTGAAGAGTGTTGCTATTTGAGGAGATACTGCTTGCCTTTGTCTTGTGCGGGTGTTTCGCGATGCGACGCGGTACTGCTGCCAAATAAAATTCAGGGAGGAGAGAATGGTCTCTATTCCCAGTGACTATGGATGGACGAAGGCAAAATCCTGATGGCGATGGCCAGTTTGTCAACGCGCCGTACTTCAACTTCAACGACGGCGACCTCAAGTTCGACACGAACTGGGTCGACAATCCGAACGACAACTACGGCTCCGCGTCGGGCTTTCTCTCGAAGTCACTCCTCATCGTACTGATCGTATCCATCCTCCAAGCATCCTGCCGATTTCATCGACGGATGTTTCAAGCGCGAGATATTTTTTACTGTCGATGGCTTTTGTTTCTTTCATCAGCCGGATGAACACGCGGAGCAAATTCAATTTAATGCTTGCGTTCTCGAGCGGCGTTAATTTTCCTTCTTTTTGGAGTTTGCTTGCGGTAAGAATATTTTCAAGAACGTCGAGAAGGAGGGAGTCGCACCGTTGATAGATCGTATAGCGATCTTGTTTTGGGATCAGGCTTCGGTAGCCATAGAACGTTTTATAAAGATCATAGGTTTTTTTGAAGATGGGGATGTCGAAATCGTCCATATCGCTATGAAAATTTATAATGATTTATTTAATGGCATCATTGACGTTGAGAATCTTTTTTCGGCATGGGACGCTTTCAAAAGCGATAAAAGAAAAAAGGCTGACGTGTTGGAATTTGAGTGGAATCTTGAGGAGCATATATTTGAACTTCATCGCGCGCTGAAAGGCCAAACATACCGGCATGCCGGGTACGAGGGCTTTTACATCAGCGACCCCAAGCAGCGGCATATCCACAAAGCTTCGGTGCGTGATCGCATTCTCCATCACGCCGTTTTTTCGATCATTAATCCGCTTTTTGAGCCCGCATTTATAACGTCTTCGTTTTCCTGTCGCGTTGGATATGGCGCTCATCGCGGGGTTTCTGCGCTTGCTACGGCGATGCGAAAGGTCAGCAAGAATAATACCCAACCGTGCTATGTGTTGAAGTGCGATGTGAGAAAATTTTTTGACAGCGTGGATCACGAGATCTTGCTCGCTATCCTTGCTAAGCGGATCAAAGATGAAAAGACTATGTGGCTTCTGCGATCTATCGTTGAAAGCTATTCGAGCGATGCCGGTTCCAGCAAGGGTATCCCTATAGGAAATTTGACCTCGCAGTTGTTCGCTAATATTTATATGAATGAATTTGATCAATTTATAAAAAACGTGATAAAGGCGAAATATTACGTCCGCTATACCGATGATTTTGCGATTGTTTCCGATAGCCAGTTATCCCTCAAAGAACTCCTGCCGCAGATTGAAAATTTTCTTGTATCCCGCCTCACGCTCACCCTCCATCCACATAAAATCACTCTTTCTAAGTTTTGTCAAGGAATAGATTTTTTAGGATACGTCATGTTCCCGCATCATCGTCTTGTACGGACAAAAACACGACGCCGGATATTTAAAAAGATGCGGTGGCGTGAAAAAGAGTACCAAGCGGGAATTATTGATACATCGGCGTTTGAGCAATCGCTGCAATCGTATCTTGGTGTTCTATCCCATGCGGATGCGTATCATTTAAAAGAGAAATTGCTTAATGAGTTTTGGGTGAATTAATTTAAGATTCTTTTAATCCCGCGTGAGTATTGTGGGAGGGATGGAGGATCTCGCCACGCGTACAATTAATAGTTATATCGATGAATTTTTCTCTATGGGGATAGGAGAGAAAATTAATAATCCTAATGAGAAGATTTTATTTTCAGGGAATATTTATATTTCTCGACGGTCGTTAAAGCATATTGTGGAGCAGCGATCTATAAATGACAGACTTTCCATTAAGGAAATAAAATCTCTCGCGCGAGACGTGCGAATGATGTTAGCGACCTCGAAAATAGTTATTACGAGCGATAATGGAAAATATCCAAACAGTTATATATATGGAGGATTTGATATTGAAATAAATCGGGGTGTAATATCTGTTATTGATTGTGCCGATAGAGAAGAGAGATTTATAATTACGATGTTTTATAAGGAGGCAAAGCAATTTTTAAAATTACTAAAGAAAAACAGCCCATAATTTTGTATCTGGAGGGGCGGCGCCAGCTTTCGCCGGATTCCCTCATCGAAAACGTATATCGCTATACGCCCCCGCAGTGGACGCCTTTCTGCCGTCAGATACAAAACTATAGACTGTTTATTGTCTCAATTTACCCCAAGCAGAACTCCCCGTCAAATCTTATTTAATGATTCTTTAATCTTTTTGAGCGGCGATGCGCTCTATTCTGCTTCGCGCTATAATGAACCCATGATATACAGCATCTCCGGCACGTTGGCGCTCAAAGAGGCGAACTTCGCCGTGGTGGAAACGGGCGGCTTTGGGTTAAAGCTCTTTGCGAGTAAGCAGACGATCGAGGCACTTCCGGCCGCCGGCACTGCGGTAAAGTTCTTTTGCCATCTCCACGTACGCGAGGACGCACTCGACCTTTTTGGATTTACGACGGCTGATGAACTGGAGTTTTTTGAGATGCTGATCTCTGTCTCTGGCGTGGGGCCAAAGTCAGCGCTCGCGATTTTGGATACGGCGCCGCTCGATGAGCTTTCGGCGGCCATTAAAGAAGGGCGTCCGGATTTGCTCACGCGTGCGGCAGGAATCGGCCGCAAGACGGCAGAGCGGGTAATTGTGGAATTGCGCTCGAAGGTGCAATCGTCAAAATCCGGCGCGGTGGTGGATAAGATGCAGACGGATTCCGATCTCGTGGAAGCACTCATGAGCCTTGGCTATCATCGCGATCAGGCTCGCGCCGCGCTCGGCAAAGTTGATGAAACGGTCGTCGGCACGGAGGCTCGCTTGCGCGCGGCGCTTGCCGTATTGGCGAATAAACAAAAATAACGCCGAGCAAAAATATTTTATCTATGGAAAAGTTTTTCAATAACCTACATCCGCGCTCGGTCTATCATTTTCTATGGGCATGGGCTGGCGCACATCTCCATGGCCACCCAAGTAAAAAACTTTTTGTGATCGGCGTGACGGGCACGAAAGGGAAAACGACGACGTTGGAATTGATCAACGCAATTTTGGAAACGGCGGGCAAGCGTACCGCGCTCATTTCATCGCTGCGCATAAAGGTGGATGGGGAAAGCGAGAAGAATAAACTTGGCAATTCTATGCCCGGCCGCGGGTACCTCCAAAAATTTTTGCGCCGTGCGACGCGCGCGCAGTGCAACTATGCACTCGTCGAGGTGACGTCACAGGCGGTCGTGCAGCACCGGCACAGGTTCATTCATTGGAACATGGGCGCGATCACCAATCTTGCGCCGGAGCACATCGAGGCGCATGGCTCGTTCGAAAATTATCGCCAAGCGAAACTGGATTTTCTAAAATATGTGATCGAGAAAGGTGGAAAAATTTTCTTAAATCGTGACGACAAAAATTTTGATTTCTTTTTTGAAGCGCTCTCAGAGAGTGAGCCGATTGCGTATTCAAAGGATGATGAATTTTTTCACGATTCATTGCCGCGCATCCGCTCTGCAAAATTGCGCCGTGATAACGAGCAATCGCATTTTTTGGAGAGCCCGTTCAATAGTGAGAATATCGCTGTCGCGGTAGCGATCGCAAAAGAGCTTGGCATCAGCAACTCTATTATAGAGGAGGCCATCCTGGCATTCGAAGGTGTTGCGGGTCGGATGGAGTTCATTCATGACGGTGATTACACTGCGGTTGTGGATTACGCGCACACGCCGGAGTCGCTCGAGGCGGCATACGTCGCGGCGATGCCACGGCCGACGTCCGAGTTTCCGCATCCGCGCCTGATCTGCGTGCTTGGCGCTGCGGGCGGCGGCCGCGACACATGGAAGCGTCCCGCATTCGGCGCGATCGCCGCTGACCATTGCGACGAAATTATTTTGACCGACGAGGATCCGTATAACGAGGATCCGCAGGCGATCATCAACGAGATCGAAAGTGGCATTCCGCAACCGTTGCACGAGGGCCAGCATATGTATAAAGTTCTCGATCGCGTGGATGCAATCAATAAGGCCGTTGTGCTCGCCCAGCCCGGCGATGTAGTGATCGGCACTGGAAAGGGAAGCGAGGATTGGATCCACGTTGCGGCCGGCAAGAAAGTTCCATGGAACGAGCGCGCGGTGTTCGAAGCGGCGCTTGCGAAGAAGCGCGCGCGGAAATAATTAACCACAGGAAAATAAAAACAGCCCCTGCTCGGTGACGAGTGGGGACTGTGGTGATTAAGAGCAGGGCTTGCTATTCGAGTTAGGCCATCCTAAACGCAACCGCGTGATGGCTTCGACCGCGGGGTTTCGCTTGGTGTTGCGTTGAGAGGGAGTGCCCTAGGTGATTTGCCGTTGATTTAATCGTGGGCAGGAGGTGTTCTTGCAGAAGCATCTGCCTGAACAATCGCTGTTCGTGTGGCGGGATGCCCGGAGCATTTCGCTTTTCAAAAAGTTCAGCCACGAGGGACATCACTTTGGGGTCGCTGTAGTCGGTTTCGGGGGATGCATTTCTGCCGTTCATATCGGCCGTCGCGCGCGAAATTGCTCGCTGTGACATGATTAACCTTCTACCCATATTGAATCGTCTCCGTATAGAAAGATAACTACCTGCGAATTACAATACCCCAATTTGTTTGCACGAGCAAGCCGCCGTATACTTACCTCATATGCAACTTACTTTCTACGGAGGCACGGGCGAGGCGACGGGCGCGAATTATATCCTAGAATCGGGTGGCACGAAGATTATGATCGACTGCGGACTCCATCAGGGGAGTCACTACGCCGATCGCGAAAATTTTGAAAAGTTCGCGTATGATCCAAAGGAAGTGGCCGCAGTGTTCATTACGCATTCGCATCTTGATCACATCGGCCGTCTGCCGAGCCTTGTTCTCGCTGGTTTTAAAGGAACGATCTATTCGACGCACGCCACGCGTGATTTTGCAGAGCTGATGCTGGCCGACTCCGAGCATCTTCTTGCGCAAGAGGCGGAGCGTGAAGCACGCCCGCCGCTTTATCGCGATGCAGATATTCCAAAAGTATTGGCGCTATGGAAAGGGCTGCGCTACCACGAACCGATCGAGGTCGGGCCGTTCAAGATCGAGTTGTATGACGCGGGACATATTCTCGGTTCGGCAATCATCCATATCGAGGCGGAAGGAAAGACGATCGTCTTCTCCGGCGACCTTGGCAATGTGCCGTCACCGCTCATTAAGCCGACGGAAAAAATTCCGGCGGCGGATTATTGTCTGATCGAATCCACCTACGGCGATCGCGTGCATGAAGATATCAGCCGCCGCCGCGAAATGTTGCAGGGCGCGATCGATGAGACATTTGCGCGTGGCGGCGTGCTGATGATTCCGTCGTTCGCGATGGAGCGCACGCAGGATCTACTCTTCCATCTGCATCAGTTACACAAAGAAGGAAAGTTGCCCGATGAGCCGGTGTTCGTTGATAGTCCGCTCGCGATTAAACTTACGGAACTTTTTAAAAAACACGAGGATTCGTTCAATGATAAAGTTGAAAATATTTTGACGGCAGGCGAGGATGTACTGAGCTTCCCTGGCATGCGGAATACGCTTACCTCGGAAGAGTCAAAGGGGATCAATGATGTCCCTGCGCCAAAGATCATCATCGCCGGTTCCGGTATGTCAAATGGCGGACGCATTCTGCATCACGAGCTACGGTATCTTCCTGATCCAAAGAGTGAAGTCGTTTTTGTGGGCTATCAGGCAGAGAATTCGATGGGGCGGCAGTTGCTCGAAGGCGCTACGGAGGTGCACATTTTTAGTGAGACGGTACCGGTGCGGTGCCATAAGATCGACATCCCGGGATATTCCGCGCACGCAGATCAGCCCCACTTACTTGATTGGCTGAGCAGTATGAAAACTTCATTAAAGAAAGTGTTTGTGGTGCAAGGTGAGCAGACGTCAGCCGAGACGCTTGCGCACAAGATCATCGATGGGTTTGGTATCGTGGCCGAGGTGCCGCACATGAACGAGAGCGTTACGCTATAATAATAAAAACGATAATAAAATTCTGACTATGAATAAAATAGATACGAGCTATCACCTTAAATATAAAGTATGCGTTTCGGGAGCGGCGGAGATCGAACATTGCCCGCCGGGAACAGTGGAGAAGGCGGAAGAGATAGGAAAGCTGATTGCAGAGGCGGGTATGGTGCTTGTGACGGGCGCGACCACCGGCATCCCATGGTATGCGGCGAAGGGCGCAAAGGAGGCGGGCGGCATCGTCATCGGGCTTTCGCCTGCGGAATCGAAAGCGGCGCACGTGCGCACCTACCATCTTCCGCTCGATTATCACGACCTCATCATCTATACGGGATTTGGCTATTCAGGCCGCAACTTATTGCTTACCCGTTCGGCGGACGCGGTGGTGACCGTCTACGGCCGCATTGGCACGCTCAACGAATTCACGATCGCGTTTGAGGACAAAAAACCGCAAGGCGTGTTGACGGGCACGGGCGGCACAAGCGACGAACTTGAGCACATTCTGAAGATTGCACATCGCGGTAACGGCAAGGCGGTATTCGATTCCAACCCGAAGGCATTGATCGAAAAGATCGTCGAGATGATCCACGAAGAAGAGGAAAAAAGAGAGATCGAATAACGACCATGGCTACGAAGAAAAAGACCCTCAAAAAAAAGAAAGTTGCGCCGGAGGCAAAGTCAAAGAAAAAAAATGCCACGCGGCCGGTCGCCAAAAAAGTTTCCCCACCGAAAAAAGTGAAGCCGATCGGCAAAGTGACGCATTATTATGCGCACATCAAAGTGGCGATCGTAAAGTTCAATACCAAAGTGAAAGTCGGCGCTGAATTATATTTCAAAGGCGCCACGACGGATTTTAAGGAGGCGGCGAAGTCTATGCAATTCGATCATGAACCGGTCAAGGTTGCGCAACCCAAAAAACAGATCGGCATCAAATTAAAAAAGCGTGTTCGTGAAGGGGATTTAGTATATAAGGCATAATAGGCATAATAACGGAGCGGGGCATGACTAAAAAATCATTTATGATTGCGGCGATCGTCGCCGCTGCGACCATCGGTTCCGGCGTATTCGCGATCCCGTACGTGATCCAGACATCTGGATGGGCGATTGCGCTCGGATACTTTTTGGCACTTATCCTTGTGGTCTCGGTCGTGCATTCTTTCTATCTGCGGACGCTCGCCGCAACCAATGAGAAGGAGCGACTGCTCGGCCTCGCGCAAAAATATTTTGGGAGTGTTGGTTTTTGGATCGGCTTTCTCGCGATCGTGATCGGTTTGTTATTGGGCTTCGTCGCGTATCTGGTGCTTGGCACGCAGTTCCTGACGATCCTCATTCCGGGGATCTCGCAAGGATTTGCGCTCGGACTCTTCTGGTTTTTACTCGCGTGTCTGATCTGGGGGAGCGAGGGGAGAATCGCCTGGCTTGAGGTAACGGGCATCGCGCTTATCTCCTGCGCTATCGCATTCATCTTTGTATCGGGGCATCCCGTAGTTGCGTTTGCGAACATGCCGGTCGCGGTGCCGGAAAATCTTTTCTTCCCCTTCGGCGCCGTGCTTTTTGCGATCGCCGGGTGGACGAGCGTTGAACAGGTGTATGAGTTTGCGCGGCCAAAGAAAAATATTTTTTGGGTGTTGGCAACGGGGAGCGCGCTCGCAGGGCTTTTATACTGGTTCTTCGCGCTTGGCGTGATCGGCGCCGGCGGGCATGTGGCGATGGATACGATCTCCGGCATCGGCACATGGCCGACGTGGCGGAAGGATATTTTGGCAGTGATCGGATTACTCGCACTGGCCGTCGTGTCGTTGCCGCTCTCACGCGAGATCCGCGGCGCCATCGAAAAGGATCTGCGCTGGAACTCCGTTGCGTCGCGCGCCGCCATTATATTTTTGCCGCTCATCGCCATCTTCGCCGGGCTTCATAATTTTTTAACGATTATTTCCCTTACCGGCGGCGTCTTCATCAGTACACAATATCTTCTTATCGTCTCCGTCAGCCGCCGGACACTTTCACTCTCCGTTCGCGAGAAAGTATTGATGGATATCCTTTCGGCGATCTTTGTCTGTGCCGCGATTTACTCTATATATATATTTATAGTAAGATAGGGCTGTGCTTCTGGCGGCGCAGATGCCGCACGCTCTCGTAGTTTAATGGATAGAATATCTCCCTCCGAAGGAGGTGGTCGTGGTTCGATTCCACGCGAGAGCACAAACAAAAAGAGGCATCCTTTTGAGAACCGCGTCGCGGCCTGCTGGCCGCGCGCTTACTCTCAGCGCCTTCGCGCTTCCGAGATGTTCTCAAAAGGATGCCTCTTTTTGTTTGTGCTGCTTAATGAAGAAGGTTTTTGCGTGATATTAAACCCCCGCTTTTTCTTCCGCCTCCTCGCCATGCTTCACGATGTTCCCTTTTTGGAATAGGATGGCTTTAAGGATCGTATGCCACTCTGGCTTTTTCCGGAGTAAGAATTCTAGGTCCATGCTGAAGTGCTTCATTTCCTCCGCCTGCTCTTCTTTCATGATGCTTTTAGCGTCATGATCGCTCTCGACGGACATGCGCTGTTCGTACCAGTCGATCGCCTCCGCTTCTTCGATGAGTCCTTGCATCATGCGGGCGAATGTCCGCACCTCGGGCGACAGCTCTTCTGGCGGTTCGTGATATTGGTCAAATCCCATGGGTTTTTTATTAGATAAGGCGGAAGATAAGCACGATGTAACGTGACGGTGACCGACAATCGATGCGCTCCGGTGGCATATCTTTCCGGTGATACGAATAATAATGGACAGCTTGATCTTGGAGAGCACTGGCTATATAGCTGTACCGCGACGCTTGCGACCACCACGACCAACACCGCCATCGCGACCGGCCACACGGATGGCTCAACGGCGGTTGCAACGGCAGTTGCCACCGTTATCGTTGGCGCGCCGATAGACCCGCCGCTCATCAATATCATAAAAGTACCGAGTCGTTTGACGCCGTTCCCGGTCGGTGGCGGTATGGTCAGTTATACCTATACCGTGACCAATCCCGGCGTGGTTCCGCTCAGCGATGTGACGGTTACCGATAATAAGTGCAGTCCGGTAAAATATGTTTCTGGTGACGTAAATAATAATAATTTGTTGGATCCCAGTGAGACGTGGAACTATGTTTGCAGTACGGATATTACTGCCTCGACGATGAACACTGCTACGGCCGAAGGGACTGCGAATGGTCTTACTACCATAAGCTACGCTTTCGCTACCGTGCTCGTAGCGACACCCGGACTTCCTGATACGGGATTTCCTCCGGAGGGGATTGTCATTCCTTGGGTGATTCTCATTGTGCTTGGCCTCTCTGCAGCCATCCTCTTCTTTGTCATCCGAAAGAAGCCGGTTGCTTAACGTGATAAAATTCTCGGCGTTATGGACGGCAATCGCCCTCGGTGCGGCTGGGTTGGTCTGCGCGGGAATAATCATTTTTATTACAAACCATCGCAGTTCGGAACAAACCATCTATCCGGTGATTAATCTGGCCGCTATCCCTTCTGCCGTTGCATTGATTACTGCTAGTACTACCGTTTCCGCTACCACTATCACCAACAGCGCCAACAGCACAACAACGACGTCAGCGCCCATCGGGATTCCCGTCGGTCTCATCATCCCCGCGATCAATATTAATACCACCATTGCGCCGATGGGTGTTATGGCTGATGGAGCGATGGGGGTGCCGGTGGGCCCGACCAGCACCACGTGGTTTGATCTCGGCGCGCGCCCGGGTCAGATCGGCAGTGCGGTGATCGCCGGGCACGAAGGATGGAAGGACGGGATATTCGCGATATTCGATGATCTTAATAAATTACAGCCAGGCGACAAGATCTATGTAGTGGATGATCAGGGAGCGATGAGAACGTTTATCGTGCAGTCGCTCGGGATCTTCGGCCAAGATGACAGCGCGATAACCGTTTTTAATTCAAGCGATGGCCTGGCGCATCTAAACCTCATCACGTGCGAGGGAACGTGGAACGCGGCTGAGAAAAGTTATTCCAATCGTCTCGTGGTGTTCGCCGACGAGGCAACTACGCTATAATTGTCCTTATGGACAAACAAGCTGAGCTTAAAAAAATAGAGGCGGAGATGGTGGCGAATCGATCGCTCCCGCTTTTGGAATCAAACCTGGTTTTTGGTGAAGGCAAGTATTAATTGCGCGGTGATGTTCATCGGCGAAGCGCCGGGCGTAAATGAAGATCGCTTGCGTCGGCCGTTCGTCGGACGCGGCGGCCAGCTGCTCGATAATATGATTGAAGGCCTTGGATGGAAGCGCGCGGACGTGTACATCACGAATATCGTCAAGCGTCGCCCGCCGGAGAATCGCGATCCGCTCCCGGCGGAGATTGAGGCGTACAAGCCGTACCTCACGCGGCAGATTGCGGTGATCGATCCGAAGCTCATTGTCACGCTCGGGCGTTTTTCGATGAATTATTTTTTGCCGGAGGCAAAGATCACCCGTGACCATGGGCATCCGCTCATCGTCGATGGCCGAACTATTTTCCCGGTCTATCATCCCGCAGCAGCGCTTCGCTCCACGCAGATGATGGAAACCCTGCGCGGCGATTTTAAAAAGATCCCGAGTGTGTTGTCGGGCGAGTTCGGACGGATCGAATTGCCACCGGCGTTCACGGCACCTACGGATGGCGACCGGGCGCGTTCGCCCAAAGATCCCAAGCAGGGAAAGCCCAATCAAACGGGGCTATTTTAGCGTTCCGGTGGTATTATTAGGGTATGGATTTTTCCGTCGTCTATCTTGCCCGGCGCTTTTGCTATCGCTTTTTAGATTTTTTTCATCATTGGTATGCGGATGGTTCGCGGGCGTTCGGCCGGCGTTTTATGGCGACGCTCACGGCGGCAGATCAGCGGTTTGCGGTTGCCATCACTCTGCGCCATTTTTTCGAGCCGCTCTATAAGGATTACAGTATCATCGGAAGAATATTAGGGATTGTGTTTCGCTCGGTGCGCGTGCTGATCGGCGGTGTGTGCTATCTTGTGCTTGCCCTCGCATTCGTCGTGGCCTATCTTGTGTGGCTTGCCATTCCTGCCATCATTATTTCCCTTATTATTTTCCATGTCGCAAAACATTTCTAAGTACACATTCTATTTCGACGATTCCCGCCTGCGCATGACGATCGCGGGACGGATGCTGGTGCGTGTCATCAGTTACGTTTCTTATCTTGTGCTCTTTGTCGCGACTTTCATGTTCTTGTTGTCATACGATATTCGTCCATTATTTTATCTTGGAGTATTTCTCCTGTTGGTGGTGATAGATCTTTTTCTGCATCGTGGTGAAGGGGACACGCCGATTTCCGAATTACCAAAACAAGGAAGGGTGAACCTTGCGGATGTGATGGATCACTCCACGTTCAGCGTGATCGAGCGGGCGGTGGATCGGAGCGTTATTATGAAGAAAAGTTTTCTTTTGGAACTTACTCACCGACTTTTCGAGATGCCACAGATCGAGGACGGACTGCGCCGCCTGGATGTAAAGCCGGATGAGTTCAAAGCGAAGCTCGAGGCGCTGATGGCGGAACCCGCGCCGCCGGAGAACTATACGGCGTTCGCAGAGCCGCTTGCGGTGCACGCGTTCGCCTCCGCAGTGAGCGCCGGCCACGACTTCATCGCACCCGCCGATCTTTTCTCGGCGCTCCCCGCGATGGGTAACGAGTCGCTCGACAGGCTCTTCGCGCTGTTTAATATAGAGGAGGGGGATCTTGAGCGCGCGCTTATCTTCAGTGCACTCGCGGGCGGTGGAGGATTCTTTGCTCGCCTGCCATCGGTGCTTGGCGGCTTTGCACCGGTGACGCACCATGTGATGGAACATCGCATCATGAATCGCGCATGGACCTCGCGTCCGACGCCGACGCTCGATAAATATGGCACCGATCTGACCGACCTCGCGCGCGACCGCGAAGTGGGATTTCTTATCGGGCATGATGCGGAGTACGAGCGGCTCGTGGAGACGCTCGCGCGTCCGATCAATCCGAACGCGCTCCTGATCGGCGAGGCGGGGATCGGCAAGGAAACAGTTATTCAACATCTGGCATTTTGTTTGACGAAGGACGATGTGCCGAAAGGCCTTTTTGATAAGCGCTTGGTGGGGCTTCAATTGCAGAGCCTTATCGCCGGCGCGGCGCCGGAGGAATTGGATGCACGCCTCAAGACAATTGTGGAAGAGATTTTCACTGCAGGGAATATCATCCTCTACATTCCGGATATTCATAACCTCGTGCGCACATCGGGCACGGCATATCTTTCCGCAGCTGATGCGCTGATGCCGATCATTATGGCAAACCAGTTCCCGATCGTGGGAACTTCATATCCAAAAGAGTTTAAACAGTTCATCGAACCGCGTAGCGATTTCGCTGGCATGTTTGAATCGATCATGGTGAACGAGATCTCGGAAGCTGATGCGGAGAAGGTGCTGACGTACGAGAGCTTTTTGCTTGAACGGCAATCGCGGATCGAGGTAAGTTTTGGCGCGATCAAGCGCGCGGTGATTCTTGCAAAGAAATATCTGCGCGGGAAATATCTTCCGGCGAGTGCCGAGGAATTATTAAAAAGCGCGATCGTTGATGCCGAACGGCGCGGCGAAAAATCCGTGACGCCTGATCGCGTGACAGCGGTCGCGGAGGCGAAGGTAAATATCCCGATGCACGAGGCGGAGGGCGACGAGGCGAAGAAGTTGTTAAATATGGAGGCGTTGATTCATGAGCGTGTCATTGGCCAGGATGAAGCGGTGGGGGCGGTGGCGCAGGCCCTGCGCGAATATCGCAGTGGGCTGACGCGTAAAGGTGGCCCAATCGCGAGCTTCCTCTTTGTGGGGCCGACTGGCGTTGGAAAGACCGAACTTGCAAAGATATTGGCAGAGATCCAGTTCGGTTCGCAAAAGATGATGGTACGTTTTGATATGACGGAATATCAGGACAAGACGAGCTTCTTCCGCTTTATTGGTTCGCCGGACGGCACGGTGCGCGGCGCGCTTACCGATGCGATCCTTGAGAAGCCATATAGCTTGGTGCTCCTCGATGAATTTGAAAAAGCGTATCCGGATATTTTGAATTTATTCCTGCAGGTGTTGGACGATGGTCGGCTTACCGACAATATGGGTCGCGTAGTGGACTTTACGAATACCATCATCATTGCCACGTCGAATGCGCACTCGGATCTTATCAACGAGGCGCTTGGGAAAGGCGAGTCTATGGCGGATATCGCAGATTATCTAAAGGCACGGCTGACGGATGTGCTGAAGCCGGAGTTGCTCAACCGCTTTTCGAAGATCATTGTGTTTAAAAATTTAGAGATGAGCGAATTGCCGCAGATCGTGCAGATCAATCTGAGCGAGCTGTGCGCGGCCTGTAAGCTTCAAGGGATCACGCTTACGTTTAGCGATGAGGCGATCACGAAGATCGCCAAGCTTGGCTACGACCCGGCGTATGGCGCACGGCCGCTTCGTCGCGCGATCGATGAACATATCCGCGCGCCGCTCTCCGAGGCCCTGCTTGCAAAGAAGATTGCGAAAGGCGCGCGGGTCACGTGCAACGTAAAGGATGATGCGTTTGTTTTTGAAAATAAATAAAATTCACAGCTAACGTTCCCATGCGCATAAAAGTAAACATCGATATCAAGGTGGGACGGCTGGTGAAGTACTTCATCATCTCCGATTTCTTTTTGCTCGCGGGATGGGGGTTGATCGACCCGATTTTCTCAGTGTTCATTATTCAGCGCGTGGTGGGTGGGACGCTGATGGTCGTCGGCATCGCTGCCGCGATCTATTGGATACTCCGTTCTGTCATACAGGTTCCCATCGCGAACTATCTTGACGGCACGCAAGGCGAGCACGCCGACTTCGTGGCGCTCATCGGCGGGCTGCTGCTCGTCGGCATTTCCGCGATCGCAATGTGCTGGGTCACGCAAGTGTGGGAACTCTACGCGATCCACGCCGTACACGCGGTCGCCTTCGCGCTCTATTACGCATCATGGCCGACGATCTTCTCGCGTCACTTGGACAAGGACAAGATCGCGCTCGACTGGTCGCTCGACTCGTCGGTGAGCGGCATCGCCGCGGGTATCACCGGATTTCTCGGCGGCGTCATTGCGGGAACGATGGGATACAATATCGTTTTTGTGTCGGCTGGCATTCTCGCGCTGATCGCCGCGTTCGTGCTGATCGCCGTGCCGGATCTGATCTTGCCCAAGTCGAGCGCTGCCACGAAGGCGACCATCGCCGCGGCCGAAGAGGCGACGGAGCTCAAGCCGGGGGACACAGTGGCATAGGTGGTAGAATTTATCTATGCCCTCCATCTCCAACCAATCCATCTCGGAAGTCCTGCGCCAGATCGGCGAGTATTTAGCAATGCAGCACGTGCAGTTCAAGCCGCGCGCCTTCGAGAAGGCGGCGGAGAATGTTGGCGCGCTCGAGGAAGAGCTTGCGGAGACATACGCGAAGGGCGGCATAAAGGCGCTCAAGGAAATTCCCGGCGTGGGTCAATCTATTGCGGAGATCATAGAGGAGTTGGTAAAGACGGGACGGAGCACGGAATATGAAAAGTTGAAGAAGGCGACGCCAGTGCGCCTGGACGAGCTCGCGCGCGTGGAAGGGCTCGGACCGAAATTGATCCAGAAATTATATAAAGAGCTCGGCGTGCGCAATTTGAAAGATTTGGAAGCGGCGGCGAAGAAGGGAAAGATCGGCGTGCTCGAAGGCTTTGGGAAAAAAAGCGAGGAAAAGATTTTGAAGGGAATCGGGTTCGCAAAAAGTTCAGGTCTGCGATTCATCGGTGGCTTGATGTTGCCCCAGATCCGCGAGATCGAAAAGCGGTTGGTGGCGGTGACGGGCGTTTCAAAAGTGACCGTCGCCGGATCGACACGGCGACGCAAGGAGACGATCGGCGACATCGACATCCTTGCGGTCTCGTCCAAGCCTGCGATCATCATGGACGAGTTTGTTTCAAAGACGCCGGGGATTATGACGGTGATCGCGCACGGCCCAACGAAGTCGTCGATAAAAATAAAGCCGGGGATCAACATTGACCTACGTGTGGTGCCCGCCGAATCCTACGGCGCAGCGCTCAATTATTTTACCGGCTCTAAAGAACATAACGTCGTCATTCGCGCGCGCGCCAACAAGCTCGGGCTCACACTCAACGAGTACGGACTTTTCAAAATTAAAACTGGCTCGACAAAGAAAGGCGCGGAGCAGGAAGGCGCGCGCGTGGCGAGCCGCAGCGAGGAAGATATATACACGGCGCTCAAGATGGCGTATGTGGAACCGGAGTTGCGCGAGAATGCGGGCGAGGTGGAGGCGGCATCGCGCGAGTTTGAGAAGAAGACGTCTAATAAAAAATCCGGCGCGGCCACTTCAAAATCCGGGGGTCTGCCAAAGCTGATTGGCTACGACGACCTTCAGGGCGATCTCCAAGTGCAGACCAACTGGACCGACGGCGACGCTTCCATAGAGGCGATGGCGCGCCACGCCGCCGCGCGCGGGCTGAAGTATATCGTCATCACTGATCACACGAAGCGCCTTGCGATGACGCATGGTCTGGATGAAAAGCGCATCCGTAAGCAGTGGGATGAGATTGATGTGGTGAATAAGAAGCTCGCCGGAAAAATAAAAATATTAAAAGGCACCGAGTGCGATATTTTAAAGGATGGCACTCTTGATCTTGATGACGAGACGCTTTCGCAGCTGGATGTCGTTGGGGTGTCGGTACATTCGTTCTTTGATCTCCCACGCGCCGCGCAAACGGCGCGCGTCATTCGCGCGATCAGCAACCCGAATGTGGACATTCTTTTTCATCCGACCGGGCGGCTCATCAACAAGCGTCCGCCGATTGATATAGATATTGACGAGATCATCGTGACAGCAAAGAAGACCGGCACTATTTTAGAGATTGACGCGCTGCCGGAGCGCAGTGATCTTAAAGATGAACACATTCGCAAATGCGTGGAAGCAGGCGTAAAGATGTGTATCGATTCCGACGCGCACGCCGCGGCGCACTACGCCTTTCTTGAATGCGGCATCGCGCAGGCGCGCCGCGGCTGGGCGGAAAAGAAAGATATTATTAATGCATGGCCCGTAGAAAAGATGCTGAAGTTTTTAAAACATTAAATATTTATTAAAAATCTTTTGACATTATATATGGAACTTCTATTATAAAGAGGCAGATTTTTGGGATTCCCCACCGCACCCCGCATCGCTTTTTTCTGAAGGCGCTGTGGGGTGAGTATTTTCTGGGGTATATAATTTTACAAATCGATTTTGCATCTCTTGAAAGTTGCCGTCGCTTAAAACACCGACTTTATTAATCAGGCGGCCGCTGTCGAAGGTTCTTATTTGAGAGAAATTTGCATATTGTTTCTTATCGGCGTGCATAAATGAAACGTGCCAAACTCCCTGTTTTGGTTGGGTGGTTAACGGGATTCCTAGAAAAGAATTATCATTAAATTTTTTAAATATAATGACGGGGCGCGCAAAATCTGCGTTTTTCCCAAATATCTCCACGCCGACATTTATCCCGACGCTACACCACCAAATTTCCCCTTCTTTAAAAAAGATGTGTCGGGGTTTTATCTGTAACTGAATGGCAATTTTGCACCAATCTATCATTGCAAAAATATAATCTAAAAGAGACATTTCGTTATCCTAGCAAATACCCCATTAAATTTTGATTAAAGAGCTCGCGGTGTTACAATCACACCATGCCGTCAACCCGTGAATTGGATGAATCAAAGCGTATCCCGACCAAAAAACAGGTCGTGGCGGGCTTTGTGGTCTATCGCAAGACGAGCGATGGGATAAAATTCCTATTGCTCTATCGCCGCGGCAATTATTGGAATTTTCCGAAGGGTCACTTCAAGCCGGGCGAACGTACAATCGATGTTGCGCTTCGCGAGCTGGAAGAGGAGACAGGGATAAAAAAGAGTGAGCTGCGCATGTTGCCGAATTTCCGCGCATACGAACGTTTCTATTTTAAGATTGGCAACCAGGGAATCTACGACACCGTCATTTTATTTTTGGCCGAGACGCATAAGGCTGACATCCGCATTGAACCGCGCGAACATAGCGGCTATGGCTGGTTCCTCTACCATGACGCGCTGAACGTGATCGGCAAAAAATATGGCGATACGCGAAAGGTGTTGAAGCAGGCGAGCGATTATCTGAAGCCGCATAAGCGCATCCCAGCGAAGCCTACCGTTGCCACGCCACACGCAGTCGCAAAGGAACCCACCGCTAAGGACGCAAAATAAAAAATACCCCTCCTGTTTCGTGAGTGGACGTGCTTACGTCGGAACGAAACAGGAGGGGTATTTTTTATTTCTTCACCGCGGCAACCACCTTCTTGAACACTTCCGGCTCGTTCTCTGCGAGGTCTGCGAGAATCTTGCGGTCGATCTTGATGCTTTCTTTCTTGAGCGCCGCGATGAATGTGCTGTAGTTCATCCCTTCGGGGCGGATGGCGGCGTTGATCTTGACGGTCCAGAGCTGGCGGAAGGTGCGCTTCTTTTCTTTACGTCCGCGGAATGCGCGGGAGAGGGCATGGAGCAAAGCCTCCTTTGCGGCGCGCTCTTTTGATTTGCGACCCCACCGAAAACCCTTTGTGCTCTTAAGAAGCTTCTCGCGGTGCTGGTGAGCATTTACTCCTCGTTTTACGCGTGGCATGGTAGTGGATCAGAAATTAGTTGTTCAAAATTGTCTTGAGCGACATGTTGAGAGAGCGGCTCTTGCGGGAATCACGGTTCATTTTGCTGCTTTTACGCGTCTTAAAATGGCTCACCCCCGTGCGGCGGCGAACGATCTTCCCGTTCTTCGTGATCTTTATTCTCTTAGTTACGCTCTTGGAAGGCATTTCAGTAAAATGAGCCTAGTTGCTCAATGACAGTAAGCTTACTATAGGTTCGCTGGATTGGCAATAGTTGGCTATCTTTCCGAGTGATCAACGGTATTGTCGCTCCTGAGCATTCCGACAGCTTGTGATAAACGATCCCTTTTTACTTCCAATTCTTTATATTGCTCATCGGTAATATTTGTTTCTTCTTTGAGGGTGCGCAGTTTTGCATAGATAGGGTTAAGCGCAAGCTGTGCAGGCTTTCGGGTGGGATGAAGTAATGATTCCTCAAATGTAAGATTGGTAATAGTGAGTAGCGCCGCGAGATCGTGGGTTTGCTCAAAATCTTCAAGCATTCTCTCGAGTTCAATGATCTCCGGCCCTCCTTCCCGGCGCTTTTCCGCAGGGATTTCTTCTGTGGCATACTTTGCCATCCACTCATTGATCACTTCCTGTTGTTCCTCGCTGAACTCTTCTTTATTCTTTTCGGGGTTCTCGTTCATTTTGTTATTTTATTTCTTCGCGATCTGCACCGCCGGGCCGTTGCCCAAAAACTTTGGCTCGCTGAGCTTCTTATATTCCACGGGCAGTAATGTTAAAAATTCCTTAAGCTTTTCCATTGCCCAGTCCTTGTTGCGCTTCTCGCGGCCACGCAGGCGCATATTCACTTCCACCGGATGGCCTTGCGCAAAAAACTTTTCCACCTGCTTTACCTTTACCATCAGATCATTGTGTGCGGCCTTGGCGCTGATCTGCACGGACTTCATCGCGGCGGTTTTTTGCGCAGCGCGTTCCTTTTTGACCCGCTTTTCTTCCTCGTAGCGGAACTTGTCATAGCTCATTAAACGCACGACAGGCGGCTTTGCCGAGCCGGATATCTCGATAAGGTCGATGCCATCGTCCGGGCGGGCGAGTTTAAGCGCCGCTTCGCGCGACATGACGCCAAGATTTTCTCCGGCCTCGCCGATGACGCGGAGCTCCGGTGCGGTTATTTGATTGTTGATGCGGGGCTTGATTATGCCTCCATTATATCAGCTGTGGTAGAATAATCAAAACCACCCTAAAAACCATGGACGAAAATCCGATCACCCATCCCGGCGTTCCCGAAGAGGTCTATCACACGATGGGGAAGAAGACGTTTTGGATATTTTTCCTTCAACGCGTGCATGCGGCCTTCATTTTGCTTTTGCTCACTATCGTGCTGTTCATCGTGAGCCAGCAGGCGTTTCTCGCGACGGTGCCCGTTGCAAATATTGTCAGCTATGTGATGCTCGCGGCGTGGATCGGCCTTGGACTCTTCGTCTTCGTGCTCGCGATCACTATACTCAGCGCGTGGCTTGTTTATACGACGTTCAAATTCTGCCTCGGCGATGATTCATTAAAAATAAAGCGTGGCATTTTAAATAAAGAGGAGGTGGCGATTCCCTATCGGCAGATCCAGGACGTGGATATCAAGCGCGATCTTTCATTCCAGATGATGGGATTGAGCCGCATCGTCATCATTACCGCCGGCCATGAAGAAGATGAAAAGCCCGGCGACGATGACACCGAAGGAATCCTTCCCGCGCTCGACAAAGACCTCGCCGAATGGATGCAAGCAGAATTATTAAAGAGGGCGAACGTCCAAAAGGTCACCGAAGAAAAGTAAGTAGCTGTGCGAAATAGAAATAAAAATATCCCGCTGCCCTCGAGTGAGTGGACGTGCTTACGTCGGAACGAGAGGGCCACGGGATATTTTTATTTCTATTTGGAACAGCAGCCGCAGCGCACCATCTTCATGCATCCGAGGATGATTAAAAGAATTGGCCAGGTGATGCTGACGAACATCATCGTTAAAACGCCAAGGGCTCCCAAAAGGAAGTCGAGGCCGATAAGAACGAGGATCACCGGCAATGCTTTGTGATGAGGGCACTTACACACCATGCCTTTGCCCTGCATGTTTCCTTCTTCCATAGTAGAGATTAAATTCTGGTTATCGTTTCAGTCTTCGACCTTTGGCTGCGTTTTTTGTACCCTTTAATTATAGCACTGCGTATGGTATAATAGCGGCAGCCTTATCGAAGGCTACTAAACATGCAAGTATGCATGGGGGAGCGCATTGGCTTCGATAAAGATAATCCGTGGGTTTGCGAGTCGTTGGCAGCGTCGTTATCGCTGCACAACCTATAACTGCCAACTCTAACGTTGCAGCTCCGCGCGCTTTCGCTTTCGCGTAACCGTGCGGGATCGGCCAGTCCGGGTCTCTTGGATTGATACCGGTCTTATATAAGGAGACTAGCGTCAGGTTGACGATCATACGCCCGGCGCGAAAATATGATCACTTCGCTTAGCCTAGCTAAACTACACTCGTAGACGGCCCATCGGCATTATCTTTACACGGCGGTTCGATTCCGCCCGCTTCCACTTGAATTTAATTTTGGTCGATTTGCGACCACCTCAAAGTGTTTTTTCCAAGTAACTACTAGCGTTTTATCGTGTAGTGTTAAGTTTGCCACCATAGAAATCAGCAATCGTCGCTTATTCACTGGATCGGCTTTTTCGTATGCCTGCGCCGGATTTTTCAGGAGTTTGACCAATTCATCCATCTCGTTGAATGCGTTGCCGTCTGTTTTTTCTAATACGGCGATTTGTTCTTTGAGGTCTATTTCCCGATTTAACAGCTGAGTTCGGGCTTTGTTGTAGGTTTCATCATCCACCTTTTGCTCCATATATTTTCTGGAACAGGCCTTCTAACCTCGCTTTGATGCTTTTGATTTCAAGCGTATGGGAGGTAGCCATATCGGTCTGTGTTTTTTGTACTGTGCCACGAAAGGCGTTGATCGCCAGTTTAAACATATGCGCTTCTTCGTCCGAAAACTCCAACCCTTTTAATGCTTCGATGAAATCAGCTTCCAGTTTTATTTCTGCTACCGTTTTTACTCCGCAATTCCAATCACGGCAGTGGTAGTAGTGATACTTCCCTTTGGCAGTGGTTGCCTTCATCCGTCGGGCACATATTTGGCATTTCAGGAGGCCTTTAAAGCTGTACCCAAATTCCCGGCTCTTTTTGAACCCTTTTTCTTTAAGAACATACTGCACCTTATCGAACAGCGTCTTGGAAAAAAGAGGCTCATGCTCTGCCGGAAAGGTGCCGTATTTGTGTTTTAGGAGGCCGTAATAAAACGGATTGCGAAGGATGTTATGGAGAGAATCTCTACCGAGAGAGCCACCATTGTTATTGGTCAGTCCGATTTTTTTAGAGAGAGGGCCAAGCTCTTGAACCGAGTACCTTCCAGTTGCGTACTCCTCAAAGAGTTTCTTAATGAGTGGGCCTTTGATCGGATCAATCCCTTTTATGCAATCTTTAATGTTGCCAGTTCTCATATAGCCGACAGGGGATTGAAGTGGCCACTTGCCTTGTTTGAGTCGTCCAATAACTCCCTTATTAATCTCATTTTTAAGATTCTCGCTATATCCACTGGCGAGACCCCACATGATGTAAATGAGGTTCCTACCGGAATGATCGTTCGTCGAGATCCCTTCGGTAACGAAATGAAGTTCATATCCCTCCTGCATGAGTTCGTAGAGGAGAGCTTGATCTCTTGGGTTTCGTGCGCTTCGGTCGGTCTTGTGGAAGATAATTCCTCCGAGGTGCTCTTTTTTTAGGCGTTTTATCATATCGTCAAATATTTCTCGGCCTGTCTTTGATGCCGACTCTACTTCGCCGTAGAATTTAACGATGAAGATTTCTTTTCTGCGAGCGTATTCCTCAATGCGGGATCTTTGCTCATCAAGCGATGCGCCACGGCTTTGGTCTTTTGAACTGACCCGCACATAAGCAAGAAATTGATTATTGGATGATCGGTTCATGCTTGCCATCATAGGTTTTCCCTTTATAACGGATCTTCCCTCGGTAGAGACCGTTTCCAAGAATCTTTTTAACTGTGTAACTATGCCACTTTGTGGTCTTTCGTTTTGTTGGGACATTTTCGTTGTTTAGTAATTCTGCGATTTGTTTTGGTGTTATTTTCTTTTTCTTTCGGAGGTCAAATATTCGTTTGACTACCTCTGCTTCTATTGGATCAATAATGAGGTGGCCGTCTTTATGCTTGTAGCCGAGGATGCTTCCACCATGCCATCCGCCTTTGGCAACCGCACTATCTCTGCCGTTCTTCATCCGCAAGGTGATCATCGCTTTTTCAAATTCAGCAAATACCCCAAGCATCTGACGGAAGGCTTTTCTGAATGGATCGTTGCTATCAAGATCTGGCTCCAATGTGGAGATGATTTGTTTCCCAAGCTTCGAGAACTCTCTGATCAAGCCCTCTTGGATGTAAAGATCACGAGCGAGGCGATCTAGTTTGTAGATCAACACCCCTTCCGCTTCGCTGTCTTGTTCCAAGCCTTTCATTAACCGCATTAATTCCGGTCGGTGTTCCAGTCCGCCGCTTACTCCATCGTCCTTGAACCAGTCGGTAATTTCGATGCCGTTCTTCTTCGCATACTGCGTCAGGTTTTCAACTTGTAGATCTATCGTCTTTTCTTCGCGTTGATTCTCTGTGCTGGTTCTGCAATATGCGAAGAATTTTTGCATTGGATGTGGGATTAAATTATTTACTTATAATTTAATCTTAAGAGACCCAACTCCGTTTTCTAAGGACGGCTATGAACAGGCTTTATTTTGCAGGCTATACCTGATGATTCGCTTAATTCGCTTTTCCAGAGGAGAAGCGATCTTATCTGGCGAAATCTTCCTCGCCATCGCAAGGAAAAATATTTCTGCCAGAGCCTTTTCCGAATTAACTATCATTCCGGGAAATGCTTCCATCAGGAGGTGAGACATTAAATCGCGATGCCGTTGCATAAATTGCTGGTATCGTCGCTTATCGCGCTGGTGTAAGAATTCATACCACTTCAGTATGTCAACTTTAATTTCTTTCATTTCTTTTATTGTCTTAATTTTACTGTCGGTGCTGTCGGTACCGACGGATATTATCCTAAAGCGGCAATAGCTTTCCGCTTTGGTCAGCATGGTCAGTACCGTCATTACCTCGTAGCAATTTCTTATTGATCACAATTTCAATTTCTCTCGGACGTTTGGTACTTGGGCTATGTCTAACGTCAATGCCTATTGCCGTCAGGTTGGCGTGTATGATCTTAATCTTCTTCCACAGCCATCCCGAACGGCCAGGGAAGTCGCTGTATCCATCCGATTCAAACGGACCTGCGTAGGACTTCAACTTTTGGTAAAGATCCTCGGGGGTGTAACTTGTCCGCTCAACCGCGAGCTCGTGTGCGAGCTTGACGATGGTTTGAGCCAATACACTTCCTTCGAGCACCTCATCGTCTTGGGTTTGAATGTTTCCCCTAAAGGCATTGAGAAAGTCTTCAGGTGTCAGGCCGAGAGCCACAGCTATTCTGCCGGACCACATGAGATAGTCCGTCAGCCGATGTTCCTTTTTCATAGTGATGTCTCCTTTTCTTTTAACAGCCATTGCGTTGGAGAGGATTGTGAACATCGCGCCGAGAAGTTTCGGTTTTGCCTCGCTGAACCTCTTTCGGAGCACAGATTCTTCCATTCGTCGTTCCGCTGGGATCGGCTCGAGATCAAAGGTGAGCGCTCGGTTGAGAAGGTCAGGTTTTCGTGCCACCAAGTTGATGCCGTTCAAGCTGATGAGTCTTTTATAGTGGTAAAAGATATCTTCACTATCCGTGAATAGCTTTCTCTTGTTCATCCCTTCTCCGGTGCACGCTCGACAAATTGCGTCGCTTTGCTCGTCGCTTAATCGCGATAGGTTGTCGAAGGCGATGTAGTAGTTGTGATCGCACAATTGGATCATCTGTTGGACGTCGCGATGCATGGCCACTGATTCCATAATGGAGGGATCGATCAGATCTTTAATCAGCTTTGCTGTTGTTGATTTCGCGGAGCCTTGTGATCCCTCTAATTCGAGAACCGGCCTCGCGATGTCCGGAATGAGAGCCGTAACCAGATAAGTAATCATGAGGAGCTTCGCTTCGTCGAATCCCTCCGCGCGATCAAGGTTGAAGAACTCAAAGATCGTATTAATGTCGCCATCCGGTTCCGGCACGCACTGGACACCATCGTGATATCTCTTAAAGAGGATCGGCGGCTTCCTGACCACTCGCCAACCTTCACTCGTGATCTTTACTGCCCTAAAGTCGCCCAAATCGTACCAGAGCTCATTGCCCTGCCATGCAGTTCTCAGATTGAGGTCATATTGCTTGCCATTAAACCGCGCGATCGCTTCCAGTGTGTCCGAAATACTTTCCTTCGCTGTCTTAGGGAGTGCCATATTAAGGTGCTCCCATGAAAGGTGCGAGAGGTAGCTCTGGAATTGTCTTGATCGTATTCGATGAATTTCACGTCGTGAGTCTCGTTCGATCGCGGCATAGCACTGTTCGTCTTGATCGTAGAAGAACTCAACCCCGTCTAGCCACTCCATGAGTCGGTCGGCCAAAGACCGCTTCTTTTCGCCTTGTTCATTTGTGTTTTCGTCGTTCATGATTGTTCTTAGTTAATTTTGCCTTCTAATATGGACTCAAGAATCGCCGCTATCGCTCCAAGATATGAGCTTAAATCCTCGAGGCCCTCCTCGCCGTCGTCGACCGTATTAAAATTTTTATCGTCCGGCATGACAGAATTAGACAATAAAAAAGGCGTGGTTCATCCACACCTTTTTGCGATCAAAAAAGTTATCTTATTAACTGATCTTACGTCTTCTCGTCGTTATGACTGCCTTTCTGGCAGCCCATCCGCGCGGGAGTTCAATGTCAATTTCTTTAAATGCCTTTTCAACTGCCGGTCGGAGTGTAGATGTCAGAACTATTCCTTTAGAGCGCAAATATTCACGAGCCCTACCAAAATCAACATCGCCACCTGATGTAATAACTTTATTTGCCCTAAGTTGTTCGAGTTGATCGTCTCGTTTTCGTTTATGTCTCATCTTGAGACGTTTTGTCCCATACCGTTTCGGAGAAGCTACGCGGGATGCTAATTCGATCATCGGCCATAGACCTTTTAAACTATCAAGAACGTCTTTTTGGGATGCTCCAGGGCGTATTGTCATTTGAACAGGGTGGCCTGTGTTGATTATAAAAGTGCCACCGGGCTGATCCAGGGGGTCATATATTATGGACGGATCATATGGATCGCCGTTTTCCCCATAGAGCAGAAAAGATTCCGCTGTTCCTAATAAAAATGTGTCGACGTCCAATTCCCGCTTAAGGCTCACTTTAAAGTCGTTCAGCAATTTCTTGCGCTTGTTAGCAGCTTTTGTTCTTCCTCCAAAAAATGAATTCTTGCGAACTGAGGGGTCGCCTATGCTGATCCCGATATTTTTACGGAATGACGCAACAAGATTTTGGAAAAGCCTTCTTTCTTTAAGGTTCAGCCACCGCTCCTTAACTTTCTTATATGTCGTAAAATTAAAAACATTATCCGGCTCGTCGTCGAAAAGATAATCATCAGAGTCTCGTTTGGTGGAAAGTTTTGATTGCCTGGTCAGCTTCATTTGATCAACTCCGTTAAAACCGAGTATCTGTTTTCATTGTGATTTTCACGTACACGGCAGGTAGTACCTATAAAATATCACTTTTTGAGCATAATTCAAGCCGTAAGCTGTCGTACACGAAAAGCCCACCGCTCGATCTCATTATTCCTTTATGGATGCCTAAAAGAGCCTATAGCGTCAGTTTTAGCACAATGGCGAACTGTTTAGTGGCGAGAAAGAATCCCTTTTTCAACCAAGTTAAATCAAAACATTGTTTGCTTGTGCAACGTCGACGATATCTTTGGCGTAAACCCAACGAGAAATAGCCACTCTATCTGTTGCTTGACTCTGATTGCTCCCGGGTATACTAGCGTGGGGATGCGACATTTTTTGCATGCCATATACTTTTCCATTAATAAGAAATCCCGGAGAGCCGCTTGATCCGGGATACATAAGAGAATCCGTTTCGTAATAGAAAGAATCCCAATTATTTAAATTGACGGGAAAATATCCGGAAATATGCGCACCCTGAAATCTTTCTGTCAGTTCAAACACTCCGGCTGGACTTATATTCGACAAAGGAAATCCTAATGATCCGCATGCCGTCCCTCGTCCTACTTTTGAAGTCTCGAGGGCAACGCAACTTTTTGACCTTGGGTTTTCAATCCTGAGCAATGCGATATCCTTTATGGTATCTTCGCCTATAAATGTACACGTTTCCATTTGGAACGGCAGTCCTACCTCTGAAGCTTTTATGACAAAAAAGGTTGTGTACCTCGGCGCGGTAAAATCTCCACCTTGGTATAGAACGTGTGCCACCGTACATAAAACCCCCGGCGCAACCATAAATGCGGTTCCCATGGAGACCACAGAATTATTCGGTGTCTGCGCCTTAATACCATAGACCGACTCTCTTAATTTTGAAGCGGCCTTAGGGAATGAGTTTGATATCAATTCAACTAGATTGTTCACCTTAGTATTATACAACGCCCAAGCTTGATGAAATAATCAAAGGCACGTTCGTATGTATTCCTAGATACCTGAGTTAAAGAATTTCGCAGGCTTTCGCTGAAAAGTTGAGATACTCAATTTTTCAATTTCTTTGATAACCGGGGCAGAAGCTTTAGGCAAGTATTTCTTGGAAGTCAGCGGTACATAAATTATTACTTTTGTTCGACATCCCCGAGGCCATTCACTAGCACGATGGTGTTGGATGGAAGTCCAAGAGAATTTAATTCTGGCTCTGTTGGGAGGATATCCTTTAGAGTGAATAAACCACCGATAAATGCTCCGCCAGCTGTGATGTTTGTTCCAATGGACAAACTTGATGGATCAAATCCATTTGATGCTTTTGTGTTCACATCGATCGTTCCGGCACTATCAAGGATGTAACCGCCTCCAGTATCAATAACTAAGTCGTAGTCTGTTCCGTCCTTTTCTTGAACGATTCCCTTAAGTGTTCCTTGAATTGCAACCAAACTTACGGTGCCAGTTCCATTTACAAAACCGGGGTTGTTAAGATTGTTCTCAAGATCGTTAAGGGTTACTAATTTGTATGAAACTCCCTTAATGACAATCACGCCGGGTTGCCCAACCCCTCCGCAGGTATTTTCGGTGTAGCATGAATAGCCCACATCTTGCTCGCAATTATATTGTTGCCCAATAACTCCAGCCGTTGTTCCATCGCTTAGCGTAATAGAATAAGGATTATGCGGAGCAGAAACACATTGATTTGAAGAGTTGATGTAGTAGAGCGTTTCGCTTTGATTCATTCCATTGCAATTCGGTTCGTCCGGAAAACACGACGACCCCATTGCATTTTGGCACGAGTCCTCATTTTCATAAGTCCCCGGCGCTTGAACGCATTGATTGTTAGAATTCACATAGTACCAAGCCGATTGGTTATTATTTCCTGTTTGTTGAGCAGTAGTTAAGGAGCCTTGTGGGTTCGTTGACGTGTTTTGGTTAGACTGTCCCATACTTGAACCAATCACCCATATTACCAATATGGCAAAGATGCCTAAGACAATCCCAGCGAACCACTTATTTATCTTATAACTTTTCATATTACTGGGTGATCAAAGAACAATTATTTACCATTACACTTCCGCCCAATGCAGATGCTCCATCGCCAATTCCTTCAAGCGTAACTGTTTGGCCGCTTACCAATGATGCAAGTTGACTATCAGCGCCCGAATTAAATGAACATAATATATTTGATGCGTCTGAACCATTGTCGGTGAGCGCGACATATGGTTGCCCAAGCGTAGTATCCACATTTTGTACTAGGCCAGTTATTTCAATGAGCTTACCCTTATATCGATCGTCGCCAGAGATTGTGTTGCCCGCATATGCGGCGATGAGTTGGCCTGCGGTCACTGGAGTAGGCCTAGAATTCAAGATGGTCTGGGTATTCTGATTGCTTACGTTAAAGGCATATATGATATAAATACCAACGAGGATAATCATAACGATGCCAACACCAGCACATGTTCCACACGGATTCGGGTTGGGCTTAATAACTTTTTTAGGTTGTGATTGAATGATATCTGCCATATTAGTTTTTATTTTTGACTATTTGAGAACTTCGATCTGATATATAACGCGTTTATGGGATTACAAGAAAGAATCCTAAGAATGGCGAGCGAAAATGCTTTTGTAAATTTATATTTTTGAAAACAAAGGGCGGCATATTGTGAACAGCTTGGTACGAATAAACACTCAACTCCACATTTTTCTAATAGCGGAGAAATCTTTTTCTGGTACTGCTTAATGGATTTTACGAAGAATTTATTCAACATCTTTCTAGGGTGGTGGATATCAACTTTTGCTGAGTGATCTTTTATATTTTACCCGAGCAACGAAATATAGAGGGAAAAAGGCAAGCCAGAATACGAGGACAGCAATGAGCCATGTAGCCGGAGTGGTATCCACATCAGCACCAGCGTCCTTCAGATTCTTTGCGTCCCAGTAAACCCATACCGCAGAAACAATGATGAAGATAAAAGCGATCGTCCAATTCATATTTCTTATTTCTTATTTTGTTTCACTGAAACTTGTAAGTCCCGAATCAAACCGTAGATCTATCATCCCAAATTTCCCCTGATTTTTCGTAATGCCGAGGCTTACATCTATTCCTCCGCGCATCTCCCGGAAATTCGCTGTATCCAAATTCATCGGATAAACGAGGAGAACGACATCGGCCGATCGTTCAAGTTCGCATAAATCGGATCCTTGTGGCCATCTCCCTTCTCCGTGAAGATGACGGATGAGAGGAGCAGTAATGACGACTGGGATTTTCAACTCTTGGGCGATCAGTTTAAGTCCGCGAGCAATTTCGGTCATATGCTTCACCGGATCTTCTCCGAGGATTGAGGAGGACTGTATGAGCTGTGCGCTATCGACTAACAGAAGATCCAAGCCGTGGTATTCCTGAAGCTCGATAGCCCTTGCTCGCATCTCGGTGATATCGAGGCGAGGAGTATCGTCGATCGAGAGCTTCATTGAGCTGATCTTCTTTTGGGATCGCTTGAGTGTCGTGTAATTCTTTTTATCCAATCGTCCAGTGATCATCTGCCAGAGTGGGATTCCTAAATCCGCCGCAATTATTTTCGTGATGACGCGATTCCTGTCCATGTCAGGAGAGAAGATCCCTACCTTATATCCTTTACGGATGGCGCTTCGTGCAATGTCCAAGAGCAACGCCGTTTTTCCGCAACCTGATCGACCGCCGATAACAGTCAGTTCTGATTTATGGAGTCCGGACAGCTTATCATCCAATCCCTTAAATCCCGTAGGGATGCCTTTCAATGATTTTCCTCCCAGATGGAGCATAGCGATGCGCTCATAGACCGACGACATATCTTCCGCTACTCGGACAAACTGTTTATCCTCACAGAGCGCCTGATGGAATTCCCCTTGTGTATTGATGTGATTTTTTGCTTCCATTTTTTCTTTAAACTAAAACCGACCTTTGGGGCCGGTTGGGGATTTTTAAATCAGAAAGCTCCCAACCAGCGATCCGTGAGGACCCATAACCCTTTCGAGATATGACCAGTGACGGTGCTCTGATTGAGAGCTTTCTAGCCGTCACTGGTTTTTGTGCCATGCTCGCCATTGCTGATGAGTTTAGGCAACCCTATTTAGTTGTACATAAATTATAGGATAATAGAATTTGTATGTAAATACGCTCATTTTAAGCTCAATGTAGTTATCCAGAGGTAATCCACAGTATTAGCTTGACACTAATAGCACATGTGCTAAACTGGTTGCATGCAGTCGAACTAATTAAATAGCTAACATCTAGAGAAATGGAAAAGGAAATTAGACAGATGGAAACCAAAAGAGATCGTTTTATAAGGCTTGGTACGCTTCGTACCAACGAGGTTTTAAAGCGCCTTAATGTTTTAGGGCATTGCTCCAATCGTAGTGCTTATGAGTATGAAGCAAGGGATATCGAAAAAATATTTTCCGAGATTGATAAAAAAGCTAAAGAAATTAAGGCGAAGTTCCATATCCTCAAAAATAAAGAATTCAAGTTATGACGGATATTAATATCAAAAAGAGCATCGAAGAATTAAAGCCATTCGATCCAGTATCGTATGAGAATTTAGATCTTGATAGATTGTCTGCTTTTGCGTCGATGACACTAGAGGAGCTGAAGGTCCCTCTATATTTTGATTATATGGCGGTTGCGCTCTTTAAACTGTTTCCCAAGAAATTTTCGATGGCAAGTTTTTCCGAGTATCCGGATACAAATAGAATCAGTAAATCATTGCGAAGGTTAGTGGACCCGAAGAGGAAAAATTGGGCAACTGGGAATTTGGAAAATGGCTTCTTTCTTACTGAAGTTGGAAAAGAGATAGGAAGACAAACTCGCGATCTATTAAATCATCCCAATCAACAGAGAGAGGCTAAAACAACGGCTAAAAGGTCTCGTGGTAGATCTCCTATGGACGATGTTCTAGAGATAAAAAAAACTGGCCTTTTCCTTAAGTGGCAAAACGGAAATCGTGAAGTTACGGAATACGAGATTCTTTCATTCTTGAAAGCAGTTCCGTATACTCCGAAGTATGTTTTAGCGGATTATATTAAACAACTTAGACAGTCCGTGAGTTCGTCTACTGATAACGAAGCAAAAGAATTTCTTGTGTGGGTTGAAATTAGATTCGAAACCATTTTTAAATAAAATATGTCTGAGATTGAAGTAACTATTGATAATAGATATTTAAAGCGCAAAAGTTCCAACGCTGTTGGAAAGAGTATTTTAAAAACGCTTACCGAACCCATCACAAATTCGGACGATAGCTACCGCATTCTTTCCGCCAAGGGAGAAGGAGGTAAAACGGACATTGGTTCTATCACTATACAAGTAAATAGAAAGAGCCGTTTAGTTCGAATTATTGATAATGCGGAGGGGATGAGCAAAAGCGATCTCGAGAAAAAGTTTAAGGTTTACGGAGCTGAAAAAAGTGGAGCATATGAAGGATATGCTGTCAGAGGTCTTTTCGGCCAGGGAATCTCAGACGTTCTTTTTTATCATTCTGAGGGGATTATTAAGACCATAAAGAACGGAGAGGCTTCCACCTGCGAGTTTTATGAAAGAGACGATAAGCGGTTTATAAATGTAAATGCGGTACCGGGGGATGCTACTAAAACGGCACAGAAATGGGAGCTTAACTCTACTCGTGGAACAATAGTTGAATTTGTTGCGGATGAAGATGCTCATCTATATGAGTTTGAAAATTTAGCTAATAGGCTGAGTGTTTTTTATATGCTTAGACTGATTAATTCAAATGACACTCGACATGTCCTGCTTCAGTATACGGACCTAAAAGGACGGATGAGGCAATCCGCTGTTAGGTATAAATTCCCTGAGGGTGAGCCAGTAGATCATCAAACATTTTCGATGCAATTTGAAGATTATGCCCCAGTCGAAATTGAGGCCAACCTTTATAGATCAAAGGAAGCTTTGGCGGTTGCTGGGGATGAGCGGGAAAATGGATTACTTGTTCACGACGAAGAAGAAACAATTTATGATCAAACGTTTTTTGGATTGGACAATTTTCCCGGAACGGATAAGTATTATGGTTTTCTCAAATTAAAAGGAGCTCGAGAAATTATTAAAGACAAAATAAATAAGAAAAAGAATCCGGAGGAAGTACTCTTAGATACTAGAGATGGATTTAATACTCAACATGAATTTTATAAACAACTAGAGGCAATAGTAAAAAAATGGTTGTACCCCATTATTAGCAAAGGTAGAAACCATGTAGATGAAGGGGGTCTTTCGGAGGCCGTCCAAGAGAAACAGAAGTTAGCCTTCGACGAGCTTAATAAGTTATATTCTCAGCTCACAGGCGAAGATGCCTATGGCACTATTCGTGTTGTTAGTGACAAAAGGCCTGCAGGTGGATTGGAGTTTGCGAGGAGCCAGATGGCTGTAACTGTGAACAAAAAATATAGTATGCAACTAGCCATCGACACTAGGATAATAAAGCCTGGATCGATCGTAAAAATTACTGCTTTTAGAAAGAACATAGGCTTTACTCCCGACTCTATCAAGGTTGAGGATCCAGGCGATAGCAACGACGATATTTTAATTAAAACAATCACTATACTTGGCAACGAGGTCGGAGTAGTTGATACCCTAGAAGCAACGCACGAACAAAGGAAGTCGTCGGTTGTTGTTTCTGTTATAAAAGAAGGGATTTTTTATCCTGGGAATGGTTTAGAATTTCATCCTGACTATACGAGAATTGTTGCCAACAGAGAGAGTAAGTTGATTTTGTATATTGACGCGCGATTAATAAAAAATGGAGATAAAATAGTTTTTACCAGTTCAAATGAGCATATTAAATTAAAAAAGACCAAGGTTACGCTGGCCGTAGGTCATCATAGGAACAGTATAGTTGCAAGGGTGCCAGTGATTTTTTCCGGAGAGCAAATTGGAGAATCGGGAATTATTGAAGCGACCTGCAAAGAATATAGGGCCCAAGCAAGGATTGATGTCGTCGATAGGATCCCCAAAAAGCCAAGTTCTCTGAGTGGTAAATTTCGAGGGTGGAGTTTTGATGAAAAGGTTACGATGCCATTCCAAGCATTTTATGATCATCATCCAGAAAGCCCAACCTGCGGATTTATTCTTATAAATCCTAATCATCCTATAAACATAAGATATTTCGGGGAGAATCCTCGAAAGAGCGAAGTCGTAAAATCTCAAACTGGCCAGCTCTATTTAGCGGAAATTATATTGAGTGAATCACTTAATGTTGCCATACCAGAAGCCATGCAAAAAGGTGTGTTGCCGAAAAGATCTGATTACGACCTCCTTTATTACATTGCTCAAAAAAAATGGGAGTATGGCGCCGCTATCTATAAGCATTTCGTGGAGGAAAAAGAATCCTTAGTCATTGAGAGAGAAAAACAATTAAAAGCATTGACTGCTGATCAGGTAGTTAGCGATAAGGATATTACCGATGGCATGGAGGAGAGAGAAGGTCTTATGGTTGAAATGAGATTTGGACTTAATGATCAATATCCACATACACTAGAGGAAATTGCGAAGAAATATTCCATAACACGAGAAAGAGTAAGGCAGATTATAAATAATGCCTTAGCAAAAAAATATGGCAAGGATGAGGAGGTTGCAGGGAAAGAAAAAGGAGAGGAGAAGCATGACTACATTAAAGAGCAAGAGGCTCATATGTCATCTGCAGTGGATTCTATCATTCAAAAAACAGCGAAGCTCTATGGAGTTTCAGAGGATGATCTCGTTCAGAGAGGGAGGTGGGCGGAAGTTGTAAAGGCACGGCAATTAGCTATGTATCTGATGAGGGAGGGGATGGAATTGTCTTTCCCTTCTATTGGCAGAACCTTTAAGCGAGATCACACAACGGTTATATACGCTTTCGAGAAAATCTCTAAGGACCTGAAAAGAGATGGTAAATTAAAGGCTCGTATTGAAAAAATAAGAAAAGAGATAGAAGTCTAAATGGATAGCAATTTTAAAAAGCTATTAGAAAATATAGCCCTCACAGACAGGCAGGCAGAGGATGCTCGCATAAAATATAATGGCGTTTGCGAAGTTTTGCATGACCATTTTTATCCAAACATTAAATATGATGGATCTACAAAACTTTTAATTGGTTCGTATGGGAAGCTAACGAACATAAGGCCTCCACGAGATGTGGATGTCTTATTTAGGATGCCAGAAGATCAATTCGAAGCCTACAATAATCTTTCTGGTAATAAGCAATCGCAATTGTTGCAAGAAATTCGGTTGCAATTAAAAGGTGCATATACAACCACTGAGGAAATAAGGGCCTTTGGCAAAGTTGTTGTTGTAGGGTTCTCTGATGGAACTCATAGCGTAGAATTATTGCCGGCTTGGGCATTGTCTGATGGGAAGTTCAGGATACCTAATACCGAAAATGGAGGGTCGTGGGAGGTTTTTGATCCTGTTTCGGAAATGCAAAAAATTAGAGAATCAAATAAAAAGACAGGTAAGACATTAAATCTAATTAGGATTTCTAAGAAGTGGGCCGATTACTGCAGTGTCGAATTGAAGTCATTTCTTATTGAAACCGTGGTTTTAAATTACTTGGAAAGTTTAGATCAATCGAAAATTGAAGAAAGCTATTCGCGATTAATGGACGGATTTTTTAAATATCTTCTTTCGCAGGCAAATACAATGTTGATTTCAGGAGCGGGGGAGTTGTTTAATGTGGGCGAAGCTTGGAAAAGTAAAGCTGAAACTGCATCACAGAGAGCAAGTAAAGCTGTTCAATACGAGGTTAACTCAGAATTAGAAAATGCTTCGGATGAATGGAAAAAGGTCTTTGGTGATGATTTTCCAAAGTCTTACGACGTTGAGGAAAATATAAATGATAAGGTAATAGAACTACGGAAGCGATATCCGGCGCAAACAGAGGAATTCCTTGAGAGAAAATATGGCGTCCCATTTGAATTGGATGATTCTTATAGAGTGAAAATCGATACTCAAATCATTCAGGCGGGGTTTCAGCCAGGTTGGTTAAGTGATTTTTTAAGAAAAAGATATATGCTTAAAAAAAGTAAAAAACTCACTTTTGCGATCCGAGAAAGAAGGCTTCCCAATAATTATTCAATTAAGTGGAAAGTTAGAAATTTCGGGGAAGAAGCTAGGATCGCAGGAGATCTTAGGGGAGAGATTAGCGATGATCGTGGGTTGGAAGAAAAAGAGGAACGGACAAAGTATCATGGCGAGCATTATGTAGAGTGCTATATTATTAGTGATGGTAAGTGTGTTGCCATGGACCGGATACTAGTTCCTATTGGAAACACCTATTAAAATTATGGATAAAATTAATCTACAGGTGGTTAGGGAGTCTTTTGGGAGAGTTGCCTATACACAAAAAACTCATGAGAAAGCCGCAGAGATTGAAAGCGGAAAAGCTGGCATAGTGAAATGGATAAATATACTTCTTACTACGTTAACGACATCGTCGATTCTTGTGGATCTGATTTCAAGTCAGGAGGTGTTCAAATATGTAAGCTCCATTCTTTCTGCGCTTACATTAGCATTTGTTATATTTCAATTAAGTTTCGATCCAGATGAAAGAGCTGGGAAACATCGTCAAACGGCGAAAGAGCTTTGGCTTATTAGAGAGAAGTATATTAATTTATTGGCTGATATAAAAAGCGATTCAATTGATTCTCACGAGTTAATAAAACAAAGAGATCGCCTAGCTCAGGAGGCTGGGTTAATTTATAAATTCGCTCCTCAAACTACTTCAAAAGCTTACAAAGCGGCACAAAAAGCACTCAAAATAAACGAAGAACTGACCTTTAGTGACGATGAGTTGAATTCATTCTTACCAAAAGAATTGCATTTTTCTCAGCCGAAAGACGGGATTTAGTATTTTATATAACCGCCTCCGATCTTCACGCATTTGAAAGACAAACATCTACAATTTAAAATTCGCCTTAGGGGCCTGACCTTCCTTAAAGGAAAAGCGAGTAGTGCGAAGGTATCTTTTATTAAGCAGGTCGGTGATTATAAAGAAGGTTTGTGGGGATCTGCGAATAGTAGAGATCCAAAGATTTATATTCTCAAGCAAGGAAAGGAGATCCTTTATGTGGGGATTACCAAGATGACTCTTAGTAATCGGTTTAGAAATGGCCTAACTGCTTCAGGGAAGAATGGCTATCACGGCTACGCTTGGAAGTCTTTGGCGACAAAGACTCACTCAAGGGAGATAGACCTATTTGTTTTTGAATTTTCCAGTGAGGAGAGAACCGAAGCTATCGAGGCGGAAGTGGTATATCTCATTAGGAATAAAACAGGTAAGTGGCCGAAATATCAGACGGAGATCCATTTTCATCAAGCTGATAAAACCGAAGCAAAAATTGCTGAGAGTATCTATAAGAAGATCACAGCCAGCCTTTAACCGAATCTGACCCTGTGCATATGGAAAAGACCAAACTTCAGACATTTATGGATGATGAATATCGGAAGTGGGCCTCTGATTATCTTGTTTGGATCTCTAATTCAAAAGCCAATGAGGCTATAGCGGATTTACTTCATCATAAGTATGAATCAGCGCATGAGAGATGGAGAATAATTCAAGAATCGGCGATGTCGCCGAAGTCTAAAGCCTTAAAGAAGCAAATTATAAATCCCTATTTACTAGGAATGAGGCAACCAATTTTAATGTGGTATGGAGCTTCATTAGAATGTGCTCTAAAATCATTGTTGATTTTGAAAGGAGTTATAAAACCCGTGAGTGATCACAATGGGTCTCCTCGGCTTTCTAAAACAATTAAAACTCATAACCTGTCCCGTCTATATAAAAGTGCATTTAATAAAGAGCCTCCTGAGGTTCTAGAGTTTTTCACGGATGCAGTTAGAGATGGTAAGTACTATGTCAGACAAGAACCGCAGACTCGTCTGGATTCGCCCAAACTCGATCAAGCGGTTTCCTTTATAAAGGCTCTTCTAAAAGCGACACGCAAAGAGATAACATTAGCTTCGACCAAGGTTAGTGGTCATTAGGACATTGCCGCCATTAGTTTTACGGCAATATATAAATCGTTTATAAAAGTTTGCCACCTGTCCGGTTCGTCTCCACTTGAATGAAAATCGATCTCCAATGAGGTCGATTTTCTTTATATACTCTGCGTTATTTTGAGTTTGCCGAAATCGGCGAAAATGGGGGAGTTGGGCGGAATGGAAAACTCATAGTCTGATTTGCTATACTTAATTTAATGAGTCGAAAAGGATTTGTAGACCCCGTTCTCTTGGGTGCTGGTGCCTTAATCCTAGTTTGCCTAGTCGTTTTAGGGCTCTCGCTTTACCATTTTCGTGGAACTAGTTTGAGTACGCTTGTGCCGCATTTGCCATCTATCAATAGCACGTCAACCTTGCCAACGTCGACTGCTCCCGTTGCCGTTGCAAAAACTCCGACCACCACGCAGACGAAAACAAGTCCCACCTCAGGCGCTTGCGGTGCCAACATGAACTGCTTCATCGCCGCCGCTCAAAAATGTTCTCCAGCTACCGTTGCATTTACAGGAACCATTGATGTTTCAACGCTGTTCGCTGAAAGCGTTAAATCGCAACTTGCTATAAAAGGGTCAAATGGGTCGGGCGAGTGCATCTTCTCCGATGATGCCGTAAGCGCGACAGGAATCGTAACATCACAATTCTTATCTGGAGCGGAAGCACAAGGATTGACTGCGGCGCAGGCCCAGCAGGAGGTGCAAGGTGAAGCAAATCAGTCTGCGGGGCAGACGAGTGTTTGCACCTTTACGCCGAGTGTCCTCGTCTCACTGCTCACTAATTGGTCGAAAGGATCTATCAGTGTTAATGCTTTTACTCCGGGAAATTGCACCTCAAAGTCTACTCCTAGTAACACCAATATTAATGTAACGACTACTCCGGCAAGTGGTCTCGCGCAGGTCTATGGCGGTACCGCAACTCTTACCGCGCCGAGCGATGCGAAGTTTAATAATCTTGAGTTTAATGTAAGCGCTGTGCACATCTCCCAAGTTACGATGACGGTGACGAATCATGCAACGGGACAGAGTGCCACAGTAGCGCTCAATATTAATCAACCGGCGACGGTGGTCGGTTATGACAATGACCATAACAAACATTCAGATCATGCAAGGGTCAACCTCGAACGAAGCTACATTAACTTTCAAACAACAATAATTATGAAAATAGTCAGTCAGACCGCAGACGAGTTGGTGCTCAAGGAAGGTGATGCAAAAGGGATTATAGCGGGAATCGTACTCGTTCTTGTTGGTATCGGTGTCGCATTCTATTCACAATTCTCTCCTTCCGTTGCTCTCTGGATTGCCATCGGAGTGTTTATTGTCGGCCTCGCACTTATATTCTTAAGTGCATCTATAACGGTAGACGCCAATAAGACCAGCGGGCAAATCAATTATCAAACTAAGCGCCTGATTGGGGGAAGCGCGGCGACCTATGCAGTTGCGGATGTCCTGCGTATTGAAACAAGGAAGTCATGGAAGATGGAAAACAATAATGCCTCCTCAGAAAGGGGTGTCTCCATGCCTCGTCAGGTGCTCGTCTCACAATCGGTCATTGTTTTTAAAAGCGGACAGGAGCTGCCCTTAGACCATCAAAATAGCTCTTCAAGTATGTCTATTGGCCCAGCAGTAATGATGGGAGGCTCTGGAAAGGAAGTTGCAATCGCCAATCAAGTAGCCACGTTCTTAGGAGTTCCATTCCAAGAAATCGCGCCACCCAATGGACCGATAGGCATCAATATCGGAGGTGGTCAGGGGCCGGGGATTCAGCTTTAGATTTTGTATTTTCTATGTCATCAGGACATTACCGCCATTAGTTTAAGCTGAATATATAAATCATTTATCAGGGTTTTCTGCCGCGAGCGTAACTGCCTCGCGGATCATTTCCTCATCTTCGTTCAACATCCAGCGTAGAGTTTCAATCTTGGACTGGTCGCGTATGAGCATTAAACGTGTCATATCGAGCTTTATTTTTATTTCGGTTTTCGTTTTCATGTATTTTTTTATTATTGTGATCTTTCAACTCGATTCGACCCTGCGTATGTGAGATAGTTGTCGTATACACAGGGTCGGATTTTGTTTAAACCATCGGCCTCTCGTTCGGGTCAGCGTTGGGATCGACTGCGAAAAGCCAGTCAAATTCTGTCTTGAGAACGATATAGCTTTCATTGAAGTTATCATCGCTCGAGCCTATCCTGACTAGCCCTAGGGCCTCCAGTATCCTCATTGTTTTCAACGCCCACGTGGTCGAGCAATTGAGTAGCTCTTTGACGTCGTGGGTAAGAAGACTGTGATGGGGGATTTATCAGAACTTGGCTTGGAGCTTCGTAGTAATCGTTCTTCTCCATCTTGGGTTCTTTCTTTATTTCCATTAGTTTGATTGAGCCCTTCGCATATACTTGCGATTATTCGGATATAATCGTAGAGCTCCGCGAAGGGCTCGGTTTGCTCGACCTTTTGTTCAGGAAGTAGTGACATTTAAATAGGCTTCTCGACCAGCCTAATATGTCAGGCTATGAAACAGCGCGAGTCAGAATGAGTCGCGCTCAAAACGATGTTTCAGGTTGCATTAATCCCGATCAAACTGATAAAATCGATGTATGTGTGGCATCGTCGCTATTGTCGGAACTGCAGATGGTAAAGAGGAAAAACTCCGCTTATCGTTGTCTAAGATATCTCACCGGGGCGAGCCTCAGCATCAATTTGAGCACCTCGTTTTGGATCATGTGGCTCTCGGCGCAAATCGGCTCGCTATCGTTGATGAAGCCTTCGGGCAACAGCCTCAGCAGAATGAAGACGGAACGATTTTTGCTATTCTAAATGGCGAGATTTTTAATTTCGGTGCTATCGCCGAAAGGTTAAAGGGGGAGGGGCATGTATTTAGGACTCATGGAGATACGGAAGTGTTAACCCACCTTTGGGAAGATAAAAAGGAGGCGCTGATCTCTGAGTTGGATTCCGAAATGTTCGCCTTCATTATTTTTGACAAGACAAGCGGAGAAATTTTCGCGGCACGTGATCGCATCGGAGTTAAGCCGCTCTATTACGCTTATGATGAAGACGGAACGATGTTTTTTGCGTCAGAGATTAAGGCGCTTGTTTGCTTTGAAGATTTGAATGAGATTCACGAATTTCCTCCGGGGCACTATTTCTATAAGGGCAAATTCGTTTCATATTATGAAATCAAAATCGGAGAGGTTAAAGATATTAACCTTGATGAACTAAAGCATCTTATTGAACAGGCCGTGTTTAAAAGAGTTCAAACCGATCTTCCGATCGCCATATTTTTGAGTGGCGGCGTGGATAGCAGTATGGTTATGGAATTAGCGTCGCGTTTTCACGGTGACGTTACGGCTCTTATCCTCGGAGAAAAAGATTCTCCGGATTACATCAGCGCTCTTAAGTTGTGCGAAGAGAAAGGATGGAAATATAAATCTATCGAGCCCAAAATTGATTATGAAGCGGAACTGTCGGATATTATCTATTTTGTCGAAAGCTACGATCCAAATATTGTTCGCCACTCCTTCGCAAACAATATACTTTCAAAATATGCCCATGATCTGGGATTTAAAATTGTGCTTACTGGAGAAGGCATTGATGAAATATTTGGGGGATATAATGAATTTCTTGATATTAATCCTCTTCGAATCAACGAAGGATGCAAGGCACTTTTAAAGTCCATGTCGAGGGGAAATCTTATGAGGATTGATAAGATGGCAATGCGACATACGGTTGAGATACGATGCCCATTTTTTGATAAGGCGCTCGTCGACGTTGCTATGGTAATAGATGGATCGATTAAAGTAGGGAAGTACGGCAATGAGATCTTTACGAAATTCATTTTTAGAAAGATAGCGTTGAACTATCTTTCTGAGGCGACAGCCTTCCGCGCGAAGGCTCCATTCGCAAATGGAGCCGGTATGAATGTGGGCACAAATTATAAAAGAGGCGATGGCGTTATTGGACAAATCGCACAGAGGATTATTTCGGACGAAGACGCCTCAAATATCAAGCGAGATTTTCCCGGAAGAGATCTTGAGACAAAGGAGCAGATGCTTATTTTTAAAACGTATCGAGAATTTGGATACGACAAATTTATAGAAGGGCGCGAGCCGTTAGTTGTGAAGGACACGTTAAAGTAAATATCGGAATTCTATCTTATCCAGAAGTTTGATTTTTCGTGGTGGATAAGTTCCTCAATCCCAGTTTCTTTTCTTACCGTTTGATTTACTCTTCTGATCGCATCTGCGACGCGTGACTCGCTTAACTATAAGATAATGAGCTTTTATTGTAAATTCCATTGATTTTTGCTGTTTGACAATTAGTGGAGATGGACATATCATCTTTAGAAACCTATATAGAATAAGGTTTGATGGGAAAAAATGTCGGTAAATTCACTAATTATTTTACAATGAACGAAGCAGAAACATTAAAAAACATAGAAAAAAAGCTTGCTGTGATAGCTTCTCTTTTAATTGACAGTAGAAACAGAGAACTTGGAGAAGTGGACAGAAGCCAAGCTCCTAAGCTCGAACTCCTCCTCGCCAGTGCAGGATTGAAGTCAGTCGAGATAGCAGAACTTACTGGTAAAAAATTGTCAGCCGTTCAAAAAGCTCTTGAAAGAGCTCGTAAACAAAAATAAAACAATGGAACAAACCAATCAGATATTTTCGGAAGAGGTGGTGAAGCTTCTTACTGTATGGCTCAAGCGGGGGACGGGGCAAGTTACTTTAATTAAAGAACTGGATTCTGTGGGATTTAAGCCTAAGAGGATAGCCGAACTTTTGGGAACCACTCCAAATACTGTGAACGTGGCCTTGCACGCCATCAGGAAAAATAAGAAAAAATAACATGAAGGATCAAGAAGAATTTTCTCTTGAAGATGTGTGCCGCATTTTAGCGTGGGGCTTTAAAGGAAGTAAGACAAAAACAGAAATTACCGCCGAGCTTTCTGAAGTCGGCTTTTCAATAGCAAAAATCGCTCACATTCTTGATATACCAAGTAATGCCGCTTCCAGTCTTTTAAATCAATCAAAAAAGTCGAAGAAAAAATAAGACAATATTAAATGGCAAAACTCACGGATCAAGAAAAAATAATAGATGTATTGGAGAAGATTTTGAAAGTTCTTGGCTTGCAAGTCGCTTCCGAGAAAAGCATTACTGAAAGAGTATATCTTTTAAGGTTGGCTGGCTTAGATAACGACACGATTGCCCAAATCCTCAATACTACTCCGGCAACAGTTCGAGCGTTAGGGTCGAGGGGATCGAAAAAGAAATAATAAAAATATGAAAGAAAGTGATACAGACAGAATCGAAAGTCTTTTAGTGATGATTCTTTTGAATTCTTTAAAGGGATCCAATATGGCCGAAAAGGTTCGAATTTTAAATCTTGCCGGATTCAACAACTTGGAGATCGCAAATTATCTTGAAACTTCGGGGCAGACTATTGCTTCGTTGATATATCAAACCAAGAAGAAGAAATCGACCAAGAAAAAAGGGACAGCTTAAATGGCTGCGATTCAAGACTTCAGAACTCTTTCCGGTTTTACGCTGGAAAATGTAAGAAAGAGTGGATTGGGCATCGGCCGTGGAGCTTACTGGAAGTTATATGCCGTCGAAAATTATTATAGAGTTCTGATCCATTCTATTCTGCTAGCTCAACTTGGAAATGGTTGGTGGGCTTTAGTTGTTGATCCAACCATGCAAAGAAAGATCAATGGATTTAAACCTATGTATGCATCTCGACCGTGGCATTCTAAACCCGGAAGGCACGATATTTACTACACTGATTTGTATGATCTTAATGAGATCGCACGCACAAGCGCTCATCTTTTAAGAACTGTTGTTCCGGATATAGACCAATGGTTAGTCAAAATAGACGCTATCCGTTTGCCAAGAAATATTGTTGCTCATATGAATTTTCCTAATAAGAATGATCAAAAAAGAATAGACGTCCTCTATCAAGATGTTCGGCAGTTAATGTATTTTTTAGACCAAACAGCAACGATTACGACATTAATTCCATAAAAATATGGACCTTCAAGAACTTGTTAGTAGGGCGAGAATATTATTTGGTAATTCTCCTAAAAGAGAGGCTACATTCGATTTGGTAAACGGTAAGCTTTCGGCTAAAGAAATATCCGTAAAGAGTGGGCGGCCGTTTTCTGCGACGCTAGATGATCTAGCGGCAATGAAAGATATGGAGATTATCAGAGCCGTTACCGATGAAAAAGGGGTCGTTAAAAAAGCGAATTCGATTATTTATGAGAAGAACCCGATTTTGAAACATCTGAGTAAATCGGTTTTAAAAGACCACACAAAAACAGCGCGGACTTCTCCTAAGGAAAGAAAAAATTCTACCAGGGACAACAGCTCCGGCATACATTTACCCTCGGAGCAAGAGATTTTAGATATTTGTAACCATGGAGAAGATCAGATATACGAGTTTAAACAAGTCGGAGTAGAGATGAAGGTTTTATCAAAGGAGATTTGTGCCTTCGCAAATACCAAGCTAGGAGGACTCATATTTTATGGGATAGAAGATGATGGAACTATTGGTGATTCCGACAAAAAGCGTCAGATTTTAGATCAGTCTTTACAAAATAGTATTCGGAATCAAATCTCTCCATCCATCTCCGTTAGAATTGTAGAAAAACAAATCGTCGGTCATACGATTATGGTAATCCTAATTCCGCCTTGGAATCGCAAAGATGTCTATCACTACGATGGAAGAGTTACCATCAGAAAGGGGACAAATGTTTTTTATGCTACGCCGCAAGAATCAAAACAATTGCACGCAGGTAAATATGTAGTCTAAATCACTATGGAGAATACAAGTCATCAAATAGAAATTGTTGAATCCAAATGCCGAGCCTGTAGTGCTCCGATGAAAATTGCCATGATCGGGATATCTGGGCCAGAAACTTTTACTGAAAGCGAACTTGGATTTGCAAGGGACGCAGGAGTCTTGATTGAAAAGAAATTCAGCAAAACTTTAAATGAAAGTTATTTGGCAAATACCTGCCCCAAATGCGGATCGTTTATCGGCCAATTTTTTATACATGAATAAAAGAGATGAAGGCATTGCTGGTTGCTGCCAAGTAGGGATTGGTGAAAATTTATTTATATAACGGACTCCCGCCTCCATAATCTTCGATCAGTGCTTATGCCCGTGATCAATAGGATGGAATTGTTTGTTCCATGTATACATTTGATAGTCAATAAGTTCTTGGATGATAACAAAGAGTGATCGCCAAAGAAGTGCAACGAAACCGAGGACCATCCAAGAAAAACAAATATAAATAAAAGGGGAGAATCCGGCAGGAATGATAGCTTGCAGGGGAGGAAGCCAGCCACTCAGCGGGTTAAAAATGAGCAGCGATCCGAGTGAAAGCCAATAAGTAAAACAGAATCCGCACGTCAATGCGCGGCTTATGGGATAGGGAACATACTCGCCGATATTTTTGCGCAGCCGCGGGATGTCGTTAAGTAATTTCCGCCAGATAATCGAAAAACTCCCGATGGCGAGGCCGGTCGAGCGCGAGATCAAACATTATTTGGATAGGGTTTGTTCATAGTGATAAAAGTATGGTGCCCGGTGTTGTTGGGTTCGGGCACCATAGTGGGTTGTGGTCGCGCTGGTTAGCAATCTGCGGACGCGAGAACGCCATTTTGGAGGAGGACCTGTTCGCGCATGTTCATACGCAAGCCTTCGCGGGTGGTGGCTGCGGTAACGCCGCAGCAGTTGTAGAGGCCGAATGCAACGCCAAAGTGTTGTTCTACGATGCCTCGGGCAACATCGGCTCCGAGAAGCCGGGTTAGTTGTTTGCCGACCGGTGAGTTGGGGTCTTCTGCCTTAAGGAATCGCCGGCCGGTTTTACCGACATGCTCGGCTGCGCTCTTGAGATACGACATTCCGGCGCCGAGATCCCGATGGAACGCTTCAAGGAGAATGTTCTTGATCTCTGCATCGGTTGCGGTTTCAAGGCTAACGCCTCGTTCTTTAAGAACTGCTACGACCGAAGGATAGGACATTGTTACCTCCACGTGGGTGATGTGCCGACCTTGATTGATCGACACCCTCATTCTCATCTCCGCCAGCGGCGCAGTCAAATTAGTTGCAAATAATTTGCATTTAGAATATGATGAATATATGGCCTCAGAATCGTTTAAAACCGTTCTTCGCAAAAGTGGGTACAAGGTAACCGATTCAAGGATCGCCATCCTTGAGGTATTTAAAAAAAATAAAAAGCCTTTGAGCGCTCAGGAGATCATAGATATACTTCCCCGTGGGACCGATCAGGTTACCGTATATCGGACATTAAAATCATTTAAAGAGAAGGGGGTGATCAAGCAGATCGATCTTCGGCACAATCACGCTCACTATGAGCTGGCGGATTTAGCAGAACATCATCATCTTATCTGCCTCAAGTGTGGCAAGGTTGAAGATGTCCATCGGTGTGGTGTCGAAGCCGTCGAATCGAGCGTTCTTAAATCATCAAAACACTTTGCCGAGATCAAACAACACGCCTTGGAATTTTATGGCATATGTAAGGCCTGCATGAGGCAGGGGTAAACTCGCTTATGAGCGAAATGGTATAATTAAGGTATGAAAAGATATCACTATTTAATAATAATTCTTGTGGTGGTCGTGCTTGCAGCGGCAGCGTTTTTGGTATTTGGGCAAAAGGCGGCGGCGCCTTCGGTTGGCGTGAATACGCCGAGCTCTACGCCGGTCGCCGCTACTTCGACAAATCCAGCGGGAGGATCCATGGTAACGTCATCATCCCTCCAGCTTGGCGGATTCTTTAGCGAGCATCAGAGCGCGGTGCTCGGGCCGTATCTTGCGGATGCAAAAGGCAGAACGCTCTATGTTTATAACAAGGACACGATGAACGTCAGCAATTGCACGGGCGCTTGTCTTTCGATATGGCCGCCGTATGGTCCGGGCCTCACCGCCGCGGGTACCGTCAACCTGCCGATGCTCCCGGCAAACGTGAGTACCATCAAAGGCAATAATGGATTGGTGCAGTTCACGTGGAAGGGGATGCCGCTCTATTACTTTACTTCCGATAAAAATCCCGGCGATGTGATCGGGCAGGGGGTCGGCGGTTTCTCGGTAGTGAAGCTATAACTATAAAAAAATAGACCGGAGAGCGTGGGCTCTCCGGTCTTGTGGTGATGGGGATAGATTTACGCTGGCAATGCGTCGGCGTATCGTTGTTGGTTCGGGTCGTTTGGGCGGAGTCGCGACGTATGTCTTTCGACCACTGTCTTTGTTCGACTCTTTTGAGCTGCGCAAGATTGCGCTCAAGTTTTTCCTTCAGGTCATCGGGAATTGACAACTCGCTCAGTTGTTCCAATGCCTCGATAGTTTGGGCGTCGCCGATGGCCATTCGGAAGTGGCGTACCCAAATTTCTCTGAGGTGTTTGGCATCGCTCGCACCGGCAGTTCTTGCTCTTGTATATTGCGCATGAAGTTGCATGAGCCGCGTGGCTCTTGCTCCCGGTAGCACGGCAAATTTTTGGGAAAGAACACTTTCTTTCAAGTGGCGCTCCTCTTCGACCGGTTCAGTTGTTAATGAACCCAAGAGGTTAATATAATGCCAAAGTTTATCGTCGTCAATAAGTGATTTGTCTACAGCGTCGCGAACATCGCGATGGCCGCGGCGGCCATCAACACGAACGTTGCCCAGACGACAATGTTAGAAAGCCAGCCGCTCTTATATTCACCCATAATCTTCTTGCTTCCGGCCATGCGCGCGATGATAAAGATGAGCGGCACCGCCGCTACGCCGTTGAAGACGGCGGTGAACACGAGCGCCTTGATCGGGTTGATGCCGACGAAGTTAATCATCAGCCCGATGAGCGTTGCGATTGTGATGATGGCGTAGAATCCATGAGCACGCTTTAATTTTAAATTGAGCCCTTCGCGCCAACTGAGGGTTTCCGAGAGCGCATATGAGGCGGATGCGGAGAGTACTGGCACGGCGAGGAGGCCGAGCCCGATGACGCCGATCGCGAAGAGCCACTTCGCGATAAGGCCCGCGTTGGGAAAGCTCCGTACGAGCGGCTCGAGCGCCTTTGCCGCGTCCGCCGTCGTGGCGACGTTCGTCAGTCCGTGCGCATTCAGTACCGTCGCCGCGACGATGATGATGCACCACGTTGCGATCTCGGACGAGAGCATGCCGAGAAAATTATCGAGCCGCAGGCGGCGCATGAAGGATTTTGTGGGCTTTGCTTTGCCGTCCACTATTAAATGTTTTTCTTTTTCCTCCTCCACTTCTTCCGACGCTTCCCAGAAAAACATATATGGCGAGATTGTCGTGCCTAAGACGCCGGTGATAATAAAAAGGAACGCAAAGCTGAACTGAATGTGTGGCAAAAGTGTGGCGCGCAGGATCGTCATCCACGGCTCGTGAACGAGGAATACGGTGAGCGGATAAGAGATGAGCACAAGCGCGAGCCATTTCAATATCCTTGCGTAATTTTTATACGATACAAAAATTTCGAGTACCAAAATGAGCGCGGTGAAGAAAAGCGTGAGTAGGGTGAAGTTGACCGGAATGATGAGCGCCGCCGCCGCGCCCATCGCTCCAAGATCTGCGCCGATGTTGATCGTGTTTGCAATGAGGATGAGCGCCAGCAGTGCGTACAACACTTTCTTGCTGTAATTTTCCTTGGCGACCGCCGCAAGGCCTTTGCCCGTCACCGCGCCGATGCGTGCACATGCCTCCTGGATCGCCACCATAAAGGGGAGCAGGAAGAGCGCGGTCCAAAGCTGGCCGTATCCGAACTGCGCGCCGGTCTGGGTATAGGTGGCGATGCCTGACGGATCATCATCCGCCGCGCCGGTGATCAAGCCCGGCCCGACGACCTTGAGGAGGTTCTTGGTCTTCTTTCCAAACTTTGCCATGTATCTTTATATAGTAACCGACTATCAAAAAAAATGCCGGACATCGCCTCGTGTGTCATTGAGGGATGTCCGGCGCGTTAGGCTCCTTGCTCGGAATATTTTTTTCGGGTGCCCTTCCTGAAAAGACAGGAGAAGACCGACCTTACGAAAGAGTAGGCCATAACGAGCCGCATCCATATCGACGTAACGCCATACTGCTCCAAGCACTGCGAGCACGTCAAATATTGGCGGTGGTCGGGAAATCCATGGATATAGTCCTTTCTGGGGGCTTCACATCTCCTGCAAAAAAAGAGATAGAATGGAAGCTCGTTGGTAAAGCGGTATCGCTGTTCCTTGCCCAGCTTCACCTTGAATCCAGATCGGATTATAGATCGCTTCCATAGCGATAATGACCGCCACATCTGTACTGCCTCGAATTGATATTCTGAGCTCACGGTGTTCCTCCTTGCCACACGTTAACGGGTAATAGACGATTGGTCAACCTCGCCTTTTAGCCGTCCCCGGCGGGATACTTGACAAATTTCAGAGAGTGGAGTATTATTATCTGGCAAACAAAGAAACGTCGTCGAACTTCTAGAAAAGCAACAATACTAATTACATGATGCAAGGAACTATCAAGACCCTTACGGACCGTGGATTTGGTTTTATCGCACGCGATGGCGAAGCGAAAGACCTTTTCTTCCACTCCAAGGAGTTGAATGGTGTCGCATTTGATGATCTTAAGGTTGGCGATGTCGTCACTTTCGAGGTCAGCGAAGGCGAGAAAGGCCCGGCCGCGACGAACGTCAGCCGCGCATAACGCCACAACAAAAACACCCACCCTCTTTTGATCTAGTGATAAGAATCAACTATCAAAAGAGGGTGGGTGTTTTTGTTTCAACAGAATTTCTATATTGGCGTGATACAATAAGGATATGGTACGCTCGCGTTCCGAATCACAAATTTTCATCGGTGGCATTATTCTGGCGGCGGCGCTGATGGCGTTCATCTTTCTGCCTGAGCTGAATGCTATCGTATTGGGGGTCAGCTTCGCGGTGCTCTTTCAGCCGTGCTATGCGCTACTGCGGAAGTGGTTTGGTGGGCATGACAGCGCCGCCGCAGGGTTGGTCGTTCTCCTCGCAATCGTGATCATTCTCTTGCCGCTCGTCTTTTTCGGCCTGCAGATCTTTATTGAAGCGCAGGGATTGTACGGCCACCTTGCTTCCGGCAGCGGTGAGCCGGTGATCAATTGGTTCCGCATGGAGCTTGCGCGAGTTCTTCCGGTATTCAACATTGACTTCAGTTCATACGTCCAACAACTGTTAGGGGTTGTGATCGGTGATCTCGGGCCAATATTCTCCGGCGTCCTCGGCGTGATCGCAACGTTCTTCCTTTCATTCTTTGCACTCTATTATTTCCTAAGGGATGGCTCCAAGCTTTGCGCGGCGTTCATTGCGCGCGGACCATTGTCCGCTGCGCGTGCGGAAGAAGTGCTCTCGTCGCTTTATTCGCGGGCTAGCTCGGTGATCAGGGGATCGCTCGCGGTGGGTGTATTGTATGGTCTGCTGACCGGAATCGGATTTTTCATATTTGGATTGCCGAGCGCGATCCTTTGGGGCGCGGTCACGGTGGTGGCTTCATTTATTCCAGGCGTCGGCGTTCTTCTCATTGTGGTGCCGGGAATCATCTCGCTTTATCTTGCGGGGAATATTATTGGCACGATCGGACTCACCGCGTGGATGTTCTTTATGGCCATCACGATGGAGACGTATATTCGCCCGCGATTTTTAGGAGGCAAGAAAAAGATCCATCCGATGCTGATGTTGTTTGCTGTGCTCGGCGGGCTATCATTCTTTGGCCCTATTGGATTATTGCTCGGCCCGCTCTCGCTCGGCCTACTGCTCACTTTGCTTGAGATTTACCCTTTGTTCGCCCTCGAGAACTTAAAGAGGAAGTGAGAGAGGACGCCGGCGACGATTAGGATAAGAATGATGATGTCCGGGTTCGAAACGAACGCGGATAATCCAAGGACGGTGCCCCATAAAAAGAGGAGCCACACAAAGTTGCCCGCGAGTGTCAGCAGAAATGCCATATTGAACGGAAGGCCGATCCACGCGGCGATGAATGTGTTGACGAAAGGAAAATTAATAACGGCAAGCAGTGCGAGCGACAATTTTTCGCCATGGGTGCCGAGGCGCGCCTCACCCTTTTTTATCCATCCCTCCACCCAATGGAAGAAGCGCGTGTCGTTGAATTTTTCTTTTGTGAACTTACCGAGCATGTAGCCAACGTACATATCAAGCGAAGTGACGCAGATCCAGATCACGTTGATCGCCCAGATGGGAAAATTGTTCTGCAAGGCAATAATAAAAACGATCGCGCTTGAAGCGAACTCCTGGGGAATCAACACGCCGGCGACGAGTAACCACATAGGCATGCACTAATGATACCGTAAAAAAGCCCCGCTGGTTGGCGGGGCTTTGGGGAAAACGATATAAAGTTACGAGTGGGAAGTCCCGGGCGGGATCATCTTGTGATGCTTAACCTCGGTCACCTTATTCTTGTCATCCACGAACACGACGATAGGATCCAGATCTTTCATCTCGGATGGTTCGAGCCATACTTCGGCGAGGACGATGATCTTGTCGCCTGGCTGGAAGAGGCGCGCCGGCGGACCGTTGAGGCAGATGTCGCCTTTGCCGCGTTCGCCCGCCATGATGTATGTACGCCAGAAGACGGCATTCGAAACATTCGTGATGTTGACGTACTGGAAGGGCATCATTCCCGCCGCGTCGAGGATATCCTGGTCGATAGTAATTGAGCCGACGTAGTTCAGGTCGGCTTGGGTCACTGTCGCGCGATGGATCTTTGCTATGCAGGCTTCAATAAGCATTTCTTTCACACTCCTTTTGGTTTTTAATACTGATTATCTTATAACATAAATTTTCAATAAACGCAAATATATCGTTTCGGCGTATAATATATAATAATAAGAATAACATTTATATATATGGAATATCCGCAAACCTATTTGGAGATGAAGAGCCAGACGGGATTCGAGATCGCGTATACACCGCACGGGGATGGTTCGGTGGTGGTGCGCGCCGTTTCGGACGGCGCCTCGCCCGTTGAGGTGATGTTTAAAGAGGAGGCAATTGATGAGGCGCACATCCTTTATATGGAAGTGACCGAACTTTTACGTTCCCGCGGGGCGGCGCACGAGGATCGTGCCATGATTCGTAAAGCGATCGAAGTATTATTTGCACTGTTCCGTGGGGAGAAGGTGGTATTTTCTGATGCTTCGGCGAACGCGGCTGGCGGTGCCGCCGCCGCGCGCAAACCTTCCGGTGAATTCATCGCGAATCCGGGCAAGCAGATCGCGATCGACGTTGATGGCGTTACCTACGAGCGGTTACCAGTGCGCACGCGTCTCATCACTTTAAAGGATACTGATCTTTTACCGATCATCGAAGCATATGCCAAGCCGTATCTCCAGCCCGGCGATATTCTTTTTGTGAGCGAGAAGGCGCTCACCGTCACGCAGGGCCGCGTCGTTGATATGGGCGATATCAAACCGACACCGCTCGCGCGCTTCCTTGCACGGAATGTTGGTGTGGGTTTCGGATCCGCCGCGTTCCACGGATTTGGCCATGGCACTGCGCTCGCGATGCAGCTCTTTATAGAGGAAGCCGGATATCCACGCGTGTTTTTTGCCGCGGCCGTATCGGCCATCACGCGGCCGTTCGGCATCCGCGGCATGTTCTATCGAATCTGCGGCAAGCGCGCGAAATCTATCGATTGCCCGATGTCATTCCTTATCCTCGAATATGCGCATTCGGCAAAACTTGCGCCCAATGATCCGAGCGGGGAGGCACGGCGCTTCAAAAAAAATATCGGCGCGGAGGTTGTTATCCTCGATGCGAACTATCGCGGTGCGTTTTCTCTCGGCAAATCCACGCGTTCATTTAGTGAGGCATTTATAGGAAAATTATTCCGCGACAATCCGCTCGGCCAGTCCGACGAGATGACGCCGTTCGCGATCGTGCGGAAAGCTTGACGTGATGCGTGGTCTGATGGAGAATGCAAACAGCAAGACCAGGAGGCAATGTAAATATGAAAAAGGATGTTCACAATCTCAATATCTTTGCGGGACCGAATGCAATGTTGGATTATCTTGATCCCGCAAAGCACGCTCCTGCGTCGCTCGTTGAATTGCCACAATCTTTTATCCTCGCCAACTCCTCTCTTAAAAAGAAGGATAAGGTAAGGATATTCCTCAAAATGACGAGTGAATGGCCGATGAACACGCTGAAATTGGCGGCCGTTTACCATTGGTACATGGTGCAGAAACGGCAAGGGAAGCTGACTAAACGGACCGTGTGCGTCATCGCATCTTCGGGCGGTGCAGCGCTTCCGTTCGTGGTTATCGGTCGTCGTTTTGGCGTGCAAGTGGAAGTGATCATGCCGAAAGACGCGCCGATGTTCAAGCGCATGCTCGTCGAACTTGCCAATCGGAAGCCTGTGATACTAAGCGAAGAAGTTCCGGGGAAGACCGGCCCTGATATCGCGCGTGCCATGGGGGATCTCCTTAACCATCTCGTTTTCGATCAGTATTTGGACGAAACGAACTCGGATGGCCATGAGGAAGTGACCGTTGCTCAGATCTGGCGACAGGCGCAGGCGTTGGGAATCGGCCTCAGTGGGATAGCCTTTGCTGTAGGTACGTCTGGAACGGGAAATGCCGTGGTCAGTTCCCTCGATAAGCACCATTCCGATGCTATTCCGGTTGGCGTGATCTGCGCGGAAGGAAACCCTCTTCCCGGCATGCGTTCACTAAGTCGCCTTAGCCCAGATCAAGTTCCCTTGTTTCATAAATACGGCTACGCTCATTATGAGGTTGAAAGATATCCGTCGTATCAACGTGCTGTGCAGTTGCTCAGCGACGTCGGATTGAAAGTTGGCCTTACTACGGGCGGTGTCGTCGAGGGGACATTCAGGGCCTTAGAAAAGATAGCGGAGGGGGATCTCGTGACATGGCGGAAGATTGCCAATAAGGATGGCGAGCGGGTTTTTGTAGGGATTTCCGCTGATCTCCTTGACCTCTACCTTCCTCAACTTAGTACTATCCTTGACCCCAAGGATATGTAATAACTCTCGAACGTAACTGGGGCTTCCAAGCATTATTGGAAGCCCCTTTTTCTTTTAATGACTTTTTTTTAAAACAATGTAAGATAATAGGACAATGAAAAATAATATTGGAATGAACAATAACAGCGGCCAGGCGAACAAAGCAACGGTCTGGTTCATCGTGGGCTTTCTTGTTCTCGTCACGGCCGTGGTGATCGCCGCGGGCGCGTACTCGAGTGGGACTTCGTCCGACACTGCGAGCAGCACCTTCGTTGCGACGATGGCACCGGCGATCACATCCGCGGATTGGACGGAAGGCAACCCGAACGCGAAGGTCTCGCTCATCGAGTACGGAGACTTTGAGTGCCCGGCGTGTGGCGAATATTTCCCGCTCGTCCAACAGCTTGTGCAGAACTATAGCAGTACCGTACTCTTTGTGTTCCGCAATTTCCCGCTCTATACCATCCATCCGTTTGCGGGGATCGGCGCGCAGGCGGCGGAAGCGGCAGGGCTGGAGGGTGGTGCGACAAAATATTGGGCGATGCATGACTTGCTCTACACTGACCAGACGCAATGGTCTATGAACGACAGCCTGACCCCCGCACAGGTGACCAAGCAATACTTTGATGGGTATGCGCAATCTCTCGGCCTCGACGTGAATACGTTTAATAATGATATGAATGCCACCTCGGTGACGCAGAAGATCCAGAACGATGTTACGGGCGGCAATGCTGCGCAGATTGATCACACGCCGACGTTCTTTATCAACCTTGCGCAGATCCCGAATCCGACGAGCCTCTCCAATTTTGAGGCAACACTCAGCGCAGCGGTGGCGTCGTCTTCAAGCCAATAAAAAAATCCGCGGAATTTCTTCCGCGGATTGGAGGATATGATTACTATTTGGGTTTTTTCTTTGCTGTTGTCATTTGTTGGTTGTTGAAGATCATAACCTCGACAGCGAGATCTTCCGGCGAAGTGCCTTCGGGCATTGCCTCTGCCCAGAAGACGAAGATTCCTCGGTGAAATGGGTGAGTAAATACCCGAAGCAGTGGCCGCTTCTCAAGCGTTTCTGCGGTATCCGGGGGAATATAGATATAAGTTGGTTCGCCCTCTATTTCCCTCTCTAGGCACAAGGCGCCATTCTCTCTTTTTTTGCCGTAGAGCGTCACCTCGGGTGGTAGCGCGTTCCAAACCTCGCAGAGCACGAGAAACTTTGGCCCAACAAATCGTGCCAATCTTTCTTCCTTGATGCGGCATAAGACGTGACCCATGTTTTCCTCCTGCCCTACTTATAAATCAAAATTATATCTCCGTCAATCTTCGCGTATCTCTCTCTGGTGCGCGCGTTTTTTGATCGCTTCGCGCTTGTCGGATTTGTTCCGTGTGCGGCCGATGCCGAGTTCAAGTTTTATAAATCCATGCTTGAGGTACGCGCGGAGTGGGATTAGGTGCAGGGACTTATTTACGAGCGCGCCCTGCAATTCTTTTATTTCATCTTTTGATAACAAGAGGCGCCGCACACGGTCGGCCTCGTAATCACTCGGCGTGTTGCCGGCTTGGTAGGGCGGGATCTGCGAATTGACGAGCCATGCCTCGCCGCCGCGGATGAGCACATGCGCGCCGGCGATCTGAAGCCGGCCGCCTTTCGCGCTCTTCACTTCGTGCCCCTGGAGCTCTATGCCCGCCTCGTACGTTTGTGCTATTTCGTAATCGAAGCGCGCCCGGCGATTTTCCGCTATGGTGTTCGTCCTTGTGTCCATTGATTCATTCTACCTTAGTTGTGTTAAAAATTGATTAAAGAAATGGGCCCTGCGCGAAATTGCGCAGGGCCTGTAGTAGCTGTGGTATTATATGTAAAAGAACAATACGCGCGAGGGGGCGAGGTTCGCAGGGGAGTTGTCCTGGTCGGCTTTACCTTCAGAAAGAAGGGATCCATGTACTCACAGGAGTCTCCCGTTGGCCGCTGGCGTGCCCCGTCCGGCACCCAAGGCCGCGATGACTCCGCCTCCTCGCGCTTGCATAATGCCACTTATCTCTCTATTTTGTCAATGCATAAAGAAATAATAAGCATACTGAAAAAGATCTTCGGCGCGGATGCGGCGATCGATATTTCTGTTCCTGACGAGGAACTGTTCGGACACTACTCGACGAACTTTGCGTTGCGCGCGGCTAAGGTAAAAGGCGTCCCGCCGCTCGAGCTCGCCAAGGAGTATGCCGCGCGGATCGCGGCCGAGGCGCCGGCGGATTTTTTTCAAAAAGTGGAGGCTGCCGCGCCGGGCTTTATTAATTTTTGGCTGAGTGATGCGACGATGCAAAATGAGTTCGCCGCGATCGCGCGGGATAAGAAATATGGAAGGAGCATTGGCGGAAAGGGGAAGACGGTGATCGTGGAATATTCATCGCCGAACATTGCAAAGGCGATGCAGGTGGGACATTTGCGCAACACGATCATCGGCGCCGCGCTGGGAAATATTTTGGAATATTCCGGCTATCGCGTGGTGCGGTGGAATTATCTTGGCGACTGGGGGACGCAGTTCGGAAAGCTCATCGCGGCATATAAATTATGGGGTGATACACGGAGCGTTGAGAAAAATCCGATCGAAACATTGCAGGCGCTCTATGTGCGCTTTCACGAAGAAGTAAAGGCTGATCCCGCGCTCGAAAAGCGTGGCCAGGAGGAATTCAAAAAACTGGAGGATGGCGATCGCGCAAATAGAAAACTTTGGGAGTGGTTCAAAAAAGAATCGTTGAAGGAATTTGAACAGGCATATAAAACACTGGGGGTGGATTTTGACGTATGGCTCGGCGAGAATTTTTTTGAAAAAGAAATGAAGCCGATCGTACACGATCTTCTTTCAAAAAAGATCGCGGAGCGGAGTGAGGGCGCGGTGGTGGTGAAGCTTGATGCCGTGGGGTTACCGCCGGCGCTCATCGAAAAATCCGACGGCGCGAGTATCTATCTTACGCGCGATATTGCGAACCTCCGCTATCGGCTCAAAAAATATAAGCCGGAAAAGATATTATATGTGGTGGGAAACGAGCAAGCGCTGCATTTTGAGCAGCTGTTCGCTGTTGCGCATATGCTGGGGATGGATGCGGCGGAGCTTACGCATATTAAGTATGGCCTGGTTCTTGGCGCAGGCGGCAAGAAGCTTTCCACGCGCGCGGGGACCGCGCAGAGCTTAAAAGAGGTGATCGACGAGGCGGTTTCCAAAGCACGCGAGGTCGTAGAAGTTAAAAACCCGGATCTTTCGGTAAAAGAAAAGCACGAAATTGCATTCGTGATCGCGCTTGGCGCGTTGAAGTATAACGACCTTAAAGAGAATCGCACGACGGATATTGTTTTCAATTGGGAGAAGATGTTGGACTTCTCCGGCGACAGCGCGCCGTATCTGCAGTATACCTACGCGCGGTTAAGGAGTATTTTACGGAAATCAAAAAGTGCATATCCAAAGTCAAAAGTTCCGGATCCAAGGGCGGATGTTTCTTCGCTCGACCACACGACCGAGCTCGCGCTCGTGCGCAAGTTGTTTGAATTCCCGGATATCGTTGCGCGCGCGGGTGAGCTTTATTCCACGAGCACGATTGCGACCTATCTCTATAAGCTCGCCGTCGCGGCGAACAAATTCTATGAGACGATGCCGATCCTGAAGGATGAGGTCGCCGCGCCGCGCCGCGCCGCGCGATTACTGCTCATCGCCACTACGGCTGATGTTCTGCAAAAAGGATTGGGGCTGCTGGGAATCGGGACGCTTGAAAAGATCTAGGGAGTTTTGTAAAATTTCATTGGTTCGGGAAATTTCCCAACGGAGGTTTTTTGTGGAAAGAAAAAAAGGAGAGAGAGTTTTTGATCCAGAGAAGGGAACGTATCGGATACATTTCAAATCCGAGGTGAAAGCTCACAATGGACATTTTCTCATAGAGGATTTTCGTCTGCCGGGAGAGGTTGTGGCCGGTAAAGAAAATCGTGTAGCGGTATCCGGATTCCGGCTGAATAATAATTACACTGCTCTCGAGCGTCTCGAGTTTGATGGCAAGGAAGAATATTTGGTCGTCAAGCGAAAAAAACACCACTTTACTGAAGTGGATGAGGTCGCAATCCCTACGCGGCTGCTCTCGATAGCAACATTCGATATAAGGAATACCTATTAGTAGCTGAAGTTTCGCACAACACCCGTGTGGCGCACTATGCCCCGCGGGATTTTTTTCTTTGAAAATCCCCCAAAACCTGCTATTTTAATAGGAATGGCTAAGGAAACTTCGCAGGAATCGCATCACATGCCGCATTTTCTTGAGGGCGAGATCAATATTCCCGAGATGGAAGAAAAAGTGCTGGCGTTTTGGGACGAACGCAAAATTTTTGAAAAGAGTTTGGCACAGACTGCCGACGGCGAACCGTTCACTTTTTATGATGGTCCACCGTTCGCCACGGGACTTCCGCACTACGGGCACTTGCTTGCGTCTACCATAAAGGACGTTGTGCCGCGTTATCAGACAATGAACGGCCGCTTCGTGCGCCGCCGGTGGGGATGGGACTGCCATGGGCTACCGATTGAAGAGGTTGTGGAGCGCAAACTTGGCATCTCCGGTAAAAAACAGATCGAAGAGATTGGCATCAAGAAATTCAACGAGACGTGCCGCAGCATGGTGTTCACCTACGTTTCTGAATGGCGCCAGACGATCCGCCGCATCGCGCGCTGGGTGGATTTTGACGATTCGTACAAAACACTCGACGCCGACTTCATGGAATCCGTGTGGTGGGGATTCAAGCAGATGTTCGATAAAGACCTCATCTACGAAGGTCGCAAAGTGTTATTGTACTGCCCGCGCTGCGAGACGCCACTTTCGAACTTTGAGGTCGCGATGGATAACAGCTATAAAGACGTGACGGAGGAGTCGGCTATTGGAAAATTTAAGGTAATCATTGAGGGGCAAACGAAAGGGCTTGGCCTGCCCAAAAATACATTCTTATTGGCGTGGACAACCACACCGTGGACGTTACCTGGTAACGTCGCTCTCGCCATAAATCTTGATGAAGAATACGGAGTTTACGAAAGGGCTGGTGAGGGATTTATTCTCGCTATTAATCGAGCAAAAGAATATGGTTTTGAAGATCCTCCTAAACATAAATATCCAGTTAGCCAATTAAGAGGAATTCAATATGAGCCGCTTTATAAGGTCGCGGCGATGGATAGTGAAAAATCATACCGTGTGTATGGTGCGAGTTTTGTGAATACTGAGGATGGCACGGGCATTGTGCATATCGCGCCGGTACATGGCGAAGATGATTACGCACTCGGCGTGCGCGATGGATTGCCGATCGTCCCGCTACTCGACGAGCGGGGGATCTTCACGGACAAGGCGCCGGAATTTTTGCGCGGGCAATATTTCAAAAAGGCGGACAAGCTAGTGATCGAAGATCTGGAAAATCGCACGCCGGAGAGATTACTTTTCAGGAAAGAGTCTATCACCCATTCCTATCCACACTGCTGGCGTTGCGGCACGATGCTCTACTATAACGCACTCCCGGCGTGGTTCGTGAATATCCAAAAAATCAAGCAAGGCTTGCTCAATTCGAACCAGAAGGAGATCAACTGGTTCCCGGAGCATCTCAAGAATGGCCGGTATGCGAAGAGTGTGGAGGCGGCACCGGATTGGAACATTTCACGCAATCGCTACTGGGGCAATCCGGTGCCGGTATGGAAGTGCGCTGGTTGTGAAAGCGTGGAGGCGGTGGGAAGCATGGATGAGCTTTCAAAGAAGGCGGGTGGTTCGAAGAATAATTATTTTGCGATGCGCCATGGCGAAGTCGGAGAATATTACCCGCGGGATCATTGATTCTGGCGATCAGCATTGCAAGCTTACCTCGCTGGGTAAAAAAGAAGTCGAGCATACCGCAAAAAAAATAAAAGGGGAAAAGATCGATATGATCTTTGCGTCCGATCTTTTGCGCACAAAAGAATCTGCGGAGATCGTTGCCGCGGAGTTGGGGGTATCCGTCCACTACGACGAGCGTTTGAGGGAGATCAATCTCGGGAGTTTTTCCGGCAAACCTCTCGCGGAGTATAGAATATTATTCCCGATGGAAAATCGTTTTACCGGGCGTGTTGATGAAAAGAGCGAATCACTGAGCGATGTCCGTACGCGTGGATGGGATTTTCTTCGCGAGATGGAAGCGAAACATCATGGCAAAAATATTCTGATCGTGAGCCATGAAGATACAATTTGGATGCTTTCCCAGGCGGCGCTTGGGTGGAGCGAAAAGGAAACGGGAAATAAAAAATGGAACAATAACAACGTGTTTATTGGCCCTGCCGAGATGGTTGAATTTGGCGTAAAACATATTCCACGGAACGATAGCGGTGAGGCGGACCTGCACCGACCGTACATCGACGACATCACATTCCCGTGTGCAACGTGTGGCGGCGTGATGCGCCGCACGCCAGAGATCTTCGATTCGTGGATTGAGGCGGGTTCGATGCCGTTCGCAGAGTATCATTACCCATTTGAGAACAAGGATGAGTTCAAAAAACATTTTCCGGCGCAGTTTGTGGCGGAGTACATCGCACAGACGCGCGCGTGGTTTTACCTGTCTCACGTTGTGTCGTACATCTTGTTCGGCCGTGCGCCGTTCGAGAATGTAGTGACGACAGGAACGATCCTTGCCGAGGATGGCTCCAAGATGAGTAAATCGAAGGGAAATTTCCCCGATCCGAAACTGCTCATCGATAAATATGGAGCAGATGCACTCAGGTTCTATCTTATGAATTCCGTTGTTATGCAGGCCGATAATTTAAGCTTCTCTGAAAAGGGCGTTGAGGGAGTGTCTCGCAAAGTGGGAATGTTGCTGACGAATGTCTATAAATATTTTGCGACGTACCGAGGAGAGGTGGCGAGTGGTGGCGCGTATGATGCGGGTGAAAATACTCCCGCTGGAGATAAGAACATTCTCGATCAATGGATTACGGCACGAACCGAAGAACTCGTGGATATTGTGACGCGATCGCTCGATGCGTATGACACCGTTCGCGCCACGCGCGCGATCCAGGGATATGTGGATGACCTTTCGACGTGGTACTTGCGCCGTTCGCGCAAGCGAAAGGATGTGGGATTTTTTCGGACCATGCAGGCATCGCTTCTGACGACGAGCCGCGTACTCGCGCCGTTCATGCCGCTCCTTGCGGAGGCATTGTATCTGGAGCTTGCTCCGGCCGATGGCGCCGGTTCGGTGCACTTGGAGGCGTGGCCGAAGACAGAGTTTACCTTCAGTGAACCTGAACGGATCATACTTATGAAAGGGATGGCGGAAATTCGTCAATTGGCGAGTCTTGGTCTTGCTGCTCGTGCAGAGGCAAAGATAAAAGTGCGTCAACCGCTTTCGAAATTAATAATCCGCGATGATTATCCTTGGCTTCACGACGAGCGTCTTATGGCGATATTAAAAAGCGAGGTGAATGTAAAAGACATCGCATGCGATAAGTCTCTTGATCGCGAAGCCGCGCTCGATACGATCATCACTCCCGCCTTGCGCGAGGAAGGCCTGGTGCGCGAAGTGGCGCGCATGTTCCAAGAGCTTCGTCAGAAGGCCGGGCTTGAGCCGAAGGATAAGATCGTCGCGCTTATGGAGCTGCCGGAAAAAACGATGCAAGTGATTGATAGGAATGAGAAATCGTTCTTGGCGGATATCGGCGCGACGGTGATAGAATTTGGCCGTTCGGAAAAATTTATTGCAGAGGAAATAACCAAACTAGAAGGGGAGAGTGTTTGGGTGGCGATACGGAAGGTTTAGATTGCTGTTGAGATCTAATACCCCACCTTCTTCTTTACCTCCAGCATCTTTTTTGAAGCAGTCGCGCCCGCTTTCTTCGATCCGGCTTCCAGTATTTTTCTAATCGCTACGGGCTTGGCGAGTAATTTCTTTTTTGCCGCGCGGAACGGCGCAAAATATTCGACGACGACTTCGGCGAGTCGTTGTTTTAAAACGGAATAGTTTTCGCCGGAAAATTCTTTTACTACCATCGCGGGTTCCATGTGTGTGAGCGCGCTATAAATCTCGAGCAGGTTCGAAAGGCCGGGCTTGTGCTCAACATCATATTTTATGACGCCATCGGAGTCGGTCACGGCGCGGGAAATCTTTTTGCGGATATCCTCCGGTGTGTCGTCTAAAAATAAACAGCCGTCCGAATCTGATTTGGACATTTTCTTCAGCGGATCTTTAAGCGACATCACGCGAGGTGTTTTGGTGAGCAACCCCTTTGGCTCGAAAAACGTGTTGCCAAAGCGTGCGTTGAACTTCCGCGCGAGCGTGCGTGTGAGTTCAAGATGTTGGAGTTGGTCGTCGCCCACAGGAATAACCTTTGCGTCATATAAAATAATGTCCGCTGCCATGAGTACGGGGTAATCGAAAAGGCCGACGTTCACATTTTCTTTTTGCCGCGCCGCTTTATCTTTATATTGCGTCATCCGTTCCAACTCTCCCATCGGCGCAATGGTGTTCAACACCCACGCGAGCTCGGTATGAGGAGGGATCAACGATTGTTGGTAGACGGCAGATTTTTTCGGATCGATTCCGGCGGCAAGGTAGTCCGCGGCAAGGTTTAGGATGTTCTCGCTGAGCGTTTTCGGCGCCGGTCCTTCTGTAAGCGCATGAAGGTCCGCGAGGAAGAAATAGCATTGATACTCGCCGGAGTTTTGGAGATCCACAAAGTTTTTGAGCGCGCCGAGATAGTTGCCGATATGGAGCCGGCCGGTTGGTTGCATGCCGGAGACGAGAATAGGTTTAGTTGCCATAAAGTGATTATATCACGCCTACTACTGCTATAATATTCATATGTTTACTGATGAAATAAAATTGCGCTGGGCATTACTTTTAAAGAACCCCGACTGGTACCTCGTAATTCTTCAGGAATTGGATGAATTGCGTAAACAGTTGAGAGGGAAGAGTGATATAGAACAGGAGCCACTAAAAATTGAGCTTTATGATTTCTTTGCGGAACAGCTTATTGCTGGCGATATCGCGCTCGACAATAACCCACCGAATGCGGATGTTGAGCGCAAGCCGACAGATACCATTATTATCCATCACACAAGCAATCCGTTCGGCATGACAAAAGAGCGACTCTCTGGGATGGAACTCATTCGCCTCTATGCGCCGGAATTTGCTACCCCGAAATATGAGACTGATAAAAAAATGAAGGGGAGGCCTATTTATTCGGGTCATTTTCGTGACGGTCGCCAGGTCTTCTGGCCATATCATTGGTTTGTGCGACGTGATGGTACGACCGAGCGGTTGTTGAATGACGGTGAGATTGGTTGGCATGCTGGCGACTGGGATATAAATTGTCGGAGTATCGCTATCTGTTTTGACGGCGATTTTGAGAACACTAAACCATCCGATGCCGAACTTTCTGCCGCCGCGAATATCATCAAAGATCATTATCCGCAGGTCGCACGCGAGCGTATCTTTGGTCATCGCGAAATTAATCCGAAGACAACCTGTCCCTCGAATATATTCCTCTCCAACAAAAATCGGCTCGGCTGGAAGAATGACTTATTGGAGTCATTAAAATAGAAATTGCTCCCGCACTCTTTTGAAAGAGTGCGGGAGCAGACTGTTATATCTCTATCACCACCGGCAAGATCATCGGCCGACGCTTGGTCTTCGTGTACAGGTATTGACCGACCTGGTCGCGCAAAAGCGTCTTCACGTAATCCGGCTCCACTTCCTTGAAGTTAGGAATGCGCGTCATGAGGCCGCGGATGCGCTTGCGGATTTCATCCAAAATCTCCTGGTTATCTTTAAGATAGATGAACCCACGAGAAATGATGTCGGGATTCTTGAGCAGCCGACCCTTGTCGCGGTCGATCGTTAAGATGATGACGAGCATGCCTTCTGCGGCGAGCGCGCGGCGGTCGCGGAGCACGACTTCTTCGACGTCACCGACGCCGAGGCCGTCTACCATTACATAGTAGGCCGGTACCTCTTCCTTGGTTACCTTGAATTCGTCTTTGGTGAGTTCTGCCACTTGGCCGTTGTCCATGAGGCGCACGTTGTCTTTGAGGACGCCCGATTCGCGCGCGGTCATGCCGTTCGCGGCGCGCATGAAGTAGTAGCCGTGCACTGGCATCAGGAATTTCGGCTTAAGCAATTTAATGACAAGGCTGATGTCGCCCTTCGGCGCGTGGCCCGAGGAGTGGATGTCCACCAGTGCTGAGTGATAGACTATCGCGCCCTGTCGCGCAAGATTGTCTTTGACCGTTTGCACGCTTCGCTCATTTCCCGGAATGACAGATGACGAAAGTACAAAAACATCTCCCGGTTTGACCTTGATATGGCGGTGTTCGCCATTGATGATCTTCATGAGGCCGGCGTTCGATTCGCCTTGCGCACCGGTGGTGAGGATTAGCACTTTATCATCTTTATATTTACTGATCTCTTCTACAGAAATGAGCGTGCCTTCCTTGGCTTTAACAAAACCGAGTCCCTGCGCGATCTGGATGTTAGTCTTCATGGAGTAGCCGTTCAGTGCGACCTTGCGGCCGAGCCTTTCGGCAATTTTTATGATCTCCGCGATACGGGTGATGAGCGATGAGAATGTGGCGACGACAACACGTCCCTCGGCCGCTTTAAAAATCTCCTCGAGATTTTTCTCAACAGTTTTTTCCGAAATCGAGTGGCCTGGTCGTTCTGCGGCAGTGCTGTCTACCATGAAGGTGTGCACTCCCATCTTGCCGAGCTTCTCGAACTCTTCGATTCCGTGTACATTGCCCTCGTCGTCATAGTCCAGGCGGAAGTCCGCAAAGTGGACGATATTGCCGATCGGGGTTTTGAGCATCACGCCGGTCGTTTCCGGGATCGTGTGCGGCACTCCGAAGAAATAGGCGTTGATGTTATTGGAGAGTTTGATCTCGTCACCGTCCTTAATGAGTTGGATATTCATCTTCGGCGCGTTTGGGAAATCGTCCGCACGGCGCTCGATGATCGCCTTCGTGATGCCTGTTGCATAGATCGGCGGATTGCCGAGGCGCGCGAGCACGTGCGGCAATCCGCCGATGTGATCGTAGTGGCCGTGCGTTAAAATAATGCCGGCGATGTTCTGTTTTTTCTTTTCGAGATACTCGACGTTCGGGATGATGTAATCGATGCCCGGTGTTTCATCTTCCGGGAATTGCAATCCCATATCGATGATGATGATCTCGTTCTTGTATTCAATGAACGAGCAATTGCGTCCCACCTCCTCAAGGCCGCCGAGCGGCACAAGGCGCACTGCGTTTGGATTAGATTTTTCGTTTGGGTCGCGCGCAACTTGCGGCTTTGGCCCCATCTTTGAATTCTGTGGATGTGTGCCGGGCTTCGGCGCGCCTGGACCGTGTTTGAACTCACGGCGTGCTTCGCGCTCTTCGCGTGAGCCACCGCCACCGCCGTGCTGAGGGCGCTGTTGCGGTCTCATGGGGGATTGCCCCGGGCGTGGTGCCGGAGTTATCGGGCGTGATGCTGGGCGTACCGGTGTTGCCCCGGGCGTTGCCATCGGTGCACGCGGGGTCATCGGGGGTCGCTGCCGGATCTCAGGCGGTTTTATGCGCGGGCGTTCTTTTTGCGGCGGCGCTACATTTATATTTTCGTTTTTCTTAATCATATTTTTACTAACTGCTTTTTATTTAATTTTTGCTTTTTCGACTTCTGCTTTTATTTTTTCTGCTATCACTACCAGTTCCTCATTCGGCATCGGCGCGGCTCTCGTCGAGTCCAGATCGTGCGGCTTATTGATCGGCACAAGATGCACGTGCGCATGCGGCATCCCGAACCCCTCGATCACCATGCCTACGCGTACCGAGCTCATCGCTTTTTGCAGGGGCGTCGACAACGCCTTTGCTTTGTTAAAAATTTCTTCATAAAGACCGTCCGGCATATCAAAAATATTTTCAATATGTTCTTTAGGAATTATTAAAAGGTGTCCGGGATTGACGGGGCGTAGGTCTAAAAACGCCATGAACTTTTCATCTTCCCAGACGGTATGCGAAGGGATCTCCTTCGCGGCTATCTTACAAAAAATGCACTCTGCCATAAAATATTTTTTTGCGATTGTTGCGATACTAATGCGTAATGTATTGTGCTGGAGAGGGGAGTCGAACCCCTATGATCTTGCGATCGCTGGCACCTGAAGCCAGTGCGTCTGCCATTTCGCCACCCCAGCACTTCTTAAAGGAGGGTCGTCTTAGTGCTTACACTATAGCATAACCACTCCAAAGGTCAACAACCACTGCTGCGTTACTTCAGCACCCGGGCGGTGTTCAAGTACCAGCTTTCTATCTCGCGGAAGCGGTCGGAGGGATCGGTGAGCAATGTGTTGGTGGAAATGCCTTGTACATTATTGTTGGTGACATACACGTAGTCCGGGGAGTAAAGGAAAATTGCGGGGTAATTCGCGGCGATGTCCGCCTGCGCGGATGCGACCTCTTGTGCCGTGGAAGCGGTGATCGGGCTTTGCCGCGCCCGCTCGATGAGCGAGTTCACGCTGGGATTATTGTAGAGCGAAAGATTGAGTCCTGGCGCAAAATCCTGTGATGAGTCCCAGAACGAATAGAGGTCGGAGCTTGGCCCGAGCACGTTGCCGAAGAGCAGGGATTCATAATTGCGATCGGGGATCAGATTGTTCACGACGTCGTTTGATGAGTCGGGGATGATGTTGACCTGCACGCCGATGGCTTGCCATGCCGCCTGGAGATAGTTCGCGGTGTTCGTCAGAAAATCTATCTGTGGCACGGTCAGGTTTATCGTGAGTGGGATCACGGTACCCTTTATGGTTTTCGAGCGGAACGTGCTTGATCCGTTAACGGTCCAACCGGCGTTATCCAAAAGACTTTCTGCAAGGGTGGCTGACGATATGGCCGCCGTGCTGGTTGAATCGGCGCTCGCGACCGCGCTGCTATAATATTGTGCGCCTTGCGGGATCGGGCCATATTCCGGCGTACCGTTACCACCGAGCGCGGCGGTGATCAGTGCGCTCCGGTCAACGGCTACGGAGAGCGCCTCGCGCACGGCGGGATCCTGCAGGCCGAGGTTCACGCTCTGGTTAAAGAACACCGCGTAGTATGCGGACGTCGGCCATGCAAAGGTCGCATCGGGGCGCGTGATGCCGGCGATGTCTGCGGACGTCACATTACCGAACCCATCGATCGTTCCATCGTTAAAGCTTTTTACCAACGAACTTTCATTATTAAAGAAATCAACATTGAAATTTTGGATGAGCGGATGCGCCTCAACCGTTCCGTTCCATGCGGCCAGCTGATAGGAAGAAATAAACCCGTTGCTATTTTTATCATATGAAACAAATTGATACGGGCCACTGCCGACCGGCTTTAAATTGTAATCGGAGAGATGCCAATTTCCCGGCGGCGTGTCGGCAAAAAGATGTTTCGGCAAAATATATAAATTGGCGAGTGTGTCGCCAAAGAACGCGTAGGGATTGGTGAGGGTGAACTGTACCTCCAGCTCGCTCACGCGGCTGACCGTCACGCCTTGCCAGCTTTGAAAGAGTGGAGAATTCGCATCGGGATTCTGGATGGATTGCACGGTGAAGATCACGTCATCGCTCGTAAGTTGTTGCCCGTCCTGCCAGGTAAGCCCTTGCTTCAACCGCACATCCCACGTCTTCAGGTTTGCGGATGGCGTGATGCTGTCCGCGATATCGGGAAGGTTGCTATAAATCATCTTTACCAGATCGAGATCGGTCTGTGATGAAGCGATTACGGGATTGATGTATTCCGGTTGGCCCAGCATACCCTCCGTATACTCGCCGCCCACAGCGGGAACTGCTTTGGTTGTTTGCGCGATCACGATTCCCATGACGATCGCAAAACACACGATTGCCCCGGCGAGTGCCAGAACGAAGGTGATGCGTTCTTTTTTAGTGAGCGCCGAAAAGATCTTTTGAAACCACATGTAAAAAATTTAGTGCGTCTGGATGAAAAGCTGGTAGATCGCCAAAGCGACGAATGCCACCGAGAGGACGATGGTGGAATAGAAGACGAGCTTCTCCATCCCGCGGCGTGCCTGGTAATAGCCCTCGCCACTGCCGCCCATAAGACCGGACATGCCGGAAGAACGCTCCTGCAAGAGGATGAGTGTAATGATGACGACAGAGAGGATGATCTGGATGATGGCGATGGTCATAATTATAGTGCGAGGTGAATAATGAAGTTTATTATGCTTATAACAAGCGTGGCGAAGAAGAGCGCCGGAATGTTCTGTATGATAATACTTCCGCGCAGGATGTCAACGTGATCGGCGATAATCGGGAGGAGGTAGAGGATGATGCCGTTTACGATGAGCACGCCCAGCCCGAGCGTCAGGATGATGACTGGGCCGAGTACGAATGTCAGGATTGGCTTTAGGAGGAAGTTCAACACGGCGAGCACGAGTGCGATGAGGATGAGCGTGATCCAGTTGGTGCTCAGCACAAATCCCGGGACGTACAGATACGCGATCCACAACGCCAGCGCGTTGCCGCCCACTACTATTACGAGTCGTGCGAACCAATGCATGATTCTATTATAGCACTCTCTATATCAGCCCATCCAACAAGCTGTTTCCGCTCATGTCTTGGGGCTTTTGGATGCCCATCATCGCGAGGATCGTGGGCGCGACGTCGGCGAGCGAGCCGAGCGTCTCGAGCGTGAGCCGATCGGCGTTCACAAATTTTCTTCCTTTATATTCTTGCGCGACGAGGTAGAGCGGCACGGGGCTTGCGTCGTGTTGACTCTCGGGTTCGCCGGTTGTTTCGTTGATCATTTCTTCGATGTTGCCGTGATCCGATGTGATGAAGAGGAGGGTGTCAGGATTATCCGCGGCTTTGATAACGCGCGCGATCTGCGCGTCGAGAACGTTCACCGCCGCAACGCCGGCGTTGAAGTTGGCGGTGTGCGCGATTGTGTCGGCGTTCGCGTAGTTAACCAGAATAAAGTCGAATCCACGGCTTTCTATTGCTTCAACGAGCCGGTCGGTGATCGCGGCGGCCATCATCTCCGGATGTTCCTCCGGATGTGGGCCGGTGTTTGACGGCACGAGTGTGCGATATTCTCCTTTGAACGGTTCTTCGTGCAGGCCGTTGAAAAAATACGTAACGTGCGCATATTTGTACGTTTCCGCCAGGCGCAGCTGGGTCAGTCCCGCGTCGCTCAATACTTGCCCGATGGGATTTCCACGTTGTCCGCGGGAAAGGCGACGGGTACGTCGAACGCGTCATCGTAATGAGTGAAGCGTTGCGATGTATACATTATTGAGGGGAGTGATAGGGAATTCATTGAAATCCTTTTTTATAAATACGCTCGCCAGCTGGCGAATACTGTCCTCTCTATAATTAAAGAATACGAGTGCATCGCCGTCAGCCAGTTTTTTATCTTCCGAAAAACGGATGGCGGGAAGATACTCTTCCGTCGTGCCTTGTTGGTAGGTGGCCTCGATGGTCGCCGTGGGGTCCGAAACGAGCGCGCCGCCCTTTCCCATCATCGCGTCGTATGCAGTTTGCGTCAGCCGCCAGTTAAGGTTGCGATCCATCGCGTAATAGCGGCCGACAAGGCTCGCCAAATATTCCTTCGGCACCTCCTCTAAAAATTTTTCAAGCGTGTGCGGCGCGCTGTCCTCGCCGTCGGCAAAAAGATGAAGATTGATCTTGGCGACCTTCTCCTCCTGCGCCATCTTGATAAGTGCGCGTAGATGTTCGAGCGATGCGTGCACATTCGCTTTGGTGAGTAGCCCCGCAAAGTTGATCGCGCTATTATTTTCGCGCGCGTGGGCACACGCGGCCTTCAGCACGGTGTTCTCAAAGAACGTGCCATCCTGGATTGCCATCGTGATCTTTGGGTAATACTGATAGACGACTTTGCCGGCGCCGAGTGTGAGGTGGCCGACCTCGCTATTTCCGGTCTCTCCCCACGGCAGTCCGACGGCGATGCCGGATGCCTGCAAGCTCGTGAGCGGATAGTTTTCCGCGAGCCATTTGAACGTCGGCGGTTGTGCAACAAAGACAGGATTCGTGAAGTTGTTCTTTCCGATGCCCCAGCCGTCGAGCACCACCAATACCGCAGTTTTCTTTGCCATGGCTTCTATTTTAGATGAAAGCATCGGTTTGGCATAGGCACGCATACTTTTGAAAGGACGGCGTTCCAGCCTGCTGGCTGGCCGCCTTGGCTCTCGCCGCCTTCGCGGCTCCGAGACACTTTTCAAAAGATGCTCCTATGCTAAACGCGGAGAGGTATAAATAAAACAAAAAACCCGTTGCCGGGTTTTTTGCAGATTCAAACATAACGCTGATGATCTGGAATGACACCTTTAACTATAATAGCAATTCAAAAATATCTGTCAAAATTTTTTTAATCTTTATTTAATATCTTTTTGATATCTCTACGGCGGGGGTGCGGGGACGTGCGCCCCGTGGATCTTAGATGTCATTCCAGATCCAGCACTATGCCACCCCCGCAGCAGACTAACAAATAGGCGATTAAAACTATCTAAAGTCATTCAGGGCCTCTCGGGAGCGCTCAATCTTGACCGCGACCCCCATTTTGCGCTATCATAAAGGCAATTAAAAAGTCCTTAAATCATGAAACTTTCGGGAATTAACTATTATTATGGAAATAACATACGTGGCGCTCAGCGCGGTGGTGTTTTTGGTGGTGGGAGGAGTCGCGGGATATCTCGCACGCAGATATTCGGGAGCAAATAAGCTCGCCGAAGCGGAAACAAAGTCAAAAGAGATTATTTTGGAGGCAAAAGAGAAGGCTGCCTCGCTTTTGGTTGAGTTAAAAAACGAAGAGAAGGATCGGCGCAAAGAAATTGATGCGCTTGAGTCACGGGTTTTGCACCGCGAGGAGACGTTGGACAAAAAACTGACGGACCTTTCTACGGAAGAGGGAAAACTTCGCGCGCGCGAGGATGCTGCGAAGCTAAAAGAAGAGGCGGTTTCAAAAAAAGAGAACGAGATCGAGTCGCGGATTGAAAAGATTGGCGGACTTTCTGTTGCGGAAGCAAAAGAGGAGATTTTGCGGCGTGCAAAGGAAGACCGTTCGAATGATTTGGCGCAATCTATCCAGAAGATCGATCGCGAAAATCGCGAGGAGGTGGAAAAGCGGGCTAACGACATCATTACGATTGCGCTCCAGCGCTATGCTCGCTCCCACGTCGCGGAAATGACGACTACGATTTTCCACTTGGAAGACGAGGAGCTGAAGGGCAAGATCATTGGCCGCGAAGGCCGCAACATCCGCGCGCTCGAGCGCGCCACGGGCGTGGAGTTTATTATTGACGAAGCCCCGGACGGCATCATTATCTCGTCATTCGATCCGTTCCGCCGCGAAGTGGCGCGTCTTGCACTTGAACGCCTCGTAAAAGACGGCCGCATTCAGCCGGCGAAGATCGAGGAGAGCGTGGAGACGGCGAAGGCCGACCTCGCCAAGCGCACGCAGGAAATCGGTGAGGTTGCGGCGCAAGACCTTGGCATATTCGATCTTCCAAAAGAGCTTTTGCAGATGATCGGACGCCTTCATTTCCGCACGAGCTATGGCCAGAATGTATTGGTCCACTCGACTGAAATGGCATATATCGCGGAAATGATGGCGCGCGAGCTTGGCTTGAATGCGGAAGTGGCAAAGAAGGGTGCGTTGCTCCATGACATCGGCAAGGCAATCGACCATGAGGTTGAGGGCACTCACGTGGATCTCGGCATGAAGTTGCTTAAAAAATATAATATTGATGAGCGCGTTATCGAGGCAATGCAGTCGCACCACGATGATTATCCGTACGCACGACCGGAGGCGTATATCGTCACCGCCGCCGACGTCCTTTCCGCGGCTCGCCCGGGCGCTCGCCGCGGCACGCTAGAGAACTATGTAAAGCGCCTCGCTGACCTCGAAAAAATTGCCGGAGAGTTTACGGGAGTAAAGAGCGCCTATGCTATCGCCGCAGGCCGCGAGTTGCGCGTCTTCGTCATCCCGGAGAAGGTGGACGATTTCCGCGCGCTCGAGCTTGCGCGTGAGATTGCAAATAAAATACAATCCGAGTTAAAATATCCTGGTGAGATCAAAGTAAATGTGATTCGCGAAATGCGCGCGGTCGAGTACGCGCGATAACGCTAAAGGGATCACTATGATATAATTAATTCCAACATGATAACCGACACAATCTTTAGCCATCCCGTTACCGCAGCCGTCATCGCAGGACTTTTGCTCTTGGGCATCATCGGTAAACTGATGAAGTTCTCGTTCGAGCGCATCGCAAAATGGTATCTCTATATCTCCGTTTTCGCCGCCATTATTGTGATGAACTCGATCTTCTTCCCGTTCATCGGCGGAAAGGATTTCTTCTTCCGCTTTACCACGGAGCTCGCCCTGTCGTGCATGGTGCTCTGGTGGGCGTTTGAAGCGCATAAAGGCGATGCTAAGAAGCGCATCGTTGCGCTCTTCAAAAAACCGCTGGTGATCGCCGTCACGGCGTTCGCCGCAATTTTCGAACTTGCGTGCGTATTCTCCTACGATTTCCACGCGGCCTTCTGGTCAAACTACGAACGTGGCGAAGGAGGATTCCAGATGCTGCACTATTATCTTTTCTTCCTACTCCTCGTCCTTATTCTTACAACCGAAAAAGATTGGAAGAATATCTTCCGTTTTTCGTTGGTCTCCGCGGTGGTTATGATTGGGTACGGTATTCTTGGGGATTATTCAGTGGCCGGATTTATCGGACCGTATTCAGGTGGTACTGTGCCGGCTGGTTTTTGGGCAAAACTTATCCAAGGACGTTTTGAGGGATCGCTTGGCAATCCTGCGTACGTCGATCCATATTTGATCTTCTCAATGTTTTTTGCCGCGTATCTTTGGCTGTCGAGCAAGATGGAGGGGGCTCTTACCGCGTTGAAGTCATGGGGTTATGGAATTCTTATTGCGATATTCTTTATCTTCTTCATTCTTGGCCAGACGCGTGGCGCGTTCCTCGGTCTTGCGGCAGGAGCGTTTGTATTAGTTCTCTATCTGGTCTTTTCCAGTAAGGGGAAAGTACGAAAGTGGGGTGCTATCGCGTTGGGTGCTCTGGTTCTTCTTGGTCTTGGCCTCTATGCGATCAGGAACAATCCGGCAGTGCAAAATCTTCCGGAAGGCAGATTGCTCCAGATCAGCGTCACGGATACCACGGCGCAGACCCGGTTCTGGGTATGGGGAGAGGCATGGAAAGGATTCTTAGAAAAGCCGATCCTCGGTTGGGGTCCAGAAAACTTTACTCCGGTATTCGACAAGTTCTTCAATCCGAATTTCTACGTTCCAAATCAAAACACCGAGACGTGGTTCGATCGTGCGCATAGCGTATTCTTTGATTACCTTTCAGAGACCGGCGCACTTGGACTTCTTGCGTATCTCTCTATCTTCGCCGTGTTCTATTGGGAATTTATAAAGAAGGCGCACAAGCAGGCTAATTCGTCCCTTCAGAAAGGATTAATCGTCGCCATACCAATCGCGTATCTTGTGCAAGGGGTCGCTATCTTCGATGTTTTCCCTATGTATCTTTGTTTATTCACTTTCCTTGCGTTCGCCGCATACTATTTCTCGATCCATACCGCGAATAAAAAACAGGCAAACGTATAACCATCACATCCATGGAAGACCGAACATATCAAAGAGTTGTCGCCATCATCATCGTAGCTGCCATTTTTGGCATCGCCATTTGGGGTTCATACATGCCGATGCGCAAGGCGCAGATGTTCATTACCACATTGCAGGCGCTCCAGACGCAGCAAGGAGCGGCGACGTCACTGCAGGATCTAGAGAACAAGCTTTCAGCGCCGCTTGATTATCCGGCGCCGATCGGCCAGGAGGAGTTGGTGCGCAATATGGCGAACAGTGTGCTCTCATTCGTCCAACAGGGCGGCGATGCTACTTCCACTGCAGAGCTTATCAGCTATCTCAACAGCTACTACGATCCGATCTTAAATGCGGGAAAAGGCATGAGCTTTGGTCAGGATCTTTATCTCGAGGGTGCGATCAACGAGGTTGCTTTCGCCGAGACTGGTAGCCCGACCTATCTTCTTGCGGCGCAGAAGTGGTATACGGAAGGTGTGGCACTTGGTCCTAATCGTCCACAGTCGCTCTACGGACTATTCGATGTCTATCGCGCGGAAAATGATACGACCGATACGATCGCTGTCGGCACCACGATCTTGCACAACTGGCCGACCGACACGCGCATAGAGCAGGCAATGGCGATGTACCAGGCGATGAGTTCCAGCACGGTGACTACGACGGTAACGACAACGTCTACTCCGACAACCTCGACGAAAAAGAAGTAAGCCGGGTGAAGGTGTTAGAAAAATCACACCAGTCTATTCCCAGATGATCCAGGTTATTTTACGCGGCGGAATGGGAAATCAGATGTTCGAATATGCGCACGGTCTTGCGCTTGCGAAGAGGTATAAGACCGACCTGTTGATAGATACAACCTTTTTGATGGATCGTTTCCCGCGCCCAAAAAGATTTGTCTATCGCCATTACGAACTTGATACATTTACCCTGCCGCCACACTTCACGGGGTTTTCGAAGATTTCCTCTGCGGCGCCGATTCCGGGCGTATGGCTCGGATTGGATTTTGCTGCGGTGGGGATGCGGAGTCTCGCTGGTGTTAGAAAATTGATAAGAGAAAAAGAAGGCTGGCATTTTGATCCTTCGGTAGCGGGGGTCGGTGCGGATGTCTGCCTATGGGGATTTTGGCAAAGCGAAAAATATTTTGCGGAGGCTAAGGAAGAGGTTGCGCATGCGTTTACCTTTTCTGCGGCGTTGCCGCCGACCGCGGAGGCTATCGCGAATCGAAATACGCCGCACGACTTCAATTTCTCTTTCCGTGCGGCGCGGGGATTATATAAATCCGGCTAACGCTAAGATCTTTGGTGGGACTAATCTCGCGTATTACGATGCTGCAATTGCATACATCGGGCAGCACGTTTCCGAGCCCCATTTCTTTATCTTTTCCGATGATGTCGCGTGGTGCCGGGAGAATATTAAGCCGCCATATCCCACCACATATATCCCCGCGGATATCCCTGGGCCTGCCGCTATGCAACTCTCGTCGCTCTGCAAGCACCACATCATCGCAAACAGCACTTTTTCCTGGTGGGCAGCGTGGTTGAATAAGAATCTGGAGAAGATCGTGGTGGCGCCGGAACGTTGGGCGACGGATATCTCGAGCTGGGAATTGGATGTCATCCCGAAGGGGTGGGTAATAGTATAGTTCGATAGATTGGTTAAATTCTTGCTTAGAAAGAAATGTCAGATATAATGGAATAATGGGAAAAGAGGATGTAAGAATTTTTGTCACCGGCGGAGCCGGTTTTATCGGGTCCAATTTTTTGAGAAGAATATTAAAAAAAAGATCCAATGTGCGAGTGTTAAATTTTGACAAGCTGACCTATTCGGGAAATCTTAACAATCTTCGTGATCTTAAAAAGGATGCAAGATATAAATTTATAAAAGGCGACGTTGCTGATGCAAGGGCGCTTGGCATGGCATTCAAGAAGTTCAACCCAAATTATGTAATTAATTTTGCGGCGGAGACACACGTTGACCGAAGTATCCATGTCGGAGCAAAGGAATTCATTGATACCAATATTGTGGGGGTTTTTAACTTGCTTGAGCTCGTAAAAGGATCCTCAAATGTTAAAAAATATGTTCAAGTTTCTACGGATGAAGTATACGGCAGTCTTGAATTGAAAGATAAAAAAAATAAATTCCGGGAAGATACGGCGTTTGCGCCAAATGTTCCTTATGCGGCCACAAAAGCGGGGGGGGATATGTTATGTCGGGCATACGCACATACTTTTCATCTTCCCGTCGTTGTCACGCACTGCTCCAATAATTATGGACCGTATCAATATCCTGAGAAATTGATACCTTTTTTCATTCTCCGTATGCTTGAAGAAAAAAAATTACCGATTTATGGAGATGGAGAAAACGTCCGGGATTGGATTTATGTGGAGGACCATTGCTCCGCGCTCGAACTATGTCTGTTCCGTGGAAAGGCTGGTGATGTCTATAATATTGGCGCTGACAATGAGATGGACAATCTTGAAATTGCATCACTCATCCTTGCACATTTTAAACGTGGCGAGGAATGGCTAGAATTTGTTAAAGATCGGCCGGGGCATGATCGGCGCTATGCGATTGATTCGAAGAAAATCAGAACCGAGCTTGGGTGGCGTCCTCGTTATACCTTTAAAAAGGCATTCAAAGCCACGCTTGATTGGTATATCAACAATCCCCAATGGATAGAAGAGGTAAGACAGAGGACTGGAGTGTTCAACCCGCATATTGATCTTTGGCGAGCGCATAAAATAAAATAAAAAAATGAAAGGGGTTATTTTAGCCGGCGGCCTGGGAACACGATTGCGTCCGCTTACGCTTATCACTAATAAGCATTTGTTGCCAGTTTACGATAAACCGATGATCCTTTATCCGCTTGAAACGCTTAAGCGGTCAGGGATCTCCGATATTATGATTGTGTGCGGGAAAGAAAACGCCGGCGATTTTATGAATTTTCTCGGCTCAGGAAAGGAATACGGCGTAAAGCTTTCCTATGCGCTGCAGCATGGCGCTGGTGGTATTGCAGAGGCATTAAGTCTTGCTGAAGATTTCACTAAGGATGATAAATTAGGGGTGATCCTTGGCGATAATATTTTTGAAGAAGATTTTTTAAAAAGCATAAAAAGGTTTGAGACCCTCACGGGAGCCATGGTGTTCCTTAAAAAAGTTCCAGATCCGCAACGTTTCGGCGTTGCTGAGATTGACGGCGATAAGATTCGTTTTATCGATGAAAAACCCAAAAACCCAAAATCAGATATGGTAACGGTAGGATTTTATCTTTACGATCCGGATGTTTTTGATAAGATTAGACAACTCGCACCTTCAAAACGGGGAGAGTTGGAGATAACGGATGTTCATAATATGTATATCGCCGAAAGTAAATTATTCCATGATTCTGTAAATGGGGCGTGGCATGATGCGGGGACGATTGATTCACTGCTCAGTACTGCTGTTGACATTGCCAAAAAGAAACAAAGCGAAGGCGTATGATCTCAACGACGCCGGTGATAGTACGGGAAAAGTTTAGATTCTATAAAAGTTCGCTGGATGGGCTTCTTTTGATTGAGCCGACCGTCTTCGAAGATGAAAGAGGTTTTTTCTTGGAGTCCTATAATAAAACTGATTTTAGTGCAGCTGGCATCACCGAAAATTTTATTCAAGATAATCATTCTTATTCAAAAAAAGGTATTTTACGGGGACTTCATTATAATCTTGGTGCGGGATCCGCAAAGTTTGTAAAATGCATTGAAGGGAATATTTTTGATGTCGCTGTAGATGTTAGAATTGGATCAGCCACATTTGGGCAATGGGAATCTGTAATGCTTTCGGGCGATAATAAAAACGCTTTATATCTGCCGCCGGGATTCGCTCATGGATTCTGCGTGATCGGCGAATCAGCCCACGTTGTTTATAAAACAGATAAATATTTTGATCCTGCGCTGGATGGAGGGATCCGTTGGAATGACCCGGAAATTGGGATTCAATGGCCGCTCGATAATCCTATCGTTTCCAAAAGAGACGATAGTCTGCCTTTTTTGAAAAATATCAAAAAGTAGCGTATGCTAATGAGCATGCTTGAAGATTTACTGACGAATACGCTTGTCACAGGCGCCCAAGGACAGACGGGAAGCTATGTCGATTTTGGGATTCGAACTAATCGCCGCTCCCTCGATGTGACCGACCTGAATGAAGCGCTGGCAACGTGCCGCAAATATAAACCCAAAGTGATTCTTCATCTTGCGGCTGATACAGATTTTGATCGCTGCGAACGCGACCCGGAGTATTCCTATATGGCGAACGGCATCGGAACCTATAATATGGCGATTGCCGCAAAAGAAGTGGGGGCAAAGTTGGTCTATATTTCGACGGCAGCGGTTTTTGATGGCATGAAAAATAGTCCCTATAACGAGACGGATATACCTAGCCCGCATAATTATTATGGCCGAGCGAAATATTTGGGCGAACTCGCGATTCAGGGCATGCTAACAGATTATTTGATTGTGAGGGTCTGTTGGGTGTTCGGCGGCGGTCCTCAGAAGGATCAAAAATTTGTGGCCAAAATTATAAAACAACTTTCTTCTAAAAATGAGATAATGGCCGTCGATGATAAGAGGGGATCTCCGAGTTATGGAAAAGATGTTATCAATGGGATAAAAGAATTATTGAGAAAAGACGAAAAGGGTATTGTTCACTTAGTGAATGAAGGGACGCCGACACGTTTTGATATCGCGGTAGAAATTGAAAAATAATCAAGCCTGAAGCCGTGGTAACTCCCGTCAAATCCAGTTTTTTTTCCGATTATGTCGATCGATGCGATAACGAAAGTATGCAGTCTCGTATTAAGCCAATGCGTCCATGGCAAGATGCTCTTAAAGAATACCTAAGGGATGAATGGCAAAAACAACATGATAGTTATCGATAAAGAACAGTGCCATAGTTGTGGGAGTACCGATCTCGCAAAGATATTAGATTTAGGGCAAATGCCGCTCGCAAATGCTTTTTTAAAAAAAGAAGAGCTTGCCAATATAGAAGAAAGCGTTCCTCTGGTGGTATTTTTTTGTAAGCAATGCGGTCTGTCCAGTTGCTCGATGAAGTTGAGCCAAGCATTCTTTTTAAGGATTATGATTATCTTACCTCGGCAAGTGCGCCTTTGGTGCGCCATTTTCAGGAGATGGGAAAATATTTGGTGAGTCGTTTCGTCGCGTCTCCCCAGGACCTCGTGGTTGAGATCGGCGGCAATGACGGCATTCTACTTGAAGCGATAAAAGATCAAGCGACTATCCTGAATGTCGAGCCAGCAACCAATGTAGCAAAGCTATCCTCGGAAAGGGGAGTTCTCACGATAAATGAATTTTTCAGCGCTGAAACAGCAAAAAAAATTGTAGAGAAAAACGGAATTGCAAAACTTGTTGTTGCGAACAATGTCATGGCGCATATCCCGGGCATTAAAGATGTATTCGAAGGGATTAAGATTCTTATTGGAGAACAAGGGGTATTTGTAATGGAGGTCCATTGGGTAGGGAATCTTATTGGCGACGGCGGGTTCGACCAGATATATCACGAACACCTTTTTTATTATTCTTTGCATGCGCTCCGGGCGTTAGTGAGGCAATTTGGCTTGGATGTTTTTGATATCGAAACTGTTCCTATCCACGGGGAGTCTATGCGGGTTTTATCTCAAGAGCCCCCCTTAGAGGAGCATGTTTCTGCGTTTTTAAAGAGGGAGGAAGATCTTGGACTTACAGCCCTAGACGCCTTTTTGGTGTTTGCTGAGAAGGTCACTAAAAATAAGGCAGAGTTAAAAGAATTACTTATGGGGTTTAAAAATGAGGGGAAAAAATCGCGGGGTATGGGGCTCCTGCAAAAGGGAATACACTGCTAAATTATTTTGAGATCGGGCCGGATCTGTTGGAGTTCCTTACTGACACGACACCGCTCAAGCAGGGCCTTTATTCTCCGGGAATGCATATTCAGGTGGTTCCGCCGGACAAACTGTATTCCGAGCCGGTGGATCATATTTTACTTCTCGCATGGAATTATGCCGAGGCGATCTTGAAGAAGGAACAAGGCTTGCGCGATCGGGGCGTAAAATTTATCATCCCGGTGCCTTCAGTAGAAGTCGTATAATAGTCCTATGGAAAGAGAATCTAGGGTGGCCATAGTTCTTTCCCACTGGCAGAACTACGAAATTACTCGTGACTGTCTCCGTTCGATGTCTGTATTAGATTATCCCACGTATAGTGTGGTTGTTGTGGATGATGGTTCCACGAACGGATCGGGGAAGAGGTTGCAGGAGGAATTCCCACAGCACCATTTTATCCTATTACCAGAGAACAAAGGACTCGCTGCGGCCACTAACCATGGATTTAAATATGCGCTCGGCACCGAAGCGGATTATCTTTTGTGGATAAATAATGACGTCATCTTCATTAAAGCTGATTTTTTAAGTCGCATGGTTGCGTTTTTGGAAGAACATCCAACCGTGGGAGCCACTGGTCCGAAGATTCTTTCTCCCGATGGCACGCATCAAAAATCATATAAGCGCTCATTTGAATCATTGGCAGTTGATATGTGGGGAGTCGGAACCATTGAGAAAATCATCGGGGATATCTTCTTTAAAAAAAACAACGAAGTGATTCGTCCGACGGCATGGCTTGTCGGGGTGTCACTGCTTATCCGACGGCGGGCGCTTGAGCAAGCGGGGCTGATGGATGAAGATTTTCCGTTTGGGGGCGAGGATGCTGATCTTCTTTTTAGGATAGCAAAGCACGGGTGGGGCATCTATTATTACCCCCTAACCGAGATCGTCCACTTGGGCTCTATGAGCCACAAAGAAACGAGTTCAAAGTATCATCGATTTTATGTAGAATCACCTTTGCGTTTTTTTTATAAGAATTATTCTCCAGCAAAGGCTTGGATTCTGCAGTATCTTCTAATTGGTGCTTTTGTGTGGCGGGGCTGTATATATTGGTGCCTCAGTTTAATAAAAAATTCATATCGGCAAAAAGTAAAGCCTGCATTCGAAGGGGCACGAATCGCATGGAGCTTTCGGTGGCCTTCTTGATTCTGTTCGCCGAGTTATCCATGGGAACAAAATAAAAAATCTGTTATTAGCGACTCCGTCCCTATTTAGCTGTTATAATTAAGTTACAAAACTATGCCAAAGGTTTCGATTTGTATTCCCGCGTATAAGAATCCTTCCGGCATGCGCCGGGCGCTGCAATCGGTGCAGGAGCAGACATTCGTTGATTATGAGATCATCATCACCGATGATTCGCCGGACAATACGGTTGAGGAAGTGGTAAAAGAATTCATTTTGTTCAAAAACCTCCACTATATTAAGAATGCGGTACGTCAGGGTTCGCCGCAGAATTTTAACGTTGCCCTTTTGTATACGAAAGGCGAATATATAAAAATATTACTTCACGACGATTGGTTTTCGACCCCGGATGCTTTGGGAAAGTTTGTTGAGGCACTCGATAGCAATCCAAATTCCTATTTGGCATTCTGTCAGTCGCGAAATATCAATGCTACGAAGAATTTTGAATGGATCTCTTCGCCTACGAACCATTTTCTAAGCATGCTCCGGAAGGATCCGACGCGCCTTTATCCGCGAAATTTTATCGGAGCGCCGAGCGCCGTCATATTCCGCCGCGGATCGTGGTTGTTTGATGCTAAATTAAAATGGGTCGTCGATATTGATTTTTATATCAGTATTCTTTGCAAGCATCCCGAGATTATTTTTTTGAATGAACCGTTGATCAATATCACCGTGGGAGACGAGCATCAGATGACCTCATCTGTGCACGATAATAAAGAGGTGGAGCTTTTTGAATTCTTCTACCTCTATCGGAAACTTTTCTCCGATATGCAGTGGCGGTGGGACATCTTTGGCTTGTTTTATTATCTTATAAAAAAGTATCACGTGCGGTCACTATCGGAAATCCCCGAGGCAGACGCCTTGCCCGGTACGGTAAAATTCTTCCTCAGAGTGTTCATCCTGACGCCTGACGCCCTCTCTTTTATGCAGTCTTTTCGGCGACGGCCATCAAGTCGGATGCCTTCCCGTTGACCTGCATCTGGTGCGGGAGGAAATCAACTTTCTTATAATCGAACCTTTTCCCCAACGCCGGGAGAATTTTTTTTTGGATATGGCGCAAAAACATTTTCCTTCCAATATCCTGTCCCCAGAGAGATATAACGGTAAGGTCTTTAGAGATCATGTCGGACAATTCTGGCAGGGAAAGTTCACGCTTGTGTTCGTGAAAATGGATTCCAGCCCGGCTGGTTGGGCTGCGCTTCCTGTCGGGGGTAGTGATGACCGTTATCCCTCCCGGTTTTAATACGCGCGCTATTTCACTCAACATCTTTTCCTGTTGTTCTTTGTCGAGATGTTCGATCAGCTCGCAGGCGGCCACGAGATCGAACGTATTGTCCGCAAAAGGCATATCGCAGACGTCCCCTACGACGTATTCGGCGTTATCCATCGGAAAGCTTTTCTTTGCGTCAGCCACCCGTTCCGGATCAATATCTACGACGGTGATCTTCTTTACGAGGGGAGCAAGGACATATGCGCCATAGCCTCCCGCACTGCCTACATCCAATATATGACCGTTATGGCCATTCTTTATCAGCTCGGCGATTTTATTGTAGCGCTCAATATGGAACTGTCCGTGGGATCGGAATATGCTATCTCCCCTTCATTTAAATGAATACCCATGAGGTCTATTATATGATAGATTAGAAAGAATGGTAAGTATCGTTCTCCCCACCTATAATCGGGTCGACCTGCTCAAGCGTGCGGTGCGAAGCGTCCTCGCCCAATCTTACGCTGATTATGAGCTTATCATCATTAATGATGCGTCCACCGACAGCACGCGGGCCTATCTTGATGAGCTGGCAAAAAAAGACGCCCGCGTGCGTCTGATCCATCATGAAAAGAATTATTATCCCGATATTTCACGGACGTTGAACGAGGGGCTGGCTCTCGCACGTGGCACGCTGATTGCCCGCATTGACGACGACGATTATTGGCTGAACAACGATAAGCTCGGCAAGCAGGTCGCCTATTTTGAAGAGCATCCTGATTGCGTGGTGGTGGGAAGCGGCATGATGCTTGTTGATATCACCGGCAAGGAGATCGGCCGTTATCTTAAAAAAGAAACTGATGCAGAGATCAGGCGTACGGCGCTCTTCGCCAACCCGTTTTCGCACACCACCGTTATGTTCCGTGCTGACATCGCGCGCAAAGTCGGAGGATATGGCGATTGGCGCTACGCCGAGGATTGGGATCTTTGGCTGAAGATGGGATGTTTCGGCATGCTCTATAATTTTCCAGAATATCTTGCGGCATATACCGTGAGCGGCGAGAATAAATCGTTTGTCTATCTCCGCGCGCAGACAAAGATGATCTTTCAATTCTTGGATATCCATAAAAAAGAATATCCCGGATATGTGCGAGCATACGCGGTCAACGCTCTTCAATATTGGTATTCATTTCTCCCCGTGGCGCTACGTCGTCGTCTTCAGTCAGTCTTGGCGAATCTTAAGCGGCGATTATTTTAGACGACGACGGCTGAATGTGAAACCAGCCCAGTAATTTCCTCCAAGAGAGGTTCTTTTAAGAGTTTCAATACTACAAAATAGAGAGCGGTACAGGCGAGGATATTAATGATGACATTGACGTGAAGCAGGAGAAGGATTGTCGCAGCAACCCCCATAACAATTCCTGCGGCCGCCACCTTCTTCAATTTCCCCACCACAGTAAATGGATTCACTTTCTTCATTGCGTGCCATAGATAGCCGTTGTTGACCGCCTGGGCGATGAGGGTTGCGATGGCGGAGCCGGTGATACCAAAGAACGGTATAAGGGCGACGTCCAATCCGACGTTCACCACGCCACCGAGTGCGGAGGAGACGATAAGGCTTTTTTGATGCTCATAAGCAAAGAGCGCGTTGATGATGATAGATGCGGGAAAGTCGAATATGAGCGTCGCCGCCAGGATCTTGAACGCAAGACCTCCCGCCGCGTACGGCGCGCCGAAGACGAAGCTCATGATCTGCGTGCCGAGCACGATGCCGCCGAGGGAAAGTGGAACGGATGCGAGGAATATCATGCCGAGCGTGCGCTCGAGCGCTGTGCGGAATCGCGCAGGATCACTCTTTGCAAGGCGCGAGATGAGCGGAAGCGTCGCGAATTGGATGATATAGGGAATGAGATAGAACGTCTGAATAATGCGGATCGCGGCGGAGTAGATGCCGACGTCCGACGCCGATCGCATCCAGCTGATGATGAGGATGTCGCTGTTGGTAAAGAGCAACCCGAGCGCGCCACTGATGGCGAATGGCCATGCGGCGTTCAGGATCGGCATAACCCGACTCCATGAGAACCGTGAGAATATTTTTTTGAAGTAGCTGCGCAGGGCGATTATTGCCGCGATGGTGCCGACGGCGTCGCCTGCGACGTAGCCCCAGCTGAAGGACTGTGCGTTTGCCGCATAGGCGAGGAAGACAAATCCGAAAACCACAATGCCGACGTTCGTCAGGAGAAATATCGCCGCCTCCCATTGCATGTTTTCCATGGCGCGGATCAGTGAGAAGAAAAATTCTCGCATCGTATCGAGCGCGAGTACGAGCGCGACGATCGGAATTAATACTTTTGCGCCAGGGAGCGTGGTAAAGAGTGGAGCAATAAAGAGGATCACCGCGATACCGACGACCATGAGCGCGATCTTCATTACAAACATTGTGCCAAAAAGTGCGCGCTGTTCCTCGTCATCCGCTTTGGATGCGTCGCGGATCAGAATGCCGTTGATCCCCGGATCCATAAACAAAGTGAGGAATCCGGCCAGCGTGATGGCATAGGAAAAGACGCCGTAGCCGTCGGTGCCCAACACGCGTGCGGCGTAGATGATGATGATGGCCTTAATAAGGCGTCCGCCGAAATTGGATACCGAAAGCCAGAACGTATTTTTGGCTACCGTTTGTTTTACGGTAGTGTTTTTAAAGAGAAAATCCTTTATTTTTTGGAACATGGGATTTTCATTCCGGATTCACAAAAATAGATTTGATCGTCTTTAAGATAATCGTCCAGTCGAGGATCGGTGAGCGGTTTTTTAAATAGTAGATGTCATACTGCAGCTTCTCGACGACGTCCTCGTCGGTGAGGTCGGCGCGATGGTGGATCTGCGCCCATCCGGTGACGCCCGGCTTGATGAAGAGCCGCGCCTCATAGTAGGGGATGCGCGCCTCGAGCTTTGCCACAAACTCCGGCCGCTCCGGCCGCGGGCCGACGAAGGAGAGGTCGCCACGGATGATGTTCCAGAGCTGGGGGAGCTCATCGAGATGTGACGCGCGGAGTAAGCCCCCGACCGGCGTCGTGCGGGCATCGTTCTTTACCGCCCACTGCGCGCCGGCGGCCTCCGCGTCCACGCGCATGCTGCGGAATTTATAGAGCGTGAATTCTTTTCCTTTTTCTCCGACGCGCACCTGGCGGTAGATGATCGGGCCGCGCGAGGTCAGCGCGACGAGGAGCGCGATGATGATCTCGAATGGCAAGAGAATAACGCCGAGCGCCAGTGCACCGACAAACTCCGACGCGCGTTTGAGCGGATCATAAAAACTTACTTCGCGAGCGATATTTTCCAGAAACCACGTCTCCTGCACACCGGAGAGCGGTACTTTGCGCATGATGAGCTCGTAGAAGCTGACGAGGTCGGTCACTACGATGCCGGTGGCAAAAAGATCGTAGAGCACCGCGACGAGCGCAGGCTCGTGCTTGAGCTTGTGGGAGATGACGATAAGGTTAATCCCTTCGTGCTCCGCGATCGATGTTATTTTCTGTGGCACCGCGTAGGCGGTTTTCTCCTCCATCTCCGCCTTGAGCGCGTAGCCGAGCTGGGGATTTTCTGCGATGGCTTTTCTGATCTCTTCGCCGATCGCGCCGTCGCCGATGATCAGCACTTTGTTCGGCGCCTCACCGAATGCCAGCGCGCGATTCAATAGCCGCCGCCAGAAGATCTCGATGATCGCAAAGATGGCGATGAAGAGCAGGAGGTTTGTCTTTGGCGCGATGCCGAACGCGGGGATGGCATAAAAGAGCAACACCGCGAGCGCGGCATTTATGCCGATGCACAAGGCGAGTATTTTAAGGAAGTCGAGATTATTGCGCAGGCGGCGCAGGTCATAGAGTCCGGCGATGTAGAAGACGGCGATCCATAGCGCGAAGATGATGGTGAAAGGGATGGCATGGGTATTCGCGAATTCAGCGTAAAAATTGCCGCGGTAGCGGATTAAAAGCGTGATGAATAACCCAGCGTAGAGCGCGACGACGTCGGCGACAAAAAAGAGGAAAACCTTCAATTTATTCCCAAATTCCATAATGTCCTTATTATAAGCGGAAGCGGGAAAATGCGTAAATAAGCCCTTCGATGATCGCGAAGATGACGATAATTGCTCCGATCGCGATCGCCCACTCCCTCGTGCGGTTTTCCAGTTTATACATTGTCTTCTGATCGGCGAAGCGTACCTCGGTGGAGGTCATCGTGAACGGCTTATTAAAGAAGGTGACCCAGAAATAATTGAGTGCGTAGCGCAGACCCATCGTGAAGGTGCCTTCTTTTGCAAGCCGACGGCCGGAAGAGCGCATGGCGAACTTAAAAGAAAAACGTACTTCACCGACTTTACTCAACCGCCGCGCCAGGTCCGCATCGTCGCCATAAAATGTGAGGCTCACATCGTGGCCGCCGATCTTTTGGAGCGCATCACGGCGCACGATCTCGGTACCACCCTGGATAACTGATGTGTTGCGGATAATAAAATTATTCACGAGGTAAACGATGTATGACATCCCGTAAAAGAAATTTACCAACACTCTAATGCCGAATGGCAGGTCGTAATAGATGAAAGGGCCGGAGAGACATACCAGATCCTGGTCTTGCTCGAACGCGCGTTCGGCGCGGTCGATCCATCCGGGCAAAAGCTCTGTGTCTGCGTCGAGGAACGCGACGAGTGTGCCTGTTGACACCGTAAACCCCGCCTCGCGCGCGCGGTTGGCGCCGCGTTGGGGCTCGTGGATGAGCTGAACGCCCACGTAGTCGTGCGCGACGATCTCGCATGTTCCGTCGTTTGAGTTATTATCCACGACGATGATCTCGTAGTCGTCACGGCCATTGATCTCGTGGATGAGCGCGTCGAGACACGAGCGGATATAGCTCTCCTCGTTGTATGCGGGGATGACAAAACTGATCTTCATTAGATGATGATAAATTTAAGGATAATCAAACAGATTCCGTAGCAGATTCCGACAAGGATCGCGAGCATGACGATACTGGCAATCATCCCAAGGATCCATTCGCGCACCGCCACGCGGGGAGGGGAGGAAAGCGTTGGCTGCCGTCACTCGGGCGAAGATCGGAATAGGCCGACTGAGCGGGCGGCGTCGGAATGTGATCCAGAAGTAATTCATGGCATAGGTGCGCCCGTGGTAACGAGGCTTTCCTTCGCCAGCCGGCGGCCGGAGGAGAGCGCGGAAAGTTTAAAGGTGAATTTGACGTCGCCGATCTTGCTCATGCGGCGCGCGATATCGGTGTCTTCTCCATAGAACGCGATGCTCGTATCATAGCCGCCGATCTTTGTGAGTGCACTGCGCCGCACGACGAAGTTGCCCCCCTGGACGACAGAGCCGACGTGGAAGATAAATCGGTTGAGGATATAGAAAAAATAAACGATGCCGTAGAATATTTTGACGCCGCACTGCGCCGATGCGGGAAGATCGTAATAGATGAATGGGCCTGAAAACGCGACGAGCTTTTTATTTTTTTCAAATTCTGCAAGGGTGGTGTCGAGCCAGCCGGGGGTGAGGATCGTGTCGGCGTCGACGTTGGCGATGAGTTCGCCGTGCGATGCGGCGAATCCCGCGTGCCGTGCGAAGACGATTCCTTTCCGCGATTCATCCACGATCGTCACGGTGGGGTAGCGTTCTGCGACGGCGCGCGTGCCGTCGGTTGACGCATTATTCACCAGAATAATTTCCACGTCACGTTCCTTCCCGCGGGCTTGCTGTGTGACGGCATCGAGACATTTCCCCAGGAATGCCTCTTCATTGTATGCGGGGATGACGAAGCTGATCTTCATATCTTTATGGTATTATCATTTTATCATGATACAAAAAACGATATCTTGCGTGATTGCTGCGTATAACGAAGAAAAAGGAATCGGTACGGTTCTCAAGGCAGTCAGTAACCATCCGCTTCTAAAAGAGGTCATCGTTGTGGACGATGGTTCTCACGACCGTACGAGCGAAATAGTTGCCCAATTCCCTGATATTACGCTTATCAAGCATTCCGTCAATAAGGGGAAGACCATGTCGGTAGCCGATGGCATTATGGCGGCAACGGGCGATCTTATTTGTTCGCTTGATGCCGATCTTTTAGGGATTACCGCTGACAGTGTTACTCGTCTCATCACTCCCATTACCGCCGGTACCGCAACGGTAAGTATCAGCCTGCGTTCGCAGTATCCGTGGTTCTGGCATCCTTTTCACCTTGATTATATTTCAGGAGAGCGCGTGTATCCCAAAACCTTGCTCAGTGACCACATCGAGGAGCTTCGCCATCTCTCAAAGTTTGGCCTCGAAGTATTTATGAATCGTTTGATCATTAAAGAAAAACTTCCTATCGCGATCGTTTACCTTCCGAATGTGATAAGTCCCCTCAAGTCCGCCAAGCAGGGATTTTTCCGGGGCGCAATCGGGGATATAAAGATGGTGGGAGATATTTTTAACACCGTTCCTATTTGGGAGTGCGTCTCGCAGATCGTCCACTTGATGAAGCTACGCGTGAAACTTCCCGCGGAAGCCATTTAGATCTTTTCCTGAAAATAACGCTGTGCGGTTCTGCCCAGAATCCAGTATGCAATCGATGCGATAGCGACAAGGGCGATAATGCCGATCACTGCATAGGTGAAGTACCTATCGATGTTTGCATAAGCGGCGCCGAAATAGAAACCGATAAGAATAAGGAAGAGTGTTTTAGGGATCGTGCCTCCGATACTCACGCAAAAGAACTCGGAAAAATTTTCTTTTACCGCTCCGGCGCTTACGAGGATAGGGAACCCGAACGCATGGCCCCACTTTCCAAATAGAAGTGTTTTTTTTGCGTTGGTCTTGAAAAGTTTTTCAAATGCATCCATTCGTTCGGCGGTTATGCCAAATTTTGGTCCCCATCGCGCGATGAGGGAACTCCCTCCCCAGCGCCCGACGGCATACAAGAGCATATCGCCGATCACGTCGCCGGCGACGAGAATGCCGAATACGATCCAAAATTCCATCACATGGATGGACACGAGAAATCCTCCAATGACGGATATGATCGGACCTTCGAGGATTGCAATAGGGAAGAGGACTAGATAGCGATAGGCGACGATCCATCCGAAGATGGTGTTCAATGAGAGCCACATTGTTTTAGTATATACTATACCAATGCTCGCAGTCTTTAAAGAACACAAAGGATTTTGGACGCCTGCGCGAAAAAATCGATGTGGTTTGGCATCCTCCTCCTTACACTCAGCGTCATCGTCCAGATCGTGCTTGGGCGATTTTCTTCGGGCCAGGCGGTCGCGGCGCCGGGGGTGCGCGATATTTTTTTGGATAATCTACCGCTAATTAATTTAAGCCCCATTATCGTGGGCGGGCAATCGTGCTTTGGGTATGCGCGTGGGTACTCTTGATTGTCAATCCGCGTTATCTGATCTTTAGTACTAAAGCAATCGCGCTCTATATTATTTCCCGCGCATTCTTTTTTAGCCTGACGCATATTGGTCCGTATCCGTTACGCTATTCTCCGAGCGCGCATAACGATGGCTATGGGCTGTATCACCTCGTCACGTTCCAAGGAAATTTTTTCTATTCGGGGCACACTGCCTTTCCGTTCCTGCTCGCGCTGATTTTTTGGGATAACAAATATTTACGATGGTTATTCCTCGCGCTTACCGTTATTTTCGGCGCGAGCGTGTTATTGGCACATGTGCATTATTCCATTGACGTGTTTGCGGCTCCATTCATCGTTTACGGCATGTATGTGATGACTGCCAAGCTTTTCCCTCGTGATTACGCCTTATTTGCGTCTTGATACGCCAGCGCCCCGCGCGGTATAATTAAAAAAATATAAAATATTAAAAGATTATGAACGAACATAATAAACCGTCCGTCGAAGAAGTCGATATCTCGGGAAATAATGTGGAAGTTTCGGTTTCTCATAGCGGCTCGCGCAAGAGAGATCTGTTTTTACCGATCAGCATCCTCGTTGCCGCGGTCATGGTGGGGGGCGCGATCGTTTTCGCAACCCTGTATAAGGGCGGAAGCCCTGCGGCGGCGCCTGCCGGTGGCAATGGCAACGTCGTGGACGCAACTTCTACTGTGGCGGCGCTCGCGCAAGCGATGACGCTCGGTCCGCGCGATGCGATCCTTGGCAATGCGAGCGCCACCGTGACGCTCGTCGAGTACGCGACTATCAGTGCCCGTATTGCGTGCAGTTCTTTAGCCAGACGCAACCGCAGATCATTCAGAATTATGTGAACACCGGTAAGGTGCGTGTGGTGTTCCGCGACTTCGCGTTCCTTGGCGCGGAATCGACGATCGCCGCAAACGCCGCGCAGTGCGCCGAGGATCAGAACAAGCTGTGGCCGTATCACGACGCGCTCTACGCCGCCAAGCTGGCGGACGATACGAATGGTGGTAGTGAGGACGATGGGTTCTATACCACGGCAGAATTTATAAAACTTGCAGAGCAGGTGGGACTCGATCTTCCCACGTTCACCAGTTGTGTGAACAATAATACCGATGCGAATATCGTCGCGCAGGAGAAGGGTGCCGCTGCGACTGCTGGCGTCAATTCCACGCCATCGTTCATCATCAACGGTACCATGATTACGGGTGCCCAGCCGTATTCCGTCTTCCAACAGGCGTTAGATAGCGCACTACAAGGATAATTACACCGCAATGACCTTCCGATGGACTAGCTCGTTATTGGTCTTTGATGATCATCTCCCCCTGGATTTTGGGATTTTCCGACATATCCCTTGCGAAATGGTGTAATATATTATTAGGACTTCTCCTTGTGCTTATGAACGCATGGGTACTATTCGGAGAATCATCGGCGCAGGCAATTGTTTTGGAAGAAGTAGTTACGCATTCCGAAAAGAAAAAGAATAAAAAATAACGTCGAACACCGAAAAAAATAAAAAATTTACTATTATGGCAAAAGTAATTATCTACAGCACGCCGACCTGCGTTTATTGCAAAATGGCAAAGGAGCTCTTTAATAAGAATAATGTCGCGTACGAGGAGTTTAACGTTGAGTCGGACATGAAGGCGCGCGAGGATATGGTTAAGAAGTCGGGACAGCTTGGTGTGCCGGTCATCGATATAGATGGGAAGGTCATGGTCGGGTTTGATCAGAAGACGTTGGAAGGGGCTTTGGGATTGAAGGCTGCGTAGAAATCGTTCGCCGCGCTGTCGGCGTCAGTTGGCGTTAATTATTATTTCATCAACCATGTACGATCTCATCATCATCGGCGGCGGGCCGGGCGGCGTTGCCGCCGGTGTTTATGCCGCGCGCAAAAAAATGAAGACGGCGCTCATCACCGACTCGTTCGGCGGGCAGTCGTCGGTTTCGAATGGGATCGAAAATTGGATCGGCACAAAGTTGATCTCTGGATATGATCTGGCGAAGTCTTTAGAGGAGCACCTTCGTGCACAAGTTGGCCTCGATATTATAGATGGCGATCTGGTCTCCGCCGTGGCGAAGCGCGACGACGGCACGTTCAGCGTGACGACCAAGAACGGCAAGACGCTCGAGACGAAATATATTCTTCTCGCGTCCGGCTCACGCCGCAAGCGGCTTGGCGTTCCGGGCGAGGATCAGTTCGACGGCAAGGGCGTGGTGTTTTGTACCACCTGCGACGCGCCGCTCTTTGGCGGAAAGACCGTCGCGGTGGTGGGCGGTGGCAATTCCGCGCTCGAAGGAGTGGAAGATCTTTTGCAATATGCATCGAAGATATATCTTTTTGTTCGCTCCGAGGTCTTGCGTGGCTATCGAGTCACGCAGGAAAAGGTAAAGAGTCACCCGAGCGTGGAGATATTATGGAATTCGGTGATAGAGGAGATCCATGGCGACGGTTTCGTGAACGGCATCAAATATAAAGACGTGAAGACGGGCGAATCAAAAGATCTCCCGCTCGATGGCGTGTTCGTGGAGATCGGACTCGTGCCGAACTCGGATTTTGTGAAGCACCCTCGTAACGCTTGATCCCGTTCGGCAAGGTCGTCGTCGATCATAAAACCCAGAGCCACATCCTGCCCCGGCATTTGGGCCGCAGGCGACGTGAGCGATGTTTTGTATGACCAAAATAATATCTCCGTAGGTGATTCGATCAAGGCAGTGCTGAACATCTATGACAAGATTAAAAAAAGTTAAAAAGAAAGTTGCGTTGCCTCGCAAAAAGCGTAAGGTAAAAGGCATGAAAAACATTTCTTTTGCTAACGCGGTTCGTCGGGAGGGCAGCTATTATATTGCGGAGTCTTTGGATGTTGATATCGCAAGCTTCGGGAAGACAAGACTTGCAGCCATTGAGGCCTTGGAAGATGCCTTAGAATCATACGCTCTTGGGAAGATGATGCAGGAAACAGAAGGAGAAAAAAATATTCCCCTTAAAGAGGCTAAGAAATTTTTGAAATTGTAAATAATGAAGGCAGAATTCAAGCCTTCATATTTAAAAAAGACTTTCAGACACTCGAATCGGTAATACAACGGCGCGTGAGTCTTTTTTGCTTGGAAATTGTTACCGTAGCGGAATCTCAAAAAGATCTTTTTACGCATGGAATAAGTAAGTTAGCAGGATGGGGGAAGCTATTACAGGGTGCGTATTGGTGATTACCGAATAGGCTTTAAGATAAAGAAGGTTCGACCATCATATTTATGCACGTACTCCATCGGAAGGATATCTATAGGCATTTCCCTTAACTGCATTTGGCGCTTGAACTCTCATTTTTTTGTCCTATACTCTCTACTAGCACTCACTAGTCCCGAGTGCCAAATTATTCAAATACTATGAATTTCAAGCCATTAACAAATCATTTGTTCCTTGAGCCGATAGAAGAAGAAAAGACGACCGCTAGCGGCATCGTTCTGCCGGATACGGCGCAGAAGGAGAAGCCGGTGAAGGCAAAAGTGATCGCCGTCGGGCCGGGAAAGAAGAACGATAAGGGCGAGCTCCAGGCGATGACGGTCAAGATCGGGGACGTGGTGCTTTTTAAAAAATATGGGCCGGACGAATTGGAGTTCGAAGGAAAAACCTATCTGGTTGGCGACGAAGATGACATTTTGGCGATCGTTGAGCAGGAGGTAGATGGACTGTCGACAATAATGAAAACTAATTCAAGGTTGGGCTAATATTTATAACCATGGCAAAACAAATAAAATTTAACGAGGAGGCGCGCGCTTCTATAAAGAAGGGAATTGATAAACTGGCGGATGCGGTCAAGGTAACGCTCGGGCCTCGTGGCCGCGCGGTGGTAATAGAGAAGGGCTACGGTGCACCACAAGTGACGTTCGATGGCGTAACCGTCGCGAAGGAGATCGAGCTTGAGGACAAGTGGGAGAATCTCGGCGCCGAGTTTATCAAGCAGGCGGCGGACAAGACGAACGACAACGTCGGCGACGGCACGACGACCGCGACCGTCCTCGCGCACGCGATGATCGACGAAGGGGAGAAAGTGATCCGCGAGAAAGGCTTCAACGTGATCCAGTTGGCGGAAGAGCTCAAGAAGGCGAGTGCGTCGGTGGTAAAATCGCTCGAAAGCCAGCGTGAGCTTATCAATGATAATAAGAAGATAAAAGAGGTGGCGACGCTTTCCGCGAAAGATGAAGAGATTGGCGGGCTCATCGCGACCGTTATGGAAAAGGTGGGTAAAGAGGGCATCGTGACGGTGGACGATTCGAATACGATCGGCAGTTCGTACGAGATCGTCGAAGGAATGCAGTTTGACCGTGGCTATGTTTCGCAATACATGGTGACGAATCAGGAAAAGATGGAGTCCGTGCTTGAAGAGCCATATGTGCTCGTGACGGACAAGAAAATTTCGTCCATCCAGGATATTTTGGGATTGCTCGAGAAGATTGTGCAGAGCGGCAAGAAGGAATTATTGATCGTTGCGGACGATGTTGATGGCGAGGCGCTCACGACACTTATTGTTAACAAGCTGCGCGGCATTTTTAATGTGCTCGCGGTGAAGGCGCCGGGTTTTGGTGATCGCAAAAAAGAGATGTTGCAGGATATAGCAACGGTGACGGGCGCGACATTTATTTCTGAAGAGCTTGGCAAGAAATTCGAGAGCACAGAGCTCGCCGACCTCGGCCGCGCGCGCCGCGCGGTGTCGACGAAGGATGTGACGACGATCGTCGATGGCAAAGGTGATAAGAAAGATATCGAGGCGCGCGCGGCGCAGATCAAGGCGCAGATCAAAAAGAGCGACTCGGATTTCGACAAGGAGAAATTGCAGGAGCGTTTGGGCAAACTTTCGAACGGCGTCGCCGTCATCAAGGTTGGCGCACCGACTGAGTCCGCGCAAAAGGAGTTGAAGCAGCGCGTGGATGACGCCGTTGCCGCCACCCGCGCGGCCATGGAGGAAGGCATCGTGCCGGGCGGCGGCATCGCGCTTTTGAATGTCAGTTTCGAATTGTTCTCGAAGCCTGATGCGGAGAAGACGGTAAAATCGGCGGCGATTTCCATCTTGCGCCGCGCGCTTGAAGCGCCGGTCCGCGCGATCGTGGAGAACAGCGGCGAGTCCGCGGATCGCGTCATCGGCGAATTGGAAAAAGAATCAGCCAAGCCGTGGCGCGGATTCAACGCGCTCACCAATAAAGTGATCGGCGATCTTCGCGAGGTGGGCATCATCGATCCGCTCAAGGTCACGCGTACCGCATTCATGAACGCCGTTTCCGTTGCGGCCAATTATCTGACGATCGGTGCGGCGGTGACGAACATCCCCGAAAAAAAAGACGGTGGGATGCCGGGTGGCATGGGCGGCGGAATGCCGGGCATGGGAGGGGATTACTAAAATCCGGCACGCGTTGTGTTAGCGTATTGACTATCCTGCGAAGCGGGAATATAAGGAAGGTAGGAATAGTATTGTCGTTGGTCTAAGAAAGGGGTTTTCTATGAAATACCTACGTTTTTTGGGTACGATTCTGGTATTCATCGTTGGGATCTCTTTAGTGGCGAGGATTCCCTTATCTGCTCAAGAACAAGAACCGACGGTAATCCAACCGCCGCATGGCAATGAAGTGGCCACTGTTGTAGTGAGGGTGTGGACCCACTTTGACAATATGCGCCATAACCCCGATCGTGATATGCATGTCACAAAAGCAGTTGGTTTTACTGCCGACAACGGTTCTTGTGATATCGTCACGACGTGGACGGTGGTAAATGAATATGAACAACGGCAAAATCGGCCGAACGTGCGGGAAGAGATAGCGGTAACCATCGCGGGGGAAACTTACGCAGGGAGTCTTCGCCCTATGGGTTTCAACGTGATGAACCTAGGCCTGGCTTGCGTTGATCTCTTGCCTCCTGCGTCCAATGAACATCTGACGATGTTTCCTCTTCCGCTGGAAAGAAGTGCTCCACTTTCCGTGTGGTATGAGGTGTCGTTGTCAGAAATGATTCCCGGAATGCCTTTTCTTAATAAAAAAGGCAGAGTGGTCGGCGTTTTTTTAGGGATGTTTGCCGATGAGGATAAGTGTTCGCCTGGATTTGTTTCTGCAGAAGCGCTTCATGGGTTTCTTACGCTGGCTTCCGATTTCCCGCGTTCTGAGCCGGTGCTTCGGCTTCGGTCATCGGCCGGGCAGTAGATACTCTGTGTATTCTTTTTATTCCGCTCCGCAGGCATATGCCTCCGGAGCGGTTTTCTTATCTGCACCCAACGATTGCTCCAGTTCGTATAGCCTGGTATAATACAATCATGATGTGGATCTTATTGGCGATCGTCGTCTTTATACTCTTGTGGCTCGTGCTGGCATATAACGGCCTTATTACCTCGCGTAATCGCACGCAGGAGGCGTTTTCCGATATCAACGTCCAACTTAAGCGGCGCTACGACCTTATCCCTAACCTTGTTTCCACGGTGCAGGGCTATGCCTCGCATGAGAAGACAGTCTTTGAAGATGTGACGAAGGCGCGCTCCAACGCCATGCAGGCGACCGGCACCGATAAAGCCGGCGCGGAGAACCAGCTTTCCGGCGCATTGAAGTCGCTCTTTGCCGTCGCGGAAAATTATCCCGACCTCAAGGCGAACCAAAACTTCCTTTCGCTTCAGAATGAGTTGACCGATACGGAGGACAAGATCCAGGCTGCGCGCCGTTTCTACAACGGCATGGTCCGCGATTTCAACACGAAGTTGCAAGTTTTTCCGACAAACATTTTTGCCAACATGATGGGCTTCACCAAGATGGACTTTTTTGGGAATGATCTGACTGATGCGGAGAAGCAGCCGGTCGCCGTTAAATTCTAAATAACGAGGGGCATATGTTTTTAGAGCAAGAAAGATTAATTGCTCTGAAAACATATGCCCCTCGTTATTTAATATAATATAAAAGAGAATGGCTGCTAATTTATATACACTCCAAGCTTCCAATATCCGGCGCACGTGGGTTTTATTCATCGTGTTCTTTATCGTGTTCGGCGCACTCGGATATTTTATTTCGCTCTACTACGGCGATCCGGACATTCTGGTTTTTGCGCTAATCTTTTGTGTGATATATTCGTTGATCAGTTATTATTCATCAGCATCGATCGCGCTTTCGCTTGCGCGCGCGAAGCCGATTGAGAAGGCCGACAACCCCATGCTCTATAATCTCGTTGAGAATCTGACGATCACTGCTGGTTTGCCGATGCCGAAGCTGTACATCACGCCGGAATTGCAGATCAATGCGTTCGCGACGGGCCGCGATCCGCAACATGCGGCGGTGGCCGTCACGCAGGGCGCTTTGCAAAGATTAAATAAAGATGAACTGCAGGGCGTGCTCGCGCACGAGCTTTCGCACGTGGGGAATCGCGACATTCTCGTTTCAACGGTTGCCGCGATCCTCGCGGGTATCATCGCCCTCATCGCAGACATCTTTTTGCGCTCACTCTTTTTTGGTGGCATTGGCGGCAACCGCGGGCGTGGCAACGGCGAGGCGCAGGAAATATTCTTTATCGTTGCAATTGTGCTTTCCATCCTCGCGCCGATCGGCACGATGCTGATCCAGCTTGCAATCTCGCGCCGCCGCGAAGCGCTCGCGGATGCGTCGGGCGTCTTACTTACGCGCTATCCGGAGGGACTCATCTCCGCGTTGCAAAAAATCCAGATGGACACCACGCCGATGGCGTCCGCCAAGGATTCCACTGCGCATATGTGGCTCGACACGCCGTTCAAGGGCAAGGGCGCTTCGTGGTGGCACACGCTCTTTGCCACGCATCCGCCGATCGAGCAACGCATCAAGGCGTTGCAGGGAATCTCTAGCTAGATTTTTATTTTCCGTCCGCCGTTGGATATTTTCGCGCGGTCTTGCTATCATCTGAACCGAAGCACTTGGAGAGGTGCGTGAGTGGTTTAAACGGCAGTCCTGGAAAGACTGTGTACCGCAAGGTACCGAGGGTTCGAATCCCTCCTTCTCCGCTGACTAAAATGCTTGCATCCACTATTTGATATAATAAAAAGATGAATATATTCTCTATCTTTGTTTCCGCAATCGGATGTTTTATTATTGGCTTTCTGTTCCACGGGCCTCTTTTCGGAAAGACGTGGATGCGGCTGGCTAAGGTGACTATGCCCGAGAACCCGAATTTCAAGGATATGTTAAAGCCGATGTTCTGGAATTTTCTGACGAACATCGTATGCGCTTCGGTGCTTTCAATGATGATTTGGATTGCTTCGTATTCATCCATCATGGGCCCGATGACCTGGTATAAAGGCGCGATCATTGGTGCATGGCTTTGGTTAGGATTCACGGCGATGTGGACCGCTATTGATGTTATATGGATGAAGAAATACTGGAAGCTTTGGCTTTTTGATTCGATTTCTTTTCTCGCCTGCATCGTGGTGATGGGCGCGATTTTAGGAGCCTGGCATTAATTCGTCTTTGCCAGAAATGCGGTGAGTTTATCGAACTGTTGGTTGAATCCGAACTGCATACCTTGTATCGCCATCCCGGCATCCGGCCCAACTTTATTGACGGTGATCTTCAATTCCATCTTGGTCTTGCGATTATCATCAGTTAAGAGAAGTTCCGCAGTCTGATCGATCTGCGTGGTTTCTTCCGCGCCTTCGGTCCAGGCTTTGGTTGTGTAGAAAAGTTTTGTGTGTGGTTCCACAAGCGTGAATGTGCCGTCCATCGGCCATCGTGTGCCTTTGTACTGCCCCATCGCTTCGCCTGCCTCCATAACGATATAGATTCTTCCTCCCACGCGTAGGTCTATTTTGCATTCCGGGATACTGACATTGTCCGGCCCCCACCATTTGGCGACCTCCGTCGGATCGGTCCATGCCTTCCATACGCGTTCCGGCGTTGCGTCAAAAACGCGCGAGAACACAACTTCTTTTTTATCTTCGGCGATTGTAGTCATAGTTATTTAATTATACAAAATTTGTTTTAAAATATTGCATTTACCAACGCCTCCACGCCCTTACCGGTCTTTGAAGAATAGGGGATGACCGGCGCGCCGTGCGCAAGGTCGGTAAGCGCCGCCAGCCGCGCATCGTACTCAGATGGTTTTATTTTATCGATCTTGTTTGCCACGATGACGATCGGTTTTTGATGTTCGCGCAGGAGCGCCAGCATTTCGAGATCGTTCTTCGACGGCCCGACGTTCGCGTCGAGCACAAGCACGGCGTGGTGCTGAATGTGATCCGAATCAAAAAGATACCACCAGTTTAATTTCTGCAGGCTCTCGCGGATCCGTTCAGGGACTTTTGCAAATCCGTATCCGGGCAGATCAAGCAGATAAAATTTATTATTAATAGAGTAGACGTTGATTTCCTGTGTGAGGCCAGGCGTGTCGCTCGTGCGCGCGAGATTTTTCTGCTCGGGTAAGCGAGTTGATGATACTCGACTTGCCCACGTTCGATCGTCCAATGAGTGCCACCTGCGGCGTGCCGTCAGCCAAAAGTTCGTCGGTGCCGTTTACGCCCCGCATAAATTTTGCCGAATTGATTTGCATAGTGATGGTCGCGCCGCGCCAACGCGGTGCTTTTTATTCCTCTTCGCCGCCTTCTTGTAAAATCTTCAACATCGTATCAATCTTGGTATTCATCGCCGCGATCTGGCGCGTGAGGTCGGCGATGCTCTTGCCACCCGCCGGAGCGCTACCCATTGCCGGAGTGTTGAAGTGTGTGGGGGCGCCAAAGCTTGCCGCTGTCGCCGCAAGAGAATTTTTTCTTTCCTGCCATCGCCTCGCGCGGCACGCCAAAACAATCTTTGCAGTACACCGGCTTCTCGCCATCGGGGCGGAAGGGGACCTGGCACTTTTTGCCGCAGTTGCTGCACACCGCGTCGAATTTTTGGAAATGCTTCGCCTCCACTGCGGGCGCTGCGGTAGGTGCGTGCATCGCGAGGGCTGGTTGTCCGTGGACGTGCAGGGCCATAGCTCGTACGTCCCGTCGGCCGAGCTCCCAATCGCGCTCCTGTTCCCGGACGACTGTTGCTCGTGCGTGGGCCATATGGCTTCTTAAACTTGTTCATCTCCGAAGAGTAGCTTTTTCCGGGGCTAAAAGCAATGAACGAATACCTCACGTGATAGATTTTTCCCAATGCAGAATCCCCCCCATAGAATCTGCTATACTTATTGTATGAAAATTGAAAATAAATTTGGGACGGCAGGTTTATTCAAATCGCTATTCCTGTTTTCAATTTTGCTGTTCTTTTTCTTTTATAGCCGCTTCGGCTCATGCCGCGACGACCTCAACCGCACCGCGTTCACTTACTGCGACGTCTACCAACGCCGCAGTCTCTCTTTCGTGGACCGTGCCTTCATCCACCGGAGGTTCGGGCCTCACTCAATACGATGTACTCGACCGGTTTACGGGATCATCTACCTTTGTCCAGATCGCAACTACCACCACTTCAAAAACAACCTCCACTATTTCTGCGCTGACGAACGGTCAAAGCTATGATTTTGAGATCATTGCAGAGAATGGCATTGGAAGTTCTAGTCCGTCAAATATAGTATCTTCGACGCCGTTTACTACTCCGGGGATACCCACGGGCGTGACTGCCAGTATTAGTAATGCTAAAGCAACAGTAACAACACTGGCTGGATCTGGCTCTTGTAGTACTGGAGCGAATGGAACGGGAGCCGCCGCGCAAATTTGTAATCCAAAATCAGGAGTGGTTGATAGTGCCGGCGATTATATTTGGTCGGATGTAAATACTGCTGATATTCGCAAAGTGACTCCTGGCGGTGTGGAGACCACAGTCGCCGGAGCGGAGGTTTATGGGTATGTCAACGGAGCATCAAGCACTGCTGAGTTTCTTTTCGCCTCTGGGGTTGGTATTGACCCTGCTGGAAATATTTATGTTGGCGATACTCAAAATTGCCTTATCCGAAAAATCAGCGCATTGGATGGTTCTGTAAGTACCGTGGCGGGTGTGCCGAGCGTTGGTGCGGATTATACTACCTGTGAGGTTCCTGGCTATGAGGTGGATGGTCCGACCAGCACGGCAACATTCGACAATCCCGATGCGGTTGTAATGGATCGTTTTGGCAATCTTTTTACGTCGAGCTATGATGGGTGCACGATACGTAAGATCACGCCGGCCGGGATGGTTTCTACTGTAGCAGGTTCTTATCATAACTGTGGGGAGGTGGATGGGGTGGGCACTGCCGCTGAGCTTAGCCATCCCGCCGGTCTTGCGTTTGACAGTATGGGGAATCTCTTTTTTGCGGACGAAGATGGCGGGTGCGCCATCCGCAAAATGACCCCCGCTGGTGTGGTGACTACCGTGGCAGGACAACCCGGGAATTGTGCCCTTGGGGTGGACGGGACGGGGAATGCGGCAATTTTTAATATCCCTTCCTGGATTGGAATAGATAGTTATGACAACATTTTCCTGACTGATTGGTTAAATCATTCCATCCGCGAAGTGACCCCCGGCGGCGTAGTAACGACGATCGCGGGTTTTCTCGGAACGCTTGGTGCTGCGAGCGGAACGGGCGATGCTGCACGATTTTATCGTCCCGATGGTATCGGGGTTGATAGCGCAAATAATATTCTCATCACGGACCGATATAACGGCCTCATCCGGAGAGCGGTAATGAACACCAATGCCTCCGTAAATGTGACTTTTGTTGCCCCGACCTCCACCGGAGGATCTGTAATCACCGGATATACCGTGACCTCGAATCCCGCCGGAGGAGTGGATGGTGATGCAAATGGTACCACCACAATTCACAACATCACCGGCCTTACTGACAATACTCCATATACCTTTACCGTTGTCGCGACGAATGCGGCCGGTTCTGGCGCCTCATCAACCGCGTCAAATAGCGTTACTCCGGATCTCGTTCCTACGCGGCCTGCGACCCTTTCGGTTATCCCCGGTAACGGCCAGGCATTCCTTTCATGGAAAGCTCCTTCTTCGACGGGTGGCTTAGCAGTGTCGCAGTACCTTGTTTACGATCGTCCTACAGGAACATCGACGTTCACGTTCTACGCGACGACGACTCCGTCGCAGACAACGTCTACGATAAATGCTCTTTCTAATGGCACAAGCTATGACTTTGAAGTGTTCGCGCAGAATGGTGTCGGTACGTCGTCACCATCAATCATTGCTCCTGCTATGCCTACGTCATCGCCGTTCTTTTCTGTCCCGGCAACGTCAACCGCGCTTACCGTTCCCATCGGTTCATTCTCGTGGCCCGGCGGAGTTATAGGATATTATGTGGGACAATCATCCAGCACTCCGTCCTATAGTGATCCGGGATGGGTAACTTCCACTCCGTCTTCATACACCTTTACCGTAGCGGCAACGTCGACTCCTCTCTACGCGTGGGTAAAGGACGCGACCAGCACCAACATCTATTCAAGCGATGCGGCCACCATTTCCTTCCCGTATTACACCCTTCCCGCAACCACCAGCCTCCAAACGTTCGTCGCCCCTGGGATCGTTACCTCGACCGCGGGATCGGTTACCTCGACGACGGCACTCAGCTTTCCCTATGCTGTTCAGGTAGATATCGGCTCCTCGACGGTGAGTATTCCATCAAGCACAACGATGACCACCACCTCGACTGCTGACTTTACGACAATCATCGCGAGCACTTCCATTGCTACCACTACCAACCTCCCTGCGAATTCCGGAATCGCCGGTACTTTGCAGTATGGATTCGCTTCGACTTCTATCGCCCTCAATACTCCAGCCACGATTGCTATTGCGGTCAGTCCCTCATATAACGGTCAGACGCTTTCGGCATATCAGAGCGAGGATGGGGGAGGTACGTGGACTAGCCTCACGAGCTGTACGGTGACGGGAGGCATCTGTTCTTTCCCTACCTCGAATTTTTCTTCCTTCGCACTCGTTGTTCCTAGCGGCAGTTCCAGCACGCCTGCTCCTGTTGTGAATAATAGCGGGGGATCGGGCGGATATGTTGCGCCGACCACGGTTGCTACGACTACGACTACGACCACAAGCACTTCCACCGCTACTACAACGGCGAGTACCACGAGCATGACGATTGCCCAGACAGAAGCACTCCTCGCATCTCTTGAATCCCAATTGCGTGCGCTTGAGGCGGAAGCAGAAATGCAGGCCTCATCCACGATTTCTTCGTTTACGTTCGCACGCGATCTCTCTATTGGCGCAACAGGAGGGGATGTATACGAACTCCAGCTTTTCCTTATTGCACAGCATGCTGGTCCTGCAGCCCAGACGCTCGCCACGATCGGGGCGACCAGTTACTTTGGATCCTTCACAAAAGCTGCACTTATTGAATTGCAAGAGAAGGCAGGAATTATGCCTGCAAGCGGATACTTTGGTCCGATTACGAAGGCATGGCTGAGCCAGTTGTAGCGGAGCTGGTAGCAGAACTCTGCTCGAGCACTGGCAATGCCACGCGGATGACATGTTAGAATTTTAGGATGTTCGATCCCAAGGACAGTAAAACCGTCGGATATCATTTATTTTTCCTGCCGCCCAAAAAGCTTTTTACCGAGTTGCAGGATATCATAGATACCCTCGCCGAGCGGTATGACGGCATAAAGCTTGAACCCCACGTCACCTTATTAGCGAGGATCCCGAAGGCAGGGGAGGAAGAGTTGATGATCAAAACCCGAAAACTTGCGGGTATGATGAGGCCGTTCGAAATCGAGCCGAAAACCATTTGTGCGGAAGAGGCTTACTTTCGTGCTCTGTACTGCAAGACGGAGTACAGCCCCGAATTAAAAAGCTATCATCAGGAAGCGCTGAATATCTTTGGGATTCAGGACGTAAATATTTATTTTCCCCATCTAAGCCTGTACTACGGGAGTTCTTTATACGTTCATAAAAATGAAGCGATCGCATCGTTGTCGCTCCCAGTCCCTATGAAATTCATCGTAGATAAGGTGTTCTTATACCGAACAGAGGGGGAGGCAGATAGCTGGGTTAAGGTTGGAGAATGCCAATTGAGCGGCTAAAATTTCTTGAGCGGCGATCAGTGTGCAATTTCCCCCGATATGCTATAATGGTTTCGTAGGCTTTTATCTGATTTATTGCTAATTTATGGACGAAATAGCCCTTAGGCGGAGTATCCCTGACTCGGTCTTACCGTATCCAAAAGGGATAAATAACCGGTCGAAATATGTGTTCTGGAGGCTGATTACCCCTTTTCATAATCACGGGCGGGACTTTTTGTTGAACGTCGGGGTACTCCATCATGAAAGCAGGCACAACTATACGCTCGGCACCCTTGCCCCGGGGAGGGATGTTGCCGAATTCTTAAAATATCTGGAATCCCGCGGGTGGGGAAATAATTTCATTGCATGGAGGGAAGAAGGGGAAATTATTGGGATAAGGAAGATCGAAAGCTTCGAGCGGCAATATCATATTCGCATTTTTAGGGATGGAGAGGTGTGTGGTCATTATGAATATACTCCGGAGTGTCGTCCGCGGTGGCACCTTAAGGAGATTGGCATTGAAGAGCGTCGCGAAGAGTTTATGAAGGAATTGGGGGATTGGGTGATTCCCTCCTCTTTTCCTCCTCTTCGCTCAGAGGTCACTCCTTCGTATTCAGTATCTTCTCCCATGGGAGTTGGCGCCGAAAATTAAATTTTGTGTCCGTGGTGAGCACTACGCGAATCCTGGGAAGAAATCCGTTTTAATATTCGCGAGAGAGACGCCCATTTCGCGCAATGTTTTCCGGAACGAGTTCGTCATCGCGTGCGTGCCGGAAATATAGAACATACGCTCCCCGTAATCGGAGATTTCTTTTTTGATCATATCGGCCGTGAGGCGGTCGCCGCCATCGGTCATGGTATAGATTGTTTTCATCCCAAATTTTCTTTCGGCCTCATCAAATATATCGCGGTATGCCACTTCGCTCGCGGTGCGATTGGAATAGAAGAGTACCGCATCGCGTTTTTCATCCCGATCGATGAGATCTTTTACCATGCTACGGAACGGCGTGATGCCGATGCCGCCCGCGATGAACGCCAGTTTTTGTTTTGGATCTTTTGGCAGAGTAAATTCTCCCGCAAGCTGTCCCGCGATGATCGTATCGCCAGGCTTCATTGTAAGCAATTGTTTTTTGAAACTGCTCGATGGCTCATAGGATTTTATGCCGAGTTGGATGGTGTCTTCCGTCGGCGCCGACGCGATGGTGAAGTAGCGGCGGTTGCCGCGGCCGTCGGTTGAGCTGGCGTTGTGAGTGCCGCCGCCAAGCGTCCACTCCAAATATTGTCCGGGTCGGAATGCTAGCTTCTTATCTGTCGTAAAGACGAGATGATGAATGTCGGCGCCGACGGTTTGTTTTTCTTTGAGGGTGAGCACGCGTTTTCCTTTCGGGCTGACGATGTACGAAAATATATTACCGACGAGGAGCGCAAGCTCGGGAGATGAGGAGATCCCAGCGATGGCGATGGCGGGGGAGAAGAGCGCGCCGACGATCGCGCCATAGATCATGCGCCAGCGCCGCGTCGGCGGCGTGGTAAGCGGTTCGGTGATCATGATTGAGGCAAAGAAGAAGAGCGGGGTGTGAAGCAGGGCCTTTTGGATAGTCGAGACCGGATCAAACGCCAGGTGCGTTACAACGTCGCTTGCGAGGGCGAATACAAAGAACGTGAGCGCCAGATCAAAGCGCTGGATCTTGCGGAGCACGAGCAGTCCGCCAACGATCACGAATGCCATCATCGGCACATTGCCACCAATCCACCAGCTCGCCGATTGGTTGAGCGCAAGCGCGGTAACGGCCACGGCGAACGCCGCAGGGTTGAAGATATGTTTTTTGTCGATGGCGAAAACGTACTTTGATGCCATCGCGATTACCGCTGCCCATGCGAGGAAGATGACCGTTGAAACATCAGTCGGCATCCCCGGCGTGATGATGAGGGCAAGGATGAGCGCGGTAATGTAAACTGATTCCGTGTTCGGTTGGGCACTCATCAATTTTGCGAGAATGCCGTTCGTCGCCCAGGCGATGATGAGTAGGAAGAGCGTGGAAAAAATGATAGCGACCGGATTGTATGGCAGGATCCCCGTTGCACCAAAGATCGCCGCGATCGCGAGGAGGATTATGAGGTAATACATCACGAGGCGATACATCGTGATGTTGTTTAGGAATCGGTCAATGAAGTTCATATTTTTTTTGTTTCGCTATTATGCGATGGTATATTTTTCGAATTCCGTCGTCATGGTCGCGACCTTATTCTTATCTATTCTATATCCTTCGTAGCCGGGGAGCTGTTCGATAAAATTGATGCCATCTGCGCCCATGGCGAACGCGGCGGTGGCGAAGCGATCGGCATCGTGGATATTCGGGCCAATTACGGTAAGGCTTATAATGCCGCTGACCGGTTCGTTTCCTGCGCGTGGATTATAGATATGCAATCCGCGAATGTATGTGCCGGAGGTGGCAACGCCTTCCTCGCTCGCATATATCACTTTCACATTCTCAAATTCATTGAAGGGATTTTTTATGCCGATCGCCCATCGTTTGCCATCCGCATTATGGCCATGCGGTTGGATGTCGCCGCCCGCATCAATATAAAAATTTTCAAAACCATTCTTTTCAAGCAACTTCGCCGCGTTCCAGATCGCCCAGCCTTTTACGATTCCGGATGGATCGATCTTTCCAGCCGGAGTTTTAATGTCAAAGTAGCCGTTCGTCTCGCGCTTTGTTTCCTCACACATCGCGAGGACAAGTTGCATCTCTTCGCTCGCGTCGCCGGGCGCGAGCGATCCGTTATTGATCGCGCTTATCTCACTTGCTGGCTTATAGGTGCTGAATGTTTCATCTATATGCGCGAAATAGTTAAAAACTTCATTAAAAATTTCCTCCGTTGTGCGCGGATCAATAATTTCGACGGTGATGGGCATTCCCATCATAAACCGCGTTTGTTTCATTAGCTCTTTGCTTGGGCGAGTGCTGAACCGAGTGATTGCTGGAAGGCCTGGCTGTCCTGCGTGGCACCGGAAACGATGTTGACGTTCGCGCTTTGCGCGGCAATCGCCTCCTGTCTGAGTGCCGGCAACGCCGCGGCGCTGACGTCGCTTGAGTGTCCGCCACTCGGAGCCTGCGGGAATTTCACATCTACCAGCGCACCGCCCTGGATGACGGCGACTGCCTGGAGGTTTCCATAGAACGCATCGGCGACTGTGCCGGTATAGGTGCCATCTTTATATTGGCCAGCCGGCTTTGTTATTGGTGGGGTGGTCGTTGTGCCACCGCTGCTAGTGTCGCTCGCTGGGGGGTTATTCCCCGCGCCGCTCGTGGTGCTGGTGGGCGGGAGTGATGTTGGCCCGGTGGTGCTGGGCGATCCTTGCGGCGTTACTGCTGCCACCTGCGTAGAGTTTTTATTGGCAAACAGAAGATACGCGACAAACGCGACCACGAGCACTCCTGCGATGATGTATTTTTTCATGATAAATAGTTTTATTTCTAAGAGTATACCGCGCTTGATGTGACTTTGCCAATGGCTTTGGTATCCGGATATTTTACCCTATAATGGGATAACTATGATTACTATGAAACCCGGGGATGATTTCTTTCATTTTGTAAACGGCACGTGGATCGAAGAGAATCCTATCCCGCCCGAAGAATCGCGATGGGGGTCGTTCAATATACTTCGGGTCGAAGTCGAAAAGCAGCTGAAGGAGATCTTTGATGGGATCACGGAGACGGATCATACCCCTGGCATCGTGTTGGATGAAAATGCCAGAAAAGTACGAGATTTTTATCAGACCGGCATGGATGTTGAAAAAGTGAATACTTTAAAGGATGCCCCATTGAAAGATATTTTTGCCATGATTGACGGAGCCTCCGACATTGCAGGACTCGGGGCATTGCTGGGATATTTGCACCGGCGAGGAGTAGGTGCCTTCTGGGCACCTATGGCTGACCAAGATATGAAGAATAGTGAAGCGATAGTATTGTATCTTGGTCAAAATGGCTTGAGCTTGCCCGATAGAGATTATTATCTGAACGATGATGAAAAAAGTCGCGATATTCGCGTGAAGTATACATCCTACACAGAAGGAATGCTTGCGCTCTCGGCAGTTATTGTCGGATATCGACCGGTGTCACGGCAATTTGTTGACATCGAAGTGCGCCTTGCCCGCGCATCAATGACGCATGTGGAATTGCGTGACATTGAAAAGCAATATCACAAGATGACGCTCGCTGAGCTTTCGGCGATTGCGCCGCGCGTGGATTGGGTAAAGTATCTCGAGGGTATGCAGGTGCCGATTCCCGAATACATAATTGTGCTTCAACCGGAATTTATAAAGGAAGTTAACGCTATTTTCGAGGAATGTTCGATAGATGACATCAAGGCATATCTGCGATGGCACGTATTGAACGGGTTTGCTAATTTTTTGAGCGAGGATTTTGAGGGGGCATGGTTTGATTTCTATGGGCGTACGTTCGGCGGCGCAACAGAGATGAAGCCACGCTGGCGGAGGGTGCTTGGTGTGGTCAATGCCATGCTCGATGAGGCAGTGGGTCAGCTCTACGTCGAAAAACATTTCAGCGAGAGCGCGAAAGCCAAAATAAATACACTCGTTGATCATCTTACTGCGGCATATAGAACGCGTATCGAGAAGTTGGATTGGATGAGTCCTGAAACCAAGCAAAAGGCGATCGCGAAACTTGAGAACATAGCCAGGAAATTAGGGTATCCTGATAAGTGGAAAGATATTACTACGCTTACGATCGCCACCGATTCCTATCTGCAGAATTATCTGGCAGCTCATATAGATGAATTCGACCGGCAAATGAGAAAGATCGGGAAGCCGGTGGATCGGACGGAATGGTATATGATGCCGCAGGTGGTGAACGCGTGTTATTCGCCCACTATGAACGAGATACTTTTCCCTGCGGCGATCTTGCAACCACCATTTTTTGACCCGGCTGCGGATGATGCCACTAATTTCGGTGGCATCGGTGCGACCATTGGCCATGAACTCACCCATGGATTTGATGATAAGGGTGCTCTCTTCGACGCTCATGGCAATCTGCAAAATTGGTGGACTGATGAAGACAAGGGGCGTTTTGATAAACAAACCGCACATCTCGCAGAACAATTCGACGCCTATGAGCCGTTACCCGGCTTGCATGTGAACGGAAAGCTTACGCTGGGTGAGAATATCGCTGATTTGGGGGGTCTCCTTATCGCGTATGATGGCTTGGTATTAGCGCTTGGCGGTGATGTAGCGATGGAAGCCAATAAAGCTATAGCACAAAGATTTTTTTCGAGTTACGCCGTGACAGAATGTGAAAATCTTCGCGATGAAGCATTACGAGTGCGGATACAAACAGATCCGCACTCTCCCGGTGTGTATCGCGTGAATGGCTCGCTTTCCAATATGCTGGAATTTTATAAGGCATTTGACGTAAAGCCGGGCGAAAAGCTGTATCGCGAGGATAGTGATCGTGTAAAGATTTGGTAGCCTCTCTTAAGTGATATTGAAAAATAATGCCTTCGTTGTCGAGCGAGTGGGCGTGCTTACGCTGGAGCGAGACAATGAAGGCATTATTTTTCTTACATTTTAGATAGTTTTAATGCCCTCTGTGCTACGCTCGGGGTATGAAAACAAAAAAACTATCTGCGGTGCTTGTCGCGTTCCTCGCGGCCGCTTCCGCGCTTGTTCCCGTGGGTGCCGCACAGGCGGCGTATCGGTTTTCGGATTTTCAGGGGACGCCGCCGGTGCACGTATTCAAGTCGGCACAAACGACGCCTTCCGGCGTGACACCGGCGGAAATAAAAAAGATCTATAACCTTCCTGCCACTGGCGGAAAGGGGACGATCGCGCTTATTGATGCGTACGATGACACGAATATGGAAAGTGATCTGGCAGCGTTTGATAAACAGTTCAATCTGCCAGCGTGTACTACCGCAAATGGCTGTTTCGAAAAACATAAAATGGCGAGTTCGACCGCATCGAACAGCGGTTGGGCCATGGAAACATCGCTCGACGTGGAGTGGGCGCACGCGATCGCGCCGAGCGCAAAGATATTACTCGTAGAGGCAAAGACGCCATCCGGTGCGAATCTGATGAGCGCCGTGGATTACGCCGCCGCGCGCAAGGATGTCGTTGCGGTTTCGATGAGCTGGGGCGGCGCGGAATTTTCCGACGAGCTTTCGGAGGATTCGCATTTTGAAAGCAAGACGAGTTCGAGTATCGCATTCTTTGCGTCATCTGGTGACGATGGCACGGGAGCCAGCTGGCCCGCGTCCTCGCCGAATGTGATCGGCGTCGGTGGCACGTCGTTGCAGTTGGCATCGAGCGGCACGCTGATTGCTGAGAGCGCATGGTCGGGAAGTGGTGGTGGTGTGAGTGCATATGAAAAAGAGCCCGCATACCAGACGTCGTACAAGATCTCGAAGGCGAACGGCATGCGTGCGATTCCGGATGTCTCCTACAATGCAGATCCCGCGTCTGGATACCCTATCTATATCACCACGGGCACCGGTACAAAGAAAAAAGGTGCGTGGGACACCGTCGGCGGTACGAGCGCAGGCGCTCCGCAGTGGGCCGCCATCCAGGCGCTTGGCGATACCGCCGCGCTTGATAAGTTCTACACTGACAAGGCTTCCACGAGCACGCTCAAGTACTTCCGTGATATCACGAGCGGATCGAACGGCACCTGCCAGTATTACTGCGATGCGCGCAAGCGATACGATTACGTGACGGGGTTGGGAAGCCCGCAAACGACGAAGTTCTAGGATTCATTAAAAATAGATTAAATCATTTTTGACTCTATGACAGAAAAGACTATCATAAAATCAAATACAAAATCATTTACCATGGATGCACTCTATACCATCTCTAGTAGTATTGTGACCGCCCTGCTTTTTACGGCAGGGTGGTCGGTTGCGGTGGGGAGAAAATTGCAAACAGTAGATGATCTTAAGATTGGTTTTTCCCGCATAGAAGGAGACATAAAAAAGTTGGAAGAACACATAACCACGCTAATCGATCGAGTATCGAATCTTGAAGGAAAGATAGACGGAATAGCGATGACGGTGTCATCTTCTTTGGGCGAAAAACGCGGATAATTTACTTTGGATTTTTCCTCTAAATCATGCTAAAATACTTGTATTGCCGCAGGGGCATTTTTTAACGAAAAATAAGTAAAAACCCCAATAAAAATGGCCGAAAAAGAATCAAAGAAGGAATCAAAAAAAGCTCCAAAAGCAGAGGTTAAGAATAGCAATAAAGGGAGTTCCACCTATGGCGCAAAAGACATCACCGTTCTTGAGGGATTGGAGCCGGTTCGGCTTCGTCCGGGTATGTATATCGGTTCCACGAGCGCCACGGGATTGCACCACTTGATCTGGGAAATCGTAGACAATGCCATCGATGAAGTGATGGCGGGATATGCAAAGAATATTACCGTCGAACTTTTGCCGGATAATAAAGTGAGCGTCCAGGATGACGGCCGTGGCATTCCGGTGGATATCCATCCGCAGACGAAGAAGTCAACGCTCGAGACGGTCATGACCGTGCTTCACGCTGGAGGAAAATTTGGCGGCGAGGGATATAAAGTTTCCGGTGGATTGCACGGCGTCGGCGCCTCTGTCGTCAATGCGCTCTCCTCGTGGGTCAAAGTAGAAGTGGAGCGTGATGGTGGATCGTACGTGCAGGAATATAAGCGCGGTGTTCCGGAATATAAAGTGAAGAAGCTCGGCGCGTCCAAGCGTCATGGCACGAAGACGACGTTCTCTCCCGATTCGCAGATATTCTCCGAAATGGAATTCAGTGACAAGGTTATATTGGAGCGTTTGCGCCAGCAGGCATACCTTACGAAAGGTGTTCGGATTAATTTTTATGACCGCCGCAAGCCGGTGCCATATTTCTACGGATTTTATTTCGAAGGCGGCGTGCTCTCGTATGTAAAGTTTTTGTCACAGAAAAAGAATCGCCTCAACGAAGATATTTTTTATGTGGAAAAAGAAGCAGAGAAATTGGATATCGAGGCGGCGTTCTTGTATATCGACGACACGCGCGTTACTGAAATGAGTTTCGCGAATAATATCTTTACTCCAGAGGGCGGTATGCATTTGACCGGTTTTCGTTCCGCGCTCACGCGTACGCTCAACAACTTCGCGCGCGCCGAGGGGTATCTGAAAGAAAAGGAAGAGAACCTGACGGCCGATGATGTGCGCGAAGGCATTGTTGCCGTGCTATCGGTAAAGTTGCGCGATCCACAGTTCGAGGGGCAGACGAAGGCCAAGCTTGGCAATCCGGAGGCGCGCACTGCGACGGAGTCCGTTGTGAACGAAGCGCTGAAGGAATTTTTAGAAAAACATCCGGCGGAAGGCAAGGCGATCATCCAGAAGGTAATCCTGACTTCGAAGGCGCGGCTTGCAGCAAAGGCGGCGCGAGAGACAGTTCTGCGTAAAGGCGCGTTCGAAGGACTCACGCTCCCGGGCAAGCTCGCTGATTGCACATCCAAGATCGCGGCGGAGTCGGAACTATTTATAGTAGAAGGGGATTCTGCAGGAGGCACCGCCAAGCAGGGCCGCAACCGGCACACGCAGGCTATCTTGCCTTTGCGTGGTAAGCCGCTGAACGTGGAGCGCGCGCGCCTGGACAAGATGCTTGCGAACGCGGAGGTTCGCTCTCTCGTCATCGCGATCGGCACTGCGATCGGCGAAGAGTTCAGTATGGAAAAGTTGCGCTACCACAAGATCATCATCATGACAGATGCTGACGTTGATGGTGCGCACATTCGCACGCTCTTACTCACATTGTTCTATCGCTACTTCCGCGAGGTTGTGGACGGTGGCTATGTGTATATTGCCCAGCCGCCGCTCTATCGCATCCAGCTTGGCAAGAATATCAAGTACGCATTTTCCGACGAGGAAAAAGATAAGGTGATTACAGAAATGCAAAAAAACGCGCCAGCGCTTCCGGCAAAGAGTGCCAAGGCTGCAGCTGCTGGCAAGGCAAGCAAGAAAGCCTCGCCGTCCACGCTCGCGGAACTTGCTGATGTTGCAGCCGAAGCCGCGATAGTAGAAGAGGGCGTGGAAGGCGCCGAATCCCCGGAAGGCGTCACTGAAGGACAGGGTGACGGCAAGCGTCAACCGAATATCCAGCGCTACAAAGGTCTCGGTGAAATGAATGCAGAACAACTTTGGGAGACCACGATGAATCCGGAGGTGCGCTTGATGAAGCAGGTGATGGTGGACGACGCCGAGAAAGCCGACAAGCTTTTCGACACGTTAATGGGCGACGCCGTGGAACCGCGCAAGAATTTTATCCAGGCTCATGCCGCGACCGTGCAGAATTTGGACGTTTAAAATTTATTGGCGAGGGTGGTGGTAGTGTTTAAATAAAAAAGGCCACCGATATTCGGTGGCCGCAGGAGGGGATACTATATCTGATCGGTCGGCACGCATTCAAATTGTATCAGGGCATAGAAAAGAGTTTTTCCATCCACAGCATCGGGTGTTGTGCTGAAGTAAATCCCTTTTTGGTTCCACGCCCCATATCCTGGTGGCGGGGTGTCGCTCGTTCGGCATTCGATTGCTTTTCCGAGAGCGCCCAAGAAGGCTTCTTCGTTGTTGGATCTTGAAATTGCAAATCTAAACTTAGTTGGTAGCTTCGAGGCCTGGCCCATTCAACTAACTCCTTTCTGGTGAAGATAGAATACATTACTTTATTAATCTGTCAATTTTATTTGAACTTCGTCTCTCTCGCCATCCAGCCACACATAGATTTATCCTATCTAAAATCGAGATCGCTTTAGTATCTTCCCTAGCCATCGGAGAGGAAAAGGGAAAGATGCAGATTTCCATCGGGTGCGCCAGATGTGTTGTTGGCATTCAACGACATTTCGTGCGTTATTACATTGTGGACATGCGATAACAACAACCTGCGTCTTTCCGTCGCCATTTTTTCTTGGGCCCATGAATCTGGAAGTGAGATGGTCTACGGTGGGATAATCTTCCGGCATGAATTTGAACCCCTCGCTGCGATAGTCTGGATAGAGAGTTAATTCTTTTCCACACCAATAGCAATGCGGATCCTTGCGCATAAGTTTCTCGCGACGCTTTCGATAATATCCCGGTGGCGGCATATCAAATTCATAGCATAATCCTCATTAAAAAATCATTAAATCATTTTTGACTTTTCTTTTATCGGGGCTAAAATAATAGGCGAGGCGGGAGTCTGCCGAGACGGCAGGTTAGATCTCCGTTTGTTACATAAACAACCCCTAGAGGGGTTGTTTATGTTTTAGATAGTTTTAATGGCACATTGGTTATTATTTCTTTGCCGGTGGCGATGGGCCTGTCATCTATCTGGTAAGACTCCGCCTTTAACAAACGGAGAAAACGGGTTCGACTCCCGCCGGGTCCACCGGCCACCCGAGCTGTGCATGGGCATAGCTCGGGCGTGTGCCCCGATACGGGTTGATATTTCTTTTTATTTTTACCAAGGAGGCAAAGAGAGGGAGGCATTCTCCAACCATCCCGAAGGGTGAGCCCGGTTGGAGAATGCCTCCCTCTCTTTGCCTCCCAGTTGACGTTTAGCCCAATTGGATGCTATACTCTTCTTACCTCCAACCGCGAGTATAGCGGTATTTTAATTGAGAAAAAACAGCAAATCATGTTCGCCAGTATAAAAAATTTCTTCAGTGAGGCAAAGAACGAGATTCGTCACGTCAACTGGCCAACCCGCCAGGAGGCGACGCGCCTTACCTTTATCGTCATCGGGATCGCCGTTGGCCTCGCGGTCTTTTTAGGTTCATTCGATTATCTTTTTTCGTACCTGATCAAAACTTTTATTTTGGCGTAATCGTAAAATCATAATATAGTAATAGATATCATGGCATTGACTCATCCCAACTCAAGCACGCAAAACGAAAAGCCGGCGGTACGCCAGTGGTACGCGGTGCAGACGTACTCGGGCTACGAGGAGGCGGTCTCGCGTTATCTTAAACAGCGCGTCGAGTCGCTTGCGATGGGTGATAAGATTTTTAACATTCTCGTGCCGAAGGAGAAGAAGATAAAAGTGAAGGCGGGCAAGCGTACGACGGTAGAAGAGAAGATCTATCCGGGCTACGTACTTGTGGAGATGATCCTGACGGAGGATTCATGGTACGTGGTGCGCAACACGCCGCGCGTGACCGGCTTCGTCGGTCCCGATAACACGACGCCGACGCCGCTCTCCAAGGACGAAGTAGATTTCCTCCTCGCGCGTACGGGCGAAGGCGACAAGAAGATGATCCTTGACTTAAAGGTGGGCGATCTGGTAAAAATAACCGACGGTCCTTTCAAGGAATACGACGGCAAGATCTCCGAAGTCAACGAAGAGAAGGGCAGCATCAAGGTGCTGGTGCCGATCTTCGGAAGGGATACTGCGGTCGAGCTGGATTCGCTTCAAGTCAGAAAAGTATAACGATAACTATCATCATGACCCCCATCGCAATATCACAACAGTGTTTCTTCTGCTCGCAGAACCTCAAGAACATCGATTATAAAGAGATCGATCTTTTGCGTCGGTTCGTTTCGAGCCAGGCAAAGATCATCGACCCGCGCCACACGCACATCTGCGCAAAGCATCAGCGCAAGCTGGCGACCGCCATCAAGCAGGCCAGGTTCATGGCGCTGTTGCCGTACGTTCGCAAGTAGCACAAACAAAAAAACACCCTTTGTCAGGGTGTTTTTTTGTGGGCGGCAGGAATGATATAATAGATAAATATGTTTTCTCTCAATCAGAAGTTGTTCCCGTTCTTTTATGCCGTCGGCCATCATAATGCGTTTTGGGATGTGCTCGCGATATTCTTTGCGGAGTATCTGCCATATCTTTTGGTACTCGCATTCCTCGTGCTCGTATATTACCAAAAGGGATGGCGGCGGAAGGTGTATCTGTTTTGTGAAGGCACGCTGGCGATCATCCTCGCGCGTGGGATCGTGACGGAAGTCATTCGCTATTTTTACCACGAACCGCGCCCGTTCTCTTTTTATAACTTTATGCCGCTCTTTAATGAGAGCGCGTGGTCGTTCCCGTCGGGGCACGCCGCCTGGTTCTTCGCGCTCGCGCTCACTGTCTGGTTCGCAAACCGTAAGTGGGGATGGTGGTTCTCTGCGCTCGCGGTGCTTATGGGCTTCGCGCGGATTTACGCCGGCGTGCACTGGCCGCTGGATATCGCGGGTGGGGCGGTCGTTGGGTTACTCTCGGCGTGGTTTGTGCACTGGATGTTGAAGGGGAGCAGGAGGGGAATGGAATAATGTTATGAAAACTGAGATCGAGGCAAAGTTTTTAGATGCTAACCCGCAAGCGATGCGGAAGAAATTAAATGAACTCGGTGCTCAGCTTATCCATCCGGAGGTTTTGATGAAGCGAAAGGTGTTTGAACATCCAACGAATAAACAGAGTGATTGGCTTCGGGTGCGGGATGAGGGCGACAAGATTACGATGAGCTATAAGAAGGTTGTGGATCGAACACTCCACGGGACGAAAGAAATATCCATTGAGGTTTCCAATTTTGATGATGCGTGCGGAATTTTGGCCGCAGCTCAGCTTCGATTGGTGTCATATCAGGAGACACGTCGTGAGAAGTGGATTCTGGATGATGTGGAAGTGACGATTGATACGTGGCCGTGGATACCGACGTTTGTTGAGATTGAAGCGCCGTCCGAAGATGAGCTTAAATCTGTGGTTGGGAAGCTCGAATTGGATTTAGATCAAGCGCTCTACGGAAGTGTGGAGCCGGCATATCAAAAATATTACGATGTGACGGAAAAGGAGATTGATAACTGGCCGGAGATCGTTTTTAGTCCGGTGCCCGATTGGTTGATGAAGAGAAAGGTATAATAAGTGCATGGAACAACTCTCTCATCAATACATCCCCGGCGTGTGCAATATCGGACCGGCGGAGGTCCGCATGCGGAAGCGGCTTGGATGGTGGGGGCTTTTAATAACGATCGTCCTCTGGGCTCTGCTCGTATGGCTTGGGGCGTCTGCGGCGTGGCGGCTCGTGCTGTTTATTCCGGTGTTCTTTTCCGCGAATGGATTCCTTCAGGGATTTATGCATTTCTGTGCCGGCTTTGGGATGAGGGGAGTCTTTAACTTTGGTCCGGCGGTCGGAAAGACCGACACGGTATCGCAAGCCGAGTTTCGCGCGAAGGATCGCAAAAAAGCGCAGCAGATTTTTATCTATGCGGCGCTGATTGGCATTGCTGTCGCGCTCATAGCGTTTTTTGGTATAATGTTTACAGCATCAGCCTAAATAGGTGCGTTTATCTTCCGCTGGCCACCGGGTTTATATCCGGTGGCCGTTCTTTATCCTATTGAGCAAACCCCGTTTGCATCTCGTACAAGCCGCGATAAATTCCATCTGGCACTTTCACGAGCGCATCGTGCGTTCCTTGTTCCACTATCGTGCCGTCTTTCAATACTAAGATCAAATCCACCTCGCGTACGGTCGACAAACGGTGCGCAATAATGAACGTGGTTCGCCCAGCCATCAGCTTTTCTAAAGATGCTTTAATCAAGTGTTCGGACTTTGCGTCGAGCGCGGATGTGGGTTCATCGAGCACGAGAATATCCGGGCCGCGCAAAAAGGCGCGGGCGAGCGCGATGCGCTGCTTCTGCCCGATGGAGAGTTTGACGCCCCGCCAGCCGACGATCGTCTTGTACTTCTTGGGGAATGCTTCGATGAACTCCCGCGCATAGGCCTCGCGGCACGCGGCCACCATTTCATCGGTCGATTTTCCGGGATTGCCGTAGCGGATGTTCGCCTCGATCGTGTCGTTGAAAAGCGTCGGCTCCTGCGGCACGATGCCGATGTGCGAGCGGTAATTACGCAGATTCATCTTTTTTATGTCGACCCCGTCGATCAAAATATGGCCGCGCTGCGGGAAATAGAAACCGGAGAGGAGGTCGATGATCGTAGTTTTGCCCACGCCAGATTCGCCGACGAGCGCGATCTTCTGCCCGGCGCGCGCGTGGAACGAGATGCCTTTAAGCGTCTCGCTATTGGTTTTATATGAAAAGCGGACATCGCGGAATTCAACATCGCCACTCAATTTCTCGGGAGATACGCCACCGACCGGCATATAATTTTCGATCGGCGTTGCGAGTAGCTTGTCTGCGCGGACGATCGCCACGAGTCCGTTTTGGATGGTTTGCCACTGCTGACCGAGGGATACGAACGGGCCGAGGATCATCGCCGCGTATCCATTGAACGCAACGAGTCCGCCTGGCGTAAGTGTGCCGTTTCGTACAAAAAAGATAGAGATGATAAATATAGAGAGTTGGGTAAGTGATACGAGCATCTTCTGCGCGAATGTAAGTCGTGCGAAGATGGTGTTGAGGTCCACCCAGAATGCAGCAGCACGGTTAACAAAATTAAGGCGGATTTTTTTCTTTTCTTGTTTTTCCGTTGCTGCCTGTTTGATCTCGCGGATATTTCCGAGTGCATCATGAGAATTGCCATATGCACGGTTGTATGCGCGATGCATGCGCTTTTGGAGTCCGCTCAGGCGCGGAACAGCATTCCAAAGAATGCTTGCATAGATGACAATGGCTCCGATAAGCACTATCGTGAGTTGCCAGTTCATAAAAAAAGTAATAATGAGAGCGACGCCGATACTGAGAAAGCTGGGTAGAAGCGTTAAGAGCGAGCTCCCGACGATATTCGACAGCCAGTTTGCTCCGCGATTAATGCGATCACTCGTGTCTCCTTGTTTTTGCATGGTATGGAATGCGAGCGGCATTTCAAAAAGCTTACCGAAACCTTCTGCGGTGTATTCGGCCTCAAGAATCGCACTCAACTTATCGTTCTGAAACCCGGTCCACCAGCTGATGACGTTGGTGAAGAGCTGTAAGATACCCCAGACGATAAGGAGGGTAATGAACGGCATGAGTATCGCCGCCGGATTTTGGGAAATTTTAATGATCGCGTCGAAGATCTTTCCTGAAACGAGTGGTACAAATGCATTTGCTGTTGCATTCAGTAATCCAAAAATACTCAGCCAGATGAGTATTTTTTTGTACGGCTTCAATTGCCGTGCGATGATGGTCGCGCCGTTAAAAAATGTATCACGGTTGATGCCGGATTTTGAGGAAGATGCCATGGGACTTATATTTTAACACAAAACAACACCCCTATAACGTATGGCGTGCCCGAAAGGTACGTTTTGATCGCCGCCGTAGGTATTTTAGGATTGCACACTTGTGCAGTACGCACAACGGTGGGCTTTGGCGGGAATATTGCTGAGGCATTCAGGGCAGATCTTCGTCGTCGCTTCCGGCGCCGGGCCTTTGCGCATGCCACTCAGCTTGTTGATAGGAATCACGATGATAAAATAGATCGTCGCCGCAGTGATAAGGAATGAGATGAGGTTATTGATGAAATCGCCGTAGAGGAACTGGCTACCGTGGATGGTGAAGGAGAAGTTTGAAAAATTTGGCTGCTTAAAGATTGCCGAGATAAACGGAGTCATAAGATCTTTAACGAGAGAGGAGACTACGCTATTGAATGCGGCGCCGACCATAACGCCGACCGCCAAATCCACCACGCTCCCACGCAAAATGAACTGCTTGAATCCCTTAGCGATATCCTTCATATAAGGATATTTTACTTCAACGCCAGATTGGAGTCGAGAATGACGATCTGTACGTGCTGGATGCCGAAGTTTATCGCTTTGCTAAGGGTAGGCATCCAGATGTCGAGGCGACCGCTGAACTTTGCATTGGTACGGTCTTCCACGGTAAAGATCTTATTCCCAAAGAGCGAAGGGATCTGGATCTTGGTTCCGAAGGGGAGTAAGTTGTCTGCCACCTCGCCATCATAAACCATGCCACCAGAAGCGGTGATCAGGGGGTGGTCGGACGTCTCGTCCGGGTCGCTCGTATAGGCCGTTACCCAGACGGTTTGGGTGTTGGCGGGCGTTAATGAGAGCGTTTCGGGCGTGGTTGCAATTGCCGGGATGGTAGCCGTCGTTACAAGCCCAGTGGCTTGCGCGTTCGGGGCTATCGTATCGGCCTGAATGGTAGCCGGATAGGCCAAAAGGCCTATGACCACCAAAACCTTAAGGATTTGGCCCGCTTTCCCAATAAAAAAGCCCCTCACGGGGTATATATTAGTACTCATTTACTTGTGGAGTAATCTTAGCAGACCCTGCCCAAAAAGTCAACCTTTGGCGACCGGCGGTGACTGGGGTCGGCCAATGGCCGTTTTTATAATTTTATAAGGAAATCCTGGACTATTTTGCGTACCTCGGCCGCATTTTCTGCCTCCATCAGCCGGATGCGGAGCTCTTTTGAGCCATCTAGACCGCCATGGCCATCACTAAGGTTTGTAGTATACGATTTATAATGCTTCTTCATTACGTCAAAGTTCTTTAACCGGCCGCCATGACCGATGGTTTTGGGGTTATCGCTCCGATAGAGCTTTTCAAAGAGTTCGGTATGGGTTACCAGGCGTTCAAGTCGCTCTTTGAGCTCTGGCACTCGCCCAGAGAAGAACCACGGGTTTCCAAAGACGCCGGCGCCCACCATTACCCCGTCCATGCCAGATTCTTTTGCCTTTGCTCGCCCATCTTCGAGTGAGCGGACGTCGCCGTTGCCAAGAAGGATGGTTTTTGGGGCGATCCTATCGCGCATGGCTACTATTTTATGTGCCAGCTCCCAGTGCGCCGGCACGTCGGACATCTCGGCACGGGTGCGGAGGTGGACGGTAAGTGTCGCGAGATCTTCTTCTAATAGCGCGGGGAGCCACTCATCCATCTCGTCAGTACTCCGGTAGCCGAGCCGGGTCTTTACGGAAACTGGTAAGCCGCCCGTGTCATCGGCTCCGTTATTCAGGCCGCGCCTGAGCGCGCGGATGATTTCTTTTGCAATTGCCGGGGTTTTGATCAGTCCCGCGCCCGCGCCGGACTTTTCCACGCCACGGTCGGGACAGCCCATGTTGATATCGACGCCGTCAAAACCGAGCTCTTTTATGAGCGGCGCCACTTCCTCGAACTGCTCCGGCTTGCCGCCAAAGATCTGTGCTACGATTGGGTGCTCGCCCGGGCTAAACCACAGATCGGTCAGAAGTTTTTCCCGCCCGCGTGAAAGTAGGCCCTCCACCGAAACGAATTCCGTCCAAAAGACGTCCGGCTTGCCGCATTCTGCGAACATGCGGCGAAAAGCCTCGTCGGTGACGTTCGCCATCGGCGCCATCGCCATGATCGGGCGGGGGAGTTCGAGCCAAAAGTTCTTATCGTTTGGGGTTGCCATAGTCGTTCATTAGCATAATGGAATTATTGATTTGCTACAATTTATAAAAAAAGGGGCCTCGCGCGGGCGGGGCCTCTTGGGTCGGACAGTTTTTAGGGCTGGCCTAATTGGGGATAGTGGGCGGCGAACTGCTGTCTTCGCTCCATCCGATCAGTCGGCATCCAGCGTTCGGAGTACCGACGGAGAATGGTTCGTATCGATCACAATCAAGATCCAGCTTGACCCGCATGCCTTTCGTTGGCATCGTGGCTGTGTCCGTTCAGTTTCGGGTGTTTTTCTCCGGCGATTTCGCCGATTTTTTGCTCCCGAATTTCGGTGGTTTGACGCCGAGGATTTTCGGAAAATCGACAGTCGGTTTCAAGACGACTTCGAGTGAGCATTTGCCATTCAGATGTTTGAATGGCTCTTCGCAATCGGTGAATGGCTTGGTTCGTCGCCGTATCATCCACGCATTGAGCCACCGCTGCGCTGATGTGAATTTCTCGAAGCCCTTGATGCTTTTCAAGCGTCCCTGCATGTGCGAATTGAATGACTCAATGAGGTTGTTGGTGTTCGGACAGTTGTTCTGCTTGTATGAAAATGCGAACAGCTCCGGCATCCGTATATTGATTTCAAGAAGTATCTGCCGGAGCATCGGGTCGTGCCGGTAGTCCATGTAGATATGCTGAAGCATGAGATCGCGCTTCACGTGATACACGTCGGGAGAAAACGCTTGGTAGACCCGTGAGAAAAATCTCGCATAGGTGTTGTCCGTCCGCACCTTCAACCGCTGACGCAGGTTTTCAAGGTAATGGTTCTGGCATATCTGCACTTTTGCTTTGGGAAAATACTGCTTCAATGGATTGCGTATCCCTGCCACCTCATCGCAGATGGCGACGGCCAAGGGATACTTGCACGTCTTCAACAATCGGAACAGTTTCAAAAATGAATTTTCATCTTCGGCAAACGTAAGGATGCCGACGGGAATGTCGTGGGTCAGGTAATCGATGCCATAGATGAAGGGTATTTTCTTGGGATAGCCCTTCACCTTCACGTACTTGCCATCAATACAGAGCCGGCCGGACCACCGGAGACCGTAGTCCAAGCTCAATCTCGTATTGTCAGGCAGTGCGTTCATCTCCTGCTTGATTTGCGCATGCACCTGCGCCGCTGACTTTCCAAGTTGGTCGCCGAGCTTCCGCAAAGGCGTGCCATCGACATAGGCAATCCACAATGGCCCTGGTTTCTTCCGGTGGTCAACCGAAAAAGAGTGGCGACCTTTCGTGCAAAAAAACCTTTTCAAACCGTTTCTCGACCCACGCTTCACTGTCCGATAGCTGCCACAGATTTTGCAATCGGGATTACGACGTTTTTTTGTGTATCATCATTCCATTTTCGCATGACTGCGAAAAATGTCAGAAGGCCATCCTTGCGATCGCAATCAGAGCGATAATGGTCCAAACGATATTCAGTACGCCAGGCGGGTACGCTTTTTTGGCAAATGAAACCACGACGATGCCAATCGCTCCCGTTGCGTTGAGCAGTTGATACCAAAGGTTGATTGGGCTGATGACTGAAAAACTCACCAGAGCGTAAGCGAGGAGAATAGCCGCAGTTCCATACCAACCGACAATCTCGATGAGATGCTTTTTCATGCCTTGTTTTTTGAGTATAACATGCAATATATACCACCAACTAACTGGTTAGTTTGATACTTTCATCATGCATGGCAACAAAAAAATGCACTTTCGTGCACCTGAACCTGAACGGTCTCTCGTGGCTGGCGGATTGTTGATGACATAATCTTGCACTTGCGGGAGGCTTATTCCTCCTATCCCTCCATGGAAGGCGACGGGTTTGTACTCCGGGCCATCTGCTGAAAGGTAAAACGTTGTTGCGCCATGGACGCTGGGAAACGTATCGATCACCCATCCTACGGGCGCTAACCGCTCGTTTGGGACATGATGGTTTACCATCTTTGTCCATTGGGGCGTTGTTAGCGCCGCCAGCAAGATGATCCAGAAAGAAACAAGCACCACTCGTTTTATCATCACTTTCTCCTGTCTTACAAAATCATACCTATCTATATATTAACAATAAAATTGGGATTAGTCAATGTTTGCATGGTGGAAGGTGTATTCCAGCGCAGTTAATATTTTTTTAATGCGCGAATGATATGGTTGATGGATGAAGAAAAAATATTTTTGGATCATTATTTTTATTGCCGCGCTAATCTTTTTTATCATCAATACTCAGCGGATTTCACTTCTTCGCAAAAAGAACATTTTATTGAACGGTTCATCGAGTGATTCGCTTGCGCTCATCACCGAGCCGAATGATGGCATCGCGCCGGTGCTGGCGACGATCCGCGGAGCGTCAACGTCAGTTGATCTTGTGATATACGAGCTCGACGATGCGCAGATCGAATCCGCACTTGCGGCAGATGAACAGCGGGGGGTGGCGGTGCGCGTTATCTTAAGTTCGGGATATAACGGCGCATCCTCAACCATGAATGGCGCGGCATATAATTTTTTGGTTTCGCATGGCGTGCCGGTGCGATGGTCGCCGGCATATTTTTCTCTGACGCACCAAAAAACGCTTGTCGTAGACAGCAATCGCGCGCTTATTATGACGTTTAATCTGGTCTCGAAATATTATATGACGGGGCGCGATTTTGGGATCGTTGATCAGGATGCGCGCGACATCGCCGCGGTGGAGCGCACGTTTGGCGATGATTGGGAGAACGATTCTGCTGAAGGAGCTTCGCGCGGTGGCAATAATGGTGATGCCAGCGATGATTTACTTTGGAGCCCCGGTTCCGAAGCGCCGCTCATCGCGTTGATTGATAGTGCGAAAAAATCGCTCTATATATACAACGAGGAGATGGCTGATACTGCTATAACGAAAACCCTCATCGATGCCGCCCGCCGCGGTGTTGGGGTGTATGTGGATATGACTGGCGCGAGCGAATGGAAGTGGGAATTTGAAGAGCTTACGACTGCGGGTGCTCACGTGCGCACGTATCCGGATGCAGATGATGCGCCGCTCTATATCCACGCCAAGATGATTATTATTGATGGTGAAACCGCAGGAGCTCGCGCGTTCCTGGGGTCGGAGAATTTTTCCGCAGGGTCGCTCAATAATAATCGCGAGCTAGGGATTATGATCTCCGATCAACGCATTATTGAATCACTCATGAAAACATTTACCGCCGACTGGCACGGAGCAACGCCGTTCGCGCAATGATAAAAAACCTAGTGGGCGTGGTAGTATGACATATATGAATAACCTCTCTATTGATAAAACAAAAACCGCGCTCGTAGTCATTGATCTCCAAAAAGGGATCGCAGGCAGGGAAGTCGCGCCGCATGATGCTGGGATGGTCATTAAAAATGCGGCGGCGCTCGCGGACGCATTTCGAAAAGATGGCATGCCGGTGTTTCTGGTGCGGGTGACGCCGTCGCCGGACGGGAAGGATGCGTTGCGTCCGATCACCGACACGCCGCCATGGACGCAAACCCCCGGGGCGGATTGGGCGGAGATCGTTCCGGAGATGGGGCCGAAGCCCGGCGATTTTGTGATCACTAAACACCAATGGGGTGCGTTCTACGGTACGGAGCTCGATTTGGAGTTCCGCCGGCGTGGTATCACGACGATGGTGCTCTGTGGTATCGCGACCAATATCGGCGTGGAAAGCACTGCACGTTTTGCGTACGAATACGGCTACCATCAGATCTTCGCAGAGGATGCGATGGCTGCCATGTCGGCTGAAGAACATACGTTTACCGTCACCAAAACATTTCCGCGCATCGGGGTGGTACGAAAAACCGAAGAAGTTTTGAGTGCGTTACTGTAGGCTACGCGTTGAGAGGGTCTCTTTTAAGGGACTTCATGCAATTTTCATAATCCTCATGATGTAATAAAAGGGCGTATGCCGCAAAACCCATCGTCAAAGCGCCCAGCCCCGCGACGGAAAAAGTTGCTATGAACATTATGACGGTGGTCTTTTTATTCATCCTATCCATAATAGGATCGTCATAATGAATTTACTGTGAATCAAACGAACGAATGTGCGGAGGCGGAAGGATTCGAACCTTCGAACCGGTTTCCCGGTTAACATCTTAGCAGGATGCTCTTTTCAGCCACTCAAGCACGCCTCCACTTGTTCCTAAAATCATTAGAAGCATATCAAAGCGGGCCTTATTTATCAACCGAGGATGAATGGCTCGGCGCTATTTTCTTGGCACCTTTGCCCCGCGCTTTCGCGCCTCGGAAAGACCGATGGCGACCGCCTGCTTGGGGTTCGTCACTTTCTTCCCGCTCCGGCCGCTCTTAAGCGTGCCGCGCTTGAATTCGTGCATCACTTTTTCTACTTTTTCCTGGGCTTTTGGGCTATATTTTCTGGGCATGATATTGGATCGTATTCTTATCGCGCTCCTTGTATTAAAGCCGATTTTTTGCTATAATGTGTGGGAGTTTGGAAGTTAATCTAATTTTAATATTTCCATTTTATCTCCATCTATTTATGCCAAAAGAAACACTCAAAAATATTACCATCAAGACCGGCCTCCAACAGCGACCTCCGATCGTCGTCGTGATGGGGCATGTTGATCATGGCAAGACGACATTGCTCGACTATATCCGCAAGGCGAATATCGCCGCGCGCGAAGCGGGAGGGATAACGCAGGCAACGGCTGCGTACGAAATAGTACACGCCGATCGGAAAATTACTTTCATTGATACGCCCGGGCACGAGGCGTTCACTGCTATGCGTTCGCGCGGCGCGCAGGTTGCTGATCTTGCGATTTTGGTAATTGCTGCAGACGAGGGCGTGAAGCCACAGACAAAAGAAGCGATCAAGATCATAGAAGAGGCGAAGACGCCGTTCATCGTCGCGATCAACAAGGTTGATAAGACCGGCGGCAATTTAGACAAGGCGCGCAACGATCTGATGACTGCGGGTGTGTTGCTCGAAGGCTATGGCGGGCAGGTAAGCTACTGCGCGGTCTCCGCAAAGACGGGCGAGGGAATCCCGGAGCTTTTGGATCTGATCGTCCTTTCCGCTGATCTGGAAGACTTAACGTATGATCCTTCCGTGCCAGCGTCCGGTTTTGTGCTCGAGGCAAAGCGCGATCCAAAGCGCGGCATTGAGGCGGCGGTGATCGTACGGAACGGGACGTTGCGCCGCGGCGATGCGATCAAGACGCGCACCGCATCCGGCAAGGTAAAGATTCTGGAAAGTTTTTTAGGAAAAACGGTATCATCGCTTGAGCCATCCGCGCCCGCGGTCATCATCGGTTTTGAAAAGATCCCGAAGGTGGGCGAGGAGTTTGCGGTGGGAGAATTGACGGAGGGAGCGGCGGGAAGGACGTCGGGCGCAGGCGGAGCGACGGCCGGAGCGGGCGCGGTGATGGCGGTTAATCAGATAGCGAAGTCCAAGCCGAACACGCTCAACTTGATCTTGAAGGCCGGCGATGCTGGATCGCTCGAGGCGCTCTCGGTCGTCTTGCGCGGCATCGATCAGAAGGGCGGCAAGGAAATCAATATAGTAGAGGAGGGTGTGGGTGATATTACGGACGGCGATATTCGCCACGCGATCGCGACAAAGGCAACGATCATCGGTTTTAAAAACCGTATCGAAAAAGGCGCGAAGGTGTTGGCGGACGCACAGATGGTGACGGTCATCACGTCGGAGATTGTGTACGATCTTTCTGCCGCGGTGGAAGAATACTTTAGCGGCGCGCGCGGACCGCTCGCGGCGGGTGAGCTCGAAGTGCTCGCACTCTTCAATCAGGAGAAGCCGCAGAAGCAATTGGTGGGCGGCCGGGTGATCAACGGCACATTCCGCGGAAAGATGTCGTTTGATATCGTGCGCGGCCACGTCGGCTCGACGCCGGTAGGCAATGGAAAAGTGTTAGGCCTGCGCGAAAACAAGAGCGAAATATTCCAGGCGGAAAAAGGAAAGGAGATCGGCGTGTTGCTCGATTCGCAAACGGTCATTCAGGTGGGGGATAAATTATTGATCAGAAAATAATTCACGCGCCGCGGGTGCGGCGTATCATCATATGAACTTTCGTTCCGAGCGGGTGGGAAAATTGATACGCGAGGAGCTTTCGAAGATGATCCTTCGCGAAGTGGAACTTCCCGCGCTTGCGACCATCACTGAAGTGGAGGTTGATAAAAAGCTGGATGGCGCGCGGGTGAAGGTGAGTGTGATCCCGGCGAAGGAAGGCGAGAATGTGCTCGCAATATTGGCCGCTCATGCGGGACATTTCCAATATCTGATGCTTCGGAAAATAAATATCAAACCGATGCCGCGGATCTTCTTCGACCTCGATCACGGGTTCGAGAATGCCGCGCTGGTTGAAAAATTACTAGGGCAGGATACTATTAAGGCTCGGGAGGAGGACGGAGATGGGTCGGAAGAATAAGGCCATGGCCACGTGGTGAAGTAGCTAACACAGCGGTCTGCAAAACCGCGATTCGTGGGTGCAAATCCCGCCGTGGCCTCATTCATGAGGGAAAGATAAAAAATGCCCGGGTGGCGAAATTGGTTAGACGCGCGACACTTAAAATGTCGTGGCCGCAAGGCCTTGCCGGTTCGAGTCCGGCCCTGGGCACAGACAAAATAGGGGGTAGGTGTATAATAAAATCACTGCAATGCCCTCCTTCGATTACACCACTGGTCAATCATTTCTCCGCGATGCGTTCGTACCGTTTACGGCGGCCAACGTGAGTATCGCAAGCTCGCCGGTGCTCTACGGCCTCTCGGTATATACGGTGTTCAGTGTTAACTGGAACGAGACGGATAAAAAACATTATGCGTTTCGATTAAAAGATCATTACCGGCGATTGGTGAATTCCGCCGCAATCATGGACTTCAATAAGTTTGCCGTGGCGTGGCCGTACGAAAAGTTCGAGGCGACGATGAAAGAATTGCTTGCCCGGAATGCTACTGCCATCGGCAATGAGGACGTACTTGTGCGCGTGACGGTGTTCGTTGACGCGCTCATTGCGGGGACGAAGATCCATGATCTTCCGCACTCGCTATCCGCATATATCTATCCGATGGGACAGATCCTTCCGCGCGCGGGTGTGAATGTGTGCGTCTCCAGTTGGACGCATAATTTTGATAACGTGATCCCTTCGCGGGCGAAAGTGAACGGCGGGTATGTGAATAATTCGCTCATCAAGAACGAGGCGATCCTGAATGGCTACGATGATGCGATCGTGCTCGACGTACGCGGGCGGGTGACAGAAGCGACCGTCGCTAATATTTTTATCGTGCGTAACGGCGTGCTCATCACGCCCGGCGTGAGCGTGGATATTTTGGAAGGCATCACGCGCGCGAGTGTTATCGCGATCGCCCGCGATGCGGGGATTCCGGTGGAAGAGCGCACCGTGGATCGCACGGAGCTCTACATCGCCGACGAGGCGTTCATCTCCGGCAGTTCCGCGCGCATCACGCCGATCGTGTCGGTGGATAAGCGGCCGGTGGGTGGTGGCGCTGCGAGTGTTGCGGGGCGCGTGTTGCGGGCGGGGGCGCGGGCGCGCCGGCGGTGCCCGGCCCGATCACTAAAGTCATTGCCGAAAAGTATGCGGCGGCGCAGCAAGGCACCGACGGTGGCACTTATGCCGCATGGAGGATGGAGCTTTAAGGTATAATCATCACATGGCACGATTCATAGGATTGCATTGCGAAATGTGCGAAAAGAATTTCCGCATCGTTCACGGACCAAAAAAATCCGACGCGATGGCGGGACTTTCAAACGATACTCTGGCGATTAAAGAATTCGGAGGAGAATAAACAGACTTTTGATGCGCTTGATGAGCATCAAAAAGTTTGCCACGGAAAGATTCTCTTTGTGGGATTGGGGTCTTTGGATTAGGGGATACCCGCTAATATCCGGTGGCAAATACTTGTTCTGCCCTTTCTCTATTTGAATGCGAAAGACAACAATATGATCGTCAAAGCGTTCAGGACCACCAGCACCAATGCTTCTTGCGGGCGCGACGGAAGCGGCTTCACCAAAATATAGATCGTGTAGATTATCGCAACGATCGCCGCACCAATAAAGTTTCCTTTTACCATGTTTTTATAATGAGAGTAATGTGAGCAGCGACCTTTTAAGGATTATAGCACCTTACATACTCTTGATGTTCGCCGAATCAAAACTCCTCTTTGAGCTATTGTTTTTCTTGCAAAACGTGGTTTCAGGGTTCGACTCATATCTGGATTTGGGAAAGGAGATAAAAAACAGGCAGCAATCTCGTAGTGAGATTACTGCCTCGAAATGGTTATCAGCCCTGAAACCATTGGGTAGTGCATTGTGGGCAGGCGAATGTGCTTCCTACCTGCTCCAGCGGATGACCGCAGTCCGGGCATTCCTCTTTTCTCTCAGGTCCGGTTGTGGAATGATCGCCAACGCTCTCCCGAAACCCGGCGAGAGAGATTCGATAAGATTCCTCTATCGCACATGCATTCCAGAAGGTAATATCCGGGAATGGACTATTGGGATGCCATTTTACCTTCCCTTGAGCCAAGGAAAAGACAAACTTTGCCAGCTCACTGCTGAGTAGCGCCGAGAACTGATGCATCGAGCATCCGCCAATAATAGAAAAGGGGACGTCGTTCATGGTCTTTGCCTTCAGCTTGCTTCCTTCCGTCACGGAGATCTTCAGTGTTCCCTGGCCTTGTCGGTCTAGATTGCTGAATGTTATCGCTAGTTTCCAGGGGATATCCTCTGGGACGGGCAAGAATCGGATGATGCTCTCCTGAATCCTTAGGAGAAGCCAGTTGAAGTCGGTTACCTCATCGATGCTTGGGAATACCATATACACTTTCATGTTGTCCTCCGAAGCCTCCTTAAGAGAGGCGAATGAGTGAAGTTGGACTACTGCTCGGACTATATCATGAACTAACAGAAATACAAGATATCGATGGGATGGGAGTCACTCTTTCCAGAGATGGGTGGACGTCCTCAAGGCGGAAATAATGGAACACGAGGCCAAGCTCGAAAAACTACTGGACGCTTTTCTTTCCGATGACCTATCCAAAACGGAGTACGCCGCCAAGAAAAATCGCATCGTATCTGAAAAAGTACGGCTTGAGGAAAAAAATATCGGACATTAAACAGAGAGGGGCGTCATGGCTCGAACCAGCCCGCGAGTTCGTTCTATCGCTTAATCAAGCCGCTAAACTACTTGAGAGTGGAGATACGAAATCAATGACAACATTTCTTAAAAACATCAGCTCGAACCATATTTTGCGAAACCGCGAATTCTCGTTTGCCCCCAAATTACAATACGCACTGGCCGCCGAGCCGCTTGCGGCGGCTTCTGGGGATTTGCAATTTTTCACTGTGTGCCCAGGGCGAGAGTCGAACTCGCACGGCCTTGCGGCCAATGGATTTTGAGTCCATCGTGTATAACCATTTCACCACCTGGGCATTAGTTTATCGAATGTGCTTTTATTCGACACACTGGCACAATTGATAATAGTCATTTATAAAGGTAAAATCAAGGTAACATGGCACGTGTTATCGCGATCTGTAATCAGAAGGGTGGTGTCGGGAAGACCACCACGGCCGTAAATTTGGGAGCGTATCTTGCCGCCGGAGGCAAGCGTGTGCTTCTGATCGATTTTGACCCGCAGGCCAATGCGAGCTCGGCGCTCGGTCATAACCAGATGGCAGGCGAGGGAAGTGTCTATCATGGCATCCTTGACCAGCTGACGCCTGAGCAGATCATCAAGCCGAGTGTCATCTATAATTATCACTACGTGCCGTCGGCGCCACACCTTGCCGGCGCGCTCGTGGAACTCGTGAACGTTCCGGAGCGCGAATATTTTTTGCGCAAGTTTGTTAACCGCGTACGGCATGATTATGATTATATTCTGATCGACCTTCCACCGAGCTTGAGCCTGCTCACCGTGAACGGCATGGTGGCCGCGGATGAGGTGTTGATTCCGGTGCAGACGGAATATTATAGTTTGGAAGGACTTGGTCAGTTGCTCGAGACGGTCAACTTAATCCGCGACAACCTTGCGCACCCGATCCGCGTGTCTGGCGCGGTGATCACGATGTACGACAAGCGCGAGCATCTGAGTCGCGAGGTTTCGAAAAATATCCGGCGTCATTTTCCTCATCACGTGTTCGAGGTGGAAGTGCCGCGCGCGGTTGCGCTCGCCGAGGCGCCGAGCTTTTCCAAGCCGATCATCTTGTATCGTCCCGACTCGCCGGGCGCGCAGGCGTATGAGCGGCTCGCGCGCGAGGTGATCGCGCAGGAGATCACACTTGCCGGGGAAGCGGCAACGCCGGTCGCAAGCGAAAATTTTGGAAACTTCAATATTTAAATCTAAGATCATGTTAGGAAAAGGACTCGAATCGTTGATACCAAAAAATAATAATCAGAGCCAAGGCTCGGGTACGGCGTTGCCTGATGGTGCGCCTGCGCGTAGCGATAATTTTTTGCCAGGACGGCCTGTGGAGCAGGCGCTTCCACCGCAGGCAACACCGCCCACGTTTCAGCCGCAACCCCAGCCGCAACCACGTCCGAGTTTCGTGCCACCCGTACAGCCAGTAACACAATCTGTTCAACAGCCGGTAGTACAACCGCAAAAGCGCGACGATCTCGCGCAGGAATCTATTTTTCATATTGAGATCGAAAAGATCACGCCGAACCCGGATCAACCGCGCCGACATTTTGATCAGGACGCCCTCCATGAACTCGCAAGTTCAATAAGAGAATTTGGATTCCTTCAGCCGCTCGTGGTATCGAAGGTGGAAAGAGAAACGTCGACCGGTATCGCAGTCACGTATCAGATCATTGCGGGGGAGCGTCGGTTTCATGGCGGCGAAGATGCTCGGGCTTCCGCGCGTTCCCGCGATCGTGCGTAATATCAATCTTGAGCGGGAAAAATTGGAGCTGGGGGTTATCGAAAATATCCAACGTGAAAATTTGAATCCGATCGAAATGGCGCGCGCGTTCCAACGTCTACAAGAAGAGTTCCGCATGACCCAGCGTGAGATCGCGGCCAAGCTCGGCAAGAGCCGTGAGGTGGTGGCAAATGCGGTGCGTTTGCTCGATCTTCCGGAATACGTCCAGCGTGCGGTGGAAGAAGGCCAGCTTTCCGAAAGCAACGCGCGGCTGTTGATCGCGATCGAAGACTCGGTGGCGCAAAAGGCGTTGTTGGAAGATATCATTCAGAACAAACTGACGACGCGTGATGTTAAGGAGCGGGTTCAGCGCACGTTCGCGGGCACGGTTGCGGCGGGTGGATCCGTTGCGCACCGGCGTGGCCGGCCGCCGCTTCAGGCCATGCATCTTGAGCCGGAAGTGAAGGCGATGCAGGATGAGTTGAGCACTTCGCTCGGTGCACCCGTTGAAATCAGCAAGAACGCGAACAACGGCAAGATCACCATCACGTTCTTTTCGGAAGAGGAGCTCAAAAATATCCTTGAGAAGTTGAAGAACGAAAGAGGCGGCCAGTATTAACAGGACCTTTTTATATCACCCGGTAGCCGATCTCCTTCACGCCTTTGATCCTTTGTAATTTTTCCAGAAGCTTTTCGATCTTTTTTTTGTCGGTCGACGAGATCTCAATTTTATTAATATGGAACCGTTTTCCTGTGGCGGGTTCGGTGTGGAAGCTCATGATGCCGATGTGCACTTGGGCGATGGAACCGGAAATATCTTTGATAAGGCCGACGCGATCTTCCACGGTCATCTTGAGCTCGGCATGCGTGGGGAGATTGAGCGATGCGCCGAACGTGTTCTTCTTGCGCAGCACCATGCGGATGTGATTGCGTGCAATCGTGGTCTTCGCGAAGCGAAGCCAGTCCTCCGAGGGCTTCTTCCCTTTTTGCGTGATGATCTCCACGACGTCGCCGGATTTCAAAACGTGGTCGAGCGTGCTCATGACGCCGTTCACTTTGGCGCCGACCGCCGAATTGCCGATCTCGGAATGGACGTGATAGGCGAAGTCGATCGGGGTTGAGCCGACGGGGAGATCGATGGCGTCACCGCGCGGCGTGACGGCGAAGATGCGGTCGGTGAAGAAATCAATTTTCATCGCGCGCACGAACTCTTCGGGATCTTCTGCGGCACCGGCAAAATGCTCCTGCCAATTCTTGAGCTGCTGGACCCACGCGATCTCCTGCGCGAGTTTCTTTCCCGATATCATCGCGCCTGCCTTTTTTTGTTTATAAAGCCAGTGCGCGGCTATTCCGTATTCGTTCTCGTCGTGCATCTCTTTGGTGCGGATCTGGATCTCCATGCGCTTGCCTTCGGGGCCGATCACGGTGGTGTGCAGGCTACGGTAGGCGTTCGGCTTCGGCATGGCGATATAATCCTTGATGCGGCGCGGAAGCGGAGGCCATGCCTCGTGGATGACGCCGAGCGCGGCGTAACATTCCGGCAGCGTGGCGACGATGATACGCATGGCAACGAGGTCATGCACGCGTTCGATGTCCATATCGCGCTTCAATAATTTTTTATAGAGACTGCTGTAGCGCTTGGCGCGGATCTCGATATCGAGCGGTTTGATATCGTGCGTCTCCAAGATTTTTTTGAGCTGAGGCTTTATTTTCTCCAGATATGCGGCGCGTTCCGCATAGCGCTCCTTTGCGGCGCGCATCAGCCATTCGTATTCGCGCGGATGGAGGTAGGGGAACGCAAGATCCTGGAGTTCGCCGCTCACGTTGTGCATACCAAGCCGGTAGGCGAGCGAGGCGTAGATTTCGTCGGTTTCGAGCGCAATGCGTTTTTGCTTGGCGGGTGGCAGGGATCGCAGCGTCTGCATGTTATGCATTCGGTCGGCGAGTTTAATGAAGACCACGCGTAGGTCCTGGCTTAACGCCAACACCATCTTGCGCAGATTTTCCGCCTTGCTCTCTTCCGCGATCTGCTTTACGGTTCCTTTCTTTGCCGCTTTCATTGCTTTACCAGTATTGCCGGCTTCGGCTGCCACCGGCGCTTCGCGATATTTAATATGCCCGAGTTTCGTGACGCCGTCCACAAGAAACGCCACTTCGGCGCCGAATTCCTTTTTGATGGTCTCGAGCGGCACGCCCGTATCCTCTACGGTATCGTGCAATATTCCCGCCACGATGGTCGCATCGTCCAGATGCCATGAGTGCAATATTTCCGCAGCCGCGAGGGGGTGATTAAAATAGGGCTCCCCAGTTTTTCTTTTTTGCCCAGCGTGGGCCTTCTCCGCAAACGCATATGCGCGGCCGATAAGGCTTCCCGGTTCTTTCTTTGCAATTTCTTTGACGGTCATAATCGTGGACTACGGATTTTTTAGTTCGGGGTGCCCTCACTCCCTACCGAATAGAACGTCGAAGGGCTATTTTGGTTGTTATACTGGGTCAAAACCCATGACGGGGTAAAAATGGTATTAGCAATTTCAAATTCATCTAATTTTCCCTGCCAGTTCCTCGCATAGTCATTTGCTCTGTTTCCTATAACATAATCGTCAGTGTTGTAAGTAGGACTTCCTGATGGGGAGATCGCCACGCTCGTTGAAGTGGCAACCCCATTGATGTAGAAAATAGGGGCATTAGATACGCTTGAATTGTTGTAGGTAATGGTGAGGTAATACCATGTGTTAAGGGTTGGGCCGCCCGTGCCGCCGTTTGTCCATACCCATCCAGCCGCCCCTCCACTCCACGTGGGAGCATAAACAATTCCAATAATACTGCTGTCATTCCCAAAATATGCTTCATCGATCTGCGCTCCGCTTACCCGCTTATCCCATAAGCGGCCGAGAGAACCACCGCCACCGCCGCTCGCGTTGAACCAAATGGAATAGCTCCGCTGCGTGGAACTACTATTGAGGTCGGTGGTAATACCATCCGTACTGTGGGTGCCCCATATGCCCGCGCCATCAATTTGTCCCGTGGAAGTTTCGACTGGTCCATTGTTTGTTCCGCCTCCTCCCGTAACGGAGTCATAGGTACTCACGCTACTCGTCGGATTGGCGACGTGCCACACTCCCGCATAGGTACTATTCCACGTTGAACTAGGATGGCTTTGGTCTGTTGTCACCGATGAGTTTCCATAGCACGCATAGATGACCTGGCTAGCCGCCAGGGAAGGAACCTTTACCCAATCAACGAGCGCCCCCGTAGAAGAAACGTAGCTTTCGGTTTCGAAACTGAGAGGGCTTGTGCAGTAAGAGGACGTGGAATAAATGAGATCGGCCGGTTCGGTGCCGCCGTTCGGCGCGGTCACAAGATTCTGGATATGGCCGCCAAGAGAGGTCGGTTCCCATGAGGCGAGCGTGCTCGAGACGAGCATCGGGAAATTTGATTCCGTGCCGGAAGCGATGTTGGTATTGGCGCTGACGGTGATGGCGCGATCGTAGGCGTAGCCACTGGCACCCGTGACCGAGAAGGTCGCACTGCCCGAGGTACCTCCGCCCGGCGTGGGATTGGTGACCGTGACGAAGTTGCTTCCCGCGATCGCGATATCGCCCGAAGGAACGGTGGCGGTAAGCTGGGAAGCGGAAACATATGTGGTCGAAAGGGCACTGCCGTTCCAGTTGACGGTGGCGCCGCTTACAAAGCTTGAGCCATTTTCCGTCAGGGTGAATGTGCCGCCGCCGGTGCTCGTGGCATTCGGGCTGATGGAAGCGAGGGTCGGGGAAGGATTGGTTGCTCCGAACGTGCGTCCTAACGCGAGCGCAAGATTGGTTCCTTTTTCATACGTCAGAGGATCGATGCCGCCGTCGGTCGTCATCTGTGGAGAATATTTTTGTGATTCTAGATATGCCGCTAGTTTGAACCCCCCGATCCCGTCGGTGGTATAGGTATAGTAGAAGTTGGTCGAGGTAGCGTTTTTTGGATCGGTGGGGAGGGTGGAGATGATCGATCCGCCTTGACCGGATAAATAAGAATTGAAATTGATCGGGATCCATCCGGTGCCGTCGGTCTTTTTATAAGTGGAAGACGGCGCACATTGGTATATGGTACCCGACGGCGCCGACGGAAGGCCGAGCCCCTGGCATTGATCTCCGGCGGTCGAGGTTGCTGCCGGGTCGGGGACGGAAACGTATACGAGGGAAGATGTTCCCATGAACAGCGTGTTGGGGTTGCTCATCGCATCCTGATAATAGAGCGAGATCGCCTTGGTGAGCGTGCTCATATCGGACACACGAGTGACGTCGCGCCCTTGCTTGAGCAGTTCGGCGGGATTGATGACGACAACCACCACGATCGCAAGCAATGCGATGATGCCGACGGTAACCAGGAGCTCGATAAGGGTAAATCCTCTTTTCATGTTGATATTTCTATTATACCTCGCACGGTAAAAAAATAACCTACACCGGTAAGCGAGTGGACATTCCTATATCGGAGCGCGCCGGTGTAGGTTATTTTTTTATCTTCTTCTTCGGCGGATTCTCTATCCAGTACTTGAGCGCGGCTTGCAACTCTTCTTCCGATTCCGGCTTCTTGTTCATCACGAATGTGCAGTCGGGATAGCGCGTGCAGGCAAAGAACGGCTTACCGCGTCCGCGGGATTTCTTTTCTACGATGTCGCCGGGCTTGTCGCGGCGGTCGGGGGAGGCGAGGCAGTTTGGGCACTTGAATCCGGTCTTGTTCCAGATCTTCATGATGCCTTTGCACTTTGGGTAATCGGTGCAACCAAGGAAGAAGCCGAAGCGTCCACGCGTGACCTTCATCGGCTTACCGCAGATCGGGCAGCGCTCGTCTTTTGTTTTTTCCTCGAGCGCTTTGATCTGCGCCGCTTCTTCCGGCATCGGGAGCGTGACCTTCACGCCCGGCTCGGGGCAGGCAAGGAACTTCCCCATGCGTCCAAACTTGATGAGCATGGGCTTCCCGCAATGCGGGCACGGCGTGGTTGATATCTCCACCTGTTTTTCCACGCTCGCCTCCTTTTCCGTAAGATTCTTTTTGAACGGGCCATAAAATTCACGGCAGACATCCGTCCACTTCATTTTGCCTTCGGCAACCTCGTCAAATTCTGCTTCGATGCGTGACGTGAATTTGATGTCCACAATTTCGGGGAAGTTTTCTACCAGCAGGTCATTTACCAAAACGCCGATCTCCGATGGCGCATATTTCTTATCAACTTTTTCCACGTAGCCGCGTTCCTGGATGGTCGAGAGCGTCGGTGCGTATGTGGAAGGACGTCCCACGCCTTCCGCTTCGAGCGCTTTCACGAGCGTGGCATCGCTGTAGCGCGCCGGCGGTTCGGTAAAGTGCTGGACGCCTGCGGGATTTTCTTTGCTCGCGGTTGCCTCTTCGCTCTTCAGTGCGGCAAGGGTCAACGGCATTTCTTTTTCGAGCTTCGGCAGGCCGCCTTCGATCTCATCGCTTGCGTCGTCATCGCGGCCTTCGGTATAGACGCGGATGAATCCGTCGAAGACGACGGTCTGGCCGTTCGCGCGGAATATTTCGCGATGCGGTGTGCTCGCTTCGATGTCCACGGACGTTTGTTCCAAAATCGCTTCCTTCATTTGTGACGCGACCGTACGCTTCCAGATGAGGTCGTAGAGCCGGATCTCGCCGCGATCTTTCAAGCCGGAACCGACACCGGGGATCATTTCAATATTTGCGGGGCGAATCGCTTCGTGTGCCTCCTGCGCGCCCTTGCTCTTGGTGGAATATACGCGTGGCGCGGAGAGCTGATATTCTTTGCCATACTCCTTGCCGATTACGGCGTGCGCTGTAGCGAGCGCAGAAGCGGCGAGATTTGTACTGTCCGTCCTCATGTAAGTGATGTGCCCATTCTCGTACAAGTGTTGCGCGATGACCATTGTCTGTTTTGCGCTGAAGCCGAGCTTGCGTGCCGCTTCCTGCTGAAGCGTGGATGTGGTGAATGGCGCAGCCGGATTCCGGCGTACCTCTTTAACGGTGATGTCTGCAATGCGATAATCCGCGCCCTTGATCCCTCTATAATATGCTGCGCCTGCCCATCGTTCTTGATGCCCATTTTGCCCATCGCTTTCCCGTTAATGGAATTAAGTACGGCAGGGAATGCGGATTTCCGGCGTTCGGCGGTTTGGAATTGTGCCTCTATCGTCCAATATTCCTCTTTGTCGAATGCCTGAATAAATCGCTCGCGCTCTACCACGAGTCGTACTGCAACGCTCTGCACGCGTCCGGCGGAAAGTCCGTAGCGGATCTTGCGCCATAAGAATGGCGAGAGTTCATAGCCCACCAGCCGGTCGAGCACGCGGCGCGCCTGTTGTGCATCCACCAGATTGATATCCAGAGCGCGCGGATGCTCGAGCGCTGCCATGATCGCGTTCTTTGTGATCTCGTGGAACGCGATGCGCTCGTATGGTTTTGCCGGCGTTGCCTTGCCACCTTTTTTGGCGGCCTTCTCGCCGTCCAGCCCGAGCGCGCTCACCAAGTGCCATGCGATCGCTTCTCCTTCGCGGTCCTCGTCAGTTGCGAGAATGACCCGGTCCGCTTTTTTGGCAAGCGCACGCAAATTGGCCACAACGGGCACGGCTTTTGCGGGAATCGCATAGCTTGGCGCAAAGTCGTGCGCAACATCAATGCCGATTTTGCTCTTGGGCAAGATCGCGAATGTGGCCGTATGACGATTCGACGATAAATCTTTGCCGACGAATTTGGCTGATGGTCTTTGCTTTGGTGGGGGATTCGACGATGATGAGGTCCATGTCCTTATATATAGAGTGAATTGTTTATATTGTATACCCTCCGTTCGATTCTTTGATATTTCCGCGCAGTAAAAGGAAGCTTAATGTCTGATTGACCACGCGGGGTTCAAGTCTAGTCAATGTGATGAGTTTGTCAACATCGGCAGGTACACATATCTCTGTAAGCGCTTTTAAAATAAGGGTTTCTTCCGGCGATGCGGCGGCGATATGCCCGTTGATATTTTTCTTTTTATCAATGTTATATGCATCAAAAATATCATTCGGCGTGGTGACGAGTTCCGCCCCTTGACGGATAAGCGCATGCGAGCCTTTGAAGTTCGCGGAGCTCACCGCGCCGGGCACGACGAACACTTCTCGATCTTGCTCCACCGCGTAGCGCGCGGTGGCGAGCGCGCCGGAAGACTCCGGCGCTTCCACGATAAGTACGCCGCGCGAGAGGCCGCTCATGATCCGATTGCGTTCGATGAATCGATACGCGAGTGGTGGTTCGCCGGGCGGATATTCGGAGATGAGCGTGCCACCGCTTGCAAGGATTCGCTCGGCGAGCGCGCGGTGCGAGTGTGGGTAGACCGCGTCTAATCCTCCGGCGAGGACGGCGATGGTGGCGGCGGCGCGGGCGCTGGTATTCCGCGCTGTGCTTAAACCTGCGCCGCACGCATCGAGCGCGCCCTCGTGCGCCGCTGCGTCTATGCCGAAGGCGAGGCCGCTTGCGATGGTGCATCCCGCTACAGCGAGTTCGCGCGCAAAATATCGCGCGATCTTTTTTCCATCCATGCTTGCGCGGCGCGTGCCGACGATTGCGATGGTGGGTGGCGCGCTACACCGGGCTGATGGCGCGAGCATCGCGTCGTTCGTTATCACCGCGCCGCGCAGATAGATGGCAAGCGGCGGGTAGGGAATATGCCGGAGCGCGTCGGGAAATTCCGGCGACGTATGAAGCGCCAGCCGGATGCCGAACAACGTCATGCGCTCGTACGCCTCGCGCGGATCGGGAAGTGGCAAAGATTTTTCGGGAAGCAGCGCTGGATGTTCCGCGAGTGCTTCATACGCCGCCCTCCAGCTGCCATAGTGCCGATGATATTTTTTCATCGATCCGTAGCCGCTATGGGTCGCGATGGCGATGGAATGATAATAATGTGATTCGTTCATAAAAGTATTTTGAGCGTAGCAAATTTTCGAAGAATCAAGAAATATCATTTCATAGTGATTTAATCTTCTGATTTAGCTATAATGAATGCATTATGGTCAAGGATCGTTTTACCAAGCAATTATGGATCGGTGGCGGGATCATCATCGGAAGTATCATCGTTGCTGCGGTGGCGATGGGATTTTTCTCCGGCAGCCTTTCTGATCAGGCGAACGCGATCGCGACCGCCCGCGCGACGGTCCAGACGAATACTGATGCCGTGGGACATCTTGCCCAGCTTAAAGGCCAGGTTCCCCAGGCGGCGCAATATCAGGCGGCGATCGATCAGCTTCTTCCGAATCAGTACGGCCTCGTGACGTTTCCGCAATGGCTTTCGGATCTCGGGGCAAAGTATAACGTTACGGCGAACGCGGCATTTCAAGGTTCGGTCGTTCCATCGGCGGGAACGACGGCGGGCGTGGCGCAATTCTCTTTCACCGCCGACGGACCGCTCTCCGACCTCACTGCATTTTTGGATGGCATGAATGCAAAGTCTTCCAATTTTTTAGTAACGCTTACATCGTTTGATATGACGAACGACGGCACAAACGAAAAGGTCACGGGGCAGGGGACGCTATTCTTCCATTAATACCTATGGGTATGAAAAAAATATTACATTCGCATCCTAACCTCGTCATCGGCACCCTCGCCGTTATTTTCATCGGCACCCTCGCCACATTTTCGCTGTGGGCGGTCAGTGATATTTTTACCGAGGTTCAGGCGGGGCTCGTTGCTCCCGCGCCGGCGAGTCAGGCGGGATTTGATCTGACCGCCGCGTCCAAGCTGGATCTTCGTGGCATCGTGGTCAGCACCTCGTCTACTTCCACGCAATAGCGCCCCGCTATTGAAAAATCGCCGCGCCCACAGTATCATAAACCTTGCCTGCGAGCAGTGTCTGCGCGATTAGCTCAGTGGTAGAGCGTCACATTGACATTGTGAAGGCCGGAGGTCCGATCCCTCCATCGCGCACCGCTCAGTCAGGATGCGCGCGCGTAGCTCAGTGGTAGAGCATTTCACTGATAATGAAAAGGTCGAAGGTTCGATTCCTTCTGCGCGCACCATAGCAAGAAAGGCAAAGCTTTTTGGGAACCGCGTCGCAACCTGCTGGTTGCGCGCTTACTCTCGGCACCCTCGTGCCTCCGAGATGTTCCCAAAAAGCTTTGCCTTTCTTGCTGTGGTGCGACTGGAAGTTTAAGTGAGTAAAAAGGTAGGATAAAGAAGATATGCACGCCCCCGCAGTCATTTTTGAGAACAAGGATTTTGTCGTCGTGAACAAACCGGCGGGGTTGATGGTGCACGCGGCGCGGGTGAGCGATGCGCGGCGGCTTGATCCAGCGCGCGCGGCGGAACCGACGCTCGTGGACTGGTTGCTTGCGCGGTATCCGGAGATGGTGAATGTGGGCGATGAGCCGGTGCTCCGGCCGGGCATCGTTCACCGCTTGGATAAGGCGACGTCCGGCGTGATGATCGTTGCGAGGGCGCAGGCATCGTTTGAGCACCTCAAAAAATTATTCCAGGAACATCGGATGCATAAAACGTATTTCGCGGTGGTGCAGGGCGTGCCGAAAAATAAAAAAGGGATCATTGACGCGCCGATCGGAATAAAAAACGGATCGCTTAAGCGGAGCATTCATTCTTCTAAAATGGCAAAGCCTGCGGTGACGGAGTATGAAGTGGTGAAGGAAATTGATGCGCCTGCGAACGCGGGTGGAGATGGCGAACGCCGCGCGTTACTCAAAGTGAATCCCAAAACCGGGCGCACGCACCAGATCCGCGTGCATCTTGCGAGCATCGGGCATCCGATCGTGGGGGATCTGCTGTATGGAAAGAAGGTGCGCAATGCGCGCCACGGAGAAATCGTTGATCGGCCACGCCTTATGCTCCATGCCGCGGCGCTGGAGTTTTCGGATGACGCGGGGAATCGCTTTGAGTTCGAGGCGCCGCTTCCGCCGGAGTTTGCTCTATAAAAGTTAGGGGTGGACTTTATCCACATGGCTCATTTCCTAGGGTATCGTATAATGAAAGCAAGAGAATAAAAGGTCGAGGTTCTCTAACATATCTATCAAAAGATAAAACATGAGAAAAAATCTAAAAAACCAGAAGGGCTTCACCCTTATCGAATTGTTGGTCGTTATCGCGATCATCGCAATCTTGGCAGTCGTCGTCATCTTGACCCTTAACCCGGCGGAACTTTTGCGCCAGTCGAGGGACTCGAACCGTGTCTCTGACTTCGCAACGCTGAAGAGCGCCATCGGGTTGTATTCTGAAGATGTCGACAACGACCACGTGCAGAGTCGGTCCGATCTACAACTTCGACAGCACGATATTCCTATCGGACCGATAGTCTGGTGATAGTCGCCACCACTCGCTTCTACCACAGCTCCGGTTGTGCCACTACTTGCACACCAACTCTGGTACGGGTTGGGGATATCTTCGTCAGGTGTGGCACCACTCTCGTCAGTGCAGCCGCCGGAAGCGCTGCGCGTGCGATCACGGGTGCCGGATGGATTCCCCTCAACTTCAATGTGATCAGTTCGGGAGCTCCTATCGGTGCTCTTGCCTGTGGATCCGGTCGATAGCTGGCGACCAACGTCTACACGTATGTGGGCGCGGCAACTACATACAAGCTTTCCACTAAGACGGAGAGCGCGAAGTACAACGCAGGGAGGTACGGGCGATGTCGACTCGACCGACGGCGGAAATTCCATATGCACTTTGGAGTCAGGAACGAATTTGCTGGTCTCTAGAGTAGATCTTGTATCGTATTCGGTATAAAAAGCGTCGGCTTCGGCCGGCGCTTTTTATTTTGTCGGGCGCTCTGCTATTATTAAGGAACGATACTATGAAACTCCCTATCTCCCCGGATCAGCTGAAGAAACTATTGATGGATCAAAACCTCATCACCGCTGAGCGGTTCGATGAGCTGTATCAGGAGGCGGAACGCAAAAGCCAGAATATTATAGAGGTGCTGGTTTCCGAGAAGATCGTGGAGGGAAATTATCTGAACGACCTTATCGCCAAGCTGCTCGGCGTGCCGCGCGCGGACTTTAGCCTTCATCCGGTCAATAAGGAGGTGGTGAATCTTTTGGCGGAGAACGTCGCGCGCCAGCGGCAGGCGATTGTCTTTAATAAAGAAGAGGACGGGACGTATGACGTGGCGATGGTTGATCCGTCGGATCTTGAAACGCGGGAATTTTTGGAACAGAAGTTGGGCGGGAAGATTCGGCCATTTCTTGCATCGTTGGGGGATCTGAACCGTGGATTCTCCGTATATGGTTATGAGCTCGGGCAGGATTTTAAAAAGACGATCGATGACAACGTTCGCGCATCGCTCATGAACCAATCGGAGAGCGCGGCCGCGGCGGCCGATGACCTTCCGATCGTCGGCATCGTGGATAACATTCTTTCTTATGCACTCGCCTCGCGTGCGTCGGATATTCATATCGAGCTTCTGGAGGAATCTACGTTCATTCGCTATCGCATTGACGGCATTTTATATCAGGTGATGGATATTACGAAAAAAGTGCATCCTGGAATTGTCGCGCGCATCAAACTACTCGCGGGGCTGAAGATCGACGAACATTTTGCACCGCAGGACGGCCGTTTCCGCTACCAGCTTGGTGGTCAGGAGATCGATGTGCGCGTTTCCACGATGCCGACGTTCTATGGCGAAAAGGTGGAAATGCGTTTGCTTGAATCGTCGCAGAAGCCGCTTTCTTTGGAAGAGCTTGGCATGTCTCCGGACGTCGCGAAGATCGTTTCGAGTAATCTCAAAAAATCGTTCGGCATGCTCATCTCGTGCGGTCCGACCGGTTCCGGAAAGACGACGACGCTCTACGCGTTGATGAACATCTTGAATCGCCCTGAGGTAAACGTGACGACCGTCGAGGACCCGATCGAATACAATATGCGCTACGTCAACCAGACGCAGATCAATCCGGATGCGGGCATCAGCTTTGCGTCCGGACTTCGCGCGCTCATGCGCCAGGACCCGAACATCATCATGGTCGGTGAGATTCGCGACGCCGAGACAGCCGACATTGCGGTGCAGGCAGCGCTCACCGGACACTTGCTGCTCTCCTCGCTCCACACGAACGACGCGCCGACGGCCATCCCGCGCTTCTTTAATATGAACATCCCCCCGTTTCTCGTGAGCTCGGTGCTCAATCTGGTGCTCGCCCAGCGTCTGGTAAGAAAGATCTGCCCGTCGTGTATCTATTCCTATGATGCTGATGCGTCAATTCTCGCAATATTGCAAAAACAGATTGTAGGCAACGGTCTCGATCCGGCAAAGACGCACGTGCCAAAGACATTCTATGCCGGCAAGGGATGTTCTTCGTGCGGCGGCACAGGCTATCGCGGCCGTCTCGCCATCTACGAGGCGCTCGAAGTGGATGAAAAGATAAAGGAATTGATCGTAAAGCCCGAATTTGATCTGGCCGCGGTGCGCGCGCAGGCGCAGGAGTCGGGCATGAAGACTATGTTCGAGGATGGGTTGTGGAAAGTGGAAATCGCGCTTACAACGCTGGAGGAAGTGCTGCGCGTCATCCGCGAATAGTACAGGGGAGAAGGATATTAAAAAATCTTTGCGTGTCAGACGGAACAGCCATTTAATGGCTGTTCCGTTTTTCCTATTTTAGATAGATTTAATGCCCATTGTTTTATAGTGATTGGGCTTAGGAAATGGTATTATTTATGTATGCTGTTTCACTATGTTGCTGCGGATGAGTCGGGAAAGATGATGGAGGGCGATCACGAAGCTGACGCGCTGAGCGACGTCCTTCGATTTCTTGGCGGAAAGCAATTGCGTCCGGTCTCAGTGAAGCCGATCGATCAGGTGAAGATCGGATTCGTCCAGGGATTCTTTGGTGGCATCAACACGTCGGATAAAGTGTTTCTTACAAAGTATCTCGCGCTCATGTTGCGCGTGGGTACGGATTTGCTTTCCGCAATCAACATCCTTATTTTGGATTTTGATAAGCCGGCGATGCGCAATTTTCTTCTCGAGGTGCGCGAGGATCTGAGTAAGGGCCAGCCGTTCTATCAAGCGTTTGCACGGCACCCGAAAGATTTTTCACCGACCGTTATTAATTTGGTAAAGGCGGCGGAAGCATCGGGAACGCTTCAGAAGACGTTCGAAGATTTGAGCGCGTCGCTTGAACGTGATGCGGAGATCCAGGGCAAGGTAAAATCCGCAATGATCTATCCGATCATCCTTTTGTGCATCGCAACGGCGATCCTCACATTCCTTGTGACGTTTGCCCTGCCAAAGGTGGCGAACGTATTCTCTCAGAGCGGCATCAATCCGCCGTGGTTTTCGCAGATCGTGTTCACCGTCGGTCTTTTTATCGGGGCGAATATTTTTATTATCCTTCCGGGGATACTGATCATCGTCGGAGTGTTGGCATGGGCGGCGATGAAGACGGAGGTAGGGGGAAAGATATTTAGCCGTGTGCTGACGAGTCTTCCGCTCGTGCGCACAGTGTACTACGAGCTTGCCGTCCAACGCATGGCGTCCACGATGAGCTCGCTCATGCGCGCCGGATTGCCGATCGTTCAGACGATCACTATCGCTGCCGACACCGTGGGGTTGGATGCGTATCGCGACGCGCTTCTTCGCATTGCGAATGATGGCTTAGCAAAGGGACTTACGATCGGCGAGGCATTCCATCGCGAGACGGTGTTCCCGAAGATCGTTTCTAACCTCGTTGCCGTTTCCGAAAAAGCAGGCCATCTCGAGGAGGTGTTGGATACGCTTGCGCAGTTCTATGAATCAAATATCGATGCGAATATTAAGGCACTTGTCTCGTTACTCGAGCCGGCGATGTTGCTCGTGATGGGCGTGATGGTCGGCGTCATCGCGCTCTCTATTATTGTGCCGATCTATCAGTTGACCACCTCATTCTAAAATTCTATGCGCAAAGGATTCACACTCATTGAACTACTCGTGGTATTTGGCATCATGATCGCTATGGGCGCGGTGGTGTTTGCGAGTTTGTCCCAGCGAAAGAGCAGTGCCGATCTTTCCGCCACGGTTGAGCAGGTGGGATCGCTTCTGCGGCAGGCGCAGAGCGATGCGATGGCCCAGGAATCGGATGCGGCGTGGGGAGTGCATTTTGCGAATCCGACGGGGAGTACTCCTTTCTATGCGCTTTTTAGGACGAGCTATAGCACGACGACGATCGTCAGCGGCCCGTTCCACCTGCCCGGGACGGTGGCGTACATTACGTCCACGCTTGCATCCGGCGCAACGCTTGACGTGATCTTTTCTTCCATTTCCGGCCTCGCATCCGCTTCCACGAGCATCGGTTTTTATATGCCAAAGCAAAACACCGCGTTCTCCTCCACTATATTAATCGCATCATCCGGCCAAGTGACGTATTAAAATTTTTATGAACAATTCCCGCTCCGGACAATCATTTGTTGAGATCATGATCGCCATCGCGGTGGGCGTCATTTTTATGGTGGGTGCGGCAATGATCATCTCGCCGTCGCTTACCGAGAGTGGCCAGGCGATCAAGATACAGACGGCGGCGACGAATGCGCAAAGTCTCATAAATAATGTGCGCGTGTGGTCTGAGGGGAGCTGGCAGAATATTCTTTCGCTCGCCACCGGTTCAACCTATCGCTATTATCTGATCACTGCTTCGTCTCCTTATACCGCGACGTCGGGAGTTGAATCCATTGTCATCGCGACCACGACGTACACCCGCTATTTTTATCTTTCCGATGTGTATCGTACCGGCGGAGTCATCACCGCGTCGGGAACGACGTACGATCCATCCACGAAGCAGGTTTTCGTAGTGTATAATTGGAATGCGGGGAAGACGAGCACGATCAGTACGTACATCACCAGGAACGAAGATGCCGTGTTCGACCAGACCGATTGGTCCGGCGGTCCGAACCAGAGCGGCGTAGCGACCTCTGCCGGTGATCAGTTTGCCACATCATCGAATATCGACTACACGACGAGTACGGGATCGATCTACGTTTCTATCCCGGGATATTAATATCATCGCACCATGAGATCTTTTCTTTTCCATAGCGCTATCATTGCAGGGGTCATCGCCATTTTTCTTTTTATTCCCGGTAGCGCGTTCGCCGGAGGGGCTAATAATATCAACGCATCCACATCCATGCATTGGGCATGGAACGATGCGATCGGATGGATGGATTTTTATTCAACGGGGGTTGTCGGTGTTTCGGCAACGCAGGTCACGGGATATGCCAGCTCGTCGGCGGGAAGTATTTCCCTCGATTGTGCCACGGCTCCTCCGGGAAATATTTGCGGCACGAGCAATTATAAAGTGACGAATGACGGCGGCGGCCATCTTTCGGGATGGGCGTGGAGTGATAAGTACGGATGGATATCGTTCTATTGGGGTGATGCCTCTTCGACATATCCCTCCGCAACGACCACAGCATTGTGTCAGAGCTACGGGTCGTATTGCGGCGTGACTATCAATCCTTCGACGGGAGTGTTTTCCGGATGGGCGTGGAATGGCACGGTGGGGTGGATTTCTTTTAACTGCAGCAATACTTCGAGCTGCGGAACTTCGCAATACGATCTTGTGACGTACTGGGTCGCGGGTTCGGCGACGGGGACGCTCGACTCGGAGACGTTCGACACCGGCGTCGCAAGCGGCGCACAGATCAATTCGCTCACGTGGCAGGGCTCCACGCCGTCATCAACAGCGGTTGGGTTCCAATTTGCGGTGAGCAATAGTTCGAGTGGCCCATGGAACTTCATTGGCCCGGATGGCACATCGGGAAGCACATACACCGGCGTTGCTGGCGTCCCGATCGCGCTCTACAACTATAGTTCGCTTACGGGAAGATATTTCCGCTACCGCGTCATTCTGTCCACGAACGTCGGACAGACTGCCACCCCGCGCGTACAAGGAGTTATTGTAAATTGGAGTCCGTAATCCTATTCATGATGCTATAATAAATATATGAAAGCGAAAGGATTTACACTCATTGAGATGTTGATTGCGATAAGCATCTTTTCCGTGGTCATCATTGCCTTCATCGGCATACTGGTGGTGGTCACGCAGGTGCAGGTGCAATCCACGTCGTCTGCGGCAGTGAGCCAGGAGAGCGAATTTCTTTTAGGGAAGTTGCAGTACTATGTGGAGACAGCGAGTTTGGTGAATATCCCGACGTCCACCACCACGTCCACCCTCCAGCTTTTTATGGCGAGCTCTTCTGCGGATCCGACGTTCATCACGCTCGCGAGCGGCACGGTGTATCTTCAACAATCGGTTGGCGGGCCGTTGCAGGCACTCACTTCCAACAAAGTTTCTGTTTCGAATCTCTCGTTCGTGCGCCGGGCAAACCCTCCAGGACATGACGTGGTGAATGTTTCGTTCACGATGGCGTACAACACGACGAATGTGGTGCAGGCATTCAGTCAGCTTTTCCAATCTTCCATCGAGCACGTTTCCGCCGCAACGTTTGATACCAACGTTCTTCCGTCGGCCAGCGGCGAGCCGCTGGGGAACTCCACTTATCAATGGAGTCCGATTAATGGCGTCATTAATTTCGTCGGCAATAATGTTGGTATTAATACGTTGAGTCCATATGCACAGCTTTCCGTAAATGGCGGCATACAGCTCATCCAAAGCGCAACGGGAACGTGCAGCACGAATACGCGCGGGACGCTTTGGTTTGTTTCGGGCGGGGCAGGGAAGGATTCGCTTTGGTTGTGCGCCCAAAACGCGTCGGGAACGCCTGCGTGGCAGGAACTCTATTAATAATAGGAATGATATAATCATTTTATGAGCATGAAGAAGAAAATAGTGATCATTATTGCATTGATCGTGGTGGTGGGTGGTGCCATGCTTGTGGGGTATTCATTGCGGGGGAACAACGTCGGCACGGTGCAAAATGATGCGCAGAATACGACGCCATCAACCCAAGGTTCGACTTCGGCGCAAGGCGTTGCGACCTCTTCCACGAAAACAGCAGTCCCTGCGAATGTTTCTGTTCCTAATAAAGGCGCGACGAGTACGGTGCTCGGTGCGGCGATCCCGGTCGTTCAAGCTGCTGGTGATCCCTCTGGGGATGTGAGCTATCGGAGTTTTGCCATTGCGATCAAAAATGGCGCGTTTTCTCCGAGTACGGTGATTGTCGATCAGGGCGATACGGTGAACCTCAATCTCACTGCGGTTGATGCCAGCTATGGATTTAATCAGCCTGATTATGGGTTTAGCGTCACGACGATTCCGAAAGGGAAGATGCAGGTCATCCAATTTCAGGCGTTACAGCCGGGCAATTTTACTTTTTATTGCGCATCATGTGGTGGCCCTTCGAAGGGTCCTGTGGGACACATCATCGTTGTGCCGAAATAATATATAAAACATATCGATCATGAAGATCCAAAAAAATATCGTCATTGCACTGGTGGTCGTGGGGGCCGTCATCCTCATCGGCGTCGGGGTGTGGGCGGGGATGCGCGTGAGCGATCGCGGAGCGCAGGCGAGCGCGCTTTCGCCGTATTCCGCCGTCTATCTTTCCACGGGCGATATTTATTTCGGCACGCTTGATTGGTATCCGACGCCGCACATGGAAGATGCATGGTTTTTGCAACGGAGTACCGATGCAAAAGGAAATGCGGCGGTGGGGGTATATCCTTTTAATAGCGTCGCATGGGGACCTTCGGGCGAAGTATATTTTAACCCCCAGCAGATCATTTTCTGGACGCGCCTGAATGCTACGAGCAGTATCGCGCAATTAATTGCCAATCCCTCCGCCGTGGAAGCGGCAGCAGCGCAGACCACCCCATATCTTCAGGGTTCTCCTAACGCGACTTCGTCGGCCGCCACCCAATGATCAACCCTCCAATGAAAAAAAATCTATTCAAAACAAAGTTCAGTATTTTCGCCACGGCGGCGGGAGCAATCGTAGTGGGAGCGTTGTTTATTTTGACCTTTAGGGTGTTTGCCTTTACCGGGCCGACGCAGAATCCTTCCGGCGGTTCAGGTTCGATTGGAAGCGATGCTTCCAACAATGTAAGCGTCGGCACCTCCACGACGATCTCGGGCACTAAATTCCTCGTCGTCGGTTCGACGAGCGATGCTACCACCAATGCATTGCAGGTGTTGGAAAATAACCAGACACCGATATTTATATTGCGTGATGACGGGACTATCTCTATCGCCACGGGCACGATAAGCGCCGGAAATACTACCATCGGCAACAATCTTACCGTCGGCGGTAATTTCACTGTCACCGGGACGTTTAGCGCGAGCAGTCTCGGCTCTTCGACTATCAGCGCAGGCAATGTTTCATCGGGCGCCTTTGGTTCCGGCACCGGCGGTGGAAATTATGAATTTTCAGGCGGCCTTAGTGTTGGCACCACGACGGCACCGGCGGGGGCATTGGACGTTGAGGGAGGCACTGCGGCGTCTGGTAATGGCTCCCCGATATATATTCAGGCGCAGAGCGGTGCGTCGGGGAATACCAACGGTGGTAGTGTTTATTTGATAGCGGGTTCACCAAGCGGAAGCGGCAGTATTGGTACGGTGGAAATGATGCCCGCTTATCCCAGTCATTTTCCTGGGAGCGGTTTTATGAATTTTACTATGGCAAACACGGGTGGGTTAAATAGTATATATTTCAGCACTATAAGTATGCCGATCAGTAGCAGTTATTTCCCGACGGCAACTCCGCAAGAGTCTATCGCTTTTTTTGCGGGGAATGGAGATAACGGTCAAGGTGGTTTTATCGGGAGAGATCTTAGTGGTAATTTGGATCTTATTTCTAAACAAGAAACATTCGGGGGGGTTCCTGTCCCTGGGACCGGCAATATTATTCTTTTAACCGAAGGCAATGTCGGTATTGGCACGACGACTCCTGCGCAGGCATTGACGGTGAAGGGGAATATTTATGCCACGGGCAATGTCACGTGCGGAGGGTCGTGCAATCCATGGACGGCTTCCGGTACGGCCATTTATTATAATGGCGGTAGTGTTGGTATCGGCACGACAAATCCTTCCACGGCATTGCAAGTGGTGGGTACGATCACGGCGACGACGAAGAACTTCGAGATTCCATATCCGGGCAACGAGATGCCGGGATACGATCTGGTTCATTCCGATCTTGAAGGGCCGGAGAACGGCGTCTACTATCGCGGCACTGCAACGCTTGTGGATGGTGAGGCGACGGTTGCTTTGCCTTCTTACTTTAGTGCGCTCACTCGAGCCGGATCGGAGACGGTGTATTTAACCGCGAAGGGGAGTATGCCGTTCGTTTTGAGCTATGATAATTTTGATCACGATGCAGGGACGTTCGTCGTGCATGCAAGCGCACAAAGCGGATCGTTTGATTGGGAAGTGTACGCTACGCGTGCTGATGTTCCATTGCTTCAGGTGGTGAAGCCTACCCCCGCACAATGAGGAAGACGCTCATTATTATCGCCGGGATCGCCGTTGTGATTCTCGTGGGGCTTTTGCTATGGCATCCGTGGAGTGGATCTTATATGGCGATGGTGGGCAATAATAATGGAGCCACAACAACAACGCCGGGCGGCAGTGTCGCGGCGAGTTATACTGTCACCCCGTCGATCCCGCAAGTGCCGACGTCGGGCGGCAATTATTCGGTAAAACTTACGCCGGGCAGCTTAACGATCAAATCAGCAAAAGGATCGACGACCGTGCTCACCTCTGCCGAGATAACGACAGTTCACCACGACGCGCTCGCCGCGGCGATTCGACAGATGCAATCTGCGCCATCCTCTTCCGAAGGTTCGTCGCCATCATTCGATGGAACCGCCCCCGTGAGTATCGCGGACTATCTTCAGGAACTTGCTCAAACGATGGGACTCCAGCCGTTAAGCACTTCGTACACGGTATTGTACGGAAAGGAAAAAGTATATTTTGCTGCCAAGGGTACACCGAATTCAAATTCTCAGGGGAAGATTTCTGTTTTTTCATATGATACGACAAGCGGTCTGACTCAGGTAGCGGTATTGCCGGACGTTGGTCTTGAACAGGTTTCCGACGTGGCGCTGTCGCCGGATGAGCGGTATCTCGTTTTGTTCCAATGCAACCCAGCGCCGAATGCAGGAGGATGTTATCAGCTTTCGTACGGCTTCTTTGTATTCGATCTCACCACACAGAAGGAGGTGGGTTTCATCGCCGGAGCGATCGTGCCATCTCCGGACAATCTTTATTCTTTTGGGCAATGGTCGGATGGTACGGATTTTTCATATCACATCTATCAGCCCACAACGACGACGGGAGGTGATGTGGTGCAGTTGGGCAATACGGCATACGCCCTTTCGGGCGATCAGACCTACAATATTCAATAAGGAGGTATAATAATGAGGATGGGATATCCCTCTTTCAACAAAGGTCAAACATTTTTGGCACTGGTGTTCTTTATCGGAGGATTGGTAGCCGTCGCCGGCCTTCTTATTGCATTCTTCGCGGCATCATCGCTCGATACCGGATACGGCGTCGCGGCGGCCTTTAGCGCCGAGTCTGCGGCGACGGCGGGCGCGGAGGACGGTCTTTTGCAGCTTGATAGGAATAGTGTATTTTCCAACCCTTCTCCTGGATATACCGTCTCTGGCACGAGCTCCGCAACAGCAACGGTCACCATCACCCAAAGTTCTCCCTCGGCGGGTCTCGCCACAATCCTTTCCACCGCGACGGTAAGCGGCCATACTAAAAAGATCAATGTAGTGGTTTCGGAGAATGCTACCACCGGACAGATCAATATTGTTTCATGGACCGAGATCCAATAATTTCTATGCAATCCATCAAATCATTTTTCCAAAAAATTCTTTCTTCTTTGCGGATCCGCGTGAACGCCGCCGGGCTGGAGATCAGCGATCAGGTTTTGCGATGCGTCTATGTTGATCAAGGAGCGTGGAAGATGGAAGCGGTCCGCCTCACGCCGGGCATTATGGAAAAAGGGAAAGTGAAAGATGTACCGGCGTTCGCCGCTGCGCTACAAGATTTGAAATCTAAGCTGCCCGCTGGACAGAAAAAAGGAAGAAAAATGAATGTCGTTGTGTCGCTGAGTTCAGTCAATATTTATAGCCAGGTGTTCACGCTCCCTTTTATGGAAGGGGACGATCTTGATAAGGCAATTAATTTGAATGTGCAGATGGTGTCGCCGGTGGACATTGCTCATGCCTATTATGGCTGGCAATTTTTGGGGCGTGATGAGGTGAGTCTGCGGTCGGATATCGCCGCCGCGTTCGTTGATAAAGGGGTTGTCGATGAGATGGTGCAGGCACTCTATAAGGGCGGGTTCATCACAGTGGGAGTTGAATCGCGCGCGCTCGCGCTCACTCGCATCGTGCGTGAACAGGGGAGCGGCGTGGCGATGGATAAGTCATATCTTCTGCTCGACATCGATAATTCCGGTATTGATTTCTTGGTAGTGCGAAAGGGTCGGCTCTATTTCGAATATCCAAACCAATGGGCCGACCTTACCGACGAGAAAGGCCAGGTCTCTATCAATAAATTTCAGGAGATGCTTGCCGGAAGTTTGCGCCAAGTGTCGAATTTTTATGCACAGCACTGGCCGGACCCGCTCGTGGGCGTCATCCTTTCTCCGGTGGCGTTCGAAAAGGAGGCGCGGCAGGCGATTGATGAATCGGTTGCACTCCCTGTCATCCCGTTGACGTTCACACAAGGACAAGGAGTCTCTCCGGAGTGGTTTGTGGCCTTCGGATGCGCTCTGCGCGGGCTCCATGCGAATACGAAAGATAAAGAGATCAACCTATCGGCGCGAAGGCGCACTGGATACTTTTTATGATGAACGCATGTTGCATTTTATGAACCTCTGGCGCGTGCTCATTCCGACGGTGCTTGGATTTCTGGTCATCACCTTTTTTTGCGCCAGCAGTTTTCTCTCTATGGTAAAGGCTGGAGTTGACGCACAGGGAACATTTACTTCACAAGGAGGGGAATCTGCTGAAGCTGCGGCCCTCGCTGCATCTTCGACGGCATTCAATCAATCGGTTGCTCTCGCGGCTAACGCGGAGTCACAGATCAATAAAAATTATGAAATGATCGGCGAGATAAACAATGTGGCGGCGGCGAATGGCGTGAGCGTTAATAATATTTCCTTCCAAGCGGCAAGCGCCCCGATCCTTGTGGCGGGCACCGCCCCGTCGACGAATCAGATCGCCGCGTTCAAGAGTGCGATCCAGAGCGATCCGCACTTCGGAACCGTCACGCTTCCGGTATTGAATATCCAGCAGGATGGACAAGGAGGATACTCGTTCTCGATGTCATTCCCTCTTTCGGCAACTGGCTTCTAAAGACAAAAATAGACGGAGGGAATCAAATAAGAAGGGAGCTGGCGATTTTTCTAAAAACTTCTTCGAATGATTTTTTATCGCTGGCGGTGATGGGGGACAGCACGAAGTCGCCGGCCTTCTTGCGGTGGGCTTCATTCGGTTCGCGGATGCCAATGCGGATGCGTGCAAAGTCTTCGGTGTGGAGGTGATCAATGATGGAGCGGATGCCGTTATGACCGGCGGAGCTGCCGCCAGCCACGCGCTTGAACTCGCCGACGGGAATATCGCTGTCGTCATGGATGACGACAATATTTTTTACATCTACGCCAAAGGCGCGCATCGCGTCGTGTACTGCACGTCCCGATTCGTTCATATAAACGAGCGGGCGGATGAATATGTGGTTGCCGATCTTGGCATATGCAAAGGTATTGTTATGCGTGCGGAATTTTGGCGCGACCTCCTGCGCCACATCAATGCTTTCATTTACCGCATATCCGGCAAGCCATTGCACCGCAAGGACGCCCACATTGTGATAGGTTTCTGCAAGTGACGGGTCGGGGTTTCCCAGCCCGATGATCAGTGTCTGGTCCATGCTTGATTATTATATTGCATCTTCTATATAATGAGTACACTTAACCAATGAGAAAGTTCTTCGCGTCACTTTTGGAGGTTGTGGAAATAGCGGTCATCGCCGTTGCGGCGGTATTCATCGTGCGGACGTTTCTCGTTCAGCCGTTCCTTGTGAGCGGCACGAGCATGGTTCCCACGTTCTCAAATGGCGACTACGTTCTGACCGATGAGCTGACGTTCCGCATTCGGCCGCCGGAGCGGGGCGAGGTGGTGGTCTTCCATGACGTGAGTGACTATTCTACCTATCTCATCAAACGCGTGATCGGTCTGCCGGGCGAGCGCGTCGTCATTAATAATAATACCGTCACGATCTATAATAAGCAGTATCCGAATGGCTTCAAGCTGGATGAATCGTATTTGCCTGCAGGAACGGTAACTTCGGGAAATGAGGACATTACGCTTTCTTCAACTACGTATTTTATGATGGGTGATAATCGTGCCGTCAGTTATGATTCCCGCGCATGGGGGCCGCTTCCCGCGAGTGATATCGTAGGGCTCGTGCGGTTCCGCCTCTGGCCGCTCAATGCGATCCAAACATTCAGCGCCCCACAGTATACCGTGGTTTCTTCATCAACTTCTTCGTAACCAGTATCATGCCATCATCTAAACAAGAAAAAGAAAAGCCAAAGGAAATTGTGCGCACCTTTCAGTCTGCAAAAGGCATGCACGATGTACTGCCTTCCGATGAGCCGTATTGGGAAAAGATCGAGAGCGTTGCTCGATCGCTCGCTTCCGCGTATGGATTTTCACGCATCGAACCACCCGTACTCGAATTCGCCGAGTTGTATAACAAGACCTCTGGTGAAGAGAGCGATGTGGTCCAGAAGGAGATGTATACGCTGAAGACTAAGGGCGGCGACGTACTTGCGCTTCGCCCGGAATACACGCCGGGTATTTCTCGCGCATACATGCAGCATGGGCTTTCTCGCCTCGGCCAGCCGCAGAAGCTGTTCGCAATGGGGCCGATCTTCCGCCACGAGCGTCCACAGCTCGGCCGCGCACGGCAATTTACGCAGATCGACTTTGAGACGCTCGGCGGCGTGAATGATCCCATCTATGACGCGGAGATTATCGCGCTCTTTTGGGATATGTTGAACGAGCTGAAGATCAAAGGCTCGTTGGTAAAGATCAACTCGATCGGTTGCCGCATCTGCCGCCCGATCTATAAGAAACAACTCACCGCCTATTATAAGAATCATGAGACCGAGCTGTGTGAAGATTGTCAGCGCCGCTTGAAAGTGAATCCGCTCAAGCTACTTGACTGCAAAGAGCCGGGCTGTGTTGCGCTCAAAGAAAAGGCGCCGAATTTCCTTGATAAGCTCTGCGTGATGTGCAGTGCGCACTTCAAGTCCGTGTTGGAATATTTGGACGAGGTGAAGATCCCGTACGAACTCGACCATCACTTAGTGCGCGGGTTGGATTACTACAGCCGCACCGTGTTCGAGATGTATGCAGAAGGGAACGAGGCGCAGATCGGCGCGCTTCCCGCCGGCGGTCGCTACGACTATCTGATGGAAACGATTGGCGGACATCTGACGCCTGCCGTCGGCGGCGCCTGCGGCGTGGAGCGTTTGATCGCCGTCATGCGCGCGAAGGAGCTTACCATGCCGGGGAAATCGCCCAAGCGAGTGTTCCTCGCGCACGCCGGCAACCTCGCCAAAAAGAAAGCATTCGCTATCTTGAAGGATCTTCGCGGTCGCGGATTCCTCGTTGCTGAATCACTTTCCAAAGAATCCCTCGCCGCACAGCTGAAGGTTGCCGATCGGGAAGGCATCGCACTCGCTTTGATCTTGGGCCAGAAGGAGATTTATGAGGACAGCATCATCGTCCGCGATCTTACAAACGGATTGCAGGAGGCGGTGGCGTTGGATAAACTTGTGGATGAGATTAAGAAGCGCCAGAAATAACCTTGCGCGACATAGCTTTTTAAGAACCGCGTCGCGGCCTGTTGGCCGCGCGCTTACTCTCGTCGCCTTCGCGACTTCCGAGATGTTCTTAAAAAGCTATGTCGCGCAAGGTTATTTCTGACTATTTTTTTACAAAACTACTTTTTTCTTGAGCTTGGTGACGCGAGTTTGGAGATCGAAAACTTCCGCACACCCCTTCAAAACTTTTATTGATAAGTATTGCGAGTTCACCGATCCCTTCCTGAAATATTTTTTTAGTGACCACCTCACTACCGTCATTTTTTATTTTTTTCATACAACCAGTATGCGTCGTGCAAAAAAGAAGTCAAAAACTTTTTTATGAATTTTTAATAATATATAAAGGAAGGATATAGGCTTTGTTATAGACCAGATCAGATGAAGGGAAGGGGGGGTTGGACCGTTGTTTTTTAACACTAGGCCGCAACCCCCACTTCCCTTCATCTGATCCCCTTATCTTGCAAAATCAATATTCTTCCGCTATACTCTCTCCTATGGCAATAGAAGCACGAAAAAAGGAGGGGGAGTCGGGGCAGTCGCTTTTGTATACTTTCACGCGCAAAGTAAAGCGGAGTGGCATCGTTAAAGAGGTCCGCCACCGCAAATTCCATACCCGCGTGATCAGCCGCATCAAGCGCCGCTCGTCCGCGATCCACCGCGAGGAAAAGAAAGCCGATGTCGAGCGCCAGAAGAAGCTCGGTCTCATCTAGCCTTTTAATGCCCCTTTTTCAAAAAATTAGCGATGACATGAAGACCGCGATGAAAAGCGGTGATAAAGCACGCCTTGAGGTGTTGCGTTTTACGCTCGCATCGTTGAACTCGGCACAGAAAGAAAAGACGCTCAAGGATCCGCAGGCGATGCTGAGCGATGAAGAAGTGGTGACAATCCTTCAGAAAGAAGCAAAGAAGCGCAAGGACTCGATCGAGCTTTTTAAGCAGGGCAAGCGCGATGATCTGGTTGCCAAAGAAGAAGGCGACCTAAAGGTGCTCTATGAATATCTTCCGGCCGAACTTTCGCACGAGGAGGTCGTGGCGATGGTGACGGCCGCCAAAGCCGGCGGCGCGAATGATTTCAGTTCGATCATGAAAGAAGTGATGAAGCTTGCAAAGGGACGCGCCGATGGCAAGACGGTGGGGGATGTCATTCGCGATGTGGAATGAACGTAAGCTCGCGCGCCTGGCGCAGAAGATGCTCTCGGCGCTCAAGGTTCGTAATGCGACCTTGGATATTATTTTGCTCGACAACAAAAGCATCACCAAGCTCAAGGCACGTTTTATAAAGAAGAAGACCGAGCCGAACGTGCTCTCGTTCCCCGAGCCCGTACAGTTTCCGCATCCGGAAACAAAAAAGCGCTATCTCGGCGAGATATATTTAAATCGGGATATTTTGCATAAATCCCCCGAGCGCGCGAACGCGTTGTTGCTCCACGGAGTTCTGCACCTGCTTGGCTATGATCATATAAAGAAGGCAGACATCGTCGAGATGGAAGCGTTGGAAGTAAAGATGCTAAAGAAGCTAAAATAAAAAACCGCTCTCTCGAGCGATTTTTTATTTGACGGTGCTTACGGCACCATGTCGGGTAGCCACCTTGATATCCATAGTACTCAGCGCTCTATAGATGTCAAATTCAAGATTCGTGCCAACTTTGACCGGTGGGGAGTCGAACCCCAAACTGTCAGGTGGCTACCCGACCATGATACCGTTTCACCACCGGCCCATCATGGTTGGCTCAGCCAGCATAACAGGTCACCCATTAAATCTATTTTAAAAATTGATTAAGAAAAGATAAAATTTCCGAGCGGCGTGCTTTTGCACAGTTTCCACCGCACGGTTTTCCTGATAGAATGAGAGCATATGAAGCTCACAGGACTTGGCGGAGGCGGGGATTTTATCACGGGACTTGACGTGGGTACTTCAACGCTCAAGGTGGTGGTCGCGGAATGCCGCGGATCAAAACCAGTGATCGTCTATGCGCGCGAGGAGCCATCATTCGGTATTCGCAAAGGCGCCGTGATCGATCTTGGCGAGGCTTCACAAGCAATCAATCGTGCGCTTTCGGAAGTGAAAAAAGTATCAAAGTCCGCCCTGCGGAATATTTACGTGAGCATCGGCACGCCGCAGGCGAAGATCCAGGCATCGCGTGGCATTGTCGCTGTTTCGCGCGCGGACGCGGAGATCTATCAGGATGATGTGGATCGCGCGGTGCGCGCGAGCCAGGCGGTGAACCTTCCGCAGAACCGCACGATCATCCACACGCTCACAAAAGAATTTATGGTGGACGGCGTCGGTGATATCATTGATCCGCTTGGGCTTTCCGGTAGTCGTTTGGAAGTACAGAGTTTGATCATCGATGCGTTCTCGCCGCACATCAAGACACTTATCCGCGCAGTGGAGCTTTCCGGCGGTGATGTGAGTGGCTTGGTCTATGGTCCACTCGTCGCCGCGCGCGCGGCACTCTCTAAGCGTCAACGCGATCTCGGCACGGCTATTGTTGATCTTGGTTTCGGTACAACAGGACTCTGCGTATACGAAGAAGACCGTTTGACCGGCGTCTCAAAATTCCCGGTTGGCGCATCGAATATTTCCAACGACCTTGCTGTTGGGTTGAAAGTGCCAGTGGATGCGGCGGAAGAAATAAAGATCCATTACGGTTATGCATATTCAAAAGAAGTGCCGCACAAGGAATCCGTTGATCTCAAAAAATTTGCTGAGGATGCGAAAGGTGCCGTGTCGCGGAAGTTCATCGCGGAGATCGTGGAGTCACGGCTTGAGGAAATTTTTGATCTTGTAAACAACGAGTTGAAGCTGATGGAAAAATATGGCCAGTTGCCGGGCGGCGTGGTGCTCGTCGGTGGCGGCGCGAAATTGCCGGGACTCACTGACCTCGTCAAGCAGGAGATGAAGCTCGCCGCACAGATCGGGTTTACGCTCGCGGACGAATGGGAGGGCCGCGGCGGCGGGTTCAAAGAATACCTGGAAGATCCGGAGTTTGTAAGCGCTTTCGGCCTTGTTTTGTGGGGAATGGACAGCGAAGGCAAGGGCGGAGATAAGGCTCCGAACGGTGCGGGTATCAAGAAATTTTTCCGCTATTTCGCGCCCTAGTGTTTTCTGCTACTATGGTAGAAACACATTAAATCTTTATGAACTAACATGAAAAAGGCCAAGCGGCGGGTGCATCACACAAAAAAGCAGAGCGAAAAATTTCAACCATTATCGGCGAATGTTAAAGTGATCGGTATCGGCGGTGGCGGTGGAAATGCGGTCGCGCGCATGGCAAAAGATTTTACCCGTGGCGTGGATTTTATTGCGATCAATACGGATCATCAGGATTTGGATGAGTGCGAAGTCAAGACAAAATTATATATTGGAAAAAGTTTGACGCGCGGATTGGGGACCGGCATGAATCCAGATCTTGGTCGCCAGGCAGCGGAAGAGAATCGTTCGGAAATTTCCGAAGCGGTGCAAGGCGCGGATCTCGTGTTCCTCGCCGCAGGACTTGGTGGTGGCACCGGTTCCGGCGCCACGCCGATCGTCGCCGAGGCGGCGAAGCAGTCCGGCGCACTCACGATCGCGGTCGTCACAAAGCCGTTCACATTCGAGGGCAGCCAGCGAGAGCGTATCGCGAACGAAGCGCTTATAAAGTTGCGCGACAAAGTGGACGCGATCATCGTTGTACCGAACGATCGGATCTTTACGGTTATCAGCAAGGATACGCCGATCATCAAAGCGTTCGAAGCGATCGATGAAATTTTGCGCAACGCGCTGAAGGGCTTGGTGGAAATCATTGCGATGCCGGGCATTATTAATGTTGATTTCGCCGACGTAAAAAATATTATGCAGGATGCGGGGATCGCGATCGTGGGCGTCGGTCGCGCGAGCGGTGCCGATCGCGCGGTCAAAGCGGTCAACGCCGCACTCCATTCGCCGTTACTCGAGACGAGCCCCGAAGGAGCAAAGGCGGTACTGCTCGGCATCACCGGCAGCCGTGATCTTAAGATGACGGAGGTGAACGATGCTGCAAAGATCGTCGCGCAGACCGCCGATCCGGGCGCGCGCATCATCTTCGGCGCGTACTATGACAGGACGATGAAGCCAGGCGAGCTAAAGGTGACGATCGTGGCTGCAGGTTTCAACGGTAGCCAGCCGGGCGCGCTGTTTGGCGGACCGAGCCATTTTGAAGGCCGCCAGAGCATGTTTAGCCGTCCGGGCAACGAAGGGCCGGTGGGCGGCAACGGCGCCGCGCTTATCAGCAAGCAGTCCACGCCGATGCGCGAGCCAGGCACGAGTTCCAAGAACCCCGTTGTCCACGCCCGTGGCGAGGAATCTGCGGACGAGATGATGGTGCAGAAATCACTTTCACCGAACACGTTCGAAAAAATGCCGTCACCGCCGAGCGCGCCCATGAGCAAGCCGGCAGGCAAAGAGAAAGAAAGCGACGCGTGGGACATTCCGGCGTTCTTGCGGAGGAGGAAGCGCTAAGCTAATGAATAAGGGGAGGGAAGTAAATACATTTTTTGATATTAATAAACTTCCTCCAGAGAAAGGACTGCTTTTGTTCGGATTGTCGATGAATAAACTTTCGAATCGTCAAGATCCGGAACATTGCGTTGAAGATGTTCGAACTTTTCATACCGCAAAAGTTTCCAAGCCTCTCATTGGGTTAAATTTTATCTACAGCGATTTTCTTTATCTCTATAGTGATCAACCAGCTCCAGAGTTGAAAAATTCATTTATGAATCAGGTTATTGGCCACAAAAATGGACTTCAGAAAATAATCGAGAAGAATAGTTTAGATTTTCAGATCCAACATGGATTCAATTATATGGTTTGGAACCAACTCTACGTTGGCACTAAAGATTTTAATCAGCGCTTCGCTGCGCTAAAGAAGTTATATCAGCAGGATGAAAAATTTCAGGGATATCTCAAAGAAGATTGTGATATATATGGAAGAGAGATGAAAGAGAACCAAATAAATTTCTTCCTAGAGGAAGCTTTGATGTTTTATCTACTTACTAAAAACCAAATAAAACTCCCTAACGATTATATTGAAAATCAGCAGAAATGGATATTGTTTTGTTATCCTGGGAAACCCCTTAAAAGTACGGCGTATTTATATCAGCTGAATCCGTTTGAGTTGGACTGGTCCGAAAATCCGTATCAGAATTCTTTTTATGACCTCGAGGCAAAACAGCTGATCGATTTTAATAGGATAGATTTAGAGGCCTACGGAGTCGACTAAATTTCTCCTCCTCCCAATTCCTCCGGCTTTTCCACGATCGGCGATTCAAGCTCGAGCTGTTCGCCTGTGATCCGCAGAATATCTTTGTTTATTTTTCCAAACTCTTTTCCTGCAGAGTTGTAAGCGGAGACGGTGGTTGTCAGATTCTTGCCGACTTTCCCAAAATATTCCTCATAGCTCAATAAGTGTTTACCAAGTTCGCCGACGCGCTCGCCGATTTTTTTGGCGCTCTCCTCGATGCGTAATGCTTTGAGGCCCTGCAAAACGGTGAGCAGGTATGCGTGGAAGGTGGTGGGGGAGACGATGATGACCTTCTTCTTGCCACTCGCGTATTCGATGAGGTTGACGTTGTTTGACTTGAGCGCGCCCACTTTATTGACGAGCAGGTCGTAGTAGACGGCCTCCGACGGGATGAACATGAACGCAAAGCCGAGCGTGCCTTCCTCCGGCTTTATATACTTTGACGTTTCGTCGATGCGGATTTTGAGGTCGTTTGCGAACGCATTCTCGAACCGCTCGCGCTCGGTCTTGTCGGGCGCCTCGAGGATGCGGTTATAGTTCTCAAGCGAAAACTTGGAGTCTACCGGGATGATGCCGTCTTTTGTGATCACTGCGGCGTCCACAATCGTTCCATCCTTGAATGGGTATTGCATTTGGTATGCATTCGGCGGAAGCACGTTCTTTAAAACCGTTTCCAAATAATATTCGCCAAGGACGCCACGCTGTTTCGGGTTCTTTAAAATATCCTGCAAGTTCTTGAGGTTGTCCGCGATGCTCACCACTTGGCGCTGGCCTTCGCCCACCTTTGCGAGTTCTTGCGTGATCTCGCGGATGAGTCGCGTGCTTTCCGTGGCCTGCGTGAAGGCCTTGCTCGTGGAGTCGCTGATGGCCTTTGTTGATTCGCCAAGCTTGGCTTCAATCATCCGGTTGAGTTCGGTGATCTGGTTTTGGAGGAGTAATAATGATTGCGGATCTTCTTTTTTCTCTACCACCACCGGCGGCTTCCAAAGCCGCCATGCGATCGCGGTGAACAATATAATAATGATGATAAAGAGGGCGATTTCCATATAGATGTATTTTACTCTGATTGTTTCGGAAACAAAAATACCCCTTTCGGGGTATTTTTGATCGGAGCTACGAGACCAGCTTACTGCCAGTCGCGTCCGCCGCCGTTGCCACCGCCGAAGCGGCTTCCGCCACCTTCACGGCGCGGAGGGCGAGCCTCCAAAGGTTTTGCCTCGTTGACGGTGAGCTTGCGCCCATCGAAATCTTGGCCATTCCACATTTCGATCGCTTTCTGCGCATCGTCATCGGAACCCATTTCGACGAAGCCGAATCCGCGAGAGCGGCCCGTCATCTTGTCCATGATAATGCTCGTGGACACGACTGCGCCAGCCTTCGAGAATGCTGCCTGGAGTTCATCCTGAGTCGTCGAATACGGTAAACCTCCTATATATAATTTTGTAGCCATTCAATAAATGCTTTGATGTGTAAGGCGACCTCCTTCTCCTCTGCTTCTGCGCCGTTTTTAGTGGCCAGTGGAAACTTACTAAGAACACTTACATCGCAATCATTATACCACAAGCTTTTCAAAAAGCGCAAATGCCGGTTAATATAAATTTAATATATCAAACATGACGATTGCGGCTTTTAAGAAGACGATTTGGGCACATTACCGCTGTGCCGGGCGGGCGGGGTTGCTGTGGCGGCACACGCGTGATCCGTATGCGATCCTGGTTTCGGAGATCATGCTCCAGCAGACACAGGTGGCGCGCGCTGAGGAATATTATAAAAAATTCCTCAAGACGTTCCCGAATTTCCGCGCGCTCGCGCGGGCGCGCACGAGTGATGTTCTCGCCGCATGGCAGGGGCTTGGCTATAATCGCCGCGCGATGTTCTTGCAGCGCACGGCAAAAATCGTAACCGAACAGTGCGGTGGCGCGCTCCCTAATAATAGAGAGGCGTTGGAGTCTCTGCCCGGCATCGGAAAGGGGACATCCGGTTCTCTCATGGCGTTTGCATTCAATCAGCCGGAAATTTTTATCGAAACAAATATCCGTCGCGTGTTCATCCATTTTTTCTTTCCGCGCCGCCGCAAGGTAACCGATGTGGAGTTGGAACGTTATATCAAAAGTAGTGTTGATAAGAAAAATCCGCGCGAGTGGTATTGGGCATTGATGGACTATGGAGCGGCGATGCCCGCCGCGGGAAAAGCAAAAAAAGCTAATCCCAACCGCCGCAGTGCGCATTATAAAAAACAGGCATCGTTTGTCGGATCCGATCGCGAGCTTCGCGGAAAGATCGTGCGCTCGACGCTTGCCGCTGAAAAGCATAGACTGAATGTAAGAAATTTTTTTAAGGAACTCGCGATTTCTCCGGAAAAATTCAAAAAGATCGTCGATGGACTAGAAAAAGAAGGTTTTATCGTCAGAAAAGGAAATTATATTTGTATTAAATAATATCATCATGCAGAGAAACCTCATTAAAGCCGGACTCGTCGCACTTATTATAGGTACGGTGCCGTTTTTTGCGTCTGCGGCGGCTACTCCTACCGCAAAAACTGCCACAAAATTGCCCTTTTACTACGGCGCGTGGGTGCCATATTGGACGAGCACGGCAGGGGAACAGCAGATCGCGGTCAATCTCGATTCGTTGCAAGAAGTAAGTCCGTTTTCTTATGAGATCGTGACCCCCGGCACTATCAAAGATGATCTTGGGATCAGTAAAGGCCTTTGGACCGGCTGGATATCGGCGGTGCAGTCGGGCGGGGTCAAGGTAATCCCGACGATTGCGTGGTTCGACACGAACGGCATCTATAATCTCCTTTCCGCGACGAAGGCGCGGCAGGCAGAAGAGACAAGCATCGCTCAACTCGCAAAGGCGAACAGCTTCGACGGCATCGACATTGACTTCGAGGCGATGTCGACATCAACGCGTCCATACTATTCATTATTTATAGAAGGGCTTTCGCAACGCCTTCATGCCGAAAATAAAGTGCTCACGTGTACCGTGGTGCCGCGCGAAGCGCCGAGCAATGTGTATGTTGCGATTCCACAAAATCTTACCTATGCGGAAAATTATTCTGTGCTCAATCACTATTGTGACGAGGTGCGTCTGATGGCGTACGATCAGGGGACGACGGACCTCAAGCTTGATGCGAGCAAGGGCGGTAACGGTCAGCTATACTCGCCGACGGCGGATCCGGATTGGGTTACGAAGATCGTGCAATACGCGATCCAATATATCAACCCACGAAAGATCATGTTGGGTATCCCAACGTATGGTTACGAGTATGAGGTTTCGTGGAATGATGACGTTACTACCTATCAGCAAGTGCGCGCATGGGATTATTTTGATGCGATGGATCGTGCGGATTCGGTCGGCGCCACGCCGGTGCGCGATAACGCAGGGGAGTTGAGCTTTACCTTCACGTCGAGCACGTATATCCAGGCACCGCTCGACCTCACCAATTATGTGTCCTCCACGGAGCCGCCGGTGTTGGACACGATCAATCCCAGCGCATCCACCACATTCTTTGTATCTTTCCCCGACGCGACATCGGAACTGCAAAAAGTGGCGCTTGCAAAACAGTATGGTCTTCGCGGCGTAATGTTCTTTAAGCTGGACGGGGATATTGATCCTGCGATCTGGAACTCGTTGAACTGAACTAGCCGCAGAAGCGGAAGACATATCCTTATCCCTGCGGTAATCCAAAGAAACAAAAACACCCTTTCGGGGTGTTTTTGTTTCCTACTCCTCGCACCCACAGCGGCAGGTGCCGTCGGGCGCGGTGTGCTCGTGCTTGCACGAGGGACACCGTTCATCATCCATATGTTCCATAGATAATGGCGTGATCGATGATTGGTTTATATGAACCGACCTTGAGCGATCATAGAATACTACTGATTTCTCGTCGGTTTATTTCATTTTATAATCTTCGAGAAAAACGAGCGTCTTATCGCGTTCTTTGATTGCGCGGTGCGCGGCGGCCTCTAGCGCGCGCAACGTGCTTTCCATAAAGTCGGTGTCGGCAAGGACGTGGGAACATTCTCTCGCACACCGCGCGGCGATGATGTGAGATTGGATCAAGATAACTGTATCGTCGATGACTTTTTCCCAGAATATTTTTTTCAAATTAGAAATAACTTCAATGATTTTTTGCGTTGAGTGCTTGTGAATATTTTTTTCTCGGAAATTTTGCAGGATGTATGCGCCGACACTATTTATGCGGCCGTTCATCAGATCTTCTGCCCAGTCGTGCGCGTCGTCGTGGAGTTGTCGGGCAATGAGGTAGTGCCGGAAAAATTGTTCGACGTTGATATATTCCTCTGAATCTATGGCGTATCCGGCGTAGAGCAGTTCGGCGAGCGGTCCCATGGCGTGGCCGATGCTCCGGTCGGCGAGAGTTTGATAATCGTCGAACTGCGGAAGCGGGCGAGGTGCTTCATCCCGTATTGTGATGCGGCAATACTGTTGTTCCCATACATTAGCATTGTCAACGAGGTTCATTGTGCGATCAAAAAGTGCTTGTGCGCCAGCGATGCGGGCATCGAGTCCGACGTAGATTTTGCTCAGTGCGCGAAGGAAGAGGTTTGCGCAGGGGAGTGATGACGCATATTCTCCGTCGCCATCAAGTGCGTCGTCGTAGATATCATATGCGATCCATCCATAAAGATTCGCGAGCGAAAGTTGTTCGATGATTTCAAGCGGGATGATCATCCCTTTCCTGTATAATATCTCGCGGAATTCATACGCAAGCGCAGTGATTTTTTTATCGGTGGTTTTTTCTAGGGAGGCGAGTGCTATAGTGTGAAGATCTGGTCTGAGTGTATGGCATAAGGCGCGTGCGAGTGCGCGGATATGGTCATCATCTGTAGGCGTTTCCGCCAACACACCAATTTCTTTTATAGAAAAAACATTGCATGCGGAATATTTGTTGAGTGCCTGGGCACAGAATGCGGCCGTGAGCGCCGATGCCCCGGCGTAGCATCGCTTACCTTCGCGGGCGGGGTCAATGCAGAACGCATAGGGTAAAAATCCCTCTTGTACTATCCGATCCGCGAACGTGTCGACCATCGCCGGATCAATCCATTCCGTATGCCCGAGGTTAACGAGTGATGAGATCGCCATCGCGTATTCAAGTGACGTCATATTTTGTGCGTAGTCATTCCTAAGCCGGGTTACAATAATGTTTGCCACTATATCGCGGACATCCGCTTTGTTATCGTCATCATAGTTTTCATAACACCGTGAAAGAAAATATCCGACATGAAATATTCCGGGATAATATGGCGATGAGAGTTGATTGGTACGTATGGCGTCATCCATAAAATATTTTAACCGGGGAAGCTGAACGCCGATAAGTGAAAGGAAATAGCCAATGGTACTGTTTACCACAAGGTCAACGTCTTGCCATTTCGCCGCTGCGGCGTCTGCGACGAGCCATGTCCGATACGGGCCGCCAATATCCACCTCCCGCGCGGTCAGCATCTTTGCGATCGCGGCAATAGCGTGGCCATCAATGATGGCAACATCGTGCCGGGCCAACGCTACAAGCGCGGCGAATGTATCATCGAGATCATCGGGATATGCTGGATAGGATGATTCGGCGGCATCATGCCGTTCGCCTGCTCTACGTGTCCAATAATTGAATGACCACTTTTCACTCTTCTCTCGCAGCAAAAAATGTGCCGCACGGCGTTGCGTATCGGTTGTTGGTCTGGCGATATCCTGGAGGCACGCAAGGATGTTCGCAGTAAAGAATGTTGTCCGCCGTGGAATAGCTTCGGAAGAATCATCCGGTCTAAAGCCGGACAGGCTTAAAAAACTTCCATCAGGGAGTTGTTGATTCCGAATGTGTTCTAGTGCCTGATCGATGATGTTCTGGTAGCGGTTCATGGGTTATGGGGAATGTGACGATGAATGTAGCACCGCACCCTTCCTTGCTTTCCACGGCGATGGTGCCGTGAAGATCTTTCTCTATAAGATTTTTTATAGTCGCAAGGCCGATCCCGATCCCTTTCGATGCGTTTTTTGTGGTGAAGAATGGTTCGAATACCCGCGCGCGGACCGCGGGCGTCATGCCACAGCCATTGTCGCGCACGCAGAGCGTTGCCGTGCCGGCGCGTTCCTCGATTGTTATCGCGACGGTCCGCGCGCGGGTGTCGGAAGGAGAAATGCCTTCGTATGATTCGATGGCGTTGAGTAGTAGGTTTATGACGATCTCTTGAAATTTGAATGGGACGTCGAAATGTAACATATCTGTCTGCGCGGCATGGTCGAAGGCGATACGAACACGTTCCTTGTCCGCCTGGTAGTTAACGAGTTGGATGACATGATCAATCCCTTCTATGAGCGAGAACAATTCCCGTTTTTCGCCGCTGCCGATCTGTTTGCGCACCGCGCACATAAAACTTTGGATCTGCTTTGCGGTATCGAACGCGCTCGCGAGCGCCGGATCAGTGTTGTCTTCCGCGCGAAGCGAGAGGGCATTAAGGAGGTTGAGAAGATCGTGGAAGAGGCCGGATGAAAGCTGGCCGAGTTCGGCGAGGCGATTGAGCTGTTGTACTTTTTCCAGCTGGGTTCGCCGCAATTCTTCGGTCCGTTCAATAACTTTTACTTCCAGAAGATCACGTTCGTTCCGGAGCGCTTGCTCGGACGTGCGGGCGCGGTGCAATGAATGATCGATCTCGCGGTTATAAAGCCATGCGACGATCATGATCAGGAAATAGAGTATTGAGAAAACGATGGCATCATCGGCACTGGGTTGTTGCGCCCGGGCAACGACGATGCCGTAGAGTTGGGCATACCACAACGGTATGATGAACGCGGCGATGATGCCGGTAATAAAGAATCCGAACCTCGTGCCACATAGGATTGTCGCCATCACAATAATGAGCGCATATGCGATCAGCACCACCGGTATCCCGACCCCATAGCGGTACGCGATATAGCTGTCGCTTACTAGGTACGTTCCTATCAAAAGATATGAAGCAAGTGTGGAGAATCCCCGGCGCGAAAGCATGTACAACAGGATGAAGAATGCTGGCAATACCGAAAACACTACAAATGGAATGCCCGGATAGAGTGCACCGTCCTGCAGGGAATGGAAAAGGACGAAGGCGTCAAGAATTGCCAGCATCACAACGGACCCGATAAGAATGATATTCAGGATAGTATTCCTTCTTAACAGATCGTCATCCATAGTCTTCAGTCCCAGATCTCAAATTCATCTTGCGCCGCGGCAAGCGTCTCGGTCTCCTCCGGCTCGCGTGCCGTTCGGTCGGTTAGAATTTTTTCCAATAATTTGCTCATGATGGTGTGTAGGATTCAAAATTTTTTCGACCTTTCCCACACATTATACTCAGACCATATTAAATACTTATTAAATAGAAATTAAATCTTTCCGCCAACGATATAGCCATGGCCGGGGACTGCGTGGATAAAAGCATCCTTATCTCGCGGGTCAATCTTTTTGCGGAGGTTCATGATATGTGTTTCGATGCTTTTTGAAAATTGATCTGCGCTGTCATCCCAGACGTGCTCGAGGATCATTCCGCGCGAAACAACCCTCCCTGCATTTTTCATCAAATATTCCAATAGCATAAATTCCTTCGGCGTAAGCGACTCCGTCTTTTTCTTAAAGGTGAATGAATATGTTTCCCGGTCGAGCGATAGACCGTTTACGGAGAGCGTTTTTCCTTCACGCTGTGCCGGACGTCGGAGTAACGCCTTCACGCGCGCCGCGAGCTCGCTCCATGCGTATGGCTTCGTCAGATAGTCGTCCGCGCCGCAATTGAGCAGTCCGACTTTATCCTCGATCTCCGCCGCGGCGCTCAAGATCAGGATCGGCGTGGCCATTTTGTATTCGCGCAGTTCGGCGCAGATTGCATCGCCGCTCTTTCCCGGCAAGCCTTTATCGAGAAGGATAAGGTCGTAGTTGTTCGTGCGGGCTTTGTAGAATCCTTTTTCGCCGTCATGCTCCACGTCCACGGCATAGCATTCCGCCTCGAGCTTGCGCTTTAAGGTATCAGCCGTTTCTTTTTGATCTTCGACCACGAGAATTCTCATATTCGTGAGATTTTTTTTATTATACACCTTTGGGATAAAAAAAAGCGCCCGGGCGGATGTTCCGCGCGGGCGCTGGGTGGTGCTACTGAAGGCTTCTTGCCGTTTCATCCAAAGGGTCTTCTCTCCCCCAACGCGAGCTGCATTTCTGCTTCCCTCGAGTGAGGGGGAGGAGGTGGGGAGTGATGCAATATCGGAAAAGCATTGAGCGGTTTTTTGCATCTTATACAGAGCTCATCCGCCCTCACGAATTGTGCGCGCCTGCATCCGGCATGAGGGCAGCTTTTCACCACCCTCCCATGAGAAAATTCATCCCATTCTTCCTTCGTTTTAGGGAGTGTCATCGCAAAAACCTCTCCGCTCATTATATGCCATTTTCCCCCCGTTTGCCCTCCGGCGTTTTTTGGTATAAAAATAAGAGAGCAGGGGAGGCAATGATGTCTCACGATGGTTTTCGAGATGAAAAGGTTCTTAAGATTGAATACCGGAGAATGCCAAGCGGCGTATGGATCCTCAATAGTAAATATGGGGATCCCGAGATTGTGGAACTCATCGGATCAACGGAGCTCTGTCCATTTTTGATCGAGCCACCATCGTCGCCGTTGCATCTTGAACGGAAATTGTGCGATGCCCTTACAAGGGAGGGACTCAAAGCGGGTAAGATTGAGACAGACAGCATACTGCCTAACGAGATTTTGGGAAGGGTGCGTCTGTATCGTATGACGATAGCGGTAAAACTTTGTCCGATACACCTCAATTGTTGAGGATGGGAATGTAGCGAGGGTGGCCGAAAGCCACCCTCTTTTTTTATCCGCCGCCGCTAGCTGATGATGACTTTTGAGATCGCAAAAATACTTCTCAGGGAATAGTTTGCGGAGAAGCTGATATTGTTGCCATCCGTGATATACGGATCCTTCATGATGTAGCTGCCCTTGCTCCCACTTACAAGCACTACAAAGTGCGTGCCGCCGTAGGCATTGATACCGACGATCACCGGGTTGCCGGTGGCGAGCGTTGCATCGATGGCCGTCGTTTTGCGCGTGGCGGTCGCACCGTCAACATTGATGGTGGTCAAAAGATATGCCGGGGAGTATGCGGCAAAGTCGTTCGGGTTTGCGTTGATCGTCTCCGGTGTCACATCTTTATATCCGTAATGCGTTAGCACCATCGCCATGGCGCTTACAAGACATCCGTCCGCGGCCATGGTGTATTTTGTGCCGTCGAGCGGCAAGCTACCCCATAGCGCGTCGCGCTGATTATAGTAACAACCCCATGAGTCACAAATAGTTTGATTACCAAGAATCTTGGTGCCGCCGGCGTTCGCTGCGAATGCGGAGAAACTATTTAACTCCGCAGTCGCCACCGCGAGTAATTTCTCATACGTCGCTTCTTGGGAATTGGTTTCGGTGAGGAGTTGATTTTTTGATTGTTCCGTCGCCGCGAGCGATTGCTGTTGTGTGGCGAGCGATTGCTGTTGCGCCGTCAGCGTGCTTTGCTTTTGCTCCGATGCGGTCTGTGAGTTTGTGAGCGCGCCCTCTTCTTGTTTGAGCGCCAGCATTTCGCTTTGGATGCCGCCTTGGATCTCGAGCGTCTGGTTCAGGTCGCTCCATGATTGCACGAGTCCGCCGGAGGAAAGCATCTGCACAATGAGCGGCTTCGCCTCCGCCCTTTGGAGGCTACGAATATATGCGGCGAGTGCGGTTTGGTCCGAGGTGACCGACTGCTGTGTGTCCGCGATCTCGCCGCCGAGCTGCTGGATCTGGATCTGGGTGCTTTTTATCTGATACTGGGTGAGTGAGATCTGTGTCTGTACCTTACTGCGCTGAAGGTCGAGCCCATTGATCGCCGCCTGGAGTGTCTTTTTGTTCGCACCGACCTGCTGCAGTTCTGCCTGGTACGTTGCGATCTGCTGGTTCAGACTCGCCATTTCCTGGTTGTTGGCGTCGAGCTCCGCCTGTAGAGAGCTGCTGCTCGTGGTGGTGTCTGTGGAAGTTGCTGTCGTGGCGGTTTGCGCCTGCGCGATGCCGATAATGCCCGCTCCTATAGCAAAAATGAGGGCGGCGCAAAGCCCCGCACACCCTGCGAAGGTCAATATATACAGCCTATATTTATTGCGCATCTATCTATTATACCGCAATCTCAGGCTTTTATAGCAGCGTTATAGATTGACAAAGGATAGGATACCAACTATAAAAGAGTTAGTATCTCACGTTTTCAAAGGAAAATAATGATAACACTTGATCTTTCTCGTGTTGGTGCAATCATTTCCCCCAGTGCCGCGCCTTCGGTACGGCGGATTACTCCGGCAGAATTAGTATCCTTCCGGACAACGCATCTGTTTTTCAAAATCCCCACTATCTCACTGCAGGGTATCGTGGAAAGGAAGTGCTACATCTTTGATCGTCGTAGCGTCGAGGCCATGCGGCCGAAACCGTTCTACGATCAGGTGATTTCTGGTGGGAGTTGGCTGATCAATAAAAAGCCGACTCAGGTTTCTCTGGCCGATGACAAAACGAAGTTCCTTTCTGAGGGGCTTTCGTCTTTTGACCTCAACCATCAAGCCTTCGCCCGGGACAAAATGGGGATTTTCGAAAAGCAAAAAGCAGAAATTCCCGAAGGCGAACAGGTTCTCCCGATCGCGGTGTTGGCGTATGCCGCGATCGATTTCTCTTCTATGGTGAAAAAGGAGAGAGGTGAAGAAAGGGAATGGCCTGCTCCGCTCAAGAACTATCGATTGCGTTGCGATGAGACGTATCCTGATCTCGGTCGGACCCATCGGATCTGTCTTCTTCTCAACGATTCTCGAACTCAACTCGTCCTCGAGGGCATCCAGGACAATCAATCGGATTGGTATGTGGCGATTGCGTCGGGATTCCGCGTCAAAGTGTTAGAGGAGTAGTTTATTCCTTCGGGCAACAAGCCTCCGGTGTGCATTCCGGGGGCTTTTTTTATCAAACAAAAATCCCGGCACGATGGTCGGGATTTTTGTTTATTTGCGGCGCTTGCTCTTCTTTGCCGCTAACATGACCTTCTTTGCTTCCAGGCGCTTCTTGGTCTTTTTAGAACTTGATTTCTGGCGGTTGATCCAGCTTCCTCGTTTTGCCATGGGATGTGTTGCTGATTTATGTTTTTATTACGGATTAAGTGTACGATTTTGACACTCAAAATGCAAGATGATCCTTACTTAGGCAGCTTTTTTAAAATGCTGAGGGCGCAATCTATCTTCCAACTCCTCGATCTGTTCTGTTAATTGAATAAACCGGACTCTCTCGTCCGGCGATAATTTATCCGGCCCATCCCGATCATCAATCTCCCGTCTTTCTTCTTTAAGGCGTGATAATATCACGCGCGGATTTTCTCCCTCGAGGCGTTCCATCTCCTTTCCGATGGACGGCATTTCATGATGGGACATATTTCCATTATATCATCAAAGGAATTCTATTGCGTTGGGGGATTTCTTCGCATGGTACAATAGAAAAATGTCCGGAGGCGTATTTGATCCACAGGGTCCGATAGCATTACAGGAACGGAATCTGATCATTCTCGCGGTTGTTCTTATGCTTCTGATCGCCATCCCGATGCTCATTTTGCTGTATACCTTTGCGTGGAAATATCGGGCGGGGAATAAAAAGGCAAAGTACGATCCGGAGCATGTGGGCGGTATCTGGCGTCAGCTGCTTTGGTGGACGATTCCGGCGACGCTCATCGTGGTAATCGCGGTAATAAACTGGCAAAGCACGCATGCCCTCGATCCGTATAAGCCGATCGCGTCTGCCAACCCGCCGCTCAACGTTGAAGTTGTTGCGCTTCAGTGGAAATGGCTCTTTATCTATCCGGCGCAGGGGATTGCGACGGTAAATTTTCTGGAGTTTCCGGTGGCTACGCCGGTGCACTTCTCGCTGACTGCCGACGCGCCGATGAGCTCGTTCTGGATCCCGGAGCTTGGCAGTCAGATCTACGCGATGGCCGCGATGCAGACCCAGCTGAGCCTGGAAGCAAATTCCACGGGGCAGTATGTTGGCAAAGATACAGAGATCAATGGCGCGGGCTATGCCGGGATGACGTTCACCGCCAAATCGGTTTCGCAAAGTGACTTCAACGCGTGGATCGCGTCGGTCAAGAATTCATCCAACACACTGACGATAGATGACTATAATGCCACGCTCGCGCCGCCGAGCGAATATGTTGCGCCTATCTATTATTCCTCGGTTGACCCGGCGTTGTATGATACGATTTTAATGAAGTATATGATTCCAGGGATGGGCGCGACGACCACGATGGCGTCGTCGTCGACAAATCCATCATCATATTCGACTTCAACACTAACACCAACGCCGACCTCCTCCATGCCTGCGGATATGCCGGGCATGCAAATGTAAAAATGATCCATTTTCTTATCGGCAATCTTACATGGAGCGACCTTCCGCATCAATGGTTTACCATCGGGGGAACAGTGGCCATCTTTGTGATGCTCATTATTGCCGCCGGGGTCGTCACGTATTTCAAACGATGGAAGTGGCTTTGGAATGATTGGTTCACCTCCACGGATCCGAAAAAGATCGGGATCATGTATATCATCATGGCGTCACTCATGCTTTTCCGCGGGGGATTGGATGCGATGATGATCTGGTTACAGCAAGCGCTTTCGGCAGGCAACTCGCAGGGATATCTTGACGCGAGCCACTTTCAGCAGATCTTCACTGCGCATGGCGACATCATGGTGTTCTTTGTGACGATGGGATTTTTCTTTGGCCTCATGAATTTGATCGTGCCTTTGCAGATCGGATCGCGCGACCTGGCCTTTCCATTTTTGAATTCGCTTGGGTTCTGGCTTTACGTCGCCGGCGCGATATTTATCAATATGTTCTTTGTGGTCGGCGGCGAGTTTGCCGCATCCGGCTGGCTCTCGCTCCCACCGCTTTCGGAGTTGCAATACAGCCCCGGCACCGGCGTGGATTATTGGATATGGAGCTTGCAGATCTCCGGGCTCGGATCACTGCTCGGCGGCATCAACTTCATCGTCACTATATTAAAGATGCGGGTGAAGGGGATGAAGCTCATGATGATGCCGCTTTTTACGTGGACTTCGCTTTGTAGTATGGCACTCGTCGTTGCCGCGTTTCCCGTGCTTACTGCGACGACGCTCCTTCTCTGGCTTGATCGATTTTTTGGGATGCACTTCTTTACCTCCGGTTTTGGTGGGAATCCGATGTTGTATGTGAACCTGATCTGGATGTGGGGCCATCCGGAGGTCTACATCCTTGTGATCCCTGCGTTCGGCATATTCTCCGAAGTCGTCGCCACGTTTTCCGGCAAAAAAATATTCGGCTATGTTTCGATGGTGTGCGCCGCGATCGCTATCACTCTGCTCTCGTTTCTTGTATGGCTACATCACTTCTTTACGATGGGTGCCGGTGCGGACGTGGATGCGTTCTTTGGCATCATGACGGGGGTTATCGCGATCCCCACCGCCGTGCAGATCTTCAATTGGATCGCCACGATGTACCGCGGAAGGATATGGTTTTCCACGCCGATGATGTATTTTATGGGATTTGTGAGCTTATTCACGTTCGGCGGTATGGCGGGCGTTTTGCTTTCGTTTGCCCGGTGCGGACTTTGAATTGCACAACAGCCTATTCCTCGTGGCGCATTTCCACACGATGATCGTGAGCGCTGCGCTCTTTGGCATCTTTGCGGGCATTACGTATTGGTTTCCAAAGATCATGGGATTCACATTAAATGAGCGGATCGGGCGGCGCGCGTTCTGGCTGTGGATCGTGGGATTCTTTATGTCATTCGTGCCACTCTATATATTAGGGTTCATGGGCGCGACGCGCCGGCTTGATCACTATGCTGCGTCCACGGGGTATCAGCCGTATTTTATCGTTGCCGGGATCGGCGTGTGCATCATTGCTGCCGGTGTGCTCATGCAGGTGTGGCAGGTGATTGTGAGCGTTCGCGAGCGGCATCAAAATATGGATACGACGGGTGATCCGTGGGATGGGCATACGCTCGAGTGGGCAACGTCATCGCCGGTGCTATTCTATAACTTTGCGAAAGCGCCGGAGGTGGATTCCCGCGATGCATTTTGGGAAATGAAGAAGGCGGGGAAGTGGCCGCGCCCGGCGGGGTCTGCGGAATATGAGGACATCGAATTAATAAAGAATACCGGCATGGCTATTTACCTTTCTGCATTTTTCTTTTTATTCTCGTTCGGCGCGGTGTGGCACATCTTCTGGCTGATGGCGCTTGGCGTGATCGGCTGCGTGGCGTGCGTCATCATCCGTTCGTTTGATGAACATACGGAGTATGTGATCCCCGCTGCAGAAATAGAAAAAATGGAAACACTGGCATGGAAAAAATAATAAAGAAGCAAAATGATATAAACGCGACGCTTGCGGAAGTCGCACGCGCCGACAGGCACATGTTTGGTTTTTGGGTCTATCTGATGACCGACCTTGTGATCTTTGGCGTGCTCTTCGCGGTGTACTTTGTTCTCAAGGCGAATACATTCGGCGGACCTTCATCCAATGATCTATTCAGCTTGCCGACGGCGCTCGCGAGCACGCTCGTGCTCCTTACCTCCAGCTTTACGTGCGGCTTGGCGTTGATCTCGGCCCAGCGGGGGAAAGTGAATCAAACGATCGCATGGCTTGCCGCCACGTTTGTGCTTGGCGCAACATTCCTCACGCTCGAGCTTAGCGAATTTTCGCGCTTTGTCGGAATGGGCGCGAGCTGGCAGAAGAGCGCGTTCCTTTCGGCATTCTTTACACTCGTGAGTACGCACGGTCTGCATATTTCCATAGGCCTGCTCTGGATCGTCGTTGCGATCGCTCAGCTCAAACTCCGCGGCCTTACGCCTGCGGTGATGTCAAAGCTCAACCGCTTCACCATCTTTTGGCACTTCTTGGATATTGTCTGGATATTTATCTTCACAACGGTCTATCTTATGGGAATAATAAAATAATATGAAAGCAACGCTTAGATCATATATCATCGGATTCGTTCTCTCGCTTGTTTTGACGCTTTCTGCGGCATGGCTTGTGTGGATGAATATCCATTTTGGAGATGGAATGATCTCCCGCATCACCGTCATTGGAATCCTGATCGCGCTCGCACTCATCCAGCTTCTGGTTCAACTTATTTTCTTCATGCACCTTGCGGGGGAGTCCGGACCGCGGTGGAGGCTGGGCGTTTTTGCCGGCACCGTGGGCATCATCCTTATCATTGTCATCGGCTCTATCTGGATCATGGATCACCTGAACTACAACATGATGGCATCGCCGGCGGATATGAATGCGTACATTCAAAGCCAGGATGGATTTTAGTTCTATCGCGCGATGAAATATTATTACGAGCTTACGAAGTCGGGGTTGGTCTTTGGAAATCTCATCACGGTGATCGCGGGATTTTTGCTCGGCGCGCGGGTGCTCGCGGGTGCGGGTGGAGTTCTGGCGGTGAACCTATGGCTGCTCGTTGCCACGCTCGTTGGCATCGCGCTCGTGATGGCGTCGGGATGTGTCTTTAATAATTGTATTGACCGGGATATCGATATAAAAATGGATCGCACGAAGGATCGCGCGCTCATCAACGGAGCGGTGTCCGTCCGCAACGCCTTGATTTTTGCGTACGTCATCGGCGCCGCGGGATTCCTTATATTATTTTTCTGCACCAATCTTCAGGCGACGCTTGCGGCGCTGACCGGTTTTATCTTCTACGTCTTCGCGTACACCATCTGGGGAAAGCGCCGCACGGTGTATGGCACATTTCTTGGCGCGATCGCCGGCGCAACGCCGCCGGTCGTGGGATACGCCGCGTCGCGCGGACAGATCGATGTGGCGGCGCTCATTCTTTTTGTGATCATGCTCGTCTGGCAGATGCCACACTTTTTTGCGATCGCCATTAGGCGCGAGGATGATTACGCCGCCGCAAAAATCCCCGTGATGCCCGTTCGCTATGGCATCCGCCGCACCAAATTCAGTATGCTGATCTACATCATCGAATTTATCGCCGCCGCTAGCTTACTCTTTGTGTTCGGTTACGCGGGCCCCGTCTATCTTGTGATCGCACTCGTGTTGGGCATCGCATGGCTTGCACTCGGCGTGCGTGGATATTTTTTGCCTGGTGATGGCGATGGCGCCGCTCCCCATGCCGTTACTGCAAACAAGCGCTGGGCGCGGCAGATGTTCTTTCTTTCGCTTATCGTTATGGTGGCGTTGTTTGCGACGATCGCTATCGGGGCCGTGGTGTAGGGTTACATCACTTGAGCCTTCTGGCGGAAGGAGATTAAAAAAAGGCACAAACGTTTGAAAATTGTTTGTGCCTTGACTTGTGCCTGATCCTAATTCAATACCTCGATATCTTCGGCGTCCATACGGCCGATTTTGCTCGAAGAAAAAATTGGATTTGGCTCCGATTGCTTGAAGATGTGGAGATCGACAGGGAAGCTGACCTTGGTGCCGTTGGTGATGGCAGAGGCAAGGCCGACGATTGACTGCCGTCGTTCTTTCCCGTCGCTTCCAAGCGCTTGGATGGTATATATTCCATCGTTTGTCTTCACCCGTAACACGAGCGTTGCATCGCCGATTTGAACGGTATTTCCGCTCATACGTACACCCATCCCTTGGCCAAAATTCGCAGAAAGAGAGATCTCCGACCGCAGGAGCGCGGGTAGTGTCCCGCCGATTCCCGCCACCGTCCCAGTCTGATAGTGGGCAAAGTGATTCAGCGCCATCAACTCGTCAGCGTTTCTTAGGGCATCCATGTCGACGATATACCAGATTGCACCCCTACTGACAGAGGTTACGTGCAAAACGCCATTCAGGAAACATTCCCCCGTATTGGCGTCTCCATAGTAAGCGTTTGAATCGTCGCCGGGCCTTGAGGATGGGGTCCTCGGTCATACTTTCTTTGTAAAGGCCTCAGCTTTCTGTTTGCATGACGGGCACGTGATGTGTCCGAGATCGCTGATTCCCGTCCAAATATTTCCGTCCGGCCAGTCGCGTGGAAACGCTTGCGTAAATCCGCATAACGGAAATCCTTGATGAAGAGCGTGAACAAGATTCTCCCCATGGTTGATCCTTCGGGTTGGGGTGATAGTGTGTGCTAGCGGGAGAGGGGAAGCAGATCTGCAAGTCATGGCGATACGCCCCTTTCAGATATTTTGAAACTATGTGCGATTATAATAGTTCACAAAAGCCTTGTCAAAGTAGCTTTGAAAGTTACTCCCGTTGTTGGCTGTGCGAACCTATTTAATGACGAAATAAGAATAGGTCTCATACCCTGATTAGGCTTGGTCATTTGGTAAGTTTTGGACACGATTATACAATTGTGAGAAAGTTTTACCATGCGCATCAACGCAGGAATCAAGCTTTGACGAATAATCTGCGTTAGTCGGGTTAATATTCTTATAATTTATATATTGTTCAGAATTATGGGTGAAAATATAATAGTCGGTACCGTTGGCTAAAAGTTCCGCAAGCAAAACTTTCGCCACTATCTTACCATTACCCGAAGTCCATTCGTTATAAACAGCGTACATGGCATAAGCATTATTTAGAGGACCGCCTTCAAACTGAATATATGCTTGGTTGCTGCCGCAGTAAAAAATCTCTTTGGAATTAATTGACTGAAGAACAGCATCGTTTTCAGCAGCTGCGCTTTTCGCCATGCTGATTTCAGTATTTTGCTTATCCCAAGCTGACATTTGAGTAAAAGCAAAAAAAACCAAAGGTATAATAAAAATCAAAGGAATCAATGATTTGATCCATGATTTTTTTATCCACAATACGATTATGCAAATAACAATAATTGCAATGAAAGCCAATGGGAAAAATGCGGGGACATTCACTCCATTAGGAGGTAATTCACCCCCATACAAAACATCCATGACTACTATGGGAAAAGTATTGGAGAGAGCCACATTATCAGAAAGAATTATGCTTATTATTAAAAATATTAATCCTCCCCCGATATAAGCAATCGGATATAAAATAGAAAAAAGGACGACAGCTTTTTTTGATAGCGGTTGACTATTCATAACTTAATGATATTACCATGAGAAGAAAATACAAGGCGCCTTGGCTTCGCGACTTGGAATTTCAGTGCTGGGACAGTAAACAAAAAGAAAAACCGGGCTTCTCGCCCCGCTCATCCTTCGATGCTCCGAATCGTGGAAAGTGTTCGAACCTGGTGGAGGGATTACCTACCGCATTCCGATGACCGCAACGATCAAATAAATTATAACGTCAGGAATAAATAACAGTGCAACAATGCCAGATTTTTTCAAAGACTTCCATACCCATAAAACGATTATAGAATACGCTAGAATACAGAGCGGCACAAAAATAGTAAGTATGTTCTCCATATTCGTGCTGACTGGGCCACCCCAAAAATCAGCGTTAAAAAAGTTTTCTAGGCCAACTGCCCAGGACGGACTAGTGGGATATGAAGATTGAACGATCTGCGTAGCTATAGCGCTTCCGATAAAATCAAGAGCTATATGTCCGATCGCCAATCCGAACATAATTATGACAAAACAAACCGGATAAAGAAATGTATACCCAATTCTTTGCTTGACTGTTAGTGATTCCTCCTCGTTAAGCCAATGCTTTAATTTGGAAAGCATAACGTTTTCTAAATTATACCACATCGGCGGATGCACTCGACTTGACGATTTAAGCTGCTCCTGCACTGATACTCGAACTAGTTTCAAAAAAGTGTTGAAAAACCTCACTTTTTGTTTTCGATTTTATTGAAAATCCGGTTCGAGTCTTGGTGGGGTCGAGTTTTATATTAAGGTTAAGTTGTCTTTAAACAATCACTTCATCCGATTAGCGATTGACCACAGAAGCCGAGCATCTCTGTCGGATAATTTCACTACTTTGGGATTTTTAGGAAGATGTTGCGATTTAGACGAGTACGATTCTAAGGGGAGATCGGATATCTTTTTCCGAAACAGCTTTCTATAAAACAAATTGGCGATGAGATAGATTCCTGCAGAATTTGGATGATGTCCATCGCGCTCAAACAAACTTATATCAGGTCGCTCTTTCATGGCGAGCGTAAAGGCAGGTTCAGTGGAGATCATTTGAGCATGCAATCTTTTGGCTACCGTTGCATACAGTGTATTTAGTTTCTTCGCATCCTTAAGAAGGCCGATGCCAATAAATGAAGGAGGACAATAGAGAATTGTTTTTGCTCCGCTCTTCTTTGCTTCCTTATTAAATTGACTTGCGTATCTGGCAAACTCCTGAGGTTTTCCCACATGAACTACGCCATTTTTAATGATACCTCCCAGCCGCCCTCGCTCTTGAAGGACAACGTAATCCCATTTTCTGCTTTGGAGTTTTTTAAGCGCTTGGCCATCGTCCTAGAGCATTTTAAGGGTTGCACCTCCGCGAAAAACACCATCCACAAAAAGATCACCCGAACCTGATGTGCTGGCGAAACGAGCTATCAGTTTTGGCAAACTATGATAGTAGCTAAAACTATTTCCGATAAAAAGGACCGATATTGGGCTTTTTTTCTTTTTTGTCATTGTTTAATTTTAGAAATCCACAAAGATTTCCTCATCCTTCATATTGATCCGTATTCGTCTTCCATTCGGCAGGGGAATCTGCGGCGCGGTATGCCCAATATCGATATTGTGAATAATTGGAATCGATTGGTTATATTGCTTCACTGCTTTTGTAATCGCTTCTCTCTGTGATTTTCTGTACATACTTTTTTCCTCCACGTTGCGTTCTTTTCCAAATTCCCATGCTTTCGGACGACCGGTCAGTACGGCTTTCACGTGCTGCAATATTCCGCGTTCGCCAAGAGCACGATATACGCGATAGACATAATCTGCGGAAGGAATCTCTTCGGAGCTTTCTGTAAAAAGCACTACATTCTCGAAATCCTGAAGCGATGGGATCTGAACCCCGTGTCGCAGAAGCTCGTCAATGGATTCAACGCATCCACCCCACGTGATCCCTTCGGCGTTTTGCGTCCCATCCCAGAACCATCCATCATTCTTTTCGTAGATACGCTCTTTGTCGAGGTTCTCTGGATCGTTCCAATCAAGCCCCATATCGTTATAGGTATCGCTTGATTTCAATTCGAACTCTCCTTCGTTAAATAATGCATGTTTGAGATATTCGATCGTATACGGATCCATCCGTTTCTGCATCGCAAATTCGGTAAAGAGTGATCCGCCATAATACGAAGGAATGCCATGGAGCCATAGGAAGTTTTCAAAATGGGTATTATCGCTGAATCCAAAGAATGGCTTCGGGTTATTGATGAATGGCGTAACAGGAAGATTTTTAATATAGGTTATTTGATCATCGCCGCCGAGCGATGCGATGACCGCCTTTATCTCTTTATTTTCAAACGCATCAATCAAATCTTTGGATCGCTCTTCTTTTGAAGCGCCTATCTTTTTTGTAACGGAAAATTCCACCGGCTCTAATTCAAAGACTTCGCGCAGGCGTTTCAATCCCAATTCATATACCCAAGGCCATTTCCCTGGCGCAGCAAAAGAAGGAGAGAGAATAGCAATCTTGTCGCCTTTTTTAAGTTTGTTGAGCTTAACGAAATCCATGGTTGTATTCTACCATTTGGAGAAGAAAACCATCATAAGTTCGGTGTCCTAGAGACTATGGGAGTAGGACTCGAACTTTTGGCTTCAAAAAAGATAGCAAAAATCGATGCCTCTCGGTCTGTCCGATACTAAAACTAGACTGCTCCGCGACCAGGACTCGAACCTGGAACCATCGCCTTAACAGGGCGCCGCTCTACCATTGAGCTATCGCGGAATACGAATACTATTCTAACAGATAACGGGCTATTTTCAATAGCCGCCTTTTAACCATTTTTTAATCCGAGTTCGGCGGTAGCTGCACAGTCAGACTTCCATCCGCGTTTTGCGCGACCTCAAAGAGGATGTTCGCTGTGCCGCCGGTCGTGAAGATGATGGGGAACGCGACGGGCGAAGAGAGCGTGAAGACGATCGGCTGGGCGCTGTATGTTTCGCCGGCGGTGCCGTTGCAGGTGCCGGTGTCGGGGAAGGTGAATTGCGGCGTGATCGGCGGCGAAAGGTCGCCCTGTTCATCCGCGATCATGCGCAGGTTGAGCGGCACGCACTCGCCAGCGGATCCCATCGCGACCTGCACCTCGAGCGTCAGCTGTGTGCCGGACAATGTGGCGCCAGTGGCGGAAAGTGTTTCGCCGCCCTCTATCCACGTGACGGCTGGCGCGCCGATCTGGGTGGGGGATGACGTGCTGGAGTCAATGGACGATGATGCAAAGACGAGCGTGGATGATGCGGTGGAACTCGGCGTTGTATTGGTCGGCGCGGTGCTCGTGGCAAAAATCCCCGCGTTCGGCCCGAGCGACGAGCTGACCACGTACGTGCCACTGCCGCCATAGAACACCACGTAAAATGTAATGAGGCAGAATACGACTGCGACGCAGGACGTGGTGATGAGGATGGTCTTGAGGTTCATGACGTCCCTTTATTATATCAAATAATCCGCATCGTGTGCGATTTATTAAAAAATCATTAAAAGAAATTTGACTAAAATATATGACTAGATAAAATTGAGATAGTATAAAGAAAAGAAGTTGCAATCTCTTGCGGAGTTGAAAACGCAGAAAAGGGAAACAAGATTTCCCAAGATGGCTATTGCTATCTTTCGGCTCTACTGCAGGTCGTGATTCCGCCGGGTTACCGGCGCTGTCACGTTACGATGAGCGGGCGCCGTCCCTCCAGCTCCGTAAGAGATCGTAATTTCTTAGATATTTTTCGTCCCGTATGCGGAAGGCGGTGACGATGAAAATTTCTTCTTGTGCGGTTTGTCTGTTTACCACTTCAATAATGACGATATATCGGTGGTCATCGATCTTTTTTGTAATACAGAAATCACCGGTTTTGTTATTTTTATTCTTGTATAAAAGCTCCGGATTTCGAATGATAGTTTCTAGGTGATCGATCAGAAAATCAAACTCCTCTGCGGGCTTTTTGTCGTAGAGATGTTTTAGCGCACGGGTTTGTATATAGATTTTTCTTTGGTGGCAATGTAGCGCCTGTCGGGTTCTCTTTGTGATTTTTGCCAGCCGTATTTTAATGATCGAAATATATGCTTCGGGTTTTGTTCGTCTTATCTGTCGTTCATGAATGCGCCATAATTTTTCTTTTATCGACATTTATAGAGCATACAAGGATGACATTAAAAGAAGATTAATTCTGGGTGAGATTTTCGATCTCTTTTTAAGATTGTTTTAATGCCCTTTGTGGTACGTTATTTTCATGAACAATAAAAAATATTTCAATGTAGGTTTTATCGCGGTCGTTATCATTGTTGGCGCAGGCGTTGCGTATTATTGCTATCCGATGGAAATAAATAATATGATCGGCATCAGTACTCCGCAATCCGATGCCATTGTGGATGACGCGTCATCGTCGTTGGCGCTTGATGATGGGTCGGACGTCGATACGCCAACTTCTACTCCAGATGCATCGGTTGTGCCAGCGGCATCCACACCCAAAAAGGCGGTGCAAAAGAAAAATAATATTGCGGTATCTACTGCTACGCCGCCGACAGCGCAATCTGTCGTGGCGATTGCGCAGACAAGCAGTGTGCCAATAACTAAATCCGTGAGTACCACCGCACCGGTGGCGTCCGCTACGATCAGTGTTATTGCAAAGAACGCAATTACTTCAAGTGTTGCAACGAGTGTGCCAATATCTATCGCGATTCCAAATAACACCAACCCCATACCGCCGAGCGTTGCAGCACAAAATCCCGATGTAAATGTTTCATCTTCTGCGTCATCCTCGTTGCCGGCGGAGGCTAGTAGCACCGACGTCGCCTCTGTTGATGATGCGACGTCGGCCACTTCCACCGCCGCGCTAACGCCGACAACCACGCCGACAGACGTCGCTGGTGCTGTCGTGGGTCACATTCTTATCGCCGCGGTGCAGATCGGTGGTGCATCCTCAAGTAATGATCTTGTGAAGCTCTACAACCCCACCGCGGCGGCGATTGATGTAAGCGGATGGAAGCTTCACAAAAAATCGGAGACGGGAACGGACTATTCATTAAAGGAATTTCCTGCTGGTAGCACGATCGACGCAGGACAATTCTTTGTGTGGGCGAATTCCACTGGAGGATTTTCTGAAACGGTGGCCGCAAACGTGTCGAGTACGGAGACCTTGGCGGTGGATAACAGCGTGGCACTTATGGATGCAACGGGGAATATTGTTGACGCGGTTGCGTGGGGGACCGGCACCAGCCAATACGGCGAAGGTCCTCCGTATCCGACGAGTCCCGGCGCGAATCAATTGCTCTCGCGCCGATCGTCGGACGGCATGATGGTGGATACGGACAATAATACAAACGATTTTACTCTTCAATAAAAATATTATGAAAAAACAATCACGAGGAATCTTCTTTTTATGGACGCTTATTGTAGCGGTGGTCGCGGGCGGGGCATTTTTAATCTGCAGGCATCTTGGCATAGGCGTTACGCCTAGTGCGGGCATCCCTTCGGATATTTCCACTCCCGGCGGGGATGGTGGCGCAGGCGATGTCGCACCGGACGTTTCCGCAGTGCCAATGCAGCAATTTTCAAATGACGGATATGCGTTCAGCGTTCCCGCAAGTTGGAATATTGAACAGACCACGAGCGATACTATCGCGCTCCATCCTGATGCGTCATCACCCGACGTCGCATGTAAGATCGAAGTGTCAGCCTTTTCGTACTCAGCTGGTGCGGATGGCTTTGCGGATTGGATCACGCATCGCATTGGCGCCGATCCGAGTCTGGCGGTGGTTGAAGCGTCTAGTGAGGATGTTTCTTTGAGCGGCGGCACCGGCGTGAAGTGGAATGGAACGATTGACGGCGTTCCAACAACGCTCGTCTATGCATTCAATGATAGCCACGCATATGAGATTGCGCCGTCGGTCATCAGTGGCGATGCGGGTGGCGCGACGCAGTGTGATGACATGCTTAAAATGTTTCTCTCGACATTAACTATTTGATCGCTTACGCGTGCCTATGAAAAAAATATCGACCACAATTATATCCTTGGCCATCGCGCTGACGGTGGCAGTGGCAGTAGTGATTGTTATCGCTGCTATGCCCATTCGCTCACTCGCTGACGTCGTCGTCGCTCCATCACTTGGCGTTAAACTGCCATATGCCAAGGGACAGAGTTTTCTTGTGACCCAGGGATATGATACGCCGCCGACGCATATCAAGAAAGATAGTTACGCGTTGGATTTTACGCAGAACGGGTGTGACGCGTACGGGGTGCCAGCGGTGGCGGCTGCATCGGGGACGGCGATGTTCCTGAGCCAGGAAGGATATAACGGAGGATATGGCACAGAGCTGATCATTGATCATGGCGATCATGTAGTAAGCCGGTATGCGCACATGATTCCTGAGAGCATTACAATCGCGGCGACTGGCGCGTCCATCCGGCGTGGACAGGTGGTCGGACTTATCGGTGACACCGGACTTGTGGCAGGAGCGGCGTGCGCAGAACATCCCGGCACGCATCTGCATTTTGCGATGGATACGGTGAATAGTGATGGAACATTTTCCGCGTATGATCCGGAACCGATTTCTGGATACACCAATCTGACGGCGGGGAATTGGTATCTCTCTGATAATGGAGATGATGATAGTAGCGACGGTGTGGCGGGCGCGGCAGCGTCTGCGTTGCGAGGGAAAATTTTGGGCGCGTCCGCTGTCGCGACGACAACACCTGTCGCCGCAACCACAACTGCCGCAATCACAACTCTCACCACTTCTTCATCCGCAGATTCCGCCGCCGCCGTTCACTAATAGTGGTGTTTCTGCTGGCAATATTATTCCGGCGATTGTAAGTGGTGATGCCAGTTCGACATCAACGCCGGCATCCGATACATCATCAACCGACGCCACAGGCACCGATGCGAGCACTACCGCTACCAGCACTGCCACCACTACTATTATTTCCACGAGCACTATGGGTTCAAGCTCATCGAGTATTACCACTGCCACTTCTTCCACGCAGGAAGACTCATCATCAACAGTGGCATCATCAACGTCGTCGTCGACAGCGTCTTCTTCCGATTCCGGCGGCGCCTCAAATCCATCCCTTTTCGCTCAGTTTGATGATAGCGTGGACTCTCAATCCAGCTGGTATGACGATAATTGGTTTGAGCTGGGCAACGGTTTCTCTGGCACGCTGAACACGCTGACGCTCGAAGGGAAAGTGAGCGATCAACTTTATTATGGGTCGCATGTTGCCTTGCAGGAGTTCAAAGATAAAAATTATACCGTGATGATTCAGCAGTTTCCGATTTCCGATAACGCGCCGTTTACGCCGGTGATAGCGACCGCGACATTCAGCGGGCTTTCTATTTCGCTCAAGCCGTATTTTTATTATCGCCTTACGACGATGCAGGATTTTCAGAATCGCAGCGTGATCCTCGCCGGCACGGCAACCACGACGACCGGCACAATGATGTGGGATAATTTTATTTATGGCGAAGGTGGCGTGCAATTTACCGAACCATTCTTTCCATTCATGGTGATGGAGGGGATTGCTGCGACATCAACGCTCACGCCGCCGCCGCTTACCACACCAACAAACCTCGCGATGCAGTTTGATGATCTTGGCATGCAACTCAGTCTTTCATTTGGCACCTCCACCGATCCGGATTGGTCGGCAAATCCATTGCATTATGAGATGAATTATTCGACCTCCACCACGCTTTCTGATGCCGATTGGTCGGCACTCGGATCGATCCCCGTTGCGATAGGGAACTCGTATCTCATTGGCGTGCGCGCTGAGGATAATTTTGGTGACGTATCTGCCGTAGTCACTACAACGTGGAATTTTCCGCCCGGATTCTCGCCATACCATTTGAGTCCGGAACTGAATTACGCGTATCAGTATTTTACCGTGCCAGTGACTTCCACATTGCAATCCATCCAGCTATTCACTGCCAATTTTTTGACAGGCGCAAGGAATCCCGATGTCACCGGCTGTTCTTTAGAACTCTTCGACGAATACGATCTTTCTTCTCTTGGCGTGATACCAAGCGATAATGGCTTCAGTGGATATAGCTGCGCAGGGACTCCTATCTTCAACTTCACTTCTTCGCCATTCGTACTCTCTCCAAGTCACATATATCACTGGGTCTTTCAAGATCAAACATGGAATCCTTCCACTGCTGCCGTCGTACAGTTTTATGGAACAGGTGTTGATGCTGCCGGTGGCTTATTTAGTGACCCTTCGCTGGTAAACGCAAAGTTTGTCGTGACTGGCGATACGGGGGTATTGTTCTCAAATTGATCTCCTGCCTGGGCGTTGCGTGATATTATAGAGGGATGAAACTCGCCGTCATCGCGCACGATGTTCGCAGCGTCCACAATGTGGGCTCCATCTTTCGCACCGCGGATGCGGCTGGCGTGGAAAAGATCTATTTGTGCGGCATCACGCCGACGCCACTTGACCGCTTTACGCAGGTGCGCCCCGATTTCGCCAAGGTCGCGCTCGGCGCGGAGGATTATATCGCCTGGGAATCCGCGAAGACGACGATGGAAGTGGTGGATCGGTTAAAGGAAGAGGGATACGAGATATTTGCGTTGGAACAATCCGCGCGCTCGGTGCCGTATTATGATGTTGCGCGCGATCCTAAGCTCGCGCACGCGGATGCGCGGGTGGCGATCATCGTCGGCAACGAGGTGAAGGGATTACCGCCATCTATATTAACGGCATCCGATCGCATTCTCGAGATCCCGATGATGGGGAAAAAAGAATCGTTGAACGTCGCGGTTGCGTTCGGCATCGCGGCGTTTGGGTTACGCTTTGGGGGTGGTATTATATAGAGTATGTCCCGCAATAAAAAAATGACCACGTTATTTATTATCGCCGCCCCGATTTCTTTTCTGATCATCCTCGGTGTCTGGTGGTATATCTTCTTTGGCCAGCCGAACCCGCCGCTCTCGCGGACGAATATTTCTATCGCGAGTTCGTCGACGCCGATCGTTGGAGCCGCTCAATCTATCGGAACTGTTTCTAGTAGTGAGGCGATGGATGATTCAACAGGCACCGACATCGCAAATCCGCCGCTCCCGGCGGAACCGCTTGATATCGCTAGTGCGCAGTTCAGCGTGGAGCTCGCGTCCACGATCGTTGAACAGACGCGCGGACTTTCGTATCGCACATCGCTTGGCGAGAATGATGGCATGCTCTTTATCTTCAGTACCGGCACGATCCAAACGTTTTGGATGAAGGACATGAATTTTCCGTTGGATATGATTTGGATCAGTGGCAACACCGTGGATGGTTTTGCGCAAAATGTTCCCGCGCCCGCGCCAGGAACTCAACTTTGGGAATTGCCTATTGTTACCTCGCCCGCCAACACCGATAAAGTGTTGGAAGTGAACGCTGGCACTGTGGCAAAGTACAATATAAAGGTGGGGGACACGGTGACGATCGGTGCGGGTCAATAGAATAAAAAAAGCTATCAGGATGTTCCTGATAGCTTCAGCAGGGCTTTGGTTTCCACAATTTTGTTGCGAAGAGATTCTGCCTCGGATGTTTGGGAGATGGTGGGATCGCCGACATATTTTGCCAGTTGTTCGATCCCGCTGAGTCTGGATTCGTGGTTCTTCAGATCTTTTCGGAGGAGCCGTTCAGGCGACCTCCCGATAGGTATACCAAAAATGTTCACGTTGGTACCTCCTTACCGAACGCGGGGGGTGCAACATTCTGGCTATATAATGCCATAAGTTTAGAATAATGCAAGCCCTTTTGGGTTTCTCGCCAATTTCGCTATATAATAGAGGGAACGGTCAGCAGGATATAAACTTTTAACTATTTTTAATAACCATATGGCAAATGTACGCGTCGCGATAAATGGGTTCGGCAGGATCGGGCGATTGTTCTTTAAAGCGGCATTCGAATTGCCGAACATTGAGATCGTCGCGCTGAACGATCTGGGCGATGTGGAAAATCTTGCGTACCTTTTGAAGTACGACACGGTCTATGGCCGCTACGGCAAAGAAGTGAAGGCTGACATGGCGAATGGCAAACTTATTGTCGCGGGCAAAGAAATTTCTTTCTTGCAGATCAAGGATCCGACCCAGCTTCCATGGAAAGATTTGAATATTGATGTTGTGGTGGAATCGACGGGGTTATTTGATGAATACGAAAAAGCCAAAGTGCATTTGACCGCGGGCGCAAAGCGCGTGGTGATAACGGCGCCGGCAAAAGATGATGATGGTGTCGCCGGGCAGACGGTGCTCGTGGGCGTGAACGAAGATAACTTTAAGATCGCGCCGATCACGTCGAACGGATCGTGCACGACGAATTCCGCGTCGCCGGTCATTCAGGTGTTGAGCGAGAATCCCGGCATCGTGAAGGCCGCGCTCTCGACCGTGCACGCATACACCGCCACGCAGTCGCTTGTTGATGGGCCGATCCGCGGTGGCCATGATTTCCGCAAGGGCCGCGCCGCGGCGATGAACACCGTTCCCGAAACGACCGGCGCAGCGATCAGCGTCGCGCGCGCGATCCCCGAGCTCAAGGGCAAGTTCGATGGGCTCTCGTTCCGCGTGCCGAACATTACCGGTTCTATTTCTGATATCACATTCATCGCAAAGCGGCCGACGACGGTAGAGGAGATTGCGCAGATCCTCACCGACGCCGCTGCGTCGCCGCGCTGGCAGGGGATTTTGCAGGTAACGAACGATCAGCTCGTTTCGTCCGACATCATCGGCCAGCCATTTGGCGCAACGGTGCCGCTTGACCTCATTAAGGTGATCGATGGCGACATGGTGAAGGTGTTGAGTTGGTATGACAATGAAGCAGGATATGTGAGCACGCTCATCAAGCATGTGGAGAAAGTTGCGGCGCTGTTATAGGGAAAATTGAATCGCGCTAGATTTGAAATCCTTGCATGTTAACGGTAAAAACAAAAATTGCCCTAAGTAAAATATCAGGCATTGGATTATTTGCGGATGAGCCAATTCCTAAGGGTACTCTTGTATGGAAATTCGAGCGGGCTATCGACCTTTTATTATCAAAAGAAGAGATAAGCAGGCTTTCTGCATTTTCCCAAAAGCAATTTTACAACTACGCTTATTTAGATAAAAAATATAATAAATATTTGCTTTGCGGTGATGACGGAAGATTTTTCAATCACTCTTTAAATCCAAATTGCGATGAAAGGATCAGTGACCAAACTACGACCATACGAGATATAGCTTCAGGAGAGGAATTGACAGTAAATTACGAAGATTTTTATGGCGACATTCAAAATCATTCAGAGATTCTCGTTTAGGTTGTGCGTATAGATTTATTCAAACTTCGTCCCACGCCGCTTGCCGTTTATCCCGCGTCGCCAACATGCTATTCTTAAAGGATGACAATTTATATTGGCGCGGATCACAGGGGATTTTTTCTTAAGCAGACTATTAAAGATGCGCTCGCAAAGGATGGCTATAAATTGACGGATGTCGGCGCCGCGGCGCTTGATCTGGCGGATGACTATCCGGATTTTGCGGCCGCGGTCGGGGAAAAAATGGCGGCTGCAGTGGCGAGCGGCGATGCGACCGCGCGCGGGATCGTGATCTGCGGATCGGGATTTGGCGCGGACATCGTGGCGAACAAGTTCAAAGGCGTGCGCTCTGCGCTTGCGATGTCGCCGGAACACATCCGCGTTGGCCGGCATGACGACGATGTGAATGTACTCGCGATTGCAGCGGATTTTATTAAGCCCGATGATGCGCTTGCAATCGCGCGTGCGTTTCTTTCCTCGCCGTTTGAAAATACCGAAGAACGTTATTTGCGCCGGTTGAATAAAATTTCGGAGATCGAAGATAAACAATAAACGAATGAAAGTAATTCCCGTTCTCAACTGCCCCGATGTCGAATGCGTGAAAAAAAAGCTTGACGTCGCGAAGACGTTTTTAAGCGAGGGCGATATGCTACACCTCGATGTTTCGGATGGTTCGTTTGCTGAACACAAGACGTGGGCGGAACCGCTCGCGTGGGTCGCACTCAAATCGCCGTTCGCGCTCGAAGTTCACCTGATGGTGGAGCATCCGGAGGAGTGCGCGGATGATTGGCTCGCGGCAGGCGCGCGGCGGCTGATCGTGCATTTGGAGACGCTGACGCCGCAGTCGCTGCATGAGATTGTTTCCGCCGCCGCGCGCTATCATGCGGAGGTGATGATCTCATCAAAGCCGGATGCGATATCGGAAGATCTCGCGCCATACTTCCGGGACTTCACGGCGTTCCAGGTGCTCGCCGTCCAGCCCGGTCCGGCGGGACAGGAATTCCTTCCGTTTGTTGCGGAGAAGGTTCGATTTATCAGAGAAGCCTTGCCGGATGCTATAATAGAGGTTGATGGTGGCATGAATCCGGAAACGGCGCGGCGCGTGAAGGATGCCGGTGCGGACACGATCGTTTCATCGAATTATATTTTCAACGCGGCTGATCCGAAGAAGGCATACGAGGAGCTAGTCGCTATTTAATAGCACTTGGATATTAGGATTTTTATTTAATCTAATAATGGAATCGCTCACTGAAAAAAAATTAAAGGAGATGGAATTGATGGCCACGCGCCTTCGCGAGGACGTCATCAAAATGGTCTCGCATGCGGGGTCGGGCCATATTGCCGGTCCACTTGATATGGCGGAGATATTTACCGCATTCTATTTTCATATTTTGCATCACGATCCAAAGAATCCGGCGATGCCGGATCGCGATCGCCTGGTGCTTTCGAACGGGCACATCTGTCCGGTTCAGTACGCGGCACTCGCACATGCGGGATATTTTCCGGTGGAGGAATTAAAGACGCTGCGCCAGTTGGGAACGCGCCTGCAGGGGCATCCGCATCGCGGCGTCCTGCCTGGCATTGAAACCACGTCCGGGCCGCTCGGCTCCGGCATTTCGCAAGCAAGCGGCATGGCTTTGGCGGCGCGACTCGACGCAAAAAAATATCAGGTCTATTGTTTGACCTCCGACGGCGAGCACGAGGAAGGCAACACGTGGGAAGCGGTCATGTTCGCGGGGAAGAACCGGTTGAGCAATCTCACTGTCGTTGTTGACCGCAACAACATCCAGATCGACGGGTTTACGGAAAAGATCATGCCGCTCGAACCGTTCGCGGACAAGTATCGCGCGTTCAACTGGCACGTGCTCGAGATCGACGGGCACAATTTTGAGGAGATCATCGCCGCCGCCGCGGAAGCGCGCGCGATCCATGAACAGCCGACGGTAATCATCGCACACACGATTCCGGGTAAGGGCGTGGATTTTATGGAGAACGATTATCTCTGGCATTCGAAGCCGTTCAAGCCGGGCGAAGCAGAAAAAGCGCTCGAGGAATTGCGTACGCTACAACATAAAATCCAGAGCGAACATCAATAGGTCGTGCGGTAATAAATAAATTAATTTATTAAAAAATATGAAAGTTGTAAATTTCGTGCTCGGACTTGCAACGGCGGTAATCCTTGCGGCATTGATCGCGCTCGGCATCTCGGCATTTTATCCGGCACCACAAGCGCCGTCTTATCCAAACAATGACATTGGAGTGCCGGTCGTTCCATGCGCGTCAGCCGACACCGCGTGCATGCAGAACAATGCAAAGATCGAGGTCCAGCAGCAAGCGGCTCAGGATCAATATAATAATGCGGAAACCGCCTATGAGAACGCGACGAGCATCTATAATCGGAATATCTTCATCATCGCAAACCTCGTTGGCATCATCGTATTCGCCGTGGGATTCTGGTTGATCTTCGGCGTTGCGCTCGCATCGAACGCGGTGCCTGTCGGGATTATGCTCGCCGGGTTGTGGAGTATCATGTACGGCTACGTGCGCGGATGGGGGAGTGTTGATGATCAGCTGAAATTTTTCGTCGGGCTCGTGATTGCCGTGCTCATTATCGGCGGAAGCATGTGGCTCATCCAGCGGCACCAGGCGAAAATTGCAAAATAACGTAATGCATCGGAAGGAAGTATGGGCAGTATTAATCGTCGTTGTTGGAGCGGCTGCTATTTTACTTTATTCCGCCGCCCATGCGATTGGGCAGGTGCTTACTTTTCAAGATGTTAACGGAAGCGCGGCGGATCAACTAACTGGTGTTGATACTTCCACATGGCAGGCATACCACGACGGTAACGATGGATTTTCACTCGAATATCCTCCCAATTGGCAGATATTTACAGGCGGTCTTTTAGGGACCGAGCCTTTTATTGAATTTGGCAATCCCTTGAATGGAACGACCACCTATGTACTGGAAGTGTTTATAGAAAGTAATCCGAGCAATCTATCTTCCGGAGAATATGTTCATCAGATGTTGGCGGCGTACAAGGCGGGGAATAACCAGGTTGCGTCATTCGAAAAAAGTTTTTTGTTGAACATAGGGCCATATAACGCATACGAATTGTATAAAGTATTTGAGTTTGATCATGATGCGGAACAGATCTATATGGCCGACGGGACGAGCACACTTCGCTTCGATTTTCCTATTGCCGATGCAAATCCCAATCTTGCGTCGCCCGCAAATAATAACGCCATCGCGCATATGATCATCAACACGCTCACGTTCGGTCAATGATGAGTATGTTAGAATAACAATAATGCTGAACCCCGACGCAAAACTGAATCCGAATCTTTTTGATGAAGACGTGGCGCAGGCGCCGACCCGCAATGGGTATGGCGATGGCCTTGTCGCCGCAGGCGATGCGAACCCCAACGTCGTTGCGTTGTGTGCTGACCTGACGGAATCCACGCGCGTGGAAGCGTTCGCCAAAAAATACCCCGAGCGATTTTTTGAAATGGGCGTTGCGGAGCAGAACATGGCGACGGTTGCCGCCGGGCTTGGCGTGAGCGGCAAAATCCCGTTCATCGCATCGTACGCAACGTTCTCGCCGGGCAGGAATTGGGAACAGATCCGCACCACGATTGCATACAACAACGCGAACGTAAAGATCGCGGGGCATCACGCGGGCATTTCTGTCGGCCCTGACGGTGCGACGCACCAGGCGACGGAGGACATTGCTATCATGCGCGCGATGCCGAACATGAGTGTGATCGTGCCGTGCGATGCCATCGAGGCACGCAAGGCGACGCTCGCCGCCGCGCGCGTCTGGGGTCCGATCTATCTACGGTTTCAGCGCGAAAAGACTCCCATCATGACGACGGATGAGACACCATTCATCCCAGGTAAGGCGGAGATCTTCTGGCAATCGAAAAAGCCGGAAGTGTTGATCATCGGCTGTGGCGGATTGCTCTATAATGCGCTCCTCGCCGCGCGAGAGTTGGAGGAAGAAAAGATTGGCACGGTGGTGTTGAATTGCGCCAGTATTAAACCGATTGATGATAAAAAGATCGTGGAGTTGGCAAAAAAGATCGGCGCGGTGGTGACGGTGGAAGAGCATCAGGTGCAGGGCGGTCTCGGCGGTGCGGTCGCGGAGGTACTGGCAAAGCACGCGCCGACGCCGATCGAGTTCATCGGCATGCAAAATTCGTTCGGCGAGTCCGGCGCGCCCGCGGAATTGATCAAAAAATATGGCATGGATGTGAAGGATATCAAGGCGGCGGCAAAGCGCGCGATACGGAGAAAATAAAAGATTAAAAAAAGGTAAAAAGAAATTTGCATCCTTCTTTTAAAAATGTAGGATGAGGTCATGAAGATCATGACCAAATTGATAGGCGTGCTGGCAGGGTTCGGGGCATTATACGGCCTCTATGCTAAAAATATTATCGACAGCCAATCGGCGCTGATAATCGGCATTATTTCCGTCGTCTTTATTTTTATCATAATGGATTTTGCATCCGGGCTTGAATGGCAGATTGAAAGAATCGGGAGAACGATGGGGAGTATCTCGATGTATATTATCACCCGTGATGGACTTCAGGCGGGTTATTTTGCCACCGGGAGTCCAATCGTGCTTACGATGCTTGGGAGAGGGGCGTTAGAGGAAAGTGGCGCTCGAAAGATCGTCGATGATTGTCTGGATGTACTGATTGCTATGATCCAGGCAACTCATCCAAAGAATGAGCTCGATGTAAGGAGTAGGTCATTCTCACTCGTAGAAGAGCTTCTTAATAGTGATAAATTTAGTCCAGTAAAAAACTTTGTCTTTCAGCATCCAAAATATCCCGATGCGGGTGTGGCGGATTTTAATCTCCCGATTCTGACAGATCTTATGTCTGTGTATCTGACAAAAGAATATCTAATAACCCATCCGTTGGGTGATGATCCTTCTATGCTACAATAAGCATATGAAGGAAAAATACGACGTGGTATGCATCGGCGATGTGGTGATGGACGCGTTCATCGGCCTTAAGGAAGCCCGCGTGGAGTGGGATGCCGCACATGAGCACCCCCGGCTTTCGATGGCGTTCGCGGATAAGATCCCCTACGAATCGCTCACGGTGGCGCCCGCAGTAGGGAATGCATCGAACGTTGCGGTCGGCGCGCGCCGGCTCGGTTTGAATACGGCAATCATTACGGCGATCGGCGGCGATCATTACGGCACGGAAATCTTGGATCGCTATCATAAAGAAGGGGTCAGCACGGAGTACGTCAAGATCAATAAGAATAAGCCGACGAACTATCATTTTGTGCTGAGCTATAAGGCGGAGCGAACAATCCTTATTAAACATCAGGAATACGAATATTTCGATCCGCGCGCGCTTGATTCGAATACCGATTGGATTTATTTTTCTTCCATCGCCGAGCACACCCTGCCGTTCCATAAAAAAGTTGCAGACTATCTTAAGCGGCACCCGGAGGTGAAGATGGGATTTAATCCGGGCACATTCCAGCTCCGCTTTGGCGCGGAAAAGCTGCGCGAAATTTATAAACATACCTACGTGCTCTTTGTGAATCGCGAGGAGGCCGCGTTCATCCTTCATACAAAAAATGAAAACATTGATTTTCTTTTTAAGGGGCTGCATAAGCTTGGCCCAAAGATCGTGGTGATCACAGATGGTCCGAAGGGTGCGTACGCGTCGGATGGGATGAACCAATATTTTATGCCGCCGTATCCGGATCCAAAGCCGCCGGTCTCGCGCACCGGCGCAGGCGATGCGTTCTCTACGGGATTTTTCTGTGGCTTGGTCTATGGGCTGTCGGTGCACGATGCGTTGCGATGGGCGCCGATCGAATCCATGCACGTCGTGCAATCCTTTGGCGCGCAGACCGGATTGCTCACCAAGCCGGCGCTTATGGCGTTATTAAAGAAAGCGCCGAAGAATTATATGCCGAAAGCGTTATAGAAAAATAAATACCCAAGTAAAATTTCCTATCATGAAAATGCTCCGTGAAGTTCTCGCCGATGCCGAAGCCCGCCACGTTGCAGTCGGACATTTCAATATTTCTGACCTCGCGGCATTGAAAGGGATCTTCGCCGCCGCACGTGAGCTCGCATTGCCGGTGCTGATCGGCGTATCGGAAGGAGAGCGCGAATTTATCGGCGTGCGTCAGGCGGCGGCGCTCATCAAAAGCTTGCGTGAGCAGTATGATTACCCAATTTTTTTGAACGCGGATCATACGCATTCGCTCGATAAGGCAAAGGAGGCTGCCGAGGCCGGTTTCGACGAGATCATTTTTGATAATTCCCAATTGCCAATGGAAGAGAATATTGCGAACACAAAGGCGGCGGTCGCGGCGATCCGTGCCATCAACCCGAGCATTATTATAGAGGGCGAGATCGGCTACATTGGATCATCGTCGGAGATCATCGCTACGCGCCCGGAGGCATCGCTCACGATGTCAACGCCGGAAGAGGCTTTGCGATTTGTAAAGAGACGGGAATTGATGTGCTCGCGCCGGCGGTGGGCAACATGCACGGACTTTTGCAATCCATGACGACGGGCGGCGCGGATGCGGAGCATAAACATCTCGACATCGCGCGTGTCGCGGCGATCAAGGCTGCGATCGCCGGCACGAATGCAAAATATATGACATTGCACGGCGGTTCCGGCACCGGCGATGCGGATCTTGGCGCCGCCGCGAAGGCGGGGATGACGATCATCCACATTTCGAGCGAACTGCGCCTTGCGTGGCGCCGTGGTGTGGAAGAAGGGTTGAAGGATCCGAATGAGATTGCCCCGTATAAGCTCACCGCACCGTCAGTGGTCAATATTCAGAAGATCGTGGCGGATCGGTTGAAGCTATTCAACGGGATCGCGTAGGCTTTGCAAAAAACGCTCTATATTGTATAGTATGCGGAGCAGTAAAATACCGCAGGGGAAGGGGAATAATCGATGATCGGGATATGTGAAGAGCAGAGAACGTTTGCGCCGAGAGAGGTTCTGGTTGGGTTGTTGCAGTATATTCAGCGATGCTATCCGGTCTTGGATTTTCCTCCCAGTAATCATTCAGCTTGGAAAGAATTGGTCTGCCGTATAACAACCGATCCACAGCTGAGGAAATTCCTTCCAAAGAATTTCGATGTGCGATCCGTACTCGACGATGTGACAATCCTGAATACGGCCACTGGTCGGATCAGGCCTGATCCGAAAGATCAGCAAGGGGATTTTTTTGCAAAGTTTTTCTGGCGCGATATTCACCGCATTTATGAAATGGCGTTAGAGACGAGGGAACTCATCACGTTCAACTAAAAAATCGAGAGAATGGGCCGCTGTATCCAGGCGGCCCTTTTTATTTTACGTTTTGTGTCGGTTGGCTACGCCGCCATTGGACGTTCATAATTCAATGCAAAGAGGCTCGCTTTGATCCCATTCCACACGGTATCATTCTCGAACGTTTCCGTTGTGTGGATCGTTTGTTTTTTCTCTTCCAGGATAGGTTTTAGGATTGGGAGATATTCGTCGAAGACCGCCACATTCTTTTCTCGTTTTCTTTTTTGGGAAAATGTACGGCATTCTTCAAGCTCTTTGACGATTTCTTCGAGGAAGAGGATTTGTATGGGGTGGTCTCTGAGAGCCTCTTCATCATCGTCAACCCAAAGCTTGATGACCTCGCGGAGCGTTCCTTCTGAAGCACCTATAACAACGCGGGGAACCTCCCTTCCGCGTTGCGGTTTACCGTCCACTTCGAGATATTCTATTTTCCCCAACTTGCCGCGCGAAAGATCCTCCCCAATCCTATCAAATTTTTTATAGGGGTTTGAGCTCCATGTCGCGTCGATCGCCATCGCTAAATACGCTGCCATATTTCCTCGCTTATACTCCGTGATGCAATCCGCGCCGTTCACGTAGTCATCGAATTTGCTTGAGGGCAATACTTGCGCTCCTTCTCCTAGCCAGCCATAGTTGCTTGCCCCATCAAAGAACATCGCTTCCATAACGGTGGCAAGCCTTTTATCGCGCCGTTTTTGTTCGGTCGTATCCGCCGCCGCAAACTTTTTTTCGTAATCAACAACCTTTGCTTCGTCGATCCGGATCTTCTCCTCGCCATATATTTCTTTGAACGCGTTCATGTCTACCGCCTTAATATTCAGCAATGCTTCTGCCTTTTCATATGCATGGTCCAAAAGCTCGGCAAACTCGGCGTCTTCCGGGCTGGGGCCTCCTCGCTCGCCAAAACGGTTTTTAAACATATCTCCATTCTATCCCTCTATTTGCCTTTTTTACAATCTTTGCTATACTTTCCCCTATGGATTTAGCAGTCAAAACACGCGACGTATTGGGCAAAAAGGTGAAGGCGCTCCGCAGGGAGGGCTTTGTTCCTGCTGAGCTCTACGGCCATGGCTTCGAAAACATTCACCTTGCGTTGCCGGCAAAGGAATTCGGCAAGGTATTGAAGGAAGCAGGCTCCACATCCGTCGTCACGTTGATCATCGGCAAGGAAAAGAAGTCCGCGATGATCCACGAGGTCGCGCGTGATGCGGTCTCGAGTGAGGTTATCCACGTTGACCTGCATCAGGTGCGCATGGACGAGCTCGTCAAGGCGCATGTACCGTTGGAATTCGTTGGCGAGGCTCCGGCAATAAAGACCGCTTCCGCCGTCATCAACCGCGCTATGTCCGAGATTGAAGTGGAGGCGTTCCCGCAGGATCTTCCGCATAGCCTCGTTGTGGATCTTTCCGTGCTCGACGAATTAGACAAGACCATTTATGTGAAGGATCTTAAGCGTCCGAAGGGAGTGACCTTCCTCGTCGACCTCGAGACCGCCGTCGCAACCGCGACCCCGCCCGCTCCGGAAGAAGTGGTCGCACCGGTCGAGACCGTTGACGTCTCCGCCATCAAGACCGAAGGCGAAGAGAAGAAAGCCGAACGCGACGCAAGCAAAGCCGCAAAGGAAGAATAAAAAATACTCCGCGCATGCGGAATATTTTTTATTCTGTTCGAAAATCGTCCAGTCGGGTGCACGCAATTCAGTCTGATATAATTATATGATGAAGATGCTTTTGAGGTTGGAATACCTATCCATTTTTATTCTTTCGATATTTTTATTTTCCATGTTGTCGTATGCATGGTGGTGGTATCCCGTGTTGCTTTTGGTGCCCGATGTGAGCATGGTGGGATATTTTTTTAACACTCGCCTTGGTGCTATTGGCTATAATGTTATCCATATATTAATGGTTGGCGTGATGATATATATCATGGGATATTTTTTGCATTCTTCCATCACCCAGCTTGCAGGTACTATTTTAATGGGACATTCAAGTATGGATCGACTATTTGGTTATGGACTCAAGTATCCAGATTCTTTTAAGAATACTCACTTAGGGAGTTTATAAAACGAGGGGTAACTCCGCTTTTCTTTTTGCGTTATAATAGAAGAGCAATGAAACGACCTTTGAAACCGAGGGTACTCGGTGATGTTTCTGTTAAAAAATCGAATAATCAGAATTGGAGCTCGTTCGGTCCGCTGGCCGCGCGTGTTAATTTAGTGGAGGAGCGGATCATTCGCATTCCACTCACGAAGTCCTTGCGTATTGGCATCATCGCCAGCGCGGCGATTTTTTTGGTGTTTGGATCGGCCGTCGCGCCGACATTTTTGACAAAAGCTTCCGGCGATTCAACGAGTGTGACGGCCACGAGCACCGACCCCTCCACCGAGCGCACCCAGCTCGAATCCCAGCTCGCGCAACTGGAAACACAGATCAATCAATACCAGGGTCAGATCTCCAGCTATGAGACACAGGGCAAGACGTTGAACGGGCAGATTGGTATTTTGAACGACAAGATCGCGTCGCTCAATCTCCAGATCCGGGCGACAAACCTCACCATTCAACAATTGAACACCGAGATCGGCCAGACACAATCGCAGATCACGGCGACCCAGGCGGACATCGTCAATAAAAAAACGGCGATGGGTGCGCTGATGGAAAATCTCTATCAGGATGATCAGATCAGTCTGATACAAACATTCCTCCAGAATCCGCGCCTTTCGGATTTTTGGGATGAGACGCAGGCGATCTCGCTCTTGCAAGATAATTTGCGATTGACGGTTCAGCAGATCACCACGCTTCAGTCTCAGTTACAAAACCAAGAGGCTGAGTTCCAGGCGTCTGAGTCCGATGCAGCGAGCGCGGCGGCATATCAGGCGGCGCAGGCGCAGGCGGTGGCGAGTACGAAGAGTTCGAAGACTCAGCTGCTTGTGGAAACGCAGGGGCAAGAATCAAAGTATCAGACGTTGCTCGTGCAGACCCAGGCGTCGGCGGCGCAGATCCGTAATCGCATCTTCCAATTGCTTGGCGGCGGCCAGCTCTCATTCGAGGATGCGTATCAATTCGCGCAAGTGGCGTCGAACGCAACCGGCATCGATCCGTCATTCATCCTTGCGATCCTCGATCGCGAATCTGCGCTCGGTCAGAATGTTGGTCAGTGCAATTACAAAACGGCGATGAGTCCGGCGAACCAGCCGCTCTTCCTTGCGATCACGACATCGCTCAACTTAGATCCGAACGAGATGATGGTGTCCTGTCCAAACGCGGATGGCGTGTACGGCGGCGCGATGGGGCCGGCGCAGTTCGAGCCATCAACATGGGATTTATATTCCTCTGCGGTTGCGAAGGCGACGGGTGATAATCCGCCGTCGCCGTGGAGCGACGCTGATGCGTTCATGGCGACGGCATTGTACTTGAAGGATGGTATGGTGGGATGTCAGGCGGTGTATAGCGCGGTGCTGAGTCAAGAGCGCTGCACCGCGGCGAAATATTATGCGGGCAGCCGGTGGCAGAATTATCTATGGACGTATGGCGAAGCGGTGGTGGAACGGGCACAGAGCTTTGCGGCGGACATTTCGACGATCACCAACGGAACGAGCAGTTAATAATTTCACTAATCATTTTATGAAAAAAATTACGTTAAAAAATGGATTGCGCATCGTGTTGGTGCCTCAACCCACCAATCTTGCCGCGACAGTGCTTATTTTGGTGCAGGCGGGATCAGAGTATGAGACGAAGCGTCAGAACGGCGTCTCCCATTTTTTGGAGCACATGATGTTTAAGGGGACGACCGATCGTCCTGAGCCGGGAATGATCGCGCATGAGCTGACCGCGCTTGGCGCGCAGTTCAATGCGTTCACCGGCGGGGAATACACCGGCTATTACGCAAAGGCGCAAGCAGAAAAATTGCCGAAGATTTTGGATATTGTTTCCGATCTCTATCGCAACCCGCTCTTTGATGATGCGGAGATTCAGAAAGAACGTGGCGTGATTATTCAGGAACTTAATATGTACGAGGATGATCTTCCGGCGCGCGCCCAGCGCGACTTTGCGCGGCTGGTGTATGGTGATCAGCCTGCGGGCTGGGACGTCGGCGGTGAGAAACCGATCATCAACGCGCTTGCGCGCGCCGACTTCGTGGAATACCGCGCGCGTCGATATGTGATGCCAGGAACGGTCGTCGTCGTTGCGGGAAAGTTTAACGAGAAGATGGTGATCGCGCAGATCAAAAAAGATTTTAGCGCTCTGCCGCGACGTAAGGCGCCTACAAAGATCAAGACGATAGAGAAGCAATCGTCGCCGAAGGTTGCCCTGCACTTTAAGGAATCGGATCAGGCGCATTTGGTGCTTGGCTTCCGCGCGTTCGACATGTTCGATGAGCGGCGCTACGCGTTGCGTGTGTTGGCCGACCTGCTTGGCGGGGGAATGAGCTCGCGCCTCTTTACGCGCATCCGCGAGAAGATGGGCGCGGCATATTATATCGGCGCCGGCACGGACCTGTCGCTCGATCACGGCCTACTCGCTATTTCCGCTGGCGTTGATCGCTCGAAGAGCGAGGAGGTCATCCGCGCGATCATCGAAGAGTGCGCGATGCTCCGGGATGAATTGGTTTCGGAAAAAGAATTGCAAAAAACGAAGGATCATATGATCGGCGGCTTGGTGCTTGGGCTTGAGACATCCGATGATCTTGCCAGTTTTCACGGCAGTCAGGAAATTCTAACCGGCGCGATGACGCCGCCGGCGGTACTCGCCGCGCGGATCAAAAAAGTGACCGCGCAAGATGTTCAGCGCGTGGCGAAGGCGATATTCAATGATAAAAGACTGAACCTTGCCATCGTTGGTCCGTATAAAAAGCCGCCGGCGTTTAAGAAAATTTTAACGATTGATCGCGCGGCGAAGGCTACTGCGCGGTTGCGTAAAGGCGCTAAAAAATAGTAGGCTTACTTTTATGGATTCCCGCGACGAATTTTTTATCACCACCCCCATCTATTACGTGAACGACAAGCCGCACATCGGCCACGCGTATTCAACAATCGTCGCCGACACGCTCGCGCGGTGGCGCGAGGCGCGCGGTGAGCACGTGGTGTTCTCCACCGGCGTGGATGAGAACTCGCAAAAAACGGTGGATGCGGCAAAAAAGAATGAGGAAGACGTTCATGAATATGTTGATCGCCTTGCGGAGATATGGGAATCGACATGGGCAACGCTCGGCATCTCGAACACAGATTTTATCCGCACGACGGAAGAGCGGCACATCGAGGTGGTGCGCGATATCTGGGGCCGCATGGAGGCCGCTGGCGATATTTATAAAGGGCAGTACCAAGGTTTGTATTGCAAAGGGCATGAGGCATTTATGAAGGAGGATGAGCTGACGCCCGACGGGCTATGCCCGGAACACAAAGTCGCGCCGGAGCTCGTCACGGAAGAAAATTATTTCTTCCGGCTTTCAAACTATCAGGAAAAACTTTTGGAATTTTATGAAGCGCACGGCGAATTTGTTGCGCCCGCGCATCGCTTCAACGAAGTGCGAGCGTTCGTAGAGAACGGGCTGGAAGACATCAGTTTCTCGCGAGAAAAAAAGGAGTGGGGGATTCCGGTGCCGAACGATCCGAATCAGGTCATCTATGTGTGGGCCGACGCGCTCGTCAATTATATTTCTCTCGTTGGGGTTGAGGGATGGGAAGAGCATCCGGCGGATGTGCATGTGATGGCGAAGGATATCGTGCGGTTTCATGCGGTGATCTGGCCGGCGATGCTCATGTCCGCTGGGTTGCCCCTGCCATGGCAGATTATCTCGACTGGTTTCCTTACCGTCAACGGCACGAAGATGTCCAAGTCTCTTGGCAATGGCGTGGATCCGCTCGATCTCGCCGCCCGCTATGGCGTGGATGCAGTGCGCTACTTCCTGCTCCGCGAAATTTCCTTCGGCGATGACGGCGATTTTTCCGAAGAGAAGATGAAGGAGCGATACAATGCCGATCTGGCGAATGGGCTTGGCAATTTTGCCGCGCGGGTGCTGACGCTTGCGGAAAAGGAGACACTGTCTACATCCGACGCTATCCTCGACGGCGATTTTGATATTACGATCGAGACGATGAAACGCGTGGTGTACGCAAAGCTAAAGGAGTATAAATTCTCCGATGCGCTCGCCGCGATCTGGGCTGCACTTTCATTCGGCGACCGTTATGTGAACGAACGGAAAGTGTGGGAGATAAAAGATGACGCGCAGCGCGCGGCGGCGTTGTTTAATCTCGTATCATTGCTTGATGCTGTCGCGACCGAACTCGTGCCATTTTTACCAGAGACCTCCCGCAAAATTCGCGCGGCGATCGTGCACGAAGATGGCGTGTTGAAGACCAAGAAGCCGGATATTCTTTTTCCGAGGATAAAATATTCTGTGCTATCGCCCTTTCTCGTCGAATAAACTCTCGTACACGCGATTGATGTCTCGCTTGAAATGCTCCACGTTGTCGTAGTTGTTCTCGAGCGTGATCTCTGCGCGTGAACCGATATCGGGGATGTCTATTTCGGTGCGTACTTTTTCCTGTCGCGAGAAATCTTCCCACGTAGTCGCGGCTTCGCCCGCGCGGTTGCGCGCGAGTAAGCGGGCGTAGCGTATCTTCGGATCGGCGAAAATATAAACCATCACGGTTTTTATTCCGTCATCGTTCAAGCTGCGGATCATGCGCTCGTCGCCGAGCCAGCGAACGCCATCCAGGATCGTCACATCGGCCGTGTCTTCCATCAACTGCCGCCGCATCGCCCGCGATAGCGCACCGTCGCCAAAGCCCGTCTCTGCGTTCATGATGATCGCCATCTTCTGTTCGTTGTCGCGCCCGTGCGGGATGTCCCACAGGTCGAGCGTCGCTTTGAGGATCTCTGAGAACGTATGGCGGCTCACCGAATAGCCGTCCTCCACGAGCAGTTTTTCAAGCAGGTTCGCGCACGTTTCCTTTCCGGCGAGCGGGGCGCCGATGATGCCGATGATGAGTTTCATGAAAGTGTTTCAAGCGCTGCGCGCGCGTAATATTTAACCCGGTCGCTTATACCGAGCGATGGGTCATCAAGTTCCTGCGCTGTGAGCCAACGGATATCGTCGCTGACCTCCGTTTTCCCTTGATGTATTTCATCGCTTTCGCTGGTGGCGAAGTAGGACAGAGCAATATGCTCGTGATGTTCATTGACCCTATGGCGATTTAAAAATCGCGGCGGGATGATCTCCTTATAATCTTCAATGTAATCTTGGATACTATGAACTGGGCTTGTTGCAACAAGCTTGATATCCAGTCCGACTTCTTCTTTTGCTTCACGCACCGCAGCCTCGTTCGGATCCTCATTCAATTCGATATGGCCGCCAACGGGGAGCCAGAATTTATATTTATCGTGCTTCCGGAGCAGAACGCGGCCGTTGTTCACGATATAGACATCAGCGACAAAGTCGATTTTTTCATGGATATGCGGCATAGCTACACTATAGCAAAAAAATGCCGCGCTCAGAAACTCTGAGCGCGGCGGGGTAACAAATGATAGCCGAGATGCAACGGCGTCAGGACTCGAGCTGGGCGCGGACTACGGCGAAGACCTCCGACAGCGAGGTGATCTTGTAGCGGGGCTTGACCTGGTGGAGGTATCCCGGCACATGATTTTCTCCGAGGCAGAACGTCGCGACTCCCGTCTTATTCGCGTGGCCGATCGCTGGCGGGGTGCTGCCCACGTACAACGCGTCGTGCGGGGCGACATGGTGATAGGCGAGAATGTCGCGGATTGTGTCTCCCTCATTGTTGGGGCAAAACCACGTCCCTTTGATGAGCCCACTGAGCCCCAGCTTGCGAGTGTTCTCCGTCGGCATTTCCGCGGTACGCACGGCGACGTTTAGGACTTCGCATTGCTTGAGAAAATCGAGCGCCTTTCTGGTCTCGGCGTTGTCGGACAGTACGTCATCACTGAAAATTGCAAGACGAAACATCGTTCTTCCTCCATAGATGTTGCGAGTGCGGGTAACTGCCCGTATAATAAAATAACTTCACTAATCATGCAAGAGCCAATCAAACAATCAACGCAATCGCCGCACTTTCTCGATGCGCATACCCATACGCAGTTTTCCGGTTACGATGCCGATCGCGATGCGGTCATCCGCCGCGCGCAGGACGCCGATGTGCGCATGGTGAACGTCGGCACGCAAAAAGATACCTCGCGCGCGGCGGTCTTACTTGCGGAGCAGTATCCCGGTGAGTTGTACGCCGCGATCGGACTCCACCCGATTCATACCAGCCGATCGTTCCATGACGAGCAGGAGCTCGGTGGCGGGGAGGCGGCTGCGGAGGGCGTGATCAAAACATTCACCTCGCGCGGCGAAATATTCGACGCCGACTATTATAGGGCGCTTGCGTTGAATCCCGCGACGGTTGCGATCGGTGAGTGCGGTTTGGATTATTTCCATTTCAACGACGACGAGCCGCGCGAGGCGCAGATCGCCCGCCAGAAAGATGCGCTGCTCGCGCAGATCGAGCTTTCAAAAGAGGTTAAAAAACCATTAATAATCCATTGCCGCGACGCGTTTCCCGAATTGATCGAGTTTTTGCGCCCGCACGCGCATGAGCTCCCGCCCGGCATCATCCATTTCTTTACCGGTACGCCCGGCGATGCCCGCGTGTTGCTTGAGCTGGGATTTTCATTCACGTTCGGTGGTGTTGTGACGTTCCCGCCGCGCAAGGGCAAGGCACAGGGTGATTACGACGAAGCGATCGCGCTCATCCCGATTGATCGCATTCTGAGCGAAACCGACGCGCCATACGTCGCGCCCGCGCCGTTCCGCGGCAAGCGCAACGAGCCGGCGTATGTGGTGCATACCGTGGCGAAGCTCGCGGAGTTGAAAGGTGTAACACCTGACGAAATGAAGGCGCAGATCTGGGAGAACGCGAAGCGGATATTCGGGATCGGACGTTGAGAAATCGCCCGTAAAGCCGTAGAATGATTGGGATATGCCTCCCTACGACCCAAAGAAGATCGAGGAAAAATGGAACAAGAAGTGGCTCGAAGAGAAGGTCTTTAAAGCTGCCGACGATTCGGCGAAGCCAAAATATTATCAGCTAGAGACGTTTCCCTACCCGTCCGCGGCTGGCTTGCACATGGGTCATCCTAAGGGCTATACCGCGGAGGACATCCACGCACGCTACATGCGCATGCGTGGGTACGAGGTTTTGTATACGATGGGATGGGACGCGTTCGGCCTCCCGACGGAAAACTATGCCATCAAGGTAGGGAAGCCGCCAAAGGAAGTCGCGCTCGCGAATACCACCAACTTCCGCCGCCAGGTGCAGATGTTCGGATTCTCGTATGACTGGGATCGCGAGATCGACACCGCATCGCCGGAATATTATAAGTGGACGCAGTGGCTCTTTATCCAACTTTTTAAAAAAGGATTGGCGTATCGTAAGGACGCAAAAGTGAACTGGTGTCCGAAGGACCAGACCGTGCTCGCGAACGAGCAGGTGATCGACGGCAAGTGTGAGCGGTGCGGAACGGAAATAGAAGAGCGCGCCATGGAGCAGTGGTTCCTTAAGATTACCGACTACGCAGACCGTTTGCTCGCCGACCTTGATGGCCTCGACTGGCCATCCGCCACGATCAAGCGTCAGGAGGATTGGATCGGGAGGAGCGAAGGTGCGCTGTTAAAGTTTTTATTAAAAAATTCTGATGTGGCCGTTGAAGTTTTTACCACGCGCCCCGACACGTTGTTTGGCGCAACATATCTAGTGCTTGCGCCTGAGCATGCGTTGATAGAAGGGCTGAAATCAAAAATCGAAAACTGGGCGGAAGTTGAAAAATACCGAGAGGAGACGACGCATAAGACCGACCGGATGCGCCAAGAGGAAGTCAAGAATAAAACGGGCGTGGAATTGAAGGGTATGCGTGCAATCAATCCGGCAACGCAGGAAGAAATTTCGGTATGGATCGCGGATTATGTGCTGGGTTCCTATGGTACTGGTGCGATCATGGCAGTGCCTGCACATGATGAACGGGATTTTGAGTTTGCAAAGAAATTCAACTTGCCGATAAAAAAAGTGGTGCTTCCCAAGCCGATTATCTCTGGCGTGCCGGCTGTTGGTGCCGCGATGGGCGGTGCATCACCGGAGTTGCGTGCGGAAGAAGATCTTTGGGAAGGCGTGGGTGATCTTGTGAATTCCGGTCGGTTCACTGACATGGATTCCGAAAAAGCGAAAGCAGAGATCGTAAAATTTGCTGGCGGCCAGCTAAAGACGCAGTATAAGATCCGCGACTGGTCCGTTTCGCGCCAGCGCTACTGGGGTGTGCCGATCCCAATGATCCATTGTCCGAAGGACGGCATCGTGTCCGTGCCGGAGAGTGAATTGCCAGTGGTACTGCCCGACCTGGAGAACTATCGTCCGCAGGGGATGCCTCCGCTCGCGAGTTCGCCGAGCTTTATCAATGTGAAGTGTCCGCAGTGCGGTGGCGACGCAAAACGCGATCCGGAGACGCTCGACACCTTCGTGGATTCGTCGTGGTACTTCCTCCGTTATCCGGATCCGCATAACGCGACGGAAATTTTCAGCAAGGAAAAAGTGGCGCACTGGATGCCGGTGGATCTCTACGTGATCGGCGCGGAGCACACGGTGATGCATTTGCTCTACTCGCGCTTCATCACAAAGTTTTTGCACGACGAAGGATATTTCTCATTTACCGAGCCGTTCAAAAAGCTTCGTCACATCGGGCTTATCATGGGTACGGATGGTGCAAAGATGTCCAAGAGTAAGGGTAATGTGGTGAACCCGGACGAGATCGTCGCCGAGTTTAGCGCGGATGCCATGCGGATGTACTTGATGTTCCTCGGGCCGTTCGACGATCCGACGCCGTGGGACGCACGGGGGATTCTTGGCGTCGAGCGATTCTTAAAACGGTTTTGGAAATATATCAGTGATACTTTAGAGGGCAGTGCCAGCGGACAAAATCCGGCTTCCGGATCACTAACAAAAAAGCCCTCCGCGCGGGTTGCGCTTCATCGCACGATCAAAAAAGTGGGCGAGGATATCGAGGCATTCAAATTTAACACCGCGATTTCCGCATTGATGATAGTATTAAATGAGTTAGAGGCATCTGCGCCGCTCGAAAAGGAGGAGGTGGTGGCGCTCGTCAAGATCATTCATCCGTTTGCTCCGCATATGGCGCAGGAGTTGTGGTCGCTTATGGGGAATAACACCTATCTCGACTTCGAGCCGTGGCCGGCGTATGACCCCGCGCTCATCACCGAGGAGAAGATCACGATGGTGTTCCAGGTGAATGGAAGGACGAAGGATGCTGTTTCGGTGGATGCTGTGATCACGGAGGATGAGGCAAAGGCGATGGCACTCGCGAGCGAAAAAGTGAAGGCTGCGCTCATGGCGGGGGGAATCTCCGCCGGCGCGGCGCCGAAGCGCATCATCTACGTCGATAAAAAATTAGTGAATATCGTCATCTAATATGGGAGGAAAGATCGGGTTCATCATTATCATTATCATCGCGCTGGGCTTGGGGTTATATCTCTACAGCTCCGGCGCATTTGTGAATGGAATTAAAAGCTTCAATACGCTGATTAGTGCGTCATCCACATTATCGTTTTTTAATATCGGTTCTTCTTCGATTCCGCATGGACCGTCAGCACCAATTGGCCTATCGATGCCTGAGGGGACGACGATCGCGCCGCCCTCTTCCGGCAATGGCGCGACCACCGTGAACCCCGCGGATATCCCTGCGGGATATACCGCCGCGCAGATCTCGCCGTATTTCCAAAAAGTGCGGATCGCCGGCATCTCGGCGGCGACACCCTATAACTATGGCACGATCACGCTCGATGATGAAGATTATAATTCCACGAGCACGATCGACGTCACTGGCTGGGAGATCAAATCGAGCATCGGTAATGAATTCGTTCCACAGGCGGTGAACCTTTACGATCCCACCGGCCTTGCACCAGCAAGCGACATTTTTCTCAAGACGGGGGATACGGTCTATCTCTATTCCACCTCTGCACCATTCAATCTTCGGTTGAATGAATGTACCGGCTATATGGCGCACGTTGCAGATTTTGTTCCGGCATTGCCACAGACATGTCCTTCGATACCGCAGTCGCAGCTGCAGAGCTTTTCCGGCGTGTGCCAAAATTATCTCTCATCGTTATGGGGGTGTCAGGTGCCCGACATGTCGAGCCCGCAGATTCCGCAAACCGATTATGCGTGCATGCAATATCTCGAAAATAATTTCACGTATCGATCATGCTTTAACCAGCATTCCACCGATGCGAATTTTTTGGGAAATCAGGTGTGGGTATGGACCGGTGCTAATATCGTGAACCAATATCACTCTATCGTGGTTCTGTTCGACAAGAACGGATTGCTCGTTGATCGCTATTCATATTAAATTGACAGAAATATAGAAATGTGATATTTTTTCTCCTAGAGAAGGGAGTTTTTTGTATGAACGGTGGCAATGGATCAAGCGATTGTGCTACGCGCCGCGAGAATTACCGGTTGGCCTTGAATGGTATTCTCACCGGCAAATCGTTGGACGAGTTTTGGTTACATTCTCAGGCGGTGCAAGCGTTTAACCAGCATGCCCAGGGTTGCCGGGCGTGCAGAGGCATAAAGGAAGAGATTGCCGAAGCGTTACAAGCTCGTCTCAGGAAGAAAGGCTGAACGAGTTCGTGGCTCGTTACTATGCGGCGCTGAATCAGCGCCGTTTTTTTATTGCAAAAATTTTGCCTGTCTTACGTGCGCTCTGTCAACGTCGTCTTTACCGGAATCTGCTTTCCGTCGCGAAAGATAAGCAACGTCACTTCGTCGCCAACGTTGGATTCTTCGAGGAAATCGACAATAGGATGATCGCGGTCGAGTTTTCTATTATTGAATTCAAGGATGATGTCCTTTTCTTTTATCTCTGCTTTTTCTGCTGGGCTTTCGGGAACCACGGCGTAGTCATGCGCGCTTTCCCGCATGACAAGCGCGCCATAATCCACCGGAAGCCCCATTTTTTTTGCGAGCGGGGCGTCGATCATCGTGTAGCGCACGCCGAGCAGCGGCCGTTTGATACGGCCGTATTTTTTGATGTCGTCGATGTCGCGGCGCGCGGCGTTGACGGGAATTGCAAAGCCGATTGATTGCGCACCGGAGACGATCGCGGCGTTCACGCCGATCACATATCCGTCGCGGTCTACGATCGGGCCGCCGGAGTTACCGGGATTGATCGCGGCATCGGTTTGGATCAGGCCGCGCATCTCCTGCGGCGGCGCGTCCGCATCCTGTTGCGCGGTGATGGAGCGCGAGAGTCCGGAGACGATGCCGACGGAAACGGTGTTGCGGAAAATGCCGAGCGCGTTGCCGATCGCGATGAGCGATTGCCCGAGCTCGAGCTTCGTCGCATCGCCCAACTTTACGCAGGGGAGTTTTTCTGCGGCGATCTTTAGAATCGCAACGTCATTGATGGGGTCGCGGCTCAATATCGTGGCGGGGAATGTGCGGCCGTCGCTCAGAATGACGGTGTATTCCGCCTTCTTTTCACTTACCACATGTTTGTTGGTGAGTATCAAGCCGTTGGGCGCCACGATGAATCCTGATCCGCCGCCGGTCTGCACCATCCCGCGTTCGTCCACCGTTCCTTCGGGAATCTCTGGATTGAAATCTTTGGGAAATTGTTTTTTAAGATCCTCAAGCTTTTCCGCGATCGCGATCGAAACGACCGAAGGCATGACCTTCTTGATGACCTTGATGACGCGCTTATCGTCCATATGTTCTATTCTAACACGACTCACATCATGTCCCCAAAAATAGATGTAAATCGTCATTGGTTTTGTGGTATATTTATAGGGACAATGAGGAATTTTCTACCTACAAAGAACGTGTGCTTCGGCGTGATATTTTTTGCCGCCCTCATTTTTGTTTTTGTGGGCGCGCCGAAGGTTTTTGCTGCCCCGCCGTTCTCTCCGTACGCGCCGGGAGAAACAACGAACCCCTCGTGCGGGCCAACTGATCCCAACTGCACGGTAACCCCACCGCTTGCGGCAACGACGACGCTTACCACCGGCTCAGTTCCTTTTATCGGCAACGCGAGCGGAACGGTATATGAGAACAACGCAAATCTTTTTTGGAACAACACGACCGATCGTTTTGGAATAGGGACGGCGGCGCCGGCAACCACGTTGGAGGTCAACGGAAATATCCGCGATGACAATGTGTTGAACGCTCCCTGCATCGGCACCGATTCTTTGGGAGATCTTATCGTGGGGACATGTACCGGCGGCGGCAGTTCGTCGAGTTCGTTCATAGTGACCGCGCCGATCACTTATAACGCCTCGACGACGGCAATCGGTTTGAATTACGCGAATAGCAATGGTCCCGGCGGGATCAATTTGGAAAATATCTTTGGATCATTGGAGGCATCGCTTGCCACCACTTCCATTTCACAATTTGTGAACGATGCGGGATATGTCACATCAACGAATTCCGGCGTGTCATCTTTCAATACACAAACCGGTGCGGCAACCTATAGCGTGACGTGCGTTTCGGGATGCTCGGCAACGACCAGCACCACGGGAACCGCATTGACGGTTACCGGCGGCGGCACGGGCGCTCTCTCAACTTCTTCCGCCGTCACCGCATTCAATTTTCCCTACTGGTCAAACATCACCGGAGGGTTATCGGGTACCTCGACGCTTTTCTTTTCTTCCTCTACGGGGAATGTCGGAATAGGGATGGCGGCACCGGCAACCAAACTCGATGTGAACGGCGATATCACCGACGAGAATATTATTTCCTCTCCTTTTCTCGCAACGAACGGAACAGGAAAGCTTATCGCGGTAACAACCGCCACACTTAGGGGATATACGGATAGCTTTGGGTATGCAACATCCTCTGCTGGTCTTTCCTCATACAACGTCACCTCCGCAAACCCCTTCATCTCTGTTTCGACGACCACAACGAGCGCGGCACTCACGTTCAGTACGTCTTCCTTCGGATCGAACGCTTTCAACAGTACCGCGTTCCTTGCAACCTCCACTGGCCTCACCACCGCTAATTTTGCCACGACCTCGATCTCTCAATTTGCCAACGACGCAGGATACATTACCACCTCGACGAATAATTTCGGTGGTCTCACCAATGCTTCGATCACTGCTATTTCTCCCATTGTTTGGTCTTCCACCTCTACTATTAGCTGCCCAACCTGTTTGAGCGGCAGCCAGACCGTCACCCTTACCGGCGCCGTAACCGGCTCTGGTACGACATCTATCGCAACGACCTTCACCACCTCAACGCTCTACGGATTATTTTCTGGCGGCGCGCCGATCACCTTCAATACTTCGACCGGTGCGATCGGTTGGACGAATTCGCTTGGATATATCACCACCTCCAGCATCTCCATCAACGGTGTGCAGGGGAATGTCTTTACCGGTCTTGCGACCTCCACCGGCATCGCCTCGTACAACGTCACCTCCGCAAACCCGTTCATCTCTGTTTCGACGACGACGACGAGTGCGGCACTCACGTTTAGCACCTCCTCTTTTGGATCGAATGCGTTCAACAGTACGGCGTTTCTTTCCACCTCCACCGGCCTTACCGCCGCAAACTTTGCCACCACCTCTGTTTCTCAATTCGCTAACGACGCGGGATATATTTCCTCTCTTTCTGGTGCACTTCTTTCCACAAACAATCTGAGCGATCTCGCGAGTGCGACCGCTGCACGATCCAATCTCGGACTCGGATCGGCCGCTACCCATCCAACGACGGACTTCTTGGCTTCGTCTACGGCATATGTTTCTACATTCAACGGCGCGTCGGGAGCGGTGACTGGTATTGCCACGAACACCGGCAACTGGGCGGGAACATGGCAAGGGGTAAATAGCTCCTCGTTCTATCTCGCGAGTAATCCGTCCAATTATATTTCCACTTCCACCGGCCTCACCACCGCAAACTTTGCTACCACATCGATTTCCCAGTGGGCGAATGATGCGCATTACATCACGACATCGACGAACAACTTTGGTGGTATCACCTTGAATTCCCTTTCTGGCGCCGCGCCTATCACATACAACACCTCAACGGGTGCGATTGGCTGGACTAATTCGCTCGGCTATATCACGACTTCTAGCATTTCGATCAACGGCGTCCAAGGAAATGTCTTCACTGGTCTTGCGACCTCTACCGGCATCCCTTCATACACCGTCACTTCGGCAAATCCCTTTATTTCCATCTCGACGACGACCACGAGCGCTGCGCTCACATTCAGTACTTCTTCCTTCGGATCCAACGCCTTCACGAGCACCGCATATTATCCGAATGCGAATCCCTCTTCCTTCATCGCCTTGACCGCGCTCTCGGCATCGGGTACCCCGCTTACGTACAACAGCTCTACCGGCATCTTTACCTTTACAAATCCTGGGTATCTGACCTCGCTTTCGGGCGCGCTCCTAGCTGCGAATAATCTGTCTGACCTTGCGAGCGCAACCGCCGCACGATCCAATCTTGGTTTGGGTTCTATAGCCACACATTCCGCGGGCGACTATCTCGCCTCAAGCACCGCATTCGTTTCAACCTTTAACGGCGCGTCAGGAGCGGTGACTGGCATTGCCACGAATACCGGCAACTGGGCGGGAACATGGCAAGGCGTAAATAGCTCATCCTTCTATCTCGCGAGTAATCCGTCCAATTATATTTCCACTTCCACCGGCCTCACCACCGCAAACTTTGCTACCACATCGATTTCCCAGTGGGCGAATGATGCGCATTACATCACGACATCGACGAACAACTTTGGTGGGTTAACCAATGCCTCGATTACTGCTCTTTCTCCCATTCTCTGGTCTTCAACATCAACCATCAGTTGTCCTACTTGTTTGACCAGCAACCAGACCGTCACGCTTACCGGCGCCGTAACGGGTTCTGGCACGACATCCATCGCAACAACATTTACCACCTCAACGCTCTATGCGTTATTCTCCGCGACCAACCCCATCACCTATAACACCTCGACCGGTGCGATCGGCTGGACGAATTCGAATAATTATATCTCTTCATCTACTGGCAACGGCCTGTATCTTCAAATAGCGAACAACCTCTCCGAGCTTACGAATACCTCAACTGCTCGCACAAATCTTGGACTTGGTTCCGCTGCCACGCATCCTGCGACGGATTTCTTGGCTTCTTCGACAACATACGTGGCTTCTCTCTTGAGCACCACGACCGCAGGAGGAATTAATTTCTCTGCGACGACGGGTTCTAATATTACCGGCATACTAAACTCTCTCGCGATAACGCAATTCACAGGAGTGCTTCCAATCGCAAACGGCGGATCGAACGCGACTTCGGCAGCAGCGGCGCTGGCGAACTTCGGCGGCATTTCGACCTCGACTTACAACGCTTCTATCACCATCGCCACGGCCGCGCCGCTCGGCGGTGGAGGATCGCTCTCAAACGGAACAACGCTTAACCTTACCTGTACGGGATGCCTCACTTCTCTTTCTGGCGCGATGCTCGTGGCGAATAATGGTTCTGATATAAATAACACGTCAACATTTAGGACGAACCTCGGACTCGGATCGATCGCGACGCATCCGACGACGGACTTCTTATCTTCATCCACGGCATATGTTTCTACGTTCAACGGTACGTCGAGCGTGATTAATTTCAATGTCATTGGTACGGGGAACGTCACCACTTCCGTTGCCACGTCGGGAGGCAATACCACGACCACGATATCCCTCACGGGCGTCATCCCTGCAGCAAACGGTGGCACGGCCACGACGACCGCGCTCGGCGCGGACGCATTTAGCACCAGTACGATTTACGGCGCGGGCGCGTATCTTGGAACGTCCGGCAGTAATCTTACAGTGTCTTCAACGCTTGCGTCGTCAACGTGGAACTTCGTGATTGATAACGCGACGACGACAAATAACACGACGAACATTATGGAGTGGACCACGCCGCAGTCGGTGAATATAAATTCGATCGCGTGTCATGATACCGTGGCGACGACGACCATCTATTTCTTTATTCCTACGTCGGATACCGCAACGACGAATAGTTCCACAATACTAAGCTCATTCACTTGTGGAATAGGAGGGCAAACTACCAGCACGAACCTTACGTACCCTGCGGGGCAAGCGTTTATCGTTGAGGTAACTTCGACCGTAGGGACTCCTGTGACAACTCCTGTTCATATAACTTATACGAAACTTTGATGAAAAAATATCTGCCAATATTTATACTCGGATTTTCTGGGTTTTTTTTCGTCGTTTCTTACGCCCATGCCGCAAATTATACTTACTATCGTTCTGTAACCGTAACCTCCACTACCTCCATCGCTTCGGGAACCAACGCCAATTTTCCTATGCTTTTTAGCGGGACGTATACATGGCTTGAATCATCTTCTACTGGCGGTGGTGCAGGACGCATCCAAAACCTTGTTACCGCCCCGAATGGCGGGCAAGAGGCGGCTGATCTTATCTTTGTCACTTCCACTCCTTCAAACGCTGGTGGCTCATGGTCATGTGGAACTTCGTTGCCGTTCGAAACAGAAAGCTATACCTCTTCCACGGGCGCGATCAACGATTGGGTAACTATCCCTTCCGAATCTGCGGGAGCCGTTGTTTATGCTTGTTATGGAAATTCCTCGGTCAGTACCGATCAGTCCCATCCTAGCTCAACGTGGAATAGTACCTATGCGGGAGTGTGGCACGTCGCCAATCCGACGAGTAGCGTGAGTACCTATGACTCCGTTACGGGAGGAGGCGGAACAAACAATGGACCAGTCGAAACTTCCACGGGACAAATTGATGGCGCGGGCATATGGGGCACCCACAGTACGGATGGTATTACCACCGACCTCAATAGTAGTTCCACGCAGCGGAGCTATTCCATTTGGTTCAACGCGAGCGGCGGTGGCGGTGGTTCTCTCGGCCGCTTATGGGATAAGCGGGTAAGCGGAGCGCAGACCGATGAAGCATATTTTGGGAATGACAGCGGTATTTTTGGAATTGTTTATTCTCCCACGTGGAGTGGAGGGGCGGCTGGATGGGTATGGACAAACGGCGGCGCGGAGGTCGGCCCAACCCTTAACACATGGTATTACCTCACCATTACCTACAACAATTCAAGCGTATCTAATGCCCCTATTTTCTACATCAATGGGGTTGCCACTTCAACGAGCGTGGCGGTCTCCCCATCAGGAAGTCCTACTTACAACACTGACGATTATGTTATAGGAAACAGAGCAAATGACTATGCGAGGAACTGGCAGGGAAAATTAGATGAATTTGAAATTGCTAATACCATTTTTACCCCGTCATGGGTTTTGACCCAGTATAACAACCAAAATAGCCCTTCGACTTTCTACGCAGTAGGGAGCGAACAGACGGCGGGGGGAGGCGGCGGTTCAACCCCGCTACAGATGTTCTTCAATTGGATTATGAGTTGGTAACGCTATATTTCGAGATGATATAATGGAAGATAATCACATGAATATAAAAAAGATTTTATCAGTCGGCATGGTCTTGGTTTTTATATTCGGTATTTATGCGTGCGGTGCTCTACCTGTATCCGCAGACGATGCGTCATCAACCACTGCTACGTCTTCTCCCGCTCCATCATCCACTTCCGTGACGGGCGTTTCTCTTAATGAAACTTCCGCGGCGCTCACGGTAGGCAACACGGATCAACTCGCACCAACCACTGCGCCTTCTGATGCAACGAATCAGGCGGTTTCTTATCTCTCAAGCGATCCGACTATTGCGAGCGTTGATGGGAACGGTCTTATAACGGCGGTTGCCGCCGGTTCGGCGACCGTTACCGTCACGACCGCTGATGGTGGCTTTACCGCGACCGATGCGTTAACGGTGGCGTCCGCTGCTGTTGCGACTACGACGCCAACTTCCACTCCGGCGACTTCTTCAACGTCAGCGGCCAACCTCGTGCTTGCGTTGCCAACGTCCACCACTATCACTCAATCACCTGGTTTGGTTTCTGAGGCAGCGGATGGTTCCGCAGCGAGCTCCTCAGTGGCAACTGCTATTAACGGTATTTCTCCGATTATTATGACGGTAGCGAATAATGGCAATGCCACTTCTACGAATGTCCTTATCAATCCGATCGATGCGAATTCAAATCTTCAGCTGTGGGCACAAGATGCCACCGGCGCCTGGTATGACGTGAACATCGCCGGCTGGGGATCCAATCAAGGTCAAGGATTTTTGTTATCGGCAAGTGATTCCACCACCATTGATGTTTATCCTATTTCTGATATCCCTGGTTCGTATTCTTTTGCGGCCGATGTGGTGGACGTTCATTCTTCTTCAACGGTTCTTGCGACCGCAAATGATAGTGTAACAGTGGCGGCTGTTGCTACTTCTACTGCCTCATCTTCTGCAATAGATACATCGACCGTGGCAACAACAACACCAACGCTCCTGACGCCGACTTCTACCGAACCGACTTCCACGCCGGATACTGCCACCAGTATTGCCATCACCATTCCCGCGACCTCGATCACCGACACCAGCGCTTTGCTAAATGGCACTATTAATGGAGCCGGTGCAGACTACACTTCCTTTTGGCTAGGAACTACTCCTATCAGCGATCCATTATCCGGTGGCAGTCCGGTTATTCCTGCGGGGTGGTCGCATATCGATTTTCCTGGAGTTAAGTCGTTGGGTGCGTTGCTGAGTGGATCGCTTACTGACCTTACCCCAAACACTCAGTATTACTTTATTGCATGGGCTCGGGTCGACGGGATCTGGTTCCCCGGCGCGATACAGACGTTTACCACGTTATGAAGGAATCCACTATCGGCAAGTGGTTATTAATAGTCATCATTTCCCTTTTTCCATTCACGGCGTTCGCATCGCAGATGGATGGCACGATCGATCCTGCGCATGCGTATGCGTGGGGGAATAATATCGCATGGGTAAACTTTGGCACCACCGGCGGGAATGTCCACGTCACCGACAGTGCGCTGACGGGATATGCGTGGAGCTCGGACTTCGGGTGGATCAACCTTGCTCCGACGCATGGCGGGGTGACGAACGACGGGAGTGGCACGCTCGGGGGCTACGCATGGAATGAGAATGTGGGATGGATCAATTTTAGCGGTGTGACTATCAGTGATTCCGGAATGTTTATGGGCGTGGCCACGACCACGGACGAAGGAATAATCGATTTCAATTGTAGCGAGTGTATGGTGACGACCGACTGGCGCCCGGTGTCGGTTAGAAACTCCACCGGTACGCCGCCCGTTTCGGGTGGTGGGGGAGGCGGGGGAGTTTCTATTCCCTTCGAAATCAGCACGTCTTCAATCCCACACTCCACGACGTGCGGCATCGCCGATCTTAATTGCGATGGAAGGGTGGATATCGTCGATCTTTCTATTTTGCTTTCTCATTATGGGCAATCGGTTTCCGCAGGCTCGCCGTATAACATGGATCATTCCGGCACCGTCGATTTTTCTGACATCTCGATCCTTATGTATCATTGGACGGGATAGCTATTATTATGAAAAGAATTCACTACTATATTCCTGCCGTTTCTATCTTTTTGTTATTGAGCGCTCCTGCGCTTGCGAGCGCGGCAACGGTATTGCGTTTTGAATCGCCGACGGGAACTATCGCGGCGGGAATGGTATTCCCCATCCAGGTGCTTGTTAATGCCGGTCAACCATTGAATGCCTATGATGTTACCGTTGCATACCAGGGCCCGATAGGGATACAAACAGTGAGTGATGCAAACTCCATCATCGCGGTATGGCAAAATCAGCCGTCGGCGCAGGATGGCACGATCGCGCTTCGTGGCGGTTCATTTTCTGCTTTCAACGGATCGGAGGGCGAATTGGCAACGATATATGTGCGCGCAGAGTCGAGTGGAACCGCCACTTTTTCTTTTATCAACTCAACGGTGTATGCCGCTGATGGTCAGGGAACGGCGGTGGTCCCGGAAACGGTTCCAATGACGGTTTCGATCATGGCATCACCCGCAGGCGCAGGTTCTTCTTCTAACGCTGGTACTTCAGCGGTTTTTGCCGGCTCGGGGATTCCAAACACCATCCCTCAAATATCTTTTTTGAAAATTGTCCACGACGATTCCTCCAATAAAGATATTTTGAGCTTTCTTGCGAATGACGGCGGATCTGGCCTCGCCGGAACATTTGTGCGGTATCGCACTTTTTTCGCCTGGAGTCCATGGCAACCAGCGGTAAATTATGCGGTAGTGCCTGCACAGGTATGGGAAGTTGGATTCCGTGCGACCAATAATGAGGGAACTAGTGCGGAACAGACAATATATGATATAAACAACCTTATGATATTCATTGGAGAGCTCGTTCTGGGATTGGTGGTGGTCATCGGGACTCTCGTTTTCTGGGTTTGGCGCAGGTGGCGCCCTCCCTTAGTAAAATAATATAGCGTGAATATGGTAAAATAGCACTATAGAAATATGGGGATTTTTAGCTTAAGGATCTTTCGTAATATTGGCGTGGGTCGATCAGGCTCATTTTTTGCTATCGCGATGGTGTTATTTGCGTGGCCGATTTTTGCGACGAGCGTAGCGAGTGCAGCGGGTGGTGCATCGCTCTATGTTCAACCATCGGGAGGGACGTTTACCGTAGGGAGCACATTCACGGTTTCCATTTATGTAAACACGGGTGGGCAATATATCAATGCGGTTGATGCAAATCTTATATTTCCGCCTGATAAGCTTCAGGTGGTTTCACCAGATTCGGGAAAATCTTTTATTCAGGACTGGGTTGGTCAGCCTTCTTTCTCTAACACCGATGGCACGTTGACCTTCCAGGGGGCGATTCCGACGCCGGGTATTAACACGAATGCGGGGCTTATATCCACCGTTACCTTCCGGGTTATGCAGCCTGGCGTTGCATCCTTGCAGTTTGGGGATTCAAAAGTGCTATTAAACGATGGGTATGGAACCAACGCTCTTACGCAAACTACTAATGGCATTTACACACTCCAGCTCCCGCCGCCGGCGGGTCCGGTGGTCACCTCGCCGACGAACCCCGATCAAACCATGTGGTATAACGATAGCACCGCCATTCTGCAGTGGCAGCTGCCCGCTGGTGCTCAAGGGGTAAGTTACACGCTCGATGATAATCCGACTGGAGCTCCCCAAAAAATATCCCAGGGTCTTCAGGCGAGCGTTACCTATAATAACCTTACCGACGGCGTTCATTATTTTCATATCAGCGCGTTCAGTAATGGGCAGTGGGGAGGCGTGACCGATTATGCCATCCTTACTGACGTCACGCCGCCGGCTTCCTTCAGTATCGGCGTCTCTCCCGGCGTGCAGACCTCCGATCAAAACCCGGTGTTTACTTTTGGGACGACGGATGCCGTGTCGGGCATTGATTATTATGAACTGAAGGTTGTTCCGCTTACCGCATCGGTTGTCACTACGGGGAGTAATAATCAGACATTCTTTATCGAGACCAACTCACCGTATACGCAATCACTGGACTATGGCGATTATGATGTCTATGTCCGTGCTTATAATAATGCAGGAAATTATACTCAGGAAGTACAGCGGATCTCAATCACCAAATCTATTTTTGGTATTATCGGGAATCAAGGGCTGCGATTTGGTTCGTTTATCATTCCGTGGCCATACGTCGACGGAATTGCTTTCATAATTCTTCTTCTTTTACTCTATCTGTTCATTCGGGCGTTCAAACGTCACAAAGAAATTGAGGAAATTTTGCGGAGTGGAGCAGAAAATCATCCTGATATTGCCGCGAAAATCGCACACCTTAATAATAAGCGGAAGGAATATGACAATCATATTCATGCTGCAGTGTTGATCGTCGGAGTGGCGCTTTCCGCTGCTGCGTTCTTTGGGGTTCGGGCTTCCCATGCGGTCGCGGCAACGAGCACGCCGATGCTTGTTGCGACGAGCACGATGGCCTCCTCGAGTCTTACCCTCAATCCGCCGCTCATCAATATCGCGCCATCATCGATTTCCAATAATCAGATTCTTTACCTTGGCGGGTGGGCAAACATTCCGGATGCGCAGATCAATTTGCACATCGAAGGGGTTGAAACCGGGGAGGCCTTTGACGTCACCGCGACGACGGGAAGCGACGGCAATTGGTTCTATTCCTTCCCGCAATTCCTTGACTCGGGCCATTATGTGGCATGGGCCGAGTTGGAGTTCGATAATCAAACGAGCGCTCCCAGCCCGCGCATTGATATCGCGGTCGAACCTACTGCACTCGCTATCGGTTCCGCGCGCTTTGATTACGAAGAAATATACCTCATTCTCTTCATCATATTCTTTGCCGCCGCGCTGGTGATGGCGGCTTATCTTCTCCGATTTAATGGCAAGATCAGGGCAAAGCGTGCCAAGCTTGCGGAAGCGCTCCATGGTGCCGAGGAATCATTAAAGCGTGGGTTCGCGGTGTTGCGGCACGATATAGAGCTTGAGCTTGAGACGCTTCATAAGGTCAAGATGAGTTCCGGGCTTTCTGCAGAGGAAAAGGATCGGGAGGCAAAGTTGGTGCACGACCTCGATGAGGTCAACGATTATGTGGGCAAAGAGATTTGGCGCGCCGAGGAAGAGGAGAAGGGGATGTAGTGGTGGTAAGGGGTCGCGCGCGCTGAGTAGTTAGCGCGTGAAGCGCACATAGATTCCCGAAGGGATGCACCGGCCGGATTTATTTTCTGAGACGCGGAGTTCGCCGAATTCGCCATTGATTTTTTTGCCAGCGGCGATTTCCGGGAATGAACTTTCCGCTGATTGCAGGAGTGATTGCGGTGCGTAGCCTGCTGCATAGCCGTTCAATAAGAAGAACGAGCCGGGTTTTTGCGCAAAGATTTTGCGCACGGCGTCGAGGAGGGGAGTGATATCCTCTTCGATCTTCCACAATTCGCCGTCCGGGCCGCGACCGAATGCCGGGGGGTCAAGAATGATGCCGTCGTACACCGATCCGCGCCGGATCTCGCGTTCCACAAACTTCAGCGCATCGTCGGTTATATAGCGGAGCGTGTCTGGTGGCACTTGGGAGAGCGTTGCGTTTTCTTTTGCCCACGTGTTGCTTTGCTTCGACGCATCAAGGTGTGTCACGTGCGCTCCATGCTTCGCCGCTACGATGCTCGCGATACCAGTGTAGCCGAAGAGGTTTAACACTTTCGGTCTGTCGCCAGGAGCGCTTCCTGCGGGAGCGTTGCGTTTTGCGAGTGCGCTCACGTGTTCCGCGATCCATTCCCAGTTCGGTGCTTGTTCCGGAAACACGCCGGTGTGTTTGAACGACGTCAGGCGCAACGTAAAGCGCGCGTCGCTGTTCCATGTGATTTCCCACGTTTCCGACCCGCCGTTATTATTGGAGCGCCACGATCCCTTGCCGCCATCAAAACGGAATTCTGCTTTTGCTCTTTTCCATAGCTCAGGATGGAGCGGTTTCCAAATCGCTTGGGTTTCGGGACGGATCAAAACAAACGGTCCAAAGCGTTCGAGCTTTTTATTGTCGCCGGAGTCGAGGAGTTCGTAGTCGGGCCACACGTTTGTTGCGAGATCAATATGTTGCATTGGTATAAGAGGATTATATCAGAAATCAAAAAGACCGTTCTTTCAAACGGTCTTTTTGAAAATGGTGCTTGTGGCACCACGTCAGATCGCCATCTTGATATCCATAGTACTCGGATTTCTATGGATGTCAAATTCAGGGGACGCGCCAATGTTGACCGGTGGGGAGTCGAACCCCAAACTGTCAGATGGCGATCTGACCGCGATACCGTTTCACCACCGGCCCTTTCGGTCGTTGGCTTTGCTACCATAGCACAGGTGCGATTAAAACTATCTAAACTTTTTGCTCTCCCAATCCATCTGGATGTCGTACGCTCCACTGATATAAAACGACCGATGCGGACACGGATGCGTTCAGCGATTCCGTGCGTGCGTGCATCGGAATGCGCAGACCGACGTCGCAACGTTCGAGCGTTTTCTGGCGGATACCGTCACCTTCGTTGCCGACAATAAAGAGCGCCGGCGCGCCGAATTTTTCTTCTGCGATATTTTGTGAACCATTCATGACGAGGCCGTACGTAATGAAGCCGATCTTTTTGAGCGCATCGACCGCCTGGTTGACGTTGCCGATCGAGATGAGCGGAATGCGGAATGCCATACCGGCGGAGGTTTTTACGACGGTGCCGGTGATCGGCGCCTGGTTGTGGACGGGGATGAGCACTCCGGCCGCGCCGAACGCCGCCGCGCTGCGGATGATCGCGCCGACGTTATGCGGATCGGTAAGCTCATCGAGTAGTACGAGCATGGTATTTTCCGTGGGACGGAGGTTGGCGATGAATGCTTTGAGGTCGAGCATGAGCGAACCCGGGTCGGTGACGGCGATCACGCCCTGGTGTGCGGTCTCGCGACCCACCATCTGCCCGATCTCGCGGGTCTTCAAAACGCTCGGCGTCAGATTTGCGTTCCTTAATAACGTGCGCAATTCGGGATCATTCACTTCGGGCGACAAGAACACCTTGCGCACGGTTTGTGGTGCGTGTTGGAGCGCCTCCATCAGCGCATGCTTGCCGTAGATATAGATCTTTTCATGCGAACCGTGCGCGGAATACTGGGGGCGCGAAGGGTACGAAGAAGATCGCGAAGAACGCTTCCCCTGTGAACTATGGGGGCGTGTGGAATGTGAAGAATGTCGTGGGCGCATAAGTAAAGTAATCCTAGCGCATTTTTGTCTTTAATCAAATCTTTTCCCCGGCTTCCATGGCACGCCGAGCCAGGGGAGTAGCCATCGGTCGAGGCCAATCCATCCGGCATTGCGCCAGGCGAGGATCAGGAAGAGTTCGATGAGGAGAAGCAACGGATTTACACTGACCGTTCCGGCAAAAAGATAATTAAGGTTCATGAACGCGCCGAAGAATGCGGCGATACCGGTGAATGCCCCAAGCACCAATCCGATGCCCACGGCAAGCTCGCCGAAGGCGACGATGTATGAAAATAGTGCGACGTGAGGAAGCGCGGCGTTATTGATAAACCACGCATACCATGTTTGCACCGCAGGGTTTGCGCCGGAAGCTTTCGCTGCCGCGCCCGCGAGAAATCCGTGCAATGCCGTCCCCGCCTGCGAACCTACCCACGTCTGGCTTGTCACTTTTTCCCACCCCGCCATCACCCAGGTATATGAAATATAGAGGCGAAGCAAAAGCCACACCCACGCCACGCGCGTATCGGCGAACAAAAACTCCGCGAGCTTCGGTTCCGGGATCACGACCGCTTCGTGCGAGGTATTGGACATGATAGTTATTATAACGTACTTCGTTGTTGCGGAGGGGGTGGGATTCGAACCCACGGGCCCTTGCGGGCGGCCGCATTTCAAGTGCGGTGGAATAAACCACTATCCGACCCCTCCATAATTTATCTTCTCAGCCAACTTTTCTCTAGGTAGTGTTCTTCGAAGTGGCAGTTCGGGCAAATCAATGCCAGATTTTTTAATGAATTATTATTTCTATTTCTGTCCTTGTGATGAGTCTGTAGTATCTCAATTTTATTATAGTCGCAACGTTCACATTTTTCACCTCTGATTTTCAGCAATCTTATTTTGAGAGCTCGTTGCGATATCACTCGATCCTTTAGGCCGCCGCTTTTATATTTGATGCCCACCCTATTTTTATTTGCGCAGACTCTGCTGCAAGTCTTTCTGTTCAGGCCTGATAATATCGGCTTTCCACAGATTATACAAGGGAATTCTTTTCTACAAAAAATCCCGTAGCACATAGCGCCACAAAAAACATTCCCCTTGTTCCTTCGCATCTCTATCGGTCTTCGATAGATAGCTTTTTTACAAACAATACAAACGGTATTTGGATTTCTTTTATATTGCTCAATCACCAAGCCAGTATACCAGAGAATTACTTATCCGTAAATAAATTCCTGTGGACCCATGGGGAATCGAACCCCAACCTCCTCCATGCCATGGAGGCGTAATACCATTTTACTATGGGCCCGTGCATAACAATTCGTCACGCCTGTCACTCATTCTATATATATTGCAGCCCTTGCGTCAATCATCTATAGTTTGTTCAACGCCCTCGTAGTTCAATGGATAGAACAAATCCGTCCTAAGGATAAAATGAGAGTTCGATTCTCCCCGAGGGCACCGTGAGGAGAGGTACGCTCTTTTGAAAGACGTGTCGCGGCCTACTGGCCGCGCACTTATTCTCGCCGCCTTCGCGGCTCCGAAATACTTTCAAAAGAGTGTGCCTCTCCTCACGGTATTATTGATGTGAGAATCGAACGCCGGAGCAAGATTTTTCAGCAGAAAAATCTTGTGAGGCGGTGCCCAGACCAAATGCGAGCGGCGACGAGCATTTGAGTCGCGGGCGATTCTCCCCGAGGGCACAAAGACTTTTCTTTTTTTACAGGAGTGGTATGGTAATGGAAGTTGCTTCGACACCTTAACCGAGGTGAGGAAGCTCATTCTACTAATCGAGGAACCCCCATGGGAGTTTTAAGTTTAGCTATCGCCAACGGCGTCGGGATCACTATGATTCCGACTGGAACAAGAACGCCCCAATCAACAGATTTTGCCTGTCCCGATACCGAGTTAGGGGATAGGGTCAAGGAATACCATGAGATGAGCCCACGCGAAAAGCGCTCTCTCCCCGTCCATCAAGTCGAACAGATCATGGCACACGCCAGGGTCTGCTACCCCTGCTGTGTGCTCCAATTCGGACGTGCCCCCGCCAGCCCGATGCGACAAGCCCCCAACTCCGTCGATGGGGATTGATTTCCTCGTTCACCTCAAAAAGCGCTGTTTCTTCGGAGACAGCGCTTTCCTTCGTTTTAATACTTGAAATAGCGTCGCATTTCTGTAACCATAGAGTGACACACATGCAAAGCGGTGAGGTGGCTGAGTGGTCGAAGGCGCCGCACTCGAAATGCGGTGTACCTGAAAGGGTACCGTGGGTTCAAATCCCACCCTCACCGCTTTGCATATGTAAATTTTTATAAGGTCTACTTCTTATTGCGCAATCCTCATTTTTTCGCTATATTTTCTTGAGATAGCGATGCCGCTCGCGTGTCGCGGATGCCACCTTAGCTCAGTTGGTAGAGCAGTGCTTTCGTAAAGCAAAGGTCCCCGGTTCAAATCCGGGAGGTGGCTCAGAAATGATGTAGTGTTGCGAAAACGTATTATAATAGTGATATGAACCATCATGAGGTTATCCCCGATAGGCAAGAGCAGGGCGAGTTTAATTTTGACCGGGAAGGGGTTGTTATAGCGTCGGCAGAGTGTTTCGATGATCGGAGACCTTTTCAAAAAAAGGTAGTGAAGCGTCGACTTACCAGCATCGGCGATGGGCGATACATTGATGATGAGGATTGGATCTATGAAGCAGTGCTCCCGCGCGCGGATAAAGGTCCTGACCTCAGGTTTACCTTTACGGGAGATCGATATCGTCGTGATGAAAAAAGTAATTTTTAACCATTAATGGACTACACCGAACCGCTTAACGAATTAGACGCCGAAGCTCGCCGGTTGGGCGAGCGTCTTTGACCTCGCGGACAAAGAAAAAAAGATCGCACTGCTGACGGCGGAAATGGCATCCGCTGATTTTTGGGGTGATCGCCAGAATGCGGATATAAAGATCCGCGAGCTCGGCGAGCTGAGTGAAGTTGTTTCAAAGTATAATGACATCCGCACCGCGCTCGATGCGCTTAAACTGCAGTTTGATGAAAATAGCTTTCACGAGACAAAACGAAAGTTCCGTGAGTTTGAACTGACTCAGCTTTTTATTGCCCGCTATGATAAACAGTCTGCGGTGCTTGCGATCTATCCCGGCGCGGGCGGCGAAGACGCGGAAGATTGGGCGCGCATGCTGGGCGAGATGTATGAAGGCTACGCAAAACTGCGTGGATGGAAGACGCGCTTGGTGGATGATAATCCGCGATCGTATACCATCGAGATCAGCGGCGCGTACGCCTACGGTTATTTAAAGAATGAGCAGGGGGTGCATCGCCTGGTGCGCATCTCGCCGTTCAACGCAAAGCATTCGCGCGAAACGTCGTTTGCGCTCGTGGAAGTGGTGCCCGATCTTCCCGTACCCGACGAATCGAAGTTGCAAATTCCGGAAGCCGACCTGCGGTTTGAATTCTCGCGCGCCGGCGGGCCGGGCGGTCAGAACGTGAACAAGGTGGAGACCGCCGTGCGCGTGGTGCATATTCCCACTGGCATAGCGATCAGCTCGCGTGCGCAACGCAGTCAGCAACAGAATCGTGAGTTTGCGCTGAAAATTTTGAAGGCGCGGCTATTTCAGTTGATGGAGCAGGAAAAAGTGGAGGAGGTCGGCGCATTGCGCACGAAGGTCAAGCCCGAGTGGGGGAATCAGATTCGTTCATACGTGTTGAACCCATATCAGATGGTGAAAGACCATCGCACCGACGTCGAAACTTCGCGCGTGGATGATGTTCTCGCGGGAAATCTTGATATGTTTATCGAGGCGATGGCGGAGCGAAAAGCGTCCGAAAAATAACATTAAATTTTCCTTAAAAAGTTTTTGACTTTTGTTTTATGCGGACTATCCTTATTGGTATGAAAATAAAAAATAATAATGATAGTGATGTCATGACGAGAGGGGTTCTTCGAGAAACACTTATAGAAACATTGAGCGAATTCGCGACAAGGATCGAAACCAGAATCGAAGCAAAAATAGATACAAAAATCGATGCCGCCATCGGTGGTTTGGCGATTATGGTGGAGAAGAGTTTTGAGGCCGCCGCCAAGCAGATGAATGAAAGGTTTAAAAAAGTAGATATACGATTTGATAAGATGGACGCGCGATTTGAAAAGATGGATAGGAGTTTTGAAAAAGCCTCTTCGGAGCTAAAGGATACCCGCAAGGAAATAAGCATCAACGAGCGGAGCACTCGCGCCAATGTCGATGGTCTCGATCTTCGCGTAGGTAAGTTGGAGAAAAAAGTGAACGTGTAATATTTTTCAAAAATAGTGTATCATTAGATACGTGATTGTTTTTCAAGGAGTTTCCAAACATTACACGGGCCATGGGGTCGCGCTCGAGGACGTAAACTTTCAAATTGACCCGGGAGAATTCGTTTCTCTTGCGGGTCGCTCCGGCGCTGGAAAGTCCACTATTATAAAATTGTTGATCGGGGAAGAAAAACCCTCCAAGGGGCGGGTATTTTTTGGACAGTATGAGGTAAATAAGTTACAGGATAACGAACTGCCCGCATTCCGGCGCCATATCGGCGTCGTGTTCCAGGATTTCCGGTTGTTGCCGACAAAGACGGCGTATGAGAACGTTGCTTTCGCGCTCGAAGTGGCCGGACGGCCACAGCGTGAGATCGCGGAGCTTGTGCCGCAGGTGCTCGACATGGTGGGATTGGGGGATAAGATGAAGAATTTTCCCCATGAACTTTCCGGCGGCGAACGCCAGCGCGTCGCCATCGCCCGCGCCATGATCCATCGCCCCGAAGTGGTGATCGCCGATGAGCCCACGGGCAACCTTGATCCGTTCCACACATTCGAGATCATCAAACTGCTCGAAAAGATCAATCAGTTGGGTACTACCGTAGTGCTTGCGACGCACGATAAGGAGGTCATTAACAATCTTGAGCGGAGAGTGATAACCTTAGATAAGGGTCGTCTGATCAGAGACGAAAAGAAAGGGAAATATATTTTGGTCTAAAAATCAAGTACCAATATCCAAATCCAATGTTCACTATTATTTCAAGAATTTTCCATTTTGGCTTCAAAAATTTCTGGCGCAACGGCTGGCTGTCCACTGCGACGATTGCCATCATGACGCTCGCGTCCATCGGATTTCTTGGACTCATCATCTTCGGCGTTGTCACGCACGCGGCGGCATCCGCCATCCAGGACAAGATCGACATCAGCGTCTATTTCAATACCAATACGTCGGAGGATGAGATCTTAAATATCCAGCAATCACTCGAGGGACTTTCGCAGGTGGCGAGCGTGGATTATATTTCTCAGGATCAGGCGCTCGCGACCTTCCAGCAGAATCATGCGAATGATGCGACGGTTAGCCAAGCGATCAACGAGCTCGATACCAATCCGCTTGAGGCATCGCTCAATATCAAGGCGAAGGATCCCAGCCAGTATGGCGCGATCAATAGCTACCTGAGCTCACCGGATCTTTCCTCTTACATAGACACCATCAGCTATACGCAGAATCAGGATGTGATCAACCGGCTTGCCGCGATCGTGCGCGACGTTTCGATCGGCGGATGGATCATGACGATCTTCCTCGCGCTTGTCGCGGGGCTTGTGATGTTTAATACGATTCGCCTTGCCATCTATTCTAACCGTGATGAGATCGGCGTGATGCGCGTGGTAGGCGCCTCCAACAGCTTGGTGCGTGGACCGTTTGTGGTGGAAGGTATGATATGGGGATTGATCGCGGCATTGGTGAGTATTATTGTCTTTGCGCCGACGCTCTTTTTCATCTCGCCCTACTTGAACGAATTTATTCCGGGATTGAATATCTTCCAATATTTTTATACGCATATCATCCAGCTGTTCATCTATGAATTGCTCTTCGGCGTCGTTATCGGCGGACTCTCCAGTTTTTGGGCCGTGCGACGCTATTTGAAAAACTAATTCCGCGCGAGCGGGTGTTCGATGACCACCGAAAACACTCCACACGTTTTGCCGCCATCGCCCCATGAACCGCCGGTTCCGCCGCCGGATGAGGCGCGGCCGGCGCATGTGGTTTCCGCCGCGCGAAAAAAAATGGCGAAGCGGCGCCTTGCGGTCATCGCTGGCGTAGTGATCGTTGTTGGCTTTGCCACATGGTATCTTCAAAAAACTTTTTCATTATCACTACAAGGTATTGCCCCATTTGAGAACTCCATTGAAAATTCAGTAGGCAACCAACTCGCGCAAAATTTTTCCGCACCATCGCCGTTACAACAAGCGCCGAAGGCGACGGCAAAAAAATCGAATGCGCTTACGACTGCGGGGGTGATTACGCAGACGAATCTTCAACGCGCGCAGAATGGCAATCTGCGCGCGCTTGCCGAGAGCCCGACGCTTGATGCCATTGCCACGTTGCGCATTGATGATCTTTTTCAGCAACAATATTTTGCGCACGTTGGTCCGCAAGGAGAGAGCGCGCTTACCGTGGCGAGCAGTGTTGGGTACGCGCATCTTGCGCTCGGCGAGAACCTTGCGCTCGGATCGTATGCCGGCGACGCCGGCGTCGTCATGGCGTGGATGAATAGTCCGGGTCATCGCGCGAATATCTTAAACACGCATTACACGCAGATCGGCGTCGCCGTGCGCGAGGGGATGTTTCAGGGCGCCGAGACGTGGATCGCGGTACAGATCTTCGGCAGGCCTGCATCCGATTGTTCATCGCCGGATGCGAATCTTCAGATCACGATCAATCTTTCCGAAAATCAGATAAACACGATGGCGGCACAGCTCCAGTCCGACAAGGTCGCTATCGATGCGATGTCCCCGCAATCTGGTCCGGACTATAACGCGGCGGTGGAGGATTACAATAATCTCGCCGCGCAATATAACAACCTTGCCACAGAGACAAAGACGGCGATCGATACCTATAATACGGAAGTGGAGGCGTTCAATCAGTGCCTGGCAGAGTAGATTGGCAAAATCACTCCATTTTTGCTATCATTTCCCTGTATGTTGAACATTTCGCTCAGGGCGGAGAATATTTTTTCCATCGGCTCATGGCCGGTGACGAACGCGGTACTTCTCGCGTTTTTGGTGTTGGTGGTGCTTACTATTCTTTCCATCACGCTGAGGAATAAAATAAAAATGGTTCCCGGCATGCTGCAGAACGTCGTTGAGCTGGTGATTGAAGGCGCGCTCGGCCTGATGGATTCGGTGCTGGGCAACCGTAAGACGTCGGAAAAATATCTTCCGCTCGTGTTCACAATTTTTCTTTTTGTATTGTTTTCGAACTGGTTCGGCTTGGTGCCGGGGGTGGGGTCTATTGTGATCGGCCATGGCGCGGATGCGGTGCCGTTGCTTCGTTCGCCCGCAAGCGACATCAACTTCACGTTGGCGCTCGCGCTCATCGCGGTTACGATGATAAATTTTTTTGGCATCGCCGCGATGGGATTGCGCGCGCGTTTTTCAGTATTTTTCAACTTCAGCAGTCCGCTTAAGTTTTTCGTGGGCATACTTGAGCTTATCTCAGAATTTGCTAGAATTATCTCGTTCACGTTCCGTCTTTTCGGTAATGTGTTCGCCGGCGAGGTGCTGCTCGCGATCATGGCGCTTCTGGCGCCTTATCTCGTTCCGCTCCCATTTATGTTTTTGGAAATATTCGTCGGATTCATTCAAGCATTCATTTTCGGAATGCTCACCCTCGTATTCGTCTCATTGGCGGTCACTCCTCACGAAGGGGAGAATGCTGGCCACTAATGTACGAAGAAAATTATAAACGGTCGAAATAATCATTAAAAAATAATTTAACGTTTTATTCATCATGTTATCTGACATCAGTGTACGGCTTATCGCCACGGCATTCGTGATGGGAGTCGGCGCCCTTGGCCCTGCGCTCGCGATCGGCTGGATCGGTTCGAAGTCGGTGGATGCGATCGGTAGGAATCCTGAAGCGGCATCAAAGGTGCAGACCATGGCGATCCTCGCCATCGCCTTCGCAGAAGCAGTCGCCATTTACGCCCTCGTTATTGCACTCATCATCAAGTTCGTCGCATAGTCCGTCGTCGTGCGGTAATGGGTTATAGAGAAAAAACAATTCATGCAACAACTGTTAGATCAACTCGGCATCAATTGGTCCCTTCTGCTCAGTCAGGTGGTCAATTTTGCGTTGCTCTTGATCGTGTTGCGGATCTTTGTCTATAAGCCGCTTTTGAAGTTACTGCACGACCGGCGCGCGAAGATCGAAAAAGGATTGTTGCAGGCGGACGAGGCCGAGCAGCGGCTCCATGAGGTGGATCTGATCGGCAAAGAAAAGATTAAACACGCCGAGAACGAGGCGATCGGCATCTTAAAGAAGACAGAACTGGATGCAAAGACGCTCGAGGAGCGTCTGCTTGCCGAGGCAAAGCGCAAAGAAGAGGATGCAGTGAAGGGCACCGCCATACGGTTGCGTTCGCAAGAAGAAGAGTCGCGCCGGGCGATGGAAAAGGAAGCGGCGGCGCTGGTGCGTCTGGCCATCACGAGAACCGTCGAGCTCTCGCCGGAAAAGATCGACGACGCGTTGATCGCAAAGGCGGTCGGCGAGGCGCAACGAGCGGCATGAAGTATCCCGCACATATATACGCGAAGGCGCTCGTAGAAGTGTTGAGCGATTCCACTAAGACAGGCTCAAGGAGCGACGAGGTTATTGCAAAGAACTTTCTCGAGCTGGTGGAACGGAACGGCGACGCGGGGCATCTTAAAAAAATACTAGAGGAGGCGTCGCGGTTCGCCCGCGGCCGGAGCGGCGTGCGGAAGGTCACCATCGAGTCCGCGCGCGCGTTGAGCGCATCACAAAAAGATGCGATAAAGCATTTTATGAAAGCGGGGGATGTGGTGGAGGAGCGGATCGATCCCAGTCTTATTGCGGGGGTCAAGATCACCCTGAATGAAGAGCTGCAGTTTGACGGGTCGTTAAAAAATAAATTGAATAGAGTGTTTTCGAGCGTGTAACGCCCGTCGTCACCATTATCTATATGTCATACGAAATAATCGAAAAATTGAAAAAGGATATCGAGGGATATAAAGAGAAGCCCGAATGGGCCGAGGTTGGACGCGTCATCGAAGTCGGTGACGGCATCGTCAAGATCCTTGGCTTGCGCAACGCGGTCAGCCAGGAAGTGTTGATCATTGAGACCATTCATGGAGAACGGCCGGCGTTGGCGCTCAGTTTGGAAGAGGAATCGATCGGCGGCCTCGTGCTCGGCGATTTTCTTTCCGTCGCAGTGGGCGATACCGTGCGCCGCACGGGTGATATTCTTTCGCTTCAAGTAGGTGATGAGCTGATCGGCCGCGTGGTGGATCCGCTTGGCCAGCCGCTTGACGGGCAAGGTCCGATTTTTAAAGATGGAAAAAGCGGCGGCAAGGAGCCGCAGCGCAATCCGCTCGAGGCGCGTGCACCAGGCATCTTGGAACGCGAGTCGGTCAACACGCCGCTTCACACCGGCATCAAAGCGATCGATGCGTTGATCCCGATCGGTCGCGGCCAGCGCGAACTCATCATCGGCGACCGCCAGGTGGGAAAGACCGCCGTCGCGCTCGACACTATTTTAAATCAGAAGAATGACACCGGCCGCCGCACACCGATCTGTATTTATGTGGCGATTGGCCAGAAGGAATCCAAGATCGTAAAGATCGCCGAGACGTTGAAGAAGTTCGACTCGCTCAAGTACAGCATCATCGTTTCGGCATCGGCGGGCTCACCGGCGGCGATGTGGTATCTTGCGCCGTATGCCGGCGCCGCAATCGGCGAATATTTCCGCGACAAAGGCATGGACGCGCTTATCGTCTACGATGATCTTTCCAAGCACGCGTGGGCGTATCGCCAGATCTCGCTCTTACTCCGCCGCCCGCCGGGCCGCGAAGCATATCCGGGCGACGTCTTCTATCTGCACTCGCGCTTGTTGGAGCGCGCGGCAAAGCTTTCTAAAGAGCTTGGTGGAGGATCGCTTACCGCGCTTCCAATTGTTGAAACACAGCTTGGCGACGTTACGGCATACATTCCGACAAACATCATTTCCATCACGGATGGTCAGATCTATTTAGAGACCGATCTTTTCAACCAGGGCCAGCGCCCGGCGTTAAACGTGGGCATCTCCGTTTCGCGCGTCGGTTCCGCCGCGCAGACGAAGGCGATGAAGAAAGTCGCGGGCAAGCTCAAACTCGCGCACGCGCAGTTCCGGGAGCTGCAGGCTTTTGCACAGTTCGCCACCGACGTGGACGAAGCGACGCGCAAGAAAATTTTACAGGGTCAGAAGATTAATGAAATCCTCAAGCAGGACGATCAGGATCCGCTGCCGGTAGAAAAGCAGGTCTGTATTTTCTACGCCGTACTCAATAACTATTTTGAGAACATCGCAGTGGAAGATATTAAAAAGACGCAGAACGAATTGGTTGATTACCTCGATACATTGCACGAAGAGGATATTTTGAAACCGATCCGCGAAACGGGATTATTCGAAGACGCGACTGAAACGAAATTAAAAGAGGCAATCACGCACTTCCTCGTAAAATAATCGCACACAAAGATCACTATGGAATCCGGACAGAGCCTCAAGCGACGCATGAAGAGCGTCCAGAATATCGGGCAGATCACGAAGGCGATGGAGCTCGTATCCGCCACGAAGATGCGCAAGAGCCAGGAGCTCGCGCTCACCTCGCGCCCATACGCGTACGCTGCGCTTGAATTGCTCGGCATTTTGTCGTCGCTCAAGGATGTGCCGGTGCCTGCGATCTTTGAGAAGCGCACGGTGGAGCACACCGCGTTCCTTCTTATGATGTCCGATCGCGGCCTCGCTGGTTCGTTCAATGGCGCCGTCACCCGCGAGTTCGAAAAATATATGAAGGCGAATAATATCGACATCCTTGACTCGCGCTATTCATTCATCGCCGTCGGACAAAAAGCGAAGAGCTATCTTGAGCGGCGCAAAGCGAACGTCGTTGCATCGTTCACTCGCGTTGGCGATGCGAGTAATATTCTCGACGCCGAGCCAATTGCGGATTTCTTGATCGACGGATACGCGCGCCGCGACTTCGACAGCGTCATCGCATTCTTTACCACATTCGTCACCGCGCTCCGGCAAGACCCCGTTGTCCGTGATTTTTTGCCGGTAAGCTACGATACCATTAAGCAGTCCATTGAGGAGACGATCCCGCGCGCAGGCCGCTACGCGGACTACGCAAAGTCGGAGACGTTTTTGGACGGCAAGGTAAAAGAATATATCATCGAGCCGTCGCCGAAGGAAGTGCTCGACGAGCTTGCGCCAAAATTATTAAAGATCCGTCTCTACCACGCTATCCTCGAGGCAAATGCTTCCGAACATTCCGCGCGGCGCGTAGCGATGAAGAACGCTTCCGATAATGCATCCGACCTTTCGGAGACGCTTACGATGGTCTATAATAAGTCCCGTCAAGCCGCCATCACGGGGCAGATCATCGAGATCACAAGTGGCGCAGAGTCGCTGCAATAGCAAAAGCTCTCAGGATCATCTTTTCGGGGACGGGTCGCGGCTTACTAGCCGCGCCCTAACGCTCGGCACCTCCGTGCCTCCGCGATTCCCCTCAAAGACAATCCTGAGGGCCTTTGCTACTGCAGCGATATGCGTGAGGCGGTAAAAACGCATGAATTTGACAAGATATATTGATATGTTATAATGCAGTCAGCGGCTTCATTTCGATAGTTCAATATCTACGCCGCTTGTCAGTCAGCGAGGAGGAATCATGAAGGAATGGGTATGGTTTTTTATCCTATGGGTAGGTCCGGCGTTACTTATGGCCTGTCTATGGGTTCGAGAGTTCGTAATCCGTCGTGGCGAACCTTACAATCCCAACAACGGATTCAGCCCGCGCGTTGCGATGCCGCTCTGGATCCTCATCAGTCTCTTTATGTGGCCAATCTCCGCAGCCAACTACCTCCTGATGCAATATGTTGCACATGGAGGCCTGGAATGCGATTCCGGTCCAATCAGAAATGAAGGCGACTGGTGGTCATAATGCTTACACGCTTTTGCGTGTAAAAAGTAGAACCCTTGAGCAAGGTTCATTTTTTTATCATAAAAATTATTCCGACCCTTCACGCTGGAAACAACCGGAATGACTGGGTGGGGTTCTATTCGGCTACACATACGCCCGCGATCTTAGAAAAAGACCGCAAGCCAAGGCGCGGCGACGATGGTGTGATTTTATCACTCCAAGGAGGAGTAACGCAGGCTTATGGTATTTTTCTAAGATCCCTTCGGGTTGTGGTTATAAAACAAGAGCGTGTCGTTGCTCCTCGGAGTCGTAGTAAAACTACTGTCTCCTCGTCGCGTCTAGCGCTCTTGTTTTATTCCGCACAACGCGGGCGTATGTGTAGCCGAATAGAACCCTCGGCCTTACCCGGAGCTATGCGCGGGGTACTACCCCTTCAATTGTTAATCGTGTAGGAGTTGCGCCTCGTACTCTCTCCTCATGCCTCGAGCACTTGCTCGTTGGCTTAGACGGCGGCGTTTCAGCCGCCGGCGTCAGGCTTTTGGAATCACCCTACTAGCCACGGGGAGATGTCTTATCCCATACCACGGGGATTGTTCGGCCATTATTTCCAGCGTGAAAGATCTGAATAACTTTTAAAATCTCTCATTTTAGTGCGTGAAAAATTTTAGTCAAAAAGTTTTTCATCAATTTTTAATGATCGAAATGCGGTTCTGTAAAACATTAAATGTTTATGAAAAATTATTTGCAATGCTATAATAAACTTCTATGATTGGAGTTATGGAAAATAAAAAAATATCGAACAAAAAGAAGCAGAAGACGTCGTTTTCCGATGGAATGATGTCTGAGGTGCTAAATGATAAAATGGATCTTATCATAGAGGGGCAGACTGGCACCAATGAAAGTATTGATGCGTTATCGGGAAGATTTAGCCAACTCGAGGATAAAGTTATGCGCCTAGAGGTAAAATCAATGTTAACAGAAGAACATCTTGTTGGGCTTAAAGGAAAACTCATCAAGGTGGATGGAAAGCTCGATAAGTTAGATAAAAAATTCGACGGCCTCGCGGGGGATTTGCGCAGAAAGGCGGATAAAGAAGCGATAGTTGCTCTTGGTCATCGCGTAGAAAAGATTGAGGCGATACAGCGTTTGCACGCGCCATAGGAATTTGCTACAATTCCAACTATTATGGCTTCAAATACAACCACCAAAACAGGAAAAGTAACGCAGATTATCGGGCCGGTTGTCGACATTGATTTCGGCGAGGGCGTCGTTTTGCCGCCGATCTATAACGCGGTGCACATCAAGTTGGGGAAGGGTATGATCACGGCGGAGGTGGTAAAGCACTTGGAACCGGGCAAGGTGCGCGCGATCTCGATGGCGCCGACCGACGGCCTCAACCGCGGCGCGGAAGTGACGGACACGGGAAAGATGATCGAGGTGCCGGTGGGCGAGGAAACGCTCGGCAATATTTTTGATGTGTTGGGCAAGCCGCTCACGGTGCCGAAAGGCGCGTTCAAAAAATATTCTCCGATCCATCGCGAAGCGCCGAAGTTCACGGAGCAATCCACCAAGACGGAAGTGTTTGAAACGGGCATCAAAGTTATCGATTTGATCTGCCCGTTTATTAAAGGAGGGAAAGTTGGATTGTTCGGCGGTGCTGGCGTCGGCAAGACGGTGTTGCTTCAGGAGCTCATTCGCAATACCGCAGAAGTGGGCGGCGGCGTTTCGGTATTTGCCGGCGTCGGCGAGCGCACGCGCGAAGGAAATGATCTTTATAACGAAATGAAGGAGTCGGGCGTTCTCGCAAAGACCGCGCTCGTGTTCGGGCAGATGAACGAAGTGCCGGGCGCCCGTGCCCGCGTCGCGCTCAGCGCACTCACGATGGCAGAATATTTCCGCGACGAAGAAGGTAAAAATATCTTGCTCTTTATTGACAACATCTTCCGTTATTCGCAGGCCGGTTCCGAGGTGTCCACACTGCTCGGCCGTATGCCGTCGGCGGTAGGGTATCAGCCGACGCTCGCGTCGGAGATGGCAGAGTTGCAGGAGCGCATCACATCCACCAAAAAAGGTTCTATCACTTCGGTGCAGGCCATTTACGTTCCGGCGGATGACATTACCGATCCGGCGCCGGCGACGACCTTCGCGCACTTGGATTCCACGATCGTGCTTTCGCGTCCGCTGACGGAAATCGGTATCTATCCGGCGGTGGATCCGCTCGCGTCCAGCTCTACCGCGCTTGACCCAAAGATTGTGGGCAAGGAGCACTACGAAGTGGCGCGCGATGTTCAGCGCACGCTCCAGCGCTACAAGGAGTTGCAAGACATCATCGCGATCTTGGGCATCGAAGAACTTTCGGACATCGATCGCCAGACGGTATACCGCGCGCGCAAGATCCAGCGCTTCCTTTCCCAACCGTTCCACGTCGCCGAAGTGTTCTCTGGCATTCCGGGAACATACGTCTCGCTCAAAGATACCATCAAGAGCTTCCGCGAAATCTTGGAGGGCAAGTATGATGAGCTTTCGGAAGATGCGTTCTATATGAAAGGGACGATCGAAGAAGTGACGGCGGCAAAATAATCTATGAAGCTCGGCGTTTACTCATTGCAAAAAATATTATTCCAGGGCGACGCGAAGTCGGTAAATTGCAATACGCGCTCCGGCGAGATCACCATTCTTGATCATCACGAGCCGCTCATCTCCCTTTTGGAAAAGGGGACGATGACGATCGTGGACAGGGAAGGAAAGGAGATCTATATCCCCGTCAGGTCCGGTTTTTTGGAAGTTGATTCGGGAAGCCAGGCGAAGATCTTAGTGGAGGAAGCAAAATAATTAACAAAATTTTAATACTTTATTATGGAACCATTCGTTAAGTTTGCATCGTCAAAAGAACATTATGCCGCCAATGCGTGTGTCGTGTGGTGCTTCGACGACCGATTTTATAAATTATTAAAGGCGTTTGGAAAGCAGGAAGGCTTTGCGCATATCGATCTCGTGAAGCTCGCCGGCGGCGCGAAGGCGCTCGCGGGCGAAGCATCGCCTGACCGGGATTTTGTCTTGAACCAGATCAAGACCTCGGTGCGGTTGCATGGCACGAACCACGTCGTTCTTATGCTCCATCGCGATTGCGGCGCGTTTGGCGGCTCGAAGAGCTTTGCTGATGCTGATGCGGAAAAGGTGGAGCTTTCGAAGCAGCTGTCAGCGGCCCGCGATTTTATAAAAAAAGAGTTGCCGAATATTTTGGTCATCGATGCAGTCTTCGCGGATTTTGATGGATTGTACAAGATAGTGTAGTTATGGTATACTTCTTTCCAGTACAAAATCCAACCTGGAGAAGGCCTAGTGTCTAGTGCTGTTGCAATATCCACCGCTGCTAATACATACCATGTGCTCCCTGCTGCTTCCCCTCGCGCACTGATTCATTGTTGTCGCGATATAAAGATCCAGGGCGCGGTGCAAATGTTTATCCAACGAGTGCTTGGTTTTGAGCTCGACGAATGCCTGTTTATGTCGGAATTCGGAGGGGCATTTCCCGCCGCCCAACAGTTCCGTCTGCCTAGCACGTTCAGGCATTTCGAGGGCGATCTGAAGTTCGCATTCGAGAAATTTCCCAGCATCACCCACTCTATCGGCATCACCCACGATCGTTGTGCTCGGTATGCAGAGGCACTTGTAGCTTACGGAGAGCAATTTCTTGGAGAGTGCTCTACGATGAAGGCTCTTCAGGAGAGAGATCTTGAAACCTACTCGCACACAGTGCGGGGTCTCGCTCCGCCCTTGCTTACTATCTACACGTTCCATATGGATCTTGTCAATGAGGAGGGGACCGAAGCGGTGTTTCGTCAGATTTGGTAGATCACTACAGCATGGGCTGGGAGCAACGCTCCCGGCCCGTTTTTTTATATTTAGACAACGTCTGGGAGATTGTTTTATAATGGGTGTATATGAAAAAGCCTCGATCCACATCTTTTGCTGAAAAAGTGTACGCCGTCGTTGCAAAGATCCCGCGGGGGAAGACGTTGACGTACGCGGAGGTGGCGCGGCGCGCGGGACGGCCGAAGGCCTATCGCGCGGTGGGGAACATCATGAACAAGAATCCCGACACCAAAAAGGTGCCATGCCATCGGGTGGTCCGCTCCGACGGCACGCCGGGCGGCTACGCGTGGGGCGCGGCAAAAAAGATCGCGCTCCTACGGCGCGAAGGGGCGCTGAAATAAGGACTGTCCGGCGTTACGCACCACCATCTGCCTTTTGGTATAATAAAAGCATGAAAATGGCTTGGATTTTGGTGATTGTACTCGGCGTGATCATTGTCGTTTTGCTCGGCGTGCTGTTTTTATATAATCCAATCCGCTCATGAGCATCGAACATTCCGGCGGCTTGGAAAGAGAGAATAATAAATATGAGGGGGATCGCTGGACGCTCGAAAGCCGGGTTACCGAAGGCGCTGCTGCGGCAGAGGCGTTAGAAAAACGTCTTAGCGAAGCCGGATGGACCGAAGATGAGATCGGGACATTTGATTATGCGATTGATGAAGCGATCACGAATGCGATCATTCATGGAAATTTAGCTATAGAATGGGAGCCTGATGAATCGAAAGAAAGTTATGAGGCGCGCATTCTCGCAGCACAGGAGAGCGCCCTGAATAATAAAAATATCACCGTGGAAATCACGCTCTCCAATCATGACGTGGTGGTGGTTGTGGAAGATGAAGCAAAAAAAGTTATCGACTCCAAACATATTCCCGATCCCACTTCTCCTGAAGGATTATTAAAGACGAGCGGCCGGGGAATTCGCGGTATTATAGACTCCTGTGATGAGGTGGACTTTAGCATTCCGGGAAAAGTTACGATGCGGAAGTTGAAGCGCACGGGCGACGAAATCTCTTAATAAAAAATCCGCCCAGCATGTGCTAGGCGGCGGGCGGGAAGAGATTCCCGTGGTGGTCATTGATAAACTTGATTCGTCTCTTTTTCCGCTGAACTGCATTGCTACGGTGAGCTCCATTTCGAGAGATTTCACTGCGGACTTCGTTTTTTGTCGTGGAGTAAGGTTCGAGCTGCATCTTATCCAGCGCGGCTTCTCGGGATCCCAAGAAATCGGGGCGGCACTTAGAATAGGTTTTGGAGGTTTCTCGAATGGCGATTTTCGTCAACACTCCCGGCTTTTTCCGTTTTTTGGTTGGCATAAGCCGCTCCTTTCGCTGAATTTAATATGGCATAAAAATTACTTTTAGGCAATATTTTTTATCTCGGCTATAATAAAGATAAACCATATCATCTATCTATGATTTCAGGAAAAGACCTTCCGTATTATAAAAAGCGCTGGGTAAAGATTGCTAAAACTTTGCATAAGCTTTTTCCGCATCCAAAGATCGCGCTGACCTTTGGCAACTCATGGGAACTGCTCGTGGCGGTTCAGCTCTCCGCGCAGTGCACGGACAAAAAAGTGAACCAGGTGACGCCCGCATTGTTCAAAAAATATCCCACACTTGATGCATATGTGAAGGCGGGCAAGACCGCGGCCGGCGTCCGGCAGTTCGAGAATATGATCCACGCCTGCGGCTTCTATCGCGCGAAGACGAAGAACATTCTGGCGGCGGCAAAGTATATAAAAGAGAAGTGCGGCGGCACTCTGCCGCGCACGATGGCGGAAATGATCAAAGTGCCCGGCGTCGGGCGCAAGTCGGCGAATGTCATCCTCGGCAACGCCTACGGCGTGGTGGAGGGGATCGCGGTGGACACACACGTGATGCGCCTGTCGCAGCTGCTCGGCCTCACGCGCGAGAAGACGCCGGAAAAGATCGAGCAGGATCTGATGGCCATCATCCCGCGCAAAGATTGGTTCACCGCCACGTATATGATCATCGACTACGGCCGCGCCTACTGCGTTGCGCGCCCGCACAAGCACGAGCTATGCCCGCTGACGAAGGTGCTGGGGTAGGGAATGATTTGACAGTGCCGCTTTAGAATCGTATTCTATCGGGGCAGTAGCACATTTCTAGTAGGAGGCGAAAATGATAACTGTAATGATTTTTGGATTGCCGGAGATGGACGAAAATGCACAACGGTCGCTCTATCGCAATTGTGTGGCCGCTTTATGCCTTCAGAGGGCTTGGGATTTCACGGAAAAAGATCTTATCTTTCATTTTTTTCCGGCCGCGGGATTTTGCATAAACAGGAGCCGGGTGATCAGCATCACCGTTGAGGGTCTCTCTGTAAAGTCCAGGAATGGAAGTCGTAACCTTTTCGCGCGGGTGCTTGGAGCCAAGATTGCGGAATTTTCTCCTGATGCCTTTATTCAGGTTCGTGTGCATCCCATCGATCAAAAAGAGGGATCGTGGAGTTCCGAACAGAAGGTCGATGTCGGCCGGGCGATTCGTCAAGTGGAACGTCAGTTGCCGGGCATCAGCCACGAATACATCGATCGTCGTTGATCTATCCAAACTTGTTGGGCAAATGCCCGGAAAAGCGAAAGCGCATCCGGGCATTTTTATATCGCCGCTATCCCCATTTTGACCTGGTCCAAAATGTGCTAGAATGGATACTGTTAGTTAGAAGAAAGACCGCTTTCCGGTGTGAGGCCGAAACGCGGTTTTTCGTTTTTATATTTTGACTCCCCATTAAAAAAACATTAAAATAGTCTGGTAGAAGTTTGGATGAGCAACCCCTATAGCCCTCGGGCAAGGGGCGCCATTTATATCGTAGAGTACTATGAACTACTTTAAGATCGAATCAGACAACCAGCCCGCGGGGGACCAGCCGAAAGCGATTGCATCGCTTGTTTCGGGTTTGCGCTAAGGCTTGCGCGATCAGACTCTGCTCGGCGTGACCGGCTCCGGAAAAACATTCACGATGGCGAATGTGATCCAGCAGATGGGCAAGCCGACGCTCGTGATCGCGCACAACAAGACGCTCGCTGCACAGCTGTGCAATGAGTTCCGCGAGCTCTTTCCGAATTCGTCCGTCAATTATTTTGTTTCGTACTATGACTACTATCAGCCGGAGGCGTACATGCCGTCGAGCGATACCTATATAGACAAGGAGGCGTTGATCAATGACGAGATTGACAAGTTGCGCCACGCAGCGACGATGGCGCTCCTCACGCGGCGCGATGTGATCATCGTGGCATCCGTGTCGTGCATCTACGGTCTCGGCGCGCCGGAGGAATATGCAAAAAATATCATCCGCTTCAAGGTGGGCGATGCGGTGGAGCGCCGCGAGTTCTCGCGCAAGCTGATCTCTCTGCAATTCAACCGCACGACGGCGGATCTTAAGCGCGCCACGTATCGCTTGCGTGGCGAGAACTGGGAGATCATGCCAGCGGACCGCGAGGTCATCTATAACCTGGAGGTTTCGGGTGGCATCATCCGCGCGATCTATGAGATTGATCCGGTCGCCGGCTTTCAGCCGGGTAAGACGCCGTCCATTCCGGATATATTATTTGCGCCGGCAAAACACTTTATCACCGCGCCTGCGTCGCGTGAGCGCGCGTTGGTAAGTATTAAAAAAGAATTAAAAGATCAACTCGCGCTTTTTGAAAAGGAAAAGAAGTTTTTGGAGGCGGAGCGGCTGGAGCGTCGCACCAAGTTCGACCTCGCCATGATGGATGAGGTGGGCTATTGTCACGGCATCGAGAACTATTCGCGCCATCTCTCCGGCCGCGCCGCAGGCGAGCCGCCCGCAACGCTGCTCGATTATTTCCCGCACCTTGATGACGGCTCGCCGGATTTTCTCACGATCATCGACGAATCGCACATGACGGTGCCGCAATTGCAGGGCATGTTCAACGGCGACGCGGCGCGAAAGAAGACGCTCGTGGAATACGGCTTCCGTTTGCCGTCCGCGATCGATAACCGCCCGCTCCGATTTAGTGAGTTCGACGAGCGCATCGGTCAGGTTATCTATACTTCTGCCACGCCGTCGCCGTACGAGATCAAAGTCAGTCAGCCGCCGAAGGGCCAGGTGGTGGAGCAGATCATTCGTCCGACCGGCCTTGTGGATCCAAAGATCACGATTAAGCCCGCGCGCGGCCAGGTGGAGGATCTTATCCCGCGCATAGAGGAGCGCGTGGCGAAGCACGAGCGCGTGCTTGTGACAACGCTCACCAAGCGTATGGCGGAAGACCTTTCGAGTTACCTTGAAGAGAAAAAAATAAAAGTGAATTATTTGCACAGCGATGTGAAGACGATGGATCGCATCAAAATCCTGACCGATCTTCGCCGTGGCAAGATAGAAGTGCTCGTCGGCGTGAACTTGCTCCGCGAGGGGCTCGACTTGCCGGAGGTTTCGCTCGTCGCTATTTTGGATGCGGATAAAGAAGGATTTTTGCGGAGCGAAGTTTCACTCATCCAGACCATTGGGCGGGCGGCGCGTAACGTGGAGGGCGAGGTGGTAATGTACGCGGACAACATCACTGGTTCCATTGAACGCGCCATCCGCGAGACCGATCGCCGCCGCGCGATCCAGGTTGCGTATAATAAAGAGCACAACATTACGCCGCGCACGATCGTGCGCAAGATCTCGGACATCTTGCCGAACATTGATGAGATATTGAAGTTGGAAACCATGCCGGTGCCGCGTTCCAAGACTGCGCTTCAGCGCCTGATTGCGGAGAAGGAAAAAGATATGCGCGCGGCGGCGAAGGAGTTGAACTTCGAGCTTGCCGGAATTTTGCGCGATGAGATACGCGAGCTGAACAAGAAGGCGGAGACGGTGGAAGAGATTATGAAGGACGCGAAGATCATGAAGAAAAAGAAATAACATGCAACTTCTTTTCAGCTATATTAAAAGGCATAAAAAAGCGCTCACGTTGACGCTCGTCTTTGCGGCGGTGAACATCGCGTTCTCGCTGGTGGATCCGCAGGTGTTCCAGTTCATTATTGATAACTACGTCGCAAAAATTGGCTCGATATCGAACAGCGATTTTTTGCGCGGCGTGGGATTGTTGTTGCTGATCTCCATTACCGCCGCGCTTATTTCCCGCACCGCAAAGAACTTTCAGCAATATTATGAGAACATGGTTGCCCAGCGCGTCGGCACGGAGCTCTATGCGCACAGCGTCGCGCATTCGTTCTCGCTGCCATACGCGATATTCGAGGACCAGCGCTCGGGCGAGCTGCTGCAAAAATTGCAGAAGGCGCGGCTCGATGCGCAACAACTCATTATCAGTTTTGTGGACGTGATCTTTGTATCGCTCGTCGGTATCACGCTCGTGCTTATCTACGCGTTCTTTGTTAATTGGATCATCGGGCTTTTATATTTCATGGTCATCCCGATCATGGGAACGGCATTATTTTTCCTCGGGAAGAAGATAAAAGCAATCCAGAAAAATATCGTCATCGAATCGGCGAACCTTGCGGGGTCCACGACGGAGACGATCCGCAACGTGGAGTTGGTAAAGAGTCTTGGATTAGAGGAGCAGGAAACGAAGCGGCTTAACGAGGTCAATAACAAAGTTTTGTCATTGGAGCTTTCCAAGTTGACACTTATTCGCAAATTGAGCTTCACGCAGGGCACGATCGTGAACGCGATGCGCTCCATTATTTTGTTCGTGATGCTCTGGCTGATATTCCTCGGAAAGATCTCGCTCGGAGAATTCCTTGCGCTGTGGTTCTATTCCTTCTATATCTTCTCGCCGCTCGGCGACATCGGCACGGTGGCTTCGCAATATCAGGAGTCGCGTGGGAGTATGGAGAAGCTTGAGGAGATCCTTGCAATTCCTTCGGAGAAAAAGCCAGAGCATCCGGTGACGATCGAGTCGCTGAAGACGGTGGAGTTCAAGGATGTGGAATTTGGCTATCAGAGCGGCGCACTCACCGCGTTGCAGAATATGAACCTGACGATCAAGAGCGGCGAGACGGTCGCATTCGCCGGATACTCCGGTTCGGGGAAGACGACGCTGATCAAATTATTGGTCGGGCTATATAAACCCACCAAGGGGACTATTTTATTGAACGGAGTAAATAGCGATACCGTCGATTACGATGCGATGCGCCGGAAGATCGGTTACGTTTCCCAAGACACTCAGCTCTTTGCGGGTACTCTGCGCGACAACCTGGTCTTTGTGCGACCGGCCGCCACCGATGATGATTGCTGGAACGCGTTGCGGAGCGCGTCGGTTGAAGGGATCGCAGAGCGCGGCGGTGCGGGCGGCGAAGTTGCGCGAGGTCTGGACACGAAGATCGGCGAAGGCGGCATCAAGATCTCTGGCGGCGAGCGTCAGCGTCTTGCCATCGCCCGTGCGTTGTTGCGCGATCCGGAATTGATCATCTTTGATGAGGCGACGTCAAGCTTGGATTCCATCACCGAAAAATCCATCACCGAGACGATCCATCAGATCGCGCGCTCGCGTCCGAATCTGATCATCGTGATGGTGGCGCACCGGCTTTCGACGCTCGCGCGCGCGGATCGCATCTATGTGATGCGCAAAGGGAATGTGATCGAGCAGGGGAATCATCATGAGCTTCTGAAAAATCCTGACGGCTTGTATTCTGCGTTGTGGAAAGAACAAAGTGGGAATGCGGATGATGGTGCGGCGTAGTGTAACCCTTTCCTCCCTGGAACGTTTTCATATAGTATGAATATCAATCGTAGAGGGCTTGCTCCTGTAATCATGATATTGTTGATCGCCGCCGGGATTGTGGTGCTCGGAGGCGTGTTCTATTACTTCCATATGCAAGCACCGTCCGTGCCTGCGCCCGTGTCTACGGCTCCGGCTTCGAGTACTCCGCCAGTCATTGCGACGACAACAACACCAACTTCAACCGGTATAAGCACTTCCACGAGTACAGGATTTTCCCTTTCTCCATCAAGCGGTCTCGTTGGGACGATGGTGACCATTCATGGAAGCGGTTTTGCAGCGACCGGAAATACCGTAACGTTCGGTGGTTTGGTGGGGCCTTCAATGAAAGATATTTCTTCTCCGGACGGAAAAATGTTGACGTTCACTGTGCCGTCGACGCTTGGCCCAAACTGCAAGCCGACCGAGCCATGTCCGCAATTTATCATGGTAATTACGCCGCCGCACACCTATAGCGTTTCAGTTATATCCGGGGATATCACGCAGAACGTTGGAACATTTACCGTCCTCTCCCGCGCCGGTTCTGCGCCGACCCAATAAAGTTGACCTCCGCCATAAAGCGGGCTAAACTTTCTCTCATAGATCCCTATATAAGCCACGCGTGGGGCATTTTTGTCTATTTAGCGAGGTAAGCCTAACGTACAGAAACATTAAAACTTTATGAAACACGATAAGATCATCATCAAGGGCGCGCGCGAGCACAATCTCAAGAATATCAATATTGAGATCCCTCGCGACAAAATGGTTGTCTTCACCGGACTTTCCGGCAGCGGTAAATCGTCGCTTGCGTTCGACACGATCTTTGCCGAAGGCCAGCGCCGCTATATCGAATCGCTCTCCGCATACGCGCGGCAGTTTTTGGGACGTCTTGATAAGCCGGATGTGGATGACATTGAAGGACTTTCGCCTGCGATATCTATCGATCAGAAATCGCATTCGGGCAATCCACGCTCGACCGTCGCCACCATCACCGAAATTTATGATTATCTCCGCGTACTTTTCGCGCGCGCGGGAAAGCCGTACTGCCCAACGTGCGGACGCGAGATCAAAAAGTTGACGAACGAGGAGATTGTGGATGTGGCGATCGATATTTCGGACAACAACAAAGATAAAAAGAACTTTGTCATTCTTGCGCCAGTGGTACGTGGCAGAAAAGGCGAGTATTACCAGATGCTCTACGATTTTTTGAACGCGGGATTTTCCGAAGTGCGCATCGACGGTAAATATCATTCATTGCGTGATCGCGTGGAGCTCTCGCGTTATAAAGTGCATGACATTGATCTCGTCGTGGATCGTTTGCCATCGGGGATGAATTTTAAAGATAAAGACAATCGCTTGCGCCTTTCCGAAGCGATCGAGGGTGCGCTGAAATATGGCAACGCGGTGGTAACGTTGATCACCGATAAGGAAGTTTCGCTGTCGGCAAAATTCACGTGCCCGCACGATGGATTTTCGTTTCCGGAGATCGAGCCGCGTCTGTTCTCGTTCAATAGCCCGTTCGGTGCGTGTCCTGAATGTCATGGCTTGGGAACAAAAGACATTTGGTCGGACGAGATTTGTCCGGTATGCGTGGGCAAGCGCCTTCGCCCGGAAAGCTTGAATGTTTTAATAGATGAAAAAAATATTAATACGGTGACGGCGCTGTCCATCGAGGATGCACACGCGTTCTTTTCGGGGCTCAAATTTACGACAGGATCGTTAAATGAGGTTGCGGAAGCACCGCTTCGCGAGATTAAAAATAGATTAAAGTTTATGATGGATGTTGGGTTGGAATATCTGACGCTCGATCGTCGTGCTGGGACGCTCTCCGGCGGCGAGGGCCAGCGTATCCGCTTGGCGTCGCAGATCGGTTCACGTCTGGTGGGCACGCTCTATATTCTCGACGAGCCGACGATCGGTTTGCATCAGCGTGACAATGCCAAACTTATCAAGACCCTGCAGGATCTGCGCGACCTGGGGAACACGATCATTGTGGTGGAGCACGACGAGGACACCATTCGTGCATCGGATTATTTGGTGGACATCGGGCCGGGGGCGGGCGTGCACGGCGGCAATGTCGTGGCGGAAGGGCCGATGCCGGAGTTGATGAAGGATATGAAGCAGAACTCGCTCACTCTGCAATATTTGCGTGGAAAGAAATTTATTGATGTGCCGGAGACGCGACGCAAAGTGGTGCTTCCGGCGGAGCGTGGTGAGAAAAATTCCAAGAGTGGTAAAAAAGCTGCGGCGGAGCACGGTGGCAATGGCACGCAGGAGTTTTTAAAATTGCGCGGCGTGCATGCGAATAATCTGAAAGATATCGATGTTGATATCCCGTTGCGGCGTTTTACTGCGGTAACCGGCGTTTCCGGTAGCGGCAAATCATCGCTCGTATATGACGTGTTGTATAAAGCGGTTGCGGATAAGTTGAACCACGCAAGCTTCAAAGCAGGCGGCTATAAATCTATCATGGGATTGGAATACATCACGCGCATTATCAATATTGATCAGGCGGCGATCGGCCGCACGCCGCGCTCCAACCCGGCCACATACGTCGGTGCGTGGACGCACATTCGGGATCTCTTCGCGGGCACGGAGGACGCGCGCGTACGCGGCTACAAGCCGGGCCGGTTCAGCTTCAACGTCCCGGGTGGCCGGTGCGAGAACTGCGAGGGTCATGGCACGATCGCGATCGAGATGCACTTTCTCCCGACGGTGTACGTCACGTGCGATGTGTGCAAAGGAAAGCGCTTCGATCGCGAGACACTCGCCGTAGAATACAAGGGTAAAAATATTTTTGATATTCTGCAGATGACGATCGAAGAAGCAGTGAAGTTCTTCGATGACATTCCATGGTTGATGGACAAGCTCACTATATTAGAAGAGGTCGGTTTGGGATATCTCGAACTCGGCCAGTCGGCCACGACGCTTTCCGGTGGCGAGGCGCAACGCATCAAGCTTTCCGCCGAGCTCGGCAAGCGCGATACGCGGCGTACGCTTTATCTACTCGACGAACCGACGACCGGCCTGCACTTCGCCGATGTTGATCAATTATTGAAAGTACTTCAGCGGTTGGTCGATCGCGGCAACACGATTGTCGTCATTGAACATAACCTGGACGTCATCAAAACCGCCGACTGGGTGATCGATCTCGGTCCCGAAGGCGGCGCGCGTGGGGGACAAATCATCGCGGTTGGCACGCCGGAGGAGATCGCTCGCAAGAAGGGAAGCATCACCGGGGAATACCTGCGGCCATTGCTGCAGAAATAGAAGATTAAATTTTAATTAAAAAAGGTATAATCATATTATGAAAATCTTCGAAAACAAGATATGGCGGGATGGGCAAAAGATCGCGTGGATTGATGGCAATCACGTCCGTACGGATCAGGGCGGCCAAAAGCTCGGCTATTTTGAGAATAATTTTATTTATAATATGGAGGGTCATAAGGTTGCCTATATTTATGAAAATGAATTGCGGTTTGAGAACGGTGGCGCGGCAATCCCGCTTGAGCATATCAACGAGGAGATAGAGGGCGCGGTGCCGATGCTTGAGAAGTGCGCGGTGCATGTGTTACTGCAGGACTAGATGGTAAAAACTTCTGTCCCATATAAAAAGTTTCCTGAAACGCCGGGCGTCTATATCATGAAGGACGTAGCCGGCCATATTTTATATGTCGGCAAGGCGGCCAATCTGCGGCGGCGCGTGTCGAGCTATTTCGAGCGCCCGCACGATGTGCGCATCCAGACGCTGGTGAGTAAGATCGCTACGATCGATTTCGAACAAAAAGATACCGCGCTCGAGGCGTTGATTCGCGAAGCGGAGTTGATCAAAACGATCACGCCGCCGTTCAATGTGCGTGAAAAAGATGACAAGAGTTTTTTATACTTTGAGATCACGCGCGAAAAGTTCCCGCGGGTGTTGCTTGTGCGCGGGAGTGGGGTGGCAGAGGGTCGCGGCGTTGCAAGTGCTGGCGGGGGCGTTGTGCAGGGCAAACGCTTCGGCCCGTTCACATCCGCCTCGAGCGCGCGTGAGGCGTTGCGCATTTTGCGTAAAATATTTCCATGGAATACTCACGATGCGGATGAGATCGGCCGGATGAAGCGACCTTGTTTTAACTACGAGATCGGATTATGCCCGGGCACGTGCGTTGGCGCGATCACGCACGATGATTATATGAAAAACATCGATCGGCTCGCGCTATTTTTTGGCGGCAAGAAGGCGCGTATCATCCGCGCGATCGAAAAAGATATGAAGGCGGCGAGCAAGAAGCAGGAGTTTGAACGGGCGGAGACGTTGCGGCGGCAGATGTTCGCACTCCGGCATATTCGCGATACGGCGCTCATCTCCGACACTGATGCGTTGGTGGCGCCGGGGGCGCGGGGCGCGGTTGGCGTTGGCACGACGCTCCGCGCCGGCTATCGCATCGAGGGCTATGATATCTCGAACATCTCTGGTACGAGTGCCGTCGGATCAATGGTGGTCTTCGAGGATGGCGAGCCCAACAAGAGTGAGTATCGCAAGTTTAAGATTAAAAGTATCTTCCAGCCGAACGATGTCGGCATGCTGAAGGAAGTATTAGAGCGGCGCTTTGCGCACGAGGCTCCGATGGATGGCGCCGCTTCGATAAAAAACCGCTGGCCGATGCCCGACCTTGTGCTCATCGACGGCGGCTTGGCGCAAGTGAACACCGCGCGGCGCGTTTTGCTCCGCGCCGGTATAAAGATCCCTATCGTTGGTATCGCGAAGGGCCCGCGCCGCGATCGCAATGATATCATCGGCCTCATACCGAAGGGCGTGCAAAAAGCGACGCTCATTAAAGTGCGTGACGAGGCGCATCGGTTCGCGATTGGCTATCATCGGGCGTTGCGTCGCGTTGCCACGTTTCACTGATACGCGCGCATGGTATTATTAATAGTATGATCGCCGACGAAATAAAACAGTTTTTCCACGGGGATGTTGCAGTGGACGATGCCACGCTTACAAAATATAGCCGCGACTATTCGCTGTTCAAAGTCCGGCCACAGGTGGTGGTGTTTCCAAAAGATGTGGACGATATAAAAAATCTGGTAAAGCTCGTCGCGCAGAAAAAAGCGGCGGGGGAGGATATGTCACTCACCGGCCGTTCCGCAGGAACGGATATGACGGGCGGGCCGCTTAATCAGGGGATTATTGTTTCGTTCACAAAATATTTCAATCATATTATAGAGATCGGCGCGGACGAGGCAAAGGTTCAGCCCGGTGTTTACTTCCGCGATTTTGAGAAGGCGCTGACCGAGAAGGAATTATTGTATCCGCCATACCCCGCATCGAAAGATCTTTGTGCGCTGGGTGGAATGATTAATAACAATTCCGGCGGCGAAAAGACGCTCGCATACGGAAAAACGGAGGATTACGTGCAAGCGGTCAAGATCGTACTCGCCGACGGAGAAGAGCACACCCTGCAGCCGCTCGCGGGTGATACGCTTAAGGCAAAACTTGCCGAACAGAGTTTTGAAGGTGAACTGTACCGCAAGCTCTATAAGCTTGTCGACGACAACTACGATATCATCAAAGCTGCCAAGCCGGACGTCTCCAAAAATTCCGCGGGATATTATTTATGGAATGTATGGGATCGCACGACCGGTGTGTTCGATATCACTAAAGTGATCGTCGGTTCGCAGGGGACGTTCGGCATGCTTACCGAGGCGAAGATCAAGTTGGTGCCGATCAAAAAACATTCGCGTCTCTGCGTTGTGTTCTTGAAGGATCTTGTGCCGGTGGCAGAGCTCGTGGAAAATATTTTGCCGTTCCACCCGGAAAGCATCGAGTCATATGATGATAAAACCATCGGATTTGCGATGAAGCTCTGGCGTCAAGTGATGAAATCGATGGAAGGCAATATTTTTACGCTGGGATTCCAGTTTATTCCCGAAGCGTGGATGGTATTGAGCGGCGGCATGCCGAAGATGATTATGCTTGTGGAATTGACCGGCAATGATGAGAAGGAACTCGATACACAGCTTGTCGCGCTTGCCGCGGATATTCGCACGTTTGCGAAGACGCATAAGGGCATTCGCGTTCATCCCTTGCATAATGAGAAGGCAGAGGGGAAGTATTGGACAATTCGCCGACAAAGCTTTGCCCTGCTCCATAACAATACGACCGGCTTGGATACTGCGCCGTTCATTGACGACTTCATCGTTAAGCCGGAATATATGCCGGAGGTATTGCCAAAAGTGAATGCGATCCTGGATAAATATAAAAAGGATTTGATCTATACCATCGCCGGCCATCCCGGCAATGGCAACTTTCATATCATTCCGTTGATGAATCTAAAGGATCCCCGCGTAAAGGCATTGATCCCAAAGATTTCCGAGGAAGTCTATCGGCTGGTGTTCCAATATAAAGGCTCGATCACGGCGGAACATAACGACGGCCTGATTCGCACGCCATATCTAGAAGAAATGTATGGGGCGAAGATTGAACAGCTATTTATAGAGACGAAGAAGATTTTCGATCCGCTGAATATCTTCAATCCGGGCAAAAAGGTGGGCGGAAGCCTGAAATACAGCGAGGACCACATCCAGGCGACGCAATAAGACAAGCCCCTCCTTTTTCACCTAGTAATAATAATCAACGGTGAAAAAGGAGGGGCTTGTCTTATTGCGTCTTTATCTTTTCTTTATACACCGTTTTGGTATGGTGGGGAAGTGAGAATGCGCGTCCGCACCATATCCTACTTTCTATCGATCACCGCGATCGCGGCCATATTTTTCACTGTCGAGTTCGTCACTGAAAAATATTTATACCCCAATGACGAGGTCGTTGATATTTTAGCCGCGATCATCGGGGCGCTTTCGTTTGCGCCATGCAAGCGATTCTTTGACTGCGCCACCGATGCCATATTCTCACGCGGCGAGCGGGATCTCCACGCAGAATTTATCACTAATATTTCCCACGAGCTTCAAACGCCGATTGCCATCCTGCGTGGCAATGTGGAGCTGCTCCAGCGAAAGAATATTGCGGAAGCAGAACGTGAACGCGCGGAGCGGGTGATCGTGGCAACACTCGACGGTATGTCGCGTATGATCGGTAACGTCCTCGAGGGCGCAAAGTTAAAATTTTCTAAAAAAATATTAAACAAAACGCCCGTTGCGTTGGATGTTCTACTCCTTGAAATATGCGAGGATTGCCAGCTTCTTGCCGAAGACAGAGGCATTCGTCTTTCGCTCGATAGAGATATCAATTCAAAAAGCGACGGTATGGATACTATGATCGTATATGCTGACCGGGATAGATTGAGAGAAGTATTTTTGAACCTCATCAGCAATGCGCTCAAGCACACGCCGCGCGGCGGCGCTATCGTTTTGCGGACAGAGCGGGCTACCGCTGCCGCGTTGGTCACGGTAGAGGACTCGGGTCGTGGGATCGCGCCGGATGCTCTGCCGCACATCTTTGAGCGGTTCTATCGGATAGCGCATCACCCGATTGCTTTTGCTGATGGTGATAGCTCTGCTGCAAGCGTCCAACCCGTTGAGCCAAGCCACGGCATAGGCCTTAATATTTGCCAGGAGATTGTGGAGGCGCACGGTGGAAAGATCGTCGCGGAAAGCGACGTTGGTAAGGGGAGCCGGTTCATCGTATCTTTGCCGCTCGCCGCACCGCCCTCCGTCGGGCAGGCAGTGCATCCTTCCGCCAGCCCGCCCCAAGACATTTCTGCTATAATTAACTCATGAATCAAACCACTATGGCCTCCAAAAAAATCTATCTTCAGGCGTCGTCGGGCGATCTCGTCCTCGATAACGACAGCGAAAAAGAGAAACACTATGTTCTAAAACTCCGTGACCTTCCCGCCAACGAGAAGCCGCGTGAGAAGCTGGTGAAGTATGGCCCGTCAGTGCTCTCGCTCGCTGAACTCTTTGCGGTGGTGCTGAATGTCGGAACAAAGAAGGAAGAAGTACTCACTATGTCTCATCGGTTATTAAAAGAGTATGGCGATAGCGCGATCGTCAACCAAAAGGATCCGGCGAAGATCTCCGAACTGCTCGATATCCCGCTCGGCAAGGCGTGTCAGGTTGTTGCGTGTTTCGAGCTTGGCCGCCGGTTTTTTAAGGATCAGTCCGGCAAGAAGCCGATTACTATTCGCACTGCGAGCCAAGTCTACGCGTACCTTAAAGATATGCAGGATTTACCAAAGGAGCACTTGCGCGGATTATATTTGGATGCGCACTACCAATTGATCCACGACGAGGTCGTTTCCATCGGCACACTGACGTCGAACATTATCCATCCGCGCGAAGTGTTTCGTCCGGCGCTCGAGTATTCCGCATCGGCGGTGATCCTCGCGCACAACCATCCCTCCGGCGTGGCGAAGCCGAGCGACGCGGACATCGCGATCACGCGCCAGATCGTGGAAGCGGGGAAGATCCTCGGCATCAGCTTATTGGATCATGTCATTGTTACCAAAAACAAGTTTGAGAGTGTGCCGGTGGAATATAGCTAGGAGGCTTTTTCAGAGTTGGTTTTTCTTGCTATAATCTCCCTATGGTGGATTTCTCGCATTTAACGAAGGCCTATAAAAAACGGGTGGTCGTGGACGACTTCACCCTTTCCGTGGATGTGCCGATCTTTGGGTTTTTGGGGCAGAACGGTGCGGGGAAGACGACGATCATGAAGATGATCGTGGGCCTGCTTGCGCCCACAAGCGGCACGATCACGATCGACGGGGCGCTCTCGTCGCATCCGATTTTCAAGAAGAAGCTGGGCTACATGCCGGAGACGCCGTACTTCTACGAGCGCATGACCGGCATGGAATTTTTGCGATTTTGTGACGAGCTGTTTGATAACAATAACAGCGGTGCGAGTCCGGCGGCGCGGCGGACGCATTACGAGGAAATTTTAAAAAAGGTGGGCATCTTCGGCGCGCGCAATGCGGAGATCCGCACATACTCCAAGGGTATGCGCCAGCGCCTCGGCTTTGCACAATCACTCGTCAATGATCCGGAGTATTTATTTTTAGACGAGCCGCTCGACGGCCTTGATCCGATCGGCCGCCGCGAAATGAAAGAGGTGATGCTTGATCTTAAGCACGAAGGCCGGAAGGTTTTTCTCAATACGCATATTCTTGCCGACGTGGAAGAGATATGTGATGAAGTAGGGATCATTCATCACGGGAAATTGCTTTATGCCGGATCGGTAAAAGCTTTCTGCGCGGGTAAGCCGCTCGAGGAGCGATTTATGGAGGTCGTCGAGGCACACGAAGCGGCGGAACATTCTGCCGCGCCTGCTATCGCATAATAATATGAAAAATATCTTCATCATCGCAAAAAATACCCTCACACTCGAGATTCGCGACAAGATCCTCTACGGCATCATCGTGTTCGGCCTGCTCTATATTTTCTTTATGCTGTTCCTTGCCGATCTGGTACTCAAAGAGCCGACGATGATCAAGGCGTTCGGCTTGACGGGCATCTATTTCTTTAACGCGATCATCGCGCTGTTCCTCGGGACGACGTCATTTTTTAAAGATGTGGATCGCAAAGTGGTCTACTTTATTCTCTCCAAGCCGGTGTCGCGCATGCAGTTCCTGTTGGGAAAATTCTTCGGGCTGTGCATGGTGCTCCTGCTTACGAGTGCGATTCTTGGCGCGGCGTATGCAGGCGTTGTGCTTTTTGAGCACGCGGGGTTCGATTGGATCGGGCTTGCGGCCATCGCGATGCAATTCCTGGAGATGGCACTCTTCCTCGCGTTCGCGATCTTTGTCTCCACATTCAGCAGTTCGTTGCTTTCCATCGTCTATACCTCCGGCGTGTTCTTCCTTGGCCATATCGTGAGCCAGCTCGTCGCCGATGCGAAAGCGATCAATCTGGGCGGCATCAAATTACTGTTCGTGGAAATCCTCTATTACGTATTCCCAAACCTGGAAAAGTTCGACGCGCGAAATTTTGCGATCCACGCGGTCGCCACGCCATGGATCTCGTTCGGCCTCGCCGTTGCGTACGCCGTGGTGTACATCATTCTTCTTCTTACCGCCGCAGTGTGGATATTTGATAAGAAGGAAATATAAATGGCGCGGCTGAACGGCTACACAAAAATAGTGGTGTTGGGATTGTTGCTCGCGCTCGTGGCGCTTCTGCAGTTCGAATATGATGCGACGAAGATCACTCTGCCCGCGTCGACCACGCAGACTGCGTCGCCGTTTATGGTGCGGCTCATTGATATGGGATTCCATCCCGCGGTCGCGTCATTCTTGTGGGCAACGACGATGCCGGAGATTTTAGATTTATTTAATAAAAAAACAGAGTTCTTTCCCGACCTTGCGTTTGTGAACGCCGTCGATCCGAAGATGAGCTATCCATACGCATTCGCAGTGCTTACGTTGCCCGCGGTGCCGGCAGAGGATGATCCGCAGGCGGTCGCGCAGGCTTATGCGATCGGCGTGCAGGGGATCGCGAATGGCGATACCGATTGGCGGATTCCGTACTACATGGCGACGAATGAATTTCTTTATGCGAAGGACGATGTGGAGGCGGCGAAGTATTATAACCTTGCCGCGGAGACGCCGGGCATCCCCGGTTACGCCGAGCGGTTCTCGCTGAATTTTGGCATTGAGACCAACCAGCGACAAAAGACCGAACAGCTGTGGGAGACGATCAAAGATTCCACGAACGATCCGGAGGTGCAGGCACGCGCACAGGCGTACATCGACCACTTGCAGGATTTTGATTATCTCGATGCCGCGTCCGCGATATACAAAAAAGAGTTTGGCGTTTTCCCGACGTCCACTGACGAGCTCGTAGCAAAGGGGATCATCCCATCCGTACCGGTGGATCCATTCGGGTTTACGTTTATCATCCAGAAGGACGGCACATCGGCAATCGATCTCACCGCATTGCCGTCATATATGTCGACAAGCACGGCGCAGTAGGGTAATAATCTATAGAATAGAAAACGGCTGCCGATATTTCACGGCAGCCGAATAGTAGAAGATAGAGATTGATCACGGTGCATCCTTGTACTCGCGGAGTACGGCGATGAAGGGATATTGCTTCGAACTGTAGGCATAGCCGCGCATGATGTCTTTCATTCCGCGGTATTCCTCGCTGTATCCCGAGTTGAAGGAAAAGCGATTGGCCCACCAGTAATAGTGGAAGCCCTGCACGGCGATGAATGTTTTATATTCGTCGGGGTTGAACTGCACGAGCTTGCAGCTAAAGCCGCGACTTGCCGAAGTGATGCAAACGCGGACGGGCCGTGTGTCGATCCGTGCGACCTGTACCCAAGGAGGAGTGAAGTGAAACCCGGAGTGGGTATCGCTCTGCAACTCGCCTGTGAGCCAGTTCCACCTGATCCCGATCTGATATGCCTCCGTGTAGTGAAAGCAGAACAGATAGCAGAGTGCCAGCAGGCCGAAGATGGCCGTGCTGAAGAGCGAGAGTTTCTTTCTCACTTCTTGATCTCCTGTTCGAGTTCTGGCCGGTCTTCGGGTTTCAATTCCCGGAGAATGGTCAGAAACGGGTAGGTATTGCCGCTGCCGTCGAACGCGTAGCTCATCATGATCTTGTTGAAGTTGGATGGTGTATCCTGTGTACCGTCGTTCGTGTAGTCAGCGCGGCCGTGCCATGCGAGGAACTTCTGCAGGCCGTCAGGGTTGAATTTGACCAGCTTGCAGTTGAGAACGCGGGCATTGGCGTTGATGCAGACCTGCATCGGGCGAAGGTCCACGGTGTGAACCGTCACGAGAAACGGAGGAGTGACGATGTATCCCTGTTGCTTGAGGATCTCGATTTGGCCGGTGCGTGCGTCGAATTTGTAGCCGAGCTCATAGTTGTCTACGAAGTTGACGAACATGATGCGGAAGATGAGCAGGGCGAAGAGGGCCACTACGAAGAGAATGGCTAAGCCAATTCCCGCCTTGGCCGCGCGATTGTCAGTGTTCAATTCCATTGCGATCTCCTTTGTGAAGGTGCTGGATGATAATGCGAATAAATCGTATAAGTTTTTTAATAAAATGTCAAGATTGAATTTTCTCCGAAAACACGACATAGTTATTCATAATATGAAACTCTCCATCGGCATCGTCGGGCTTCCGAACGTGGGCAAGTCCACGCTGTTTCATTTGATCACCAAGCAGAACATTACGATCGCGAACTATCCGTTCGCGACGATCGACCCGAACGTGGGCGTCGTTGCCGTTCCGGACGAGCGCCTGGAAAAACTGAACGAACTGAGCAAATCAAAAAAGAAGATCCCCGCAGTCGTGGAATTTTTTGATATCGCCGGTTTGGTAAAGGGAGCGAACAAGGGCGAGGGATTGGGCAACGCATTCTTGGATGACATCCAGCTGACCCAGGCGATCGTGATGGTGGTCCGCGCGTTCGAGAACCCCGACATCATCCACGTGGACAATTCCGTTGATCCGGTACGCGACATTGATGTGATCAATTTGGAACTGATGTTGAAAGATTTGGCGGCGGTAGATAAGCGATTGGTGCGCACTGAGGCGGAAGCGCGCTCGGGAAAGAAAGAGGCGTTGTTGGATAAAGAAATATTATTGCGGTTGAAGAAGTCGCTTGAAGAAGGCGTCTTGCCGGTGAGCGACTCGGATCTTTCGAATGCGATAAAGAGCGAGCCGCGGTTGAATGATCTGCGATTGCTGACCATCAAACGCCAACTCTATCTTATCAACGGAAAAGAGTCAGACGTATCAAGGGAATTGATAGATAAGATCGCGTCGCTTGGTGCGGATTATCTCGTTGTGGACCTGGCGTCGGAGGATGCCGCCGCGCAGGGCATCGCTCAGCTCGTAAAAAAAGCGTATCACACGCTCGACCTCATCAGCTTCTTTACGACCGGCGAGGACGAGACGCGTGCGTGGACCATCGAGCGCGGCATGAAGGCGCCGCAAGCGTCGGGCGTCATCCACACCGACTTCGAGAGCAAGTTCATCCGGTTGGAGGCAATCGCTACCGACAAATTATTGGAAGCCGGCGGCTGGAGCAAAGCGAAGCAGAAAGGCTGGCTGCGCGTGGAAGGAAAGGAATACGTCGTTGCAGATGGGGATGTGGTGGAGGTGCGCCACGGATAACATAGCAGGCACACATACGTTTGAGAACCGCGTCGCGACCTGCTGGTCGCGCGCTTACTCTCAGCGCCTACGCGCTTCCGAGATGTTCTCAAAAGTATGTGTGCCTGCTATGTTATCCGTGGCGAGTGGTACAATTTAGATAATGAGGCAGTTTCCGAAATCGATGCTCAAAGAATTCCCCGATGAGTTTTCGATATTTAAAAAATTGCGAACGCCGGGTACGATTCAGGATTTTTTGAATAGCCTGGAGATCAATTTCCCCGGGCGGCGGCATACGTATGCGTCGCCGCTTATGGTCTTGCGGACGGGAAAGGCGCATTGTATGGAAGGGGCCCTCCTTGCCGCCGCCGCGCTGTGGCACGCCGGATATCATCCATTCTTGTTCGACCTCAAAACCACTGACGCCGACGCCGATCATGTCGTTGCGCTCTTCAAAGAGGGGAATCGCTGGGGCGCGGTGAGCAAGACGAACCACGCCGTGTTACGCTACCGCGACGCGATCTATCGTGATCCGCGCGAGCTCGCGATGTCGTACTTTAATGAATATTTTTTGGACAGTGGCGTAAAGACGATGCGCAGTTATTCCGCGCCGTTCGATCTTTTGAGCTACGGTGCAAAACATGGCGATGAATGGATCACGGCGCGCGGTGATCTTGCTGCTATCGCCGAGGCCCTCGACTTCTCAAAGCATTTTCACATTTTAAAAAAGGGCGACGAGAGAACGTTGCGTCGTGCGGATAAGAGTGAGATCGAAGCGGGGAAGATCGTGGAGTGGAAGAAGAAATAAAAAGAAGGGGAGATCGTGAATCCTGAAAATAGGAAAGGCCGGCGCGTCGAGGTGACACGCCGGCCTTTGTTGGGCAGGTCTGCTCGCCCGGTCTCCGGCGGCTCATGCGGTCTTCCTCCCCCAGAAAGACCCCTAGAGCGCGCACCGGAGGACTGGAATTATCCTACTACAAATTAATTCCGTCGGTCAAGGGCCGAGCCGAGCGTTTCGTCGTCCGCGAACTCGATCTCGCCGCCGGTGGGCAGTCCGCGCCCGAGGCGGCTGATCCGCTTGGTGAGCGGCGCGAGCTCTTTCAATAATAAGCCATGCCTGGAAATCGCCTAGCGTGGTGGGGCTGAACCCGAGGATGATCTCATCCGCCGCGCCGCCGAGCGAGGTCGTGATGTATGCCTTCAAACTTTGCAGGCGCGTCTTTTGCCATGCTTCAAGGAATCCCGTCTTCGGCACCGGGCCGATGATAAAATATCGCCCCGTGAACTTTTTGGTGTTCTCAAGCGAAAGATAGTCGGTCTCTTTTTCCACCACCATGATGATGCGCTGGTTCCGCGCGGGGTTCGCGCAGACGTCGCACAGCGTGCCCTGCGTTCTGATGAATAAAGAAACATCGCTCGCAGATCTTGATCGAGCGGAGCGCGTCAATGCTTTGTGCAAGCACGCGCAGGTCCTCCTTTGGCCGTCCGATCAGATAGAACGCAAGGCGCACCGCCTGTCGCGGCCCGATGGAGGGGAGTTCCGCAAGCTCATCCACCACCTTCTGCACCGGGTCGGGAAGTTTCATCATATCCACTATTATACCCGTCCGTGGCTTGATGAACCAGTAGTGGTTTGAGGCGCTATTCAAGCAAATTATTCCATGTGATATAGTAGACACATGGAACAACTAAAGTCTTCAAACGAGAATTCGGAGGATCGAAAGACAATGTTTGAGCGTTGGAAAAAAGAATTGGCTGAAAGAGAAAAGGCGTTCACGCATACGAAAGAATCTGCAAAGAGAGAATTAGAGCAATTACGACAAGAAATCGATCGAGTGAGTGAGAGCGCTGCTGTGTTCTTAGAAGAGATCTATAGCTCTATAGAAGAAAAAGAAAATCTTGTGAATGCAGAGGTCGCAAAGCCTTTTGAGGAAGCCGATTTAGATCTCATTAGAAGTCTTAGTGATGCTCTGGAGAAATTATATGGCACGGCACAAGAGATGCAGGATCTCATAACCGACAATAAGGGGATGGGCTATGCTGTTGAAGATAAAATTGCCGCGCTAGGAAGAGATCTAAAGAAAGATCAGAAAGAGGGGCAATAAGATTTTTACAATCGATAATGTTCCTGAATGAGCTTTGCTGTTTTACGAGGCGAAACTTTGGTATTGTCGATAACGAAATTAGGCTTATAAGGAACGTCGGAAAAGATATCGCGTCGCCCCATGATAACGCGCAGCATTTTCGCAGTCTTAACCTTTCTGAACGCTTTCCTTGATGGGCCTTTTATGCGTTTAAAAAGTTCCTCGCGTTCGGGGACAAGATGCACGAATAGAATTTTTCCATTATGTTTCTTCGCTTGCAAAACAATCTTTTTTAACGCGGCATCATCGTTTGGCTTTCCATAAATCCAGGTAAGGATAATTCCTTTGCGCTTGGCTTTTGCCGCGCGTTCCATAAGGTCCAAACGATATTCTCGGGCGATAGCCCAAAATTCAGGGGTTCCAATCTCTTCGACGGATTGTATGAGATCGTTGATAAGATGATTATGCAGCACGCTAAACCCGGTAAGCTTTGCGAGTTCATTGGCAACCGTCAGTTTTCCTGCGGCGGGTGCTCCGTAGATAAAAATTGTTTTCATGGAATGATTACTCTTATGATACCGCGATTTTAGTTTTGATTGAAGGGGATTGCGACCTCTCCGATCAAATGCGCTTTTTCGTCGCCGTCTTCTTTCCCATACCAAAAAACAGTGACGTCTGAAACGATTATTTCCCGACCTTCCATTGATTTGAGATTTGCGCGCGATTCAGTAATATCAGCCTGTGGCTTATCAAAATCGATCTCACCGAGCGTGATATGGGGGTCAAATGCATCTTCGGGGACGTGAAGCTTTTCTAGATTTTTACGTACGCCATCAGAATCAATGCCCAGCCGCTTCAGTTCCTTTTGAGTTTTTTCTCTAATAAACGGACTTCGATATGGAATGGCAAGTATTGATATCTTATGTTGCAATTCGCGCAGAGCATCTTCATTGGAAATTTCCATTATGTAAAGATTGCGATGGCGATCGTTTTCAATTCTCATCTGTGGCTCGAGAAGAGAAATCGTAAATGGTTTTATATGGAGATTTCGAAGACCCTCCAATAATTTTGGATACCCATCAGCAGTGTAGCTGTCGAGATATAAAGTGATGTGCGGCTCCGACTTATAACTACTGCCATATTGGCTAATGAAGCGCTGCTTTTCTTCGCGAAGTACTCCCGTGATCTCTTCCGGAAAATTGATCCGAATACTAATCTCGTATTTCATCGCGATGGAGGAATATTACAAAAAGCGATGGCGTTATGAGGCGCACGAATATGTCCTGAGGGGAATCGCGGAGCCGCGTAGGCGGCGAGCGTTAGGGCGCGTTCAGCAGAACGCGACCCGTCCCCGAAGGACATATTCGTGCGCCTCATAACGCCGGCAGTTCTTCGTATCTCTTCTCTATCGCCTTGAAGCTCGCGAGTTCGCCGTTGAAGAAGAAGTCCATGTCTTTGAGTGCGCCGTTGCGGTGCTTGGCGACGCGGAGGTGGACGGTGTTGTCGCCCGCGGAGGCGGTATCGTTCGGGTTGCGCTCATCACGGTAGAGGAACATGACGACGTCTGCGTCCTGCTCGATGGAGCCGGAGTCGCGGAGGTCGGAGAGGCGGGGGATTTTGTGATCGCGCTGTTCAAGTCCGCGCGAAAGCTGTGAGAGCGCGAGCACCGGCACTTTAAGTTCGCGCGCGAGCGATTTGAGTCCGCGCGAAATCTCGGTAATCATATTCACCATATTGTCACTGTTCGTGCGCGGGCGAATGAGCTGGAGGTAGTCCACGACGAGTAGGTCGAGGCCGTGTTCAACTTGCAAGCGTCGCGCCATGGAGCGCATCTGGAGCACGTTGAGCGACGGCGAGTCGTCGATATAAATCTTTACCGCGGAAAGGCGATCGAGCGCTTCCTGGATCATAGAGAACTCGCTGTCGTTGCGAATGCGGCCGGTGAGGATGTTCCAGAGCGGCACCTGCGACTCGGCGGAGATGATGCGGTCTTGCAACGATTCGCGCGACATTTCGAGCGAGAATAATCCGACGCTGAATCCTGCCTTGCCGGCATTGCGCGCGATGTCGAGTGCGAACGACGTTTTTCCAACGGACGGCCGTGCGCCGAGGATCACGAGCTCTGATTTATGGAGTCCGGAGAGGCATTCGTCGAGCGCGGGGAAGCCGGTTGGCACGCCGCGCAACTTTCCGCCACCGGCATGGAGGTTTGCGATGCGCTCGTACGCGGTTGTCAGATCATCTTTAAGCGACGTAAAGTTTTGCGGCAAGGATTTTTGTGAGATCGAAAGGATCTTCTGTTCGACGTCGTCGAGCAGATCTTCCACTTCGCCGCCATTCGAAAAAACATTTTCTGCGATCTCCGCCGACGCGCGGATCAGGTCGCGCAAGATCTTCTTCTCCTTTACGTTCGTGGCATAGTGCTGCACGTGCGATGCACTCGACACGTGATTCGTAAGGTCCGCAAGATATGCCGAGCCGCCGACATCCTTCAGCCATTCGTGTTCTTTAAGGAAGTTCGTCAGGCTGAGCACATCAATCGGCTGATGTTTTTCGTACAACGAGAGGATGGCTTTATAGATCCGCTCGTGCGACGGTGTGTAAAAATCTTCAGGCAACAAAATATCCGCCACGCGGAAGATCGCATTCTTGTCGATAAGGATGGAGCCAAGTACTGCCTGTTCCGCCTCAAGGTTCTGGGGTGGAAGCTTGAGTTGTGATTTTTTGCTGATCGCCATGGGTTAATGGGTTTATGGGAAAAATTTTCTGACGACAGAGACGCCTTCTGCGGTATCTCTTACACTGTATCCTAATCCTTCTATTTCTTTTCTCAAAGCGTCGGACTGGATAAACTGTTTATTACTCCGAAACTCCTTATATTCCTCGATTTTTTTTATGATAGTAGGGTCGATAGTGGTCATCACCGTGGCGGCTTTAAGATCCAGGCCGAGCACCTCGTCGAAGTGTCTTATAAGAGCCAATTTACTCTTGTTCGATAGGCTGCTTCCTTCGGCCGCGATAACTTCGTGGAGTATCGCAAGCGCGCGAGGGGTATTGAGGTCATCATTGATGGCCTCTAAAAAATCCTTCTCAAACTGTTCAGGAGACGTTCCGCCATCCGTTGGACTTTGGGAGAGCACATAAATATTTTCATAGAGATGTTGTATTGCGCTTTTCGCCGCATCCAAGCTTTCCCATGTGAAGTTCAGCCGCGTACGGTAGTGTGCGCCGAGCACGAGATAGCGATAGACGAGTGGATCGTATCCTTTCGTGGCGAGTTCCGTGAGTGTAAGAAAGTTTCCCTCCGATTTTGCCATCTTGCCGCCGTCGATCAAAAGATGTTCGCCGTGCATCCAGACGTGGGCGAGGGGAACATCATACGCGCCCTCCGATTGTGCGATCTCATTCGTGTGGTGCGTGCCGACAAGATCGATAGCGCCAGCATGGATATCGAACGGCTGTCCGAGAAAGTGCCGCGCGATCGCGGAGCACTCAATGTGCCATCCCGGAAATCCTTCGCCCCACGGTGCGGCCCAGTGGAGGAGGTGCGTTTTGAACTTTCCTTCCAACTTGAACCAGAGCGCGAAGTCAGCGGGATTGCGCTTGTCGTCGTCCACGACGACCTCCTCGCGCGCGCCAGTCATTTTTTCCTCAAGCGATTGCCCAGAGAGTGCGCCGTAGTTTGGGAATTTAGTTACATCGAAGTAGACTGCCTGCGGCGTGTCGTAGGCAAAACCTTTTTCCAGTAATATTTGAACCATGGCGATCTGCTCTCGTACGTATTCACTTGCAGGGGCTACGACATCCGGTTTTATAATGTTCAATTTTGCGAGATCGGCAAAGAATGCGTCGGTATAGAACTGTGCGATCTCTTCCACGGATTTTTTCTGGGCTTCTGCCGCGTTTTGCAATTTGTCATCGCCCGCGTCGGTGTCACCGGTCAGGTGCCCGACGTCCGTGATGTTCATCACGCGCCGCACGGTGTATCCGTCATACCGCAGTGTGCGTTCAAGAATATCCTCAAAGATATACGTGCGAAGATTGCCGATGTGCGCAAAGTGGTAGACGGTCGGTCCACAGGTATAGAGACCGACCCAGTCCGGATGAATAGGAGTGAGCGGCTCTTTCTTTTTTGAGAGCGTATTATAGAGCGTGATCATGGGTTGAAAGCAACACGATTAGAACCACCCTTTCCGTTTAAAGTAAATAGTCATGGCGACCATTCCGACGATCATGATGCCGAGGATGATCCAGAACGCGTAAGGCAGGCCAATAATCGGCGTGCCGCGCGTGTTCATACTAAAGAGTGCCGCGATGAGCATAAAAGGGAAGGTAAGGAACGAGAGCGATGTGAACGTCTTCATCACGCTGTTGATTTTGAGGTTCATCAGCTGGTTGTTGGTGTCTTCGAAGTCGGAGATCGCCTCGCGATAATCCTCAAGCTGGTTCACTATTTTTAGTTGGTCGCCCATGAGGTCGCTCAGATAGACTTCGGCGCTATCTCCCCAGAATTTTTTTCCTTTAGCAAGGAGTGAGCGGAGGATTGGTTCCTGCAGGCGGACGATGATGCGATATTCCGAGACATCGCGTTTAACGTAGGTGATGCGCTCCAGAATTTCTTTCTCTTTATCTTTAAAAATATCCTTGCCGACCAACTCCACTTTTTCGCGGATGTGGCGCAGTTGCCGTTCCTGAAAAGCGATAAGATGTTCTATGATCTTATACATCACCGCGAGCGACGAATCGCACTGCGTGATATTGATCCCGCTCATCGCATCGCCCAGCGCGTCGTAATGGACGGTCGCGACGCTGTCCTTCGTAACAATGAAGTCTATCTCTGTGCGCGCGGACGCTTCGTCGTTGTGGTCATAGACGGGGAAGTAATAGATGAAAAAAAGATAATCCTTGTACGCCTCCACGCGTCCGCGCGCCGAAGGCCCGCGCAGCTCGTCCACGATGATGGGATGAAGTTTATATTCCTTTCCAAGCCACGCAAGATCCTTGTCCGACGGCTTCTCGGCGTCCACCCATTGCACCCCTTTCCCTTTTTTAGTTTCCATAATGATATTTTACCATACCACTATATTGCGCGCGCCAGGATTTCGGACTTCCTTTTTATCTTGTTTGTGGTATAATCTTTTTAGCGGTTTACTCCAACAAGAAAGGTTTTTCAATGACAGGTTTTATGACGGAAAGTAAGTTGCTGGCAATCGCGCTCGAGCAACTTAGATCTAAAAAGGCAGATCCGGATCATCTTTCGGGTCTCATCGCTGGCTACCACGATATTAACAACCCATGTCACTTTCGGAATGAATATTGTGCCGAGGGTGTTGTGGCAGGCAAGGAATTGCGCCAGCTCTTGCTTCGTCTCGACGGAAAGGCGGACGACGACCGGATCGAGAGGGAGGTTTCCCGAATATTATTTCCGGACACCCCCGAATGCGTTCCTGACACCGTTTTTGTGCTTGCTGGTTGGAAGCACGGAAGCAATGGGTGGAGAAGCCCCAGTGTTTTCAAGGATCCCATTTGGGAAACCTAACGATTGTTTGTTTTTTCTCACACGCGGCCGAATATCCAATTCGACCGCCTTTTTTTACCGCCACGATCGCCCACTGGCACTCTCTTGACTCGATTGCTAACGGCGGGTAAAATGGATAGCGTAATACAATGACTGACCGAACGGCACAAATTTTGGAGGCAGCGATCCAGGAGCACATCAACACCGGCGAGCCGGTGAGTTCCGGGTTGCTATACGATCGTTACGAGTTTGGCATAAAACCGGCGATGATCCGGCTTGAGCTTGATGAGCTCGAAGACCAGGGTTATCTGGAACAGCCGCACCACTCGGCGGGACGCGTGCCGACAAACAGCGGTTATGAATTTTTTGCCAAGCGGATGCTCGGCATGAGCGCGCCGACCACGGCGGCAACGAGACAGAACGATCTCCATCTTCTTTTAAAAGAACAGGCGTGGCCGGATCTTTTGAACGAGCTCTCGGCACAGCTGGGACTGCTCTCCGTCGCCGCGGACCTCGCGCGCGAGTCGGTGTATAAAGCAGGGCTTCAGCATCTTATTGACCATCTGGATTGGGAAGATCAGAACGGCATCCGTTCCGTCATCCACGATTTTGAGGAAGTGGACGACCGCCTGCCGCGCGCGGCGGAAAAGATGGGCATCGGTCCGCAAATATTCATCGGAAAGAAAAGTCCGGTCACGTCGAGTGACAATCTCTCCGTGGTGGGCGGTAACTATCAGATAGGCGACGCGACGATCTCCATCTTTGCCATCGGTCCCAAGCGGATGGATTACAAAAAGGTCATACGAATTTTTAAAAATCTTTAATCATTTACAACATTATGGCTGACGAAGAAAACAAATTGCCGGAGCCGACGATCGATGATCTTAAGGAGCAGATAGAAGAGATGACCGTCCAACGCGACGAATATCTTGCCGGATGGCAACGCGCAAAGGCGGATTTTGTGAATTATAAGAAAGAAGAAGCGGTGCGCCTACAAGAGATCACGCAATACGGGAGCAAGGATCTTATTAAAGACTTAATACTTATTTTGGACGGCTATGATCTTGCGCTTCGGATGACAAAAAATAATAACGAGAGCGTGATCGATAACGGTATCATCATCATCCGTTCACAAATAGAGGATATTTTAAAGAAACGAGGATTGATCAAAATAGATATAAAACCGGGCGATGGTTTTGATCCTATGATCGCCGAGGCAATGGTGGAAGTTGAGTCGGAGTATCCCGCAGGATCAATAGTGGAGGTTGCAGAGCCGGGATATCGGCTCTACGAGAAAGTATTGCGTCCGGCGAGAGTAATAGTCAGTAAGGGCGAAAAAGAAAAAACCATACAATGATGAAGAAAAAAGCAAAAGATCTATATTACGTGGCAGTAAAAGTTTTCCTTAAGAAGGATGACAAACTTTTGATATTTAAAGATGGGTTTGGAAATTGGGATTTGCCGGGCGGACGAATACGATATGAAGAATTTAAGAAGTCACTTGGATTGGTCATTAAAAGGAAATTAAAAGAAGAGCTTGGAGGTGCGATAAAGTATAAGATAGGCGAGCCGTTCGTGTTCATGAGGCACGAAAGAGACGAAGTGATGCCTCATGGACCGACGAAGGCGAGAATATTTGCCATTGGATATCACGGAGAGTTTCTGGGCGGAAGAGTCGCTCTCGCGTCGCATCACACAAAGTACGAATGGGTTTCGATAAAAACATTCAAGCCGGAAAAATACTTCAAGAGTGGATGGCTGGAAGGGACAAAAGCGTTTTTAAAGAGTGAAAGGAAAAATAAAAAAGTCGTCGGAAGAAAATAATCATTATAAAAATAATATGGCAAAAATTATAGGAATAGATTTGGGAACAACGAACTCTGCCGTCTCCGTCATGAAGAACGGCGAGTTGCAGATTTTGGAAAACGCCGAGGGCAATCGCACGACGCCTTCGATCGTGGCGCTCTCAAAAGGCGGGGAGCGGCTGGTGGGATTGCTCGCGAAGCGGCAGTCGGTAACGAATCCGACGAACACGATCTTTTCAGTCAAGCGCTTGATCGGTCGCAAGTTTACGGATCCGGAGGTCCAGCGCGATAAAGCGTGGTTGCCGTACGAAATCCGCGCGGGCGCGACGGGCGGCGTGGAAGTGAAGATGGGCGACAAATGGTTTTCGCCGGAAGAGATTTCCGCATTCATTCTGAGCAAGTTGAAGGCTGATGCCGAAGCAAAGCTCGGCGAGAAAATCACCGAAGCGGTGATCACCGTGCCTGCATACTTTGACGATTCCCAGCGCCAGGCGACGAAGAACGCCGGCGAGATCGCGGGCTTGAAAGTGGATCGCATCTTGAACGAGCCGACGGCAGCCGCGTTCGCGTATGGCGTGAACAAAGAAAAGAACCAGAAGATCGTCGTCTACGATTTCGGGGGAGGCACATTCGACGTGTCTGTTTTGGAAATGGGATATGATGCCGAATCAAAAGAGCAGACGGTAGAAGTTCGCGCGACCGGCGGCGACACGCACCTCGGCGGCGACGACTTCGACAAAAAAATCCAAGAATATTTGGTGGGTGAGTATAAAAAGCAGGAAGGCATCGATATCTCGAAGGATCCGCTTGCGGTTCAGCGGTTGAAGGAAGCCGCCGAGCGCGCGAAGCATGAGCTCTCGACTGCGGTGGAAACAGAGATCAACATCCCATACATTTCGAGTGACGCAAACGGGCCGAAGCATTTCCAGATTAAGATGACACGCGCGAAGCTCGTTGATCTCGTCCAGGAATATATCGACCGCTCGATTCAGTTGACGAAGGAGACGGTAACATCGCCCGCGCCGAAGGGCGCCGGATATCAATTGAGCGAGATTGCGGAAGTGATCCTCGTCGGCGGACAGACGCGTATGCCAGCGATGCAGGATGCGGTGAAGGCGTTGTTCGGCAAGGAACCGCATCAGGGAATTAATCCGGATGAGGTGGTGGCGCTCGGCGCGGGTATTCAGGGAGAGATCCTCGCCGCGAAGGCGGAGGGTCGCAAGACGGAAGGCGAAGTGAAGGATATTCTTTTACTCGATGTCACGCCATTGGGCTTGAGTATTGAAACCTATGGCGGCGTTGCGACGCCGATGATCCCAAAGAACACGACGGTGCCGACGGCAAAGTCGCAGGTGTTCAGCACGGCCGCGGACAACCAGACGTCCGTGGAGGTACATGTGTTGCAAGGCGAGCGTCCGATGGCCGGCGACAATAAGACGCTCGCGAAGTTCATTCTCGATGGTATCCCGCCGTCGCCGCGTGGCATTCCGCAGGTGGAGGTCACGTTCGACATCGACGCGAACGGCATCTTGAACGTCTCGGCAAAAGATAAGGCGAGCGGCAAGGTGCAGTCCGTTAAAGTGGAGGCGTCAAGCAATCTTTCTAAAGAAGAAATTGAAAAATTGAAAAAGGATGCCGCTGAGCATGCGGTGGAAGATGAAAAAAAGAAGGCGCTCATTGAAGTGCGCAATCAGGCGGAGTCGATCGTGTACCTTGCAGAGAAATCCGTTAAGGATGCGGGAGATAAATTGCCTGCGGATATCAAAGCGGGTATTGAAGAAAAATTGACAGCACTCAAGGCGGTAAAGGACGGTGAAGATGAAGCGGCGATCAAATCCGCGATTGAAGCACTTTCGACGGAGATACAAAAGATCGGACAAGCGGCGTATAATAATACCAATGGACCTCAAAGCGATAATGGCGGGGACGGATCAGCGCCAACCGGTGAGTCCGGTGGGGCAGGACCAGAACCTGATCGATCAGTCTAAGATCGACACCTCTGCCCCGCGCGGCGCGGGGTTTTGGCGCACGCTTGCGCTTGATGCGGTGGCGGTGCTTTCCGCTACGCTCTTTGGCTATCTCTATTACCGCTATCTTACACAAGGAGTTTCGGTGTGGCTTCTGCTCGCCGCGGTGATGTTCTTTGGCGTTGCATCCGTCATGGAGGTCTTCCTCTCAAAAAGTGGATGGCGGAGTTTCTTCATTATCGTTCTTGAAACGGCAGCGATGCTTTGCTTCTTTTGGAAGGATGATGCGCGTGTGCTCGGAATCATCGGGCTCATCATGTTGATCATGTTGGTGTGGGGACATTTTTCTGCGCACGGGCGCATGCAGAATGCGATCCAGGTGCCATTCTTCGGTGTGAGCGGGGATATGCTCGGCAAGTTTACGACCGCAGTATTGCTCTTTATGATCCTTGCGTATGTTCCACAGATCGGCGGCAATGCGCTTGTGATCTCGCGGCAAAGCTTCCGCACATTTTTTGATTGGACCTCTGGCTTGGTGAATGGATTCTACCCGGAACTTTCATTGAACGGTTCGTTCGGCAACTTTGCGCAAAGCGTTTCGGAGATGGAGCTCGCAAATAATCCCAGCTTTCAAAGCTTGAGCGCTGCGCAACAGAATGCCGCGGTGCAACAGGAGACGGCGCAGTTCACGCAGAGCTTTCTTCAGAGTGCGATACAGCCCGTCGCCACATCGTCTCCCACGAGCGATGCGTTCTATAATGTTCTCGACGGAGTGCTGAATGCATGGCAGAGCCAGTCTTCGGGATGGTTCGATATTGGCTGGGTGACGGTGCTCTTTATCGGTTTGCGCACGCTCGGTATCCTTTTTGTGTGGCTCGCGCAATTTGTTTCGCTCATCTTTTATGAGATCCTGCTCGCGTCGGGCTTTATGAAAATATCCGAAGAAACGCGCCAGCGCGAAATTCTCGGCTACTAATTTTTTTAGAAAAAGGTAATGAAGGATTATTACACCATTTTAGGGATAGCAAAAACTGCCTCGGAGGAGGAGGTCAAAAAGGCGTATCGCAAAATGGCTCATCAGCACCATCCGGATAAGGCCGGTGGTAATGAGGCGAAGTTCAAGGAGATCAACGAGGCGTACCAGGTGCTTTCGGATAAAAATAAGCGTGCGCAATACGATCGCTTTGGCACGGCGGATCCGATGGGAGGATTCGGCGGCGCAGGCGGCGGCTTTGGCGGTTTCGATCCGTCGCAGTTTGGCGATATGGGTGATTTCGGCGACATCTTCGAAAGTTTTTTTGGCGGCGGGCAGCCGCGTCGCAAGACGTACGAAAAGGGTTCCGATCTTGAGATGCAAGAGCAGATCACGCTGGAGGAAGCATTCGCCGGCACGGTGAAGACGGTGCGCCTGAGGACGTTGGTGCATTGCGCAAAGTGCGGCGGCAAAGGCGCGGAACCGGGCAGTGGTTTTGAAAAATGTTCCACGTGCGACGGCCAAGGTCAGGTGCGCGAACAACGCCGGACATTTTTCGGCAGCTTCTCGCAGGTGAAGACGTGCGCACAGTGTCATGGCGCGGGCGAGGTGCCAAAAAAACCGTGCGCCACGTGCCGCGGCGCCGGCCGTGTGGAATCCGATTGCGAGATCAAGATCGACATCATGGCGGGCATCGACGACAACCAGATCATTAAAGTGAAGGGGATGGGCGAGGCTGGTGAGCGCGGTACTGCTGCGGGTGATCTTTACGTGCGCGTGCGCGTGCGCCCGAGCGCCGCGTTCGCACGGCATGGCAGTGATCTTATTGTCACGAAGGAACTCAAATTGATTGATGTGCTCCTCGGCAAAGCGATCGCGGTGCCGGTCATCTCCGGCGGCACGATCACGGTGGAGATTCCGGCAGGGTTCAATCTTAAGGAACATTTACGGATCAGCGGGCAGGGCATGCCGCACATCGGTTCTCGCGCGCGCGGCGACTTACTCGTCAGTTTTGTGATCAAGGCGCCGAAGAAGCCGGGTTCGAAGGAAAAAGAATTGTTGGAGAAGCTTGAAAAAGAACAGTAATTTTTTTCAGTACGATTTTTATGGAGCGTGGCATTATTATTTCGACCGATAAAAAAATGGTGAAGCCCGCCGAGGCGGCGGCGCTCTATAGAGAGCTCGGTTGGGGGACGATGAAGCAATATTCTGCAGAGCGCATGAAGCACTCGCTTGCGCAGTGCGATATTGTCGTCTCCGCGCGGAACGCCGACGGCGAGCTCGTCGCCATCGGCCGCGCGCTCTCCGACTTTGCGATTGATACGAAAGTGCTCGATCTTATCATCACGCCGGAATATCAGCGCCAGGGGTTGGGGCAGGCGATGATGAAGAAGCTTGCCGCGGCGGTGAAGGGCACATCGATCTATTTTGAAACTGAGCGCAAAAACTTCGCGTTCGCCGCAAAGTGTGGCTACTCAAAACGCGCCGGCTTGACGGTGTTCCGTAAGAAGGCATAATAAACAGGCATGAAGAAATTAGAGAAAGACATCAAGGCGTATCTAAAGGCGAGAAATTGGCACATGCTTCGCCCGTCCGATATTGCAAAGTCCATATCAATCGAAGCCGCCGAACTACTGGAACTTTTCCAGTGGCAGAGTTTGGATATCGAAGGCACAAAAAAAGATAAGGAGAAATTGGAAAAACTGAAAGGCGAGCTTGCCGACGTGTTCTTATATGCAATCGAGATGGCGGTGTTGTTGGATCTTGATTCCGAAAAGATCATCCGCGCGAAGCTCGCGCGCGTTAAGAAAAAATATCCTGCACGGCTTATGCGAAAAAATAAAAGTGAGCATGGAACGCAGGAGGCGTATCTCAAGATTAAGAACGAATATCGCGCGAAAAGAAAATAACGCCACGCCCGGTTGAAATTTCTGACGATTTTCACTACTATTAGCAGGAATTGCCCCTATAGCTCAGTCTGGTAGAGCAGCTCCCTTTTAAGGAGATGGTCCCTGGTTCAAATCCAGGTGGGGGCACAGCGCGCGGAAAAAGTCATCCATTCTATTTTTACTTCTCTAACCCTGCACATATCAATCGTAAAAGGATATTGTGCAACCGACGGATTGGTTCCCGGCGCTTTCGCCGAATATTCGGTATGCAGACCCATGCGGAATTGTTTCAAAAATAGAACTGGAAAACAGATCCAAGAACTGTGAGTAATAACCAGACAAAGCCGTAAAGCACCTCAGAAGCGAAGAACATCACAAAGGCAGTGAAGGGGTTATGAAAATCAGAATGATTGCGGTAATGGTGACATTGCTCGCTCTTCTGCCGTTCGCGGCAGAGGCGCAGCGCGGTGGTGGCGGATCCCGCGGCGGATCTTCATCGAGCGGCGGTGGTGCGCGAAGCACAGGCGGCGCTACAAGAAGCGCCGGCAATACTGTCCGCGCGCCACGCAACAACAGCAACCACAGCAACAGCAACCACAACCAACCGAGGAATCAAGCGATCCCTCGCGGCCACAACCAACCAAGGAATAACGCCAGCGTCTCTCCGAGAACGTTCGTCACCAACCGCCCCGTGAATGAATTCCATGGCAACGGCAATTATGTTGCTACGGGAACATTCCATCATCGCGGATGGTGGCCCGGCGGATTCTTCTGGGGAGTGTCGTACGGCCCCGGCTGGTATTACTCTATGGGATTCTATCCAGGGTTCTGGTACTACGGATCCTATGGATATGGTTACCAATACTCCGTTGGAGAACCTTCTGATCTGTCGGGTATCAAGTTTGACCTCGACCAGATTCCGAAGGATGAGCGGAAGGCTGTGGAAAATGGAAACGTCCTTCTCGATGGAGATGGCGCCACAAACGGCCGGGTAAAAAACTTTTCCGGTTTGGGGAGGGGTAAAGTATTACTCCTCGGACCTGGAGACCATGACATCACCGTCAGGATCAAGGGCGGACAAGAAATTGCTATGTCCGTTGCGGTGCGCGCCGGTCACGTGACGCATATCGCGCTGAACTTCGACCAGGCGCGCAAAGATGGTCAGCAACCCGCTGACGTCTCATTGGAAAAACCGGGGTCAGCTCCGATCCCGACCCTCATGCCCGCGCCGAGCGAATCACTTAAGCAATAAGCATTGCACTCCTGTTCTCCCGTCTTGCCCGTACGATCCAACCAGATCGCGCGGGCTTTTTTTTGAGAACAGGCCGTCGGCTTCGTATCGCGAACTGCCGCATTTAAAGACGGCAGAGGTACGCCGACCACATTAGATTTTGGCGGCTGCGGCGGTAAAAATGGTAGAATAAATTTATATGGATGAAATACCGTTGCCGCCGCAGCCGCCATCTCAATCGCCTATGCAGACGCCGGTCTCTACTCCCGCCGTTCCTGTTATGGAACCGACGACTTTTGGACCGCAGATATGCCCGCAATGTCATTTTCCCGTAAAGCCGGAATATTATTTCTGTCCCAACTGCGGCGCCAAACTGACTGAGGCTCCGCTCGGCACCGGCGTTATGGATCAGCTGTTGCTCTATGGTTTTAGTATCGTGCTCCCCATAATTTTTTATCTTGCGATTACTAAATGGCAGGGGATTAAATATATGCGCTCTGTGGATCCGCGAGCGAAACAGATAGGATATATTGCTCTTGCATTGCTTATTATTTCAAGCATTATTTTTTTCTGGTGGAGTATTGTTCAATTGCAGGGATATGTTCAGCAGTCCATTAGTGATGTAAATAATTTGGGAACAGGAACGAGTTTTTGATGTCGCGGGTAACGTGGATGATCGGCATCGATGAAGTGGGGCGTGGCGCGTTGGCAGGGCCGGTGGTGGTCGCCGCCGCCGCGCTCACGCTCGACTCACGCGGCCGCGTTGCGCACGCCCCGTTCCGCGCATTAAAAGATTCTAAAAAACTCTCCGCGCCGCGGCGGGAGATTTTGGCGAAGGAGCTTCGAGCTAGCCCCGGCGTATATTTTGCGCTGGCGCGTGTATACCCGCGCGGGATAGAGCGCTTGAATATTTCCGCCGCTGCGAACCGCGCCGCGGAGAGCGCCCTTTTGCGATTATTAAAAAAACATAAAATGCCGCGAGGTACGGAGGTGTATCTCGACGGCGGGCTGTACATCGGGAGTAAGGTGCGTCAACAAAAAGCTGTCATGCCGGGCATGAAAGAGAGGATCAACGCCAGGACAGTTATCAAAGCGGACGAGAAATTTCCCGCGGTCGCCGCAGCATCTATCATCGCCAAGGTGTCGCGCGATCGGTGTATGGTCCGGTTGGTTAAGCAATATCCGCAATACGGCTTTAATATCCATAAGGGCTATGGCACCGCCGCCCACATGCGGGCGCTCAAGAAAAATGGCCCGTGCGCCGCGCACCGGTTGACTTTTTTGGCCCCGCGTCCTAAAATGAACAGATAAATTAACTTTTAATCATTTTTATGGGTGGCGTACCAACTAAGCATCATACCAGGAGTAAGACCGGAAACCGGCGCTCGCATCTCGCGATGAAGAAGCGCAAGTTATTGGTCTGCAAAAATTGCGGAGCACCGCGGGTCGCGCATCGGACATGCGCGCAGTGCGGAAAAATGTAACACATAGCACTATGAAGCAGTCGCTCTTTGCAGAAATTGTTCTTTCCTAATCATGGCCACACGGCACTTAATCCGAACCGTCGTCCTGCAGTCACTCTACGAGTGGGATTTTTATAATCAAAAAAAGGACATCACCGACATTCTTGAGCGCAACATGGCGGAGTTTGCGCCGGGCGTTGATGAGCCGGAGTTCGGCTGGAAGATCTTGCAGGGCGTGGCCGTGCATCTGAAAGATATCGATGCTGTCATCCGTCGCGCCGCGCCGGAATGGCCGCTCGAAAAGATCGCGGTGATCGATCGCAATATTTTGCGCATCGGTCTCTATGAGTTGCTCTACGCGGATCCGAATGAAGTGCCGCCGAAAGTTGCCATCAACGAATCGATCGAGCTTGCAAAAAACTATGGAGGTCCGAACGCCGCGCGGTTCATCAACGGCGTGTTGGGAACGGTCTATCGGGAGAAAGTACCCGCTGCATCATAATGGCATCATCAGACGAACTAGAAAAAAATATTGGGATCACGTTTATCAATAAGGATCTTTTGACGGAGGCACTCACGCACCGTTCATACCTCAACGAATATCCGCGCTGGCCGTTGCCGCACAATGAGCGTTTGGAATATTTGGGTGATGCTGTGCTCGAACTCCTCGTCTCCGAGGAGCTCTTTAAGAAATTTCCCAAAGAACCGGAAGGTCAGCTGACGGTGTTTCGCGCTGCGCTGGTGAACTATCAGATCCTCGCGAAGGTCGCTGAAAAACTTGGCATGCAGAAATTTATTTTGATGTCGCGCGGCGAAAAGAAGGACACCGGCAAGGCGCGCGAGGTCATTCTTGCGAATGCGATGGAAGCGCTGATCGGCGCGATCTATCTCGATCAAGGGTTTGAAAAGATGCGGCCGTTCGTGCACGATTTCGTGATGAGCAATCTCGACGGGGTGTTGAAAAATAAAACGTATAAGGATGCAAAGAGCGAGTTGCAGGAAATGGTGCAGGAAAAATTTAAGCTGACGCCGACGTATCAGATGATCGATGAGGTGGGCCCGGCACACAAGCGCATTTTTACGATGGGCGTCTATTATGGTGACAAGCTGATCGCGAATGGGAGCGGTCCCTCAAAACAGGAGGCCGAGCTCGAGGCGGCAAAGAACGCGCTGAAGAAACACAAATAGGCCTGCAAAATAATCCCGGCGAATTTTTATCATGTCATCTTCCGAATCCCACTTTCTCAAACGGCTCGAACTGAACGGATTCAAATCCTTTGCGGGAAAGACCGTTTTGGAATTTCCGGCGGGGATCGTGGCGGTCGTGGGGCCAAACGGTTCCGGCAAATCGAATATCGTGGATGCGTTGCGATGGTTGCTCGGCGAGCGTGATGCAAAGAATTTGCGTGGCGCAAAGGTGGAGGATTTGATCTTTGCCGGCACGCAGAAGCGCGCCCGCGTCGGCATGGCGCAGGCAAGTTTATATTTTGAGAACAAGAATAAATTTTTTCCGGTGGATTTTGAGGAAGTCGTCGTTTCGCGCCAGATCTCGCGCGACGGTGCAAGTAAATATTATTTGAATAAGTCAGAGATCTTACTCCGCGACCTCATCGATTTTTTGGCGAAGGCGCGGTTGGGCTCCAAGGGGCTTATCATCATTGGACAAGGGGATAGCGATCTTTTTATCCGTTCCACGCCGCTTGAGCGTCGCGAAATGATAGAGGAAATTTTGGGCTTGCGCGAATATCAGATCAAAAAAGCTGACGCTGAGCGGAGATTAAAAAACAGTAAAATAAATCTTGACAAAGTAACGGCGCTCGTCGAAGAGATAGAGCCGCATTTACGATCGCTCAAGCGCCAGACGAGCCGGTGGGAACGCCGCGGGGCGCTCGAAGAAGAATTGCGCTCGCTCGAGAACCAGTTCTTCGGTTCGCAACTCCATGAGTTGCGCGCGAAGGGCGAGCAGGTGGAGTCGCGCATCGCGGGGCACACCACACAGTACGAAATTTTAGAAAAAGAAAAGCGCGCGGCGGAGACGCGCCAGGTGGCGATCGAAGAAAGCCAGCCGGAGGAGCGCAAGCGCTTGGCGAAGATAAAAGATGAGGTGACGGCGCTGATGGATGCGCGGAGCAAGGTGCAAAAGGATGTTGGGCGCATTGAGGCGCAGATTGAAATGGCAAAGCACGCCGTGGTGAACAACGCCGCCCGCGGTGCTGCATCATCTGCAGACCATTCGTCGGAACATTTCATTGATGTGTTGCAGAAGATAAAGGCAGAGCTGGAATCCGTGCTCGACGAGGAGCCGCTTGCGATACTTGCCGCAATCGAAACGGTGTTGGAGGAGATCACGTTTGCGCTCGAGGAAAAAGATGAACCGCGCGAAGTTGAAGTGCAGAGCAATACAAAATCTGCTGCAGCTGCAGCCGTGCCGGAATCCTTGCGTCGCGATTTTGAGACGGCGGCGAAGGATCTCGCCGAGCTTGAAGAGAGCATCACATCGCTTCGCTCAAAAGAAAAAGAGCTCGAGTCCGGTCAGGAAACGTTTTATGCCACGTTCAAGGGCGCGGTCGCCGACGTTCAGCAGGCGCAGGGAAAGCTCGACGCATGGGAAAAGATCAATCGTGAATTGTTGCTCGAGAAGGAGCGTATCGATCTGCGTCGCGACGAGGTCTTGCGCCAAGTAGACCAGGCCGGCCGCAAAGCGGAGGAATTCCGCGATGCGTCGCTTGCTGACGCTGTCTCCGCCGGCGCGAGCGGTCTATCAGGTTTTGCGGGCAATTTCGCAGACATGGAGCATCGCATCTTCCGCTTGCGCGGCGACTTGGCGAGCATTGGCGAAGTGGATCAGGCGTTGATGAAGGAAGCCGAGGATACGGCCACCCGCCACGCATTTTTAATAAAAGAATCAGAGGATCTCAACAAGGCGGTCGCGGATCTTTCCGCGCTTATGCATGAGCTGAACGAAAAAATAAAAACCGAGTTCGATAAATCACTCCACAAAATAAACGACGAGTTCGCCAAATTCTTTGCGCTGATGTTCGATGGCGGTTCTGCAAAATTAAAAGTGTTAAAGCCGAAAAGTGAGCGCACGGCGGAAGATGAAGACGAGGACAGCGCAGAAGGTGGCGATGTAAAGGATGCTATCGAGCAGACCGAAGACGAGCTCTATCAGGAAAAGAACGGCGGCGTGGATATCGAGATCAAGCTGCCGCGCAAGAAAACGACGTCGCTCGATATGCTCTCCGGCGGCGAGCGGTCGCTGGTCGGCATCGCCGCGCTCTTTGCGATGGTCTCCGTCAGCCCGCCGCCATTCCTCGTGCTCGACGAGATCGACGCGCCGCTCGACGAGCGCAACGCTCGCCGCTTCGGTACTATGCTCAAGGATTTCTCCAAACGCACGCAGTTCATCGTCGTCACGCACAACCGCGCCACGATGGAGGCAGCCAACATCCTCTACGGCGTCACGCTCGCAGAAGATGGCAGCTCAAAGGTGGTGTCGCTCAAGCTGGAGCCGGAAGGGGAGGTTGCTGTGGCGAAATAAATCTAATCAGGCTTTTATTTCACATCAAGAGACCTATTTGCCATCCATATTGCAATTAGGGCTAGCACAATTAAAGGGAGGATATATATCAGAATCCAAAGTCCGTGTGGAGGAAAGATAATAATTAGTTCTTGTTCAACGGCAAGAATTACGAGAAGTACTGTTAATACGATAATAACTTTCGAATAAATACCTGTTGATTTATTAAGACCGTCAATCGACTCTCTTAATCGATTCATACTACGCCTTGTCAGCTCACCCATTGCAACCTGTCCATAGGCAGGATTAGCAGCATTGACGCTGTCCACTAATTCTCGCTCTGTTAGTTCCTCAATTGATTTTCCAAAATTATTACTCATTTCTATAGTTACTGGTTAGTGGACCCAGGGAGAATCGGACTCCCGCCTCAGCAATGCGAATGCCGCGTAATACCACTTTACTATGGGCCCAATGCGATCGACCGGCGACCGTCTTTGCTCACTGATTATAGAGAACCTAGTAATAATTTCAAGCGGCGGACAGTATCTATGGTATACATAAGATATGATCAAAGTAATTTTATTCGACATCGGGGGAGTGCTTATTGATTCGGAGCGGTCGTTCGACGGCATCTATGAAGAGTTTGCCAAGGCCATCGGCGCGCCGCCGGAAAAGATCGTAAAGCTCCACAATCAATATCTCGACCGGATGCTCTACGGTAAAGTTTCCGCCGCGCAGTTCTTTGCGCTGATCAAGAAAAAATTTCACACCAAAGGAAATCTCAAAAAGATATGGGTGTCGATAGCGATAAAAAATATCAAATTGAACAAAGATCTTTTAAGGACGGTGGACAAATTGCGCAAACAGTATCCGGTGGCGCTCCTTTCGAATGTGAGCCAGACGCGAAGTCTTGTGGATGAGCACTTCGATCTCTATTCGCATTTTGATCACACGTTCCTTTCGTATAAATTGGGAATGCAGAAGCCGTCCAAAGCGATGTATCACTATGCGCTGAAGAAGTTGAAGGTGAAGCCGGAAGAGGCGTTGTTTATTGACGACAAGGAATCGAACTTGCGCGTCGCGCGGGAGCTTGGCATCAAGTGCATCCAGTTCAACAACAATGCACAGCTCGCGAACGAGATGGCTCCGCTCGGTTTGCTATAATAGAAGTAATGAATAAAAGGTCGAGTTTGCGGATTTCATAACTATTTAATCATTACTATGGTTGTACAAAGTTGGACAGATGTGGTGGTAGGTTCGCTTCAGAACCTTTGGTGGGGAGTTGTCAATTATGTGCCGAACCTGATCGGCGCGCTCGTCGTGCTGGTCATCGGTTTGATCGTTGCGGCGGGATTGGGCGCACTCGTGGAGAAGATCCTCGAGGGGATCCGCCTTGATGTGTTCCTTGAGAAGATCGGGTTGAAGCCGATCTTTGAACGCGCCGGGCTCAAATTGCGTGCGGCATACTTTTTTGGCAAGCTCGTGTACTGGTTCATCATCATCGCGTTCTTGCTCGCGGTGGCTGACAGTCTTCAGCTCTACGCGTTGTCAGAGTTTCTGACGGCGGTGTTGAACTACTTGCCGAACGTGATCGCGGCGGTGCTCATCATGCTCGCGGCGTTCGTACTCGCGCACTTCGCGCGCAGGATCGTGACGGCGTCGGTGATGAGCGCAAAGCTTCACTCGGGACCGTTCCTGGGTACGGTGACGTATTGGGCGATCGCCGTGTTTGGATTGCTGACGGCGCTTACGCAGTTGAACATCGCGTCGACGATCATCCAGACGATCGTGACGGGATTCATCGCGATGATGGCGCTCGCCGGCGGCTTGGCCTTCGGCCTTGGCGGCAAGGACTACGCTGCGCATCTCTTGAACAAGTTCAAGGATCGCACGGAAGCGCACTAAGTTCTGCGCCGATCGTAAAATAAAAAATGGCGACCCGCTGAAATGCGAGCCGCCATTTTGGTTTGTTAGGAGAGCGGGACTAGAGGGCCGCGAGGGTCAAGTTGAGCAATCTTCCGCTTTACTTTCGCGATCCTCGCCTGGAGCGGTTCGATTCGCCTGCGCCCCTGCTGGTAGGTGCTCGCGCTTGCCCGCTGGAGGTTAAGATAATCTTCCATCCTTACCAACTTCCACTTAAGGAAGGAAAGGAGAATATACTCCTTCAATCTCTTACGCATACTGCCTCCCGTCGCTTGTGTTCCAATATCTTTTTATCACACATATTACTATTCCATCAAGCCGACCCACTTCGGCGGAAGGGAAGCTTGACCTTTACGCGTCATTTAGTATAATGGAACGCATGTTGGCTATTAAATTACAACGCATTGGAAAGAAGCACCAGCCGAGCTATCGGGTGGTTGTGGCAGAAAAACGCTCAAAGATGGCGGCTCCGCCGGTGGAGGATCTTGGTGCATACGATCCGCGCACGAAGGCGACGACTGTCAAAAAGGAGCGCGTTTTGCACTGGGTAAAGATGGGCGCCCAGCCGACCGTCACCGCGCATAATCTTTTGGTAAAGCAGGGGACGCTCACCGGAAAAGCGATCGCAATAAAGATGCCAAAGGCAGTTGCCAAGGTTGTTGAAGAAAAGAAAGCTGCCGCGCCAGCGGAAGAGGCCGTCGCAGAAACTCCCGTTGCCGAAGTAGCCGCAGAAGCAGAAGCAGCCGCGTAGTAAAAAAGGTCGACGGTTCGAATCATCGAACAAAAAGTACATACCGAATATCAATGACGAATACATCTTCAGCAGATCAGGAATTCCTCGAGTACTTGGTGAAGTCCCTTGTGGACCATCCGGATGATGTGAAGGTTGACCGCAAGGTTGACGAGATGGGCGTATTGCTTTCGCTTCATGTGAATGCGCAGGACATGGGCCAGGTTGTCGGCCGCCAGGGTGCGACTGCCAAGGCCATTCGCTCGCTTTTAAGGATCGTCGGCGTCAAGAACAACGCCCGCGTCAATCTCAAGATCGAAGAGCCGGAAGGCGGCACCCGCTCTACGAGCTCTGGGCGAGCGGAACAGCCGCCGGCAGAAGGCGGAAAAGAGTAACGAAATTTTCATAAAAAAACCGCTCTTGCAAAAGGGCGGTTTTTTGTTATATCATATTACCGACATGGCACTTGCATATACCGACTTAACCAAGGGAGTTCTATTCATCATGGATGGCGCGCCGTACGAGGTGCTCGAGACGCATTTTTTGCGCATGCAGCAACGCAAGGCAGTCGTGCAGACGCGCATCCGCAATCTCATCACGGGCAAGCTTTTGGATCGCAACTTCCAGGCGAGCGATTCGTTCGAAGAGGCGGAGATCGAGCGCAAGCACGCGATTTTTATTTATGAAGCGAAGGGGCAATATTGGTTCCATACGGAAAATAATCCAAAGGATCGTTTTGCGCTCGATGCTGAAGTTGCCGGTGAGCAGGCGAGGTTTTTGAAGCCGAACACCCGCGTGCAGACGATGATCTTCGAGGACAAAGTGATCACGATCGAAATCCCAGTCAAGATGGAGTTCAAAGTAGTGGAAGCCCCGCCGGCGCTCAAAGGTAATACCGCGCAGGGTGGTAGCAAGGTGGTGACGATCGAGGGAGGCGCAAAGATCTCTGCGCCGCTCTTCGTGAACGAAGGCGACATGATCCGCGTGAACACGCAGACGGGGGATTACGTGGAACGGGTGTAGCTCGCATCCTGCGCTGTCCCTCAAACCGGTTGCCGCTCGGGCATCGTTCTCGCTCATAACGAAATTTTTCCACCCAGCTCGCGGACTCGCGGGTGCCCGGAAAAATTTCTACTCGCTTCGAACGCTGCAATTTCCTTGCGGCAACAAGGTTTTCGAAACAGCGCAGGACGCGAGTTACGCCCGCTCATATAAAGGTATAAAATAAAGAAAGCGGCGCAACACGAGTGTGCTGCGCCGGGGGGCAATAAATAGGTATTATTATTTATTGCTAAAGTTGATGCTGCTAAGGGCGTTTACTACTGCGCTAGCGGTACAAAGAGCAGTCGGTATCGCTAGATGGTTGAATGCAAAGTAGACAGCACAGCCTGCGCAAGCGCCGGCCATCCATTTCATGGTGGTAATCATAGAAGTCCTCCAAGTGGTTCTGAGAGTATTATACTTTATATTATAGAAATGTCAAGTATCTCAAAAAAGGCCGTCTTCGTCGGCATGTCGGGCGGGGTGGACAGCTCCGTCGCGGCGTATTTATTAAACGAACAAGGCTACGAGGTCGTGGGTGTTTTCATGAAGTGTTACAACATCGACGGCTGCGCCGAGACCGACGCAGAAGACGCGCGTCGCGTGGCGGAACATATCGGCATCCCGTTCTATGTGTGGGATTTCGAGGCAGGAATATAAAGATCGTGTGGTGCAATATATGATAGAGGGCTATCGCGCCGGGATCACGCCGAATCCGGACGTGATGTGCAATCGCGAGATCAAGTTTGGGTTGTTCTTGGAGAAGGCGCTCGCGAGCGGTGCGGACTATGTGGCGACGGGGCACTACGTGAGGCTAACGGCGGAAGCTTCGGAAGCCAAACTGCAGGCTCCGCATAAATCACAAAATGTGATTTATAAATTGTACGAGGCCGTTGATACTAACAAAGATCAGTCATACTTTTTATGGACGCTCGGTCAAAAGCAGCTCGCGCGTTGTTTGTTCCCGATTGGCGGAATGGTAAAGCCGGAGGTGCGCGCGATCGCGCGCCGCGCCGGATTGCCAACAGCGGAGAAAAAAGATTCGCAGGGCATCTGTTTTCTCGGAAAATTTTCGCTTGATGATTTTCTTAAAGAATATATTCCGGAACATCGCGGCGCGTTGATGACGACCGCGGGTGAGAAAATCGGTGAGCATTCGGGAACTGAATTCTATACCATCGGCCAGCGGCACATTGATGCCGATTTTGCGTTTCCGAAGACCGGCGTCGCCGGCGCGGCGCGCAAACCATTGTATGTGGCATCGAAGGATGCGATGACGAACACCGTGGTACTTGCGGAAGGGAGTGATGATCCGGCACTCTATCGCACGGAAGTTGAGCTGACACAGATAAATTTTATTTCCGATGGAACTCCGACAAATAGTATATCGGTAGATAGTGGGTGGTTTTCCGTGCGCGCTCGCGTGCGCTATCGCCAGCCACTTTCAGAGGCATCGCTTTCAAAATCAAGGAATGGGAATTACAAACTCGTGTTCGCTACCCCACAAAAATTTGTGGCTGAGGGTCAGTCGGCAGTATTTTATGGTGCGGATGGTGAAATGTTCGGCGGCGGCGTGATCTTATAGGCCAGCTGGTCGGGTGTGTTATTATTAATCCATGAAAAAAGAGGATCAGCTCCAGTCTATTGCCCACTTCATTTATGAGGCTGGCATTTTGAGCAAGACGCCGCGCTCGGGGCTTTGGTTCTTGGGAACCGGCGAGCAGTCGGTGGCGGAGCATCTTCTTCGCACCACCTACATTGCGTATGCGCTCTGTTATTTGACGCCAGGGGCCGATCGGGCCAGAGTTGTTTATATGAGCATGTTCCACGATTTTGCAGAAGGGCGGACATCCGATCTTAATTATGTTCACCAGCGGTACGGTCGTCTTGCGGAATCGCAGGCGTTTAAAGATCTTGCGATGGAAGTTCCGTTCGGAAAAGAGATGGGGGAATTTTATACCGAAGAACAGGCGAAGCAAACGTTGGAGGCTAAGTTGGTGAAAGATGCCGATTCGCTTGAATGGATCGCAACGTTGCGCGAACAGGAGTTGAGGGGAAACACAAAGGCGCGTGCGTGGCTCAAGAGCGCGCTTCCGCGCTTGAAGACAAAGCAGGGCAAGGCGGTTGGAAAATACCTTCTTTCCACTCACTCCGACGCATGGTGGTTTGATGTGAACGACAAGTGGTTCGTCTCGCGTGATCCGAAGCTGGCCAGAAAGAAAAAGCGGAGTAATAAAAAATAGTCTTTGGTATCGCGGGCGGCAATAGAAAAAAGCATTAAATTTTCATTAAAAGTTTTTTGACTTACTTTTTTGTGCGCCTATAATTTATCCAACAAAGGTCATTTTAATTAATTTTAATAAAAAATATGCACATAGAAACATGTGATCTGTGCGGAAAGGAGTTGGAGCGGACGAAGTGCGTGCGGGTGAGCGATCGGGGAATATTCAGTCAGTATTCATTTTGCAATGAATGTGGCGAGCCGGTGCTGGTGTTTTTGGCAAATTTTCAGCTTGCGAGCGCGCAAAAATGAGTTTAGAAAGTTTTAATGTGCGATGAGTATGATTGTTGCATGGAACAATCAGAAAAGGACGAATTAATACAGCAATTCCGTGGCATTGTCCACGAGGAAATGGGTCCGGTATTGGACACGCTCATGGAATATGTCGACGGGCGGTTCGACGAGGTGGACGAGCGCATACTCTTGTTTCTCGAGGGAATAGAGGAGTTGTGCGAGGCAATCTCTTCTCTTAGGGGAATGGATTAGGCGATGTCCCGGCGCGCATGCAAAGTCGTTATTTTTGGCGATTGATTAGCATGCGCGTCGGTGCTAAAATGTGCCTATATGCGCCAATCTCAATTGTTCACGAAGACCGAGCGGAACGCCCCAAAGGATGAGGCGACGGTAAATGCCCAGCTCTTGGCGCGTGCGGGATTTGTTTCCAAATTGATGGCGGGGGTATACAGCTATCTGCCGCTTGGTCTGCGCGTATTGAATAATATAGAAAACATCGTCCGCGAGGAAATGGATGCCGCCGGTGGCCAGGAAATTTCCATGCCGATGATCCACCCAAAGAGCATTTGGGCGACGACCGGCGGTTGGGACAAGATCGATGTGCTTTTTAAGATCAAGAGCCGGACGGAAAAAGAATATGCCCTTGGCCAGAGCGAGGAAGAAGTGGTGACGCCGCTCGTCATGCGCTATATCAATAATTACAAAGATCTGCCGAAGGCGGTGTACCAGATCAATTGGAAGTTTCGCGATGAATTGCGCTCGAAGTCCGGCCTCATGCGCGGCGTGGAGTTTTTGATGAAGGATATGTACAGCTTCCATGAGACGCAGGAAGATTTTGAGCGGTTCTACGCGGAGATGAAGAAAGCGTACCTGAAGATATTCAAGCGAATGGGTCTTACGGCAAAAGTGACCGAAGCATCCGGCGGTGCATTCACAGAAAAAATTTCGTACGAATTTATGGTGCTTACCGACGCGGGCGAGGATGATATTTTATACTGCGATGTCTGCGATTTTTGCGTGAATGTGGAGATTGCAAAAGAAAAAGAGGGTCAAGAGTGTACGCGCTGCAATAAGGGTACGCTCGCAAAAGCGCGCGCGTCGGAAGTGGGAAATGTTTTTGATCTGGGACAGAAATTCACCAAGGCGTTCGATCTCACTTTTAATGACAAGGATGGTAAAAAACGATATGCGACGATGGGGTGTTTTGGGTTGGGTATCTCCCGCGCCATGGGCGTGATTGTGGAAAAATATAATGACGAGCACGGCATCATCTGGCCCGAATCGGTCGCACCGTTTGCGGTGCATGTGCTTGCCCTCGGCGGCGCCGACGGCGAAAAAATCTACGATTCTTTACAAAAGGCAGGCATCAAAGTACTCTATGACGATAGGGAAATATCCGCGGGAGAGAAGTTTGCGGAGGCCGATTTGATCGGCATTCCGTGGAGGATTGTCGTCAGTGCCAAGCTTGGCGATGGCACGGTAGAGGTCAAAAAACGCACCGAAAAAGAGGCTCGCGTGATGGATCTTAAGGAAGCATTGGAACTTATTAAAAAATAATTAATATTCACTCGGCATACCTATGGCACTCTTCGACAACGTTTTTAAAGATATTGGCATCGATCTTGGCACGGCGAACTCGCTCATCTATTTAAAGAACAAAGGAATTGTTGTGAACGAGCCGTCCGTCGCGGCGATCAATACCAAAACCAACCACGTATTGGCCGTTGGTGATGAAGCAAAAAAAATGTTGGGTCGCGTGCCGCCGCACATCAACGTGGTGCGCCCGCTCGTGAATGGGGTGATCTCCGATTTTGAAATGACCGAAGAGATGTTGCGCCATTTGCTCAGCCGTCCGAAGGCCAGCCCGATCATGTCATACCGCCGCGCGATCCTTGCGATCCCGAATAATCTTACGGAAGTGGAGCGAAAGTCCGTTGAGGACGCGGCGCTGAATGCCGGCTGTTCAAAAGTATATCTTGTGGAATCGCCGACGGCGGCCGCGCTTGGCGCGGGCTTGCCGATCATGACGCCGTCGGCGAGCATGATCATTGACATCGGCGGTGGCACCACGGACATCGCGGTTATTTCGCTCGGCGGCACGGTCGTTTCAAGAACATTAAAAGTGGCAGGGGACAAATTCAATGAGGACATCATCCGCTATGTGCGCGACGAGTTCCATCTTGCGATAGGCGAGCCGACCGCGGAGTTTGCAAAGATCGCGGTTGGTTCCGCGATTCCGCTCGACGAGCGCATGGAAGTGCCAATCCGCGGTCGCGATTACACGAGCGGCCTTCCGCGCGAAGTGGGTATGAAGAACAATCACGTCCGGATGGCGATTTCAAAGTCACTTCGTCAGATCGTTGACTCGGTGCATGAGGTGATCGAAGAAACTCCGCCGGAATTGGCGGGCGACGTTTTGCGTGGCGGCATCGTGCTGTGCGGCGGCGGGGCGCTCCTGCGCGGACTCGACGAGCTGCTCGAAAAAGAGACCGGCGTTACTGTGACCGTGGCCGACGATCCGCTGACCTGCGTGGTGCGCGGGCTTGGCCAGATGGTGGACGACTTCGATGGGCATCGCGAGCTTCTCGATAATCCGTTGAAGCCGTTGTATATCAATTTATAATGGAACATATCTCTTATGGGGCGACAGCGCATATCGAATAACCACTGGATTTCCGGCGCGCTCATCGTCATCCTCGCTCTTCTTATTTTTTTTGCGCCATCCTATGGATGGGCAATCCGCGCGTGGCTGAGTCCGACGCCCGGTGGTGCACAAGGATCTGGCGCGAGCGTCGGCCCCGCGGCGGCGCAAGCGGACGATCAGACGCTTGCCGCCCAAAACGATGCGCTCTCAGCACAGCTTGCAACGTTGCAAGTGGTGGCATCGCAGTTGCCGACTTCCACTTCAAATGAGATCCGTGCGATGGTGTACTCGCGCTATCCGATGAACTTTCGGAACGAGCTTCTTGTGAACGAAGGCGCACATGAAGGCGTTGCGCAGGGTGCGGCCGTGCTATTTCAAGGAATGCTGATTGGTCAGGTGACGAGCGTATTTCCGGATTCGGCGATCGTGGAAACTATTTTTGATAACACACTTAAAATGCCGGTACGTATCGGCGCAAGCGGTGCGGATGGGCTCTTGCAGGGTGGTTCGTATCCGATCATTGGATCTATTGCGAGTACCGCGCCGATTCCGCCCGGCGCCATCGTATATTCCGCCGCACCCGGTCTTCCATACGGATTGCCGATCGCGCAGGTGTCTGCGACGAGCACTTCTGCAGACAGCCTTTTCCAGCAAGCGATGCTCAATTTTCCCTATGACGTGAATAATATTGAAACGGTACTTATTATGAAATAATACTATGCGACTACGATTTATTCTTGCCATTCTTATTCTTCTTCTCGCGTGCGCACTCCAATTTTGGTTCGCATCGGCGGGGGTGTTCGTCAATGTTATCTTGGCTACGCTCATCGTGTTCGCATTCTTTTTTGATATAGGGGAACTTCTCGTATGTGTGCTTTTTGCCATTATGGTGATCAATTGGTCTCCTGTGGTGAGCACTGATATTTTTGTGTTCGGCATTATTCCGATCGCGGCATATGCCTTCCATAAAGTGTTCGCGTGGACCACGTGGATAGCAGCGCCGGTTGCGGTCGTGATTGGCTTTCTTCTTTTGTATCTTGCGATCGCCCCAGCGGCATTTTTGCAAAATGGGAGACCGTTATTAATTGATCTCTGTGGCGGTCTGATCTTTGGCGGTTTGGTATTCTTTACGCTTGATCGGCTCAGCTCGCAATAATATTCTTGCGATGAAAAGGAAACCGGATATCCCATTCGAGGATTCGTTGAATGATGATTGGGGTCATGACCTTGATATGGTGGAGGTGCCGCTCGGTGCCCGCCCGCTCATCATGCTTGGGGTGGTCATCGGGATCATCGCGCTTATCATTTTGGGCCGCGTGGCATATTTGAATTGGGGTGGCGGCGCGTACTACGCCGCGCGGGCGCTCGACAATGCCGATCAAGCGACGGCAACGCCCGCGCCGCGTGGCATCATCTACGATGCCGAGGGCAATCCGCTGGTAGAAAATACCGCGGTGTTCGATGCCGTGCTTGATGCGCATCTTTTTATTTCCAATCCCGACCTGCAGAGTTCGACACTCGCCGCGGCGCAAAATATTCTTGACATTTCATCATCAACGATGTGGTCCCTGCTTGACCAAAGTGAAGCACAGGATTTTTCCACGCCGGTGGTGTTGGCGGAGAATATCAATCAGTCGGAGTTGGTAAATTTGCAGGCGCTCGGCGCGTCATCGACCATAAAGATCCAAAGCGACTTTGAGCGATACTATCCGAACGGGCCGGTATTTTCATCCGTCGTGGGATACGTCGGCCGTGTGAGCCAGAGCGATCTTGCGAGCGATCCAAAACTCACCGCAGATGATTTTGTGGGGAAGATGGGCATCGAAGAGGAATATGATACGGTCCTCCAGGGAACGCCGGGCGTGGATATCAAGTTCGCCGACGCCAACGGAAACGTGCTGGGGGAAGAACAGCAATCCGCTTCGACAATCGGTGGATCGGTGCATTTGACGATCGATGGTGGATTGCAGACCGAGCTTTACAATCGCATCGCGCAGGAACTTGCAACGCTGAATCGCCAGGTGGGTATCGGGCTCGCGATTAACCCGCAGACCGGCGCGGTGCTTTCGCTCGTCAATCTTCCGGGGTTTGATAATAATGCATTCACCAACTCTGCGAGTAATACGGCAGAGATAGAAAATTATCTGACGTCGCCCGACAAGCCGCTCTTTAATCGCATCGTTTCCGGACAGTACCAGCCCGGTTCGACGATCAAACCACTTGATGGCGTTGCGGCGCTGAAGGAGGGAATCATCGCGCCGGATCAGGAATTATATTCGCCGGGCTATCTTATGGTACCCGATCCATATAACTCTTCTACGCCTACAAAGTATCTGGACTGGGAATCGCACGGGTATATCAATCTCGCATCCGCGCTCGCACAATCGTCCGACGTTTACTTCTATATCGTCGGTGGCGGATCGCCGGAATATACTACGCCGCCACTCAATAATTCCGTCGATTATGGCATTACCGGATTGGGGCCCAGCGAGCTGTATGATTGGTGGGCCACGTTCGGGTTAGGGAAAAAGACCGGCATCGATCTGCCGAGCGAAGCCATGGGATTTTTACCGACGCCTGCATGGTGGAGCACCGTCTCCACGCGTCCGTGGTCACTTGGCGATACGTACAACGTTTCGATCGGACAAGGTTCTCTTGCGCTCACGCCGATCCAGCTCCTGAGCTATATCGATGCGATTGCGAACGGCGGCACAATATATAAGCCGTTCCTTAATGCGAGCGCTACGCCGGTGGTAAGTAAAAATTTGACGTATCTTTTGCCCCAGATCCAGCAAGTGCAACAGGGGATGCTCGAAACAGTGTCCGACCCGCGCGGCACTGCGTACACCATGAATGGCCTTCCGGCGCAAGCGTGTGCCAAAACGGGAAGCGCGCAGGTGCAGAACAACCAGGAAGAGAACGCGTTGTTTGTTGGATACTTCCCATGTACCAACCCCCAGGTTGCGCTCCTTATCCTTATTGAAAATTCCAAAGCGGGAAGTCTTAATGCAGTTCCCATCGCCAAAGATGTCTTTGATTGGTATTACAATAATAGAATGATCCCTGCGAAGTAGCACATCCTTTTGTGACCTAGTGAGAAGACTCAACGGTCACAAAAGGATGTGCTACTTCGCAGGGATCCCACGGTCTTTGTAAAAACAGAAAAATATTTTTATAATAGAAACATACATGAGCGAACTACGACAGGATCTAACATCGGGGGATTGGGTGCTGCTTGCGCCGGGGCGCGCGTCACGGCCGAAATTTTTGGATAAGAAAAAGCCAGCGCGGAAGCCGACGCCAAAGAGTACGTGTCCATTTGAGGATCCAAAGAAAAATGGCAACTGGCCGCCTATCCTTGCCCTCCCTAATGAGAAGAATTGGGAATTATTAGTGATCCCTAATAAATATCCCGCGATCGAGCGTGGCCCGGTGTGTTCCGTGCCGTTTCGCCAGGGAATCTACCACGCGCGTACTGCGGTAGGAACGCACAATCTGATCATTACCCGTGATCACAATAAGCATTTTACCGATCTCAGCAAGGCAGAGGCCGTAAAATTGTTTGAAGTGTTCCAGGCGCTCCACGGCGTGGCGGCGAAAGATAAGTGCGCGGCCTACGCTTCATCGTTCTATAATTACGGCCCGGATGCGGGCGCGTCAGTATGGCATCCGCATTATCAGATGCTCACCCTCCCGATCATTCCACCACACAATGTTCGGTCATTGCGCGGTGCGAACGATTATTTTAAAAAATATGGCCGGTGCGTGCGATGCGATATTATAAAAGTGGAGCGCAAAAAGAAGACGCGGGTTGTTTTGGAAAACGAGCATGCGATCGTTCTTGCGCCGTATGCTTCAAAGCGGCCGTTCGAAGTAACGGTGTTACCAAAAAAACACTGGCCGTCGTTCCGTGAGACGTCGCCTGCGGCGATGCGCGATATCGCGCTTGCACTCCAATCGGCATTGCAACGGATGAAAAAATATGTGAACGATCCCGACCTGAATTTTTTTGTGCACGACACACCGCTCGATCATAAAGATTATCGCCACCATCATTGGCATATCGAGGTCATTCCACGCACCTCATTCGAGGCCGGATTTGAGTTCTCGACCCGCATCGACATCAATGTCGTTGATCCGGACAATGCCGCCGCGATCCTACGCGGAAAGGGAAGTAAAGCGGGGAGCGCGCACTAACGTTATGATTGAGAAGATAAAAAAATATCGCCTGGTAAGTTTGCTTTCACTTGCATCGCTCTCATTTGCCGCAGGCGGATTTTTCTGGGCGGTCGCCGCGCTGGGTGGCAATTCATCCGGCCCGTTCATTGTTCACTTCAATGATATGGCCGGCATCACGAGTATCGGCAGTTTTGGCACGATCGTGGTGATGGGTATCCTTGGGATTGCCATCGTGGTTATTAATTTTTTTGTGGCGATTGAACTCGAGGCGCGGGACGCGGTATTGGGAACGATCGTCGCTGTTATGACCCTCATCATAGCCATCTTGCTTTTTTTAGCCTTCGCGGCTATAATCAAAGTCAATTAAAACCATGAATAACGATTTCGCAGTCATTGAAACGGGCGGCAAGCAATACCGCGTCTCGGCCGGCACCACGCTTAAGATCGAGAAGCTTGAGGTAAAGGCGGGGGATACAGTGATCTTTGACACCGTACTTTTGATGTCTGTCGGCGATGCCGTCATGGTGGGTGCGCCGTACGTGGCGGGCGCGAAGACCGAAGCAAAGGTGCTCGGCGATGTTCGTGGCGAAAAAAAGATCATCTTCAAATATCATCCAAAGACGCGCGGACGGAAAAAGAGGGGACACAAGCAGGATTACACGGAGATACAGATCACGAAGATATAGAAAAGATTTAGAAAAACCGCAGGCTCAGACCTACGGTTTTTTGATGGTGGGGCAATATATCAACGATCTGCTATAATAGAAGTATGAATATTTTAAACACAGGCTTTGGGTCGGGGGTGGGGTTGTCGCCTTTGTGGGGTGCGGGATTATTTATAGTCGTCCTCTGGAGCCTGTTTTGGAAAGGGCTCGCGCTGTGGCATTCCGGCCGTCGTGGTCAGCCGTGGTGGTTTGTGATCATGCTTGTCATCAACACCATCGGCATCTTGGAGATCATCTATCTTTTTGCGGTGCTCAAGCTAAAGTTTACAGAGTTATTTAAGAAATAGGGGATATTCAACCATCAAATAATAAATTTTTAAGGCCTCAACGATGAGGCCTTTTTGAGTACTTGACAAGATATATAGATATGCTATAATGATATCAGCTTAGTTTAAGACCGAAAGGTCAGAAGGAGTGAGACCCCAGTGCGCAGAAGTCTTTCGAATGGCCGCGCCATTATGTCGAGAGACGCTGATTTCTAAGCGTTTCACCCGTTTCACTCACAACAAGCCGATAGGCCATTGATCCCTGGCACTTGAATGTGCACGGACTGGCATTCCTCCTAGAGAGGCGGCAAAAAAGGCCGAGTATACCAATACTCGGCCTTTCCTATTTTTATAATAATTTAATTTATATAGAACACGTCCGCGCTCGGTGTCCCTGCGGGGATACTGCTTGTCTGGTTCGGTAAGAGGTAGTGGATGTTCGCTGCTGCCGCGTCGGCGTCGGTGAATGAGTGCGTGATGAACATGGTTGTTTCTGCTGGCGTGGGAATGCCGCGCACAAGGACGCCACCGGCGTTCACGACGACATACTTTGGCGTGCTGGTGGGCAGTGCGTTGATCGCATGGCCGATGTCGACATAGTTTTCGTTGAACGCGCCGGGGACGTTTGGATTTTGTGCCCACACAATGAAGTAGTCGTAATAACCCCAGACGGCGACGATCACGATGAAGATGATCGCGATGGTTTGTGCAACGCGTGCGTGCCAATGTTTTTCTATCATGCGATAGAGCCAGATACCGCCGAGCGCGGCAAGGATGAGCGCCGGTGCGAGCGCGAGGATGGAGCGGAGCGCATGGGGAATGCCCTCATCTGACGCGGCAGCGGGAAGGATACCCACCGCAAGCCATGCGAGCGCGAGTATCGTGCCGAATAACGGGAACAATTTTTCGTTTTCCGCGGTGATATATTTCCCGCGCGCGCGGCGGATCCAGAAATAGATTACGAGGATGATGCCGAGCACGAATAAGATTCCCACCGGCCAGAAGAGTTCCGGCGCGCCGCTAATGTTTTGCCGCCAGTTGTTGTCGCCGTGGAAATTGAACATCAGTGCTTCTTTGGCGATGTTTGCCGCGAAGGTGTATGCCGGGTTGCCAGTGCTTGTCACTGATATCTCTGCGGTGCGGCCAAAGAAGCTGCCGGAGTGAGTATCAAAATAATATCCGAGCGGTGCGGCGACGAATGAGGCTACGATGATAAAGAGTATCGTGCGTTTCCAGAAGCCGGACACTTTCCAAAAGAACGGGATAAAGAGCAAGAAGAGTAATGGCGTCGCGCGGTAGGCGATATAGGTATAAAAACCGAGCCCATAAACGATGCCAGCACGTACGGCATAGCTGATACCCACGCGTTGCGACGTCGCACGGAACATCTTAATGAGGAGCCATAACGTAAAGACGAGCGCGAGTGGCGCAAGGATCGCGCGGAATCCGATGCGCGAAAACATAATGCCCCAGACGCTCGTGGCGAGCAGGAATGCGGCGAGTAATCCCGGGCCGTTGCCGAAGAGTTCGGCGACGAGCAGGTAGAGTCCCCAGACGGTGAGCACGCCGGCAACGGCCGCGGGCAGGCGGATGATCCACGGCTGATAGGTTGGCCACGCTTTCAGAATGACGGCGATGATGTCCACGTATAATCCTTCGCGACCGTTGTCTTCGGGATAGAAGACTTGGAAGTGATTCGTCTCAGCGGCCTCGACGGCGTTATTGCCGTCCATCGCCTCGTCCGGATAGAGTCCCGGCGGGGTGGTCGTGAAATGGTAGAACCGCAGGAAGATTGCTATAATCAAGATGCAGGTCAGCAAAACGTTTCGTTGGGTTTTAGACATTCTTTAATTATATCAAAATGGACTCACCATCATTCGAAAGTGCGCTGGAAACGGACATGAAAGTGCTTGCGGCGGAAATTCATCGCACGCAAGAGATGAAGGATATGAAGAATGCGGAAGGGATGGATGTCATCAAAGAAGCCATTCGCGCGTTCCCGCAGTTCGATCATGGATCGGCAAATGGCGTTCCTACGCCGCCGCCCGCGCCAACGGATGGTCGGGGATTTTCCAATAGTCCGTTGCCGGCGTACGCGCAGACCGCCGCGCCGGAGGTGCGGTTGGAGATCGAGTACCTGCTCGACATCGCGTTGCAAAAAGGCATCGGTCCGGCACTTACGGAATCCGCAAAGTCGCCGTACTTTGTTCAGGATGCGTTTCATGATGCGCTCGCGGGGCGTTTGTATCCCGAATTGCAAAAGCGCGGGGTGTTGAAATAATATGCCGACCTTTTATTTATTACTCGGGATCGTTGTGGGAGCCATCGTCGTCGTTGCGGCGTACTTTATCGTTCGCGCACTCACGCGGCGGCGGTTTGTTGACTCGTTGAAGACATCGCTTTTTTTAATAAAGATTCCGAAGGCGACGCCTGCGGATCAGTCGTCTGGCGGTGGCGAGGGCGGCGACTTCAAAACGGAGCTCGCGCACTTTGAACAGTTATTGAACAGCCTGACCGCCATCAAGAAACCGATTGTGTTCGAGGTGGCCGTGCCGCACATCGGTGAGGAGATCCATTTTTATATCGGCGTGCCGAAGTTGTCGGCGGAGGTTGCGATCAAACAGGTGCAAGGGTTATGGAATGGCGCGAGCGTGGAGCTTGTGCAGGATGATTTTAATATTTTTAATGCGAATGGCGCGACGACCGCGGCATATATCGCGCAGAAAGAACACTACGCGTTGCCGATTCGCACGTACGCAGAATTGGGATTGGACTCTTTTGAATCCATCGTGGGCGCGTTTGCAAAGATTAACGAGATCGGCGAGGGCGCGTCGCTCCAGCTCGTGGTGCGCGCGGCATCGAACGGTTACAAAAAGGAAATTTATCACTATATTGAATCATTAAAAAAAGGTGAACCACTTAAAAAGCTTTTTGGACATAGCGTATCCGGGATAAGCGTTTCCGACGTTACCGACGTGTTTAATCCAAAATCAAAAGAAGATCTGGCGGAAGAAAAGGCCAAGCGGGTGGTGGATGATGAAGCGGTGAAGGCGTTGCAGCTCAAGGTGGCAAAGCCGCTCTTTGAGGTGAACCTCCGGCTTGTGGCGTCTGCCGGCTCGCCGTTCCAAGCAAATGATATTCTGGATGGACTCACCGCGGGCTTCAGCCAGTTCAGCAGTCCGATGCGCAACGATTTCAAGATCAGTGAAGCCGCGTAACCCGAAAAATATTGTGAACGATTTTATCTATCGCATGTTCGATGACGGCGAGAAGATGATCCTGTCGAGCGAGGAGATTGCGAGCATCTATCATTTGCCGATCTCGTCAACGGAAACGCCGCGCGTGAAGTGGCTCAAATCAAAAGAAGCCGCGCCGCCGGAAAATCTTCCGACGAGCGGCCTGCTCATCGGCGATGCGATCTTTCGTGGCGCGGGCGAAGCCGGTATATATCACGGACGACGATCGCCGCCGGCACATCTATGTGATCGGACAGACCGGCACTGGAAAATCCACGTTGCTTGGCAATATGATCATCGAAGATATCCAGTACGGCAAGGGCGTGGCGATCATTGATCCGCACGGCGACCTCGTGGAGAACGCGCTCGGCTTTGTGCCGAAAGAGCGACTGGATGATGTCATCTATTTCAATCCCGGCGACCTGGCGCGCCCGCTTGGACTCAACATGCTCGACTTCAACGCTGATCGTCCGGAAGAGAAAACGTTTATCGTGAACGAGATGCAGAGCATCTTTAATAAATTATTTTCGCAGGAGACGATGGGTCCGATGTTCGAGCAGTATATGCGCAACGCACTCCTGCTTTTGATGGAAGACATGCCGAACGAGCCAGCCACGCTTGTGGAAGTGCCGCGCATCTTCACCGACCCGGATTATCGCAAGCGCAAGCTCGCGCGCATTCACAATCCAGTTGTCGTAGACTTCTGGGAAAAGGAAGCGGTGAAGGCCGGCGGCGAAGCGTCGCTCGCGAACATGACGCCATACATCACTTCCAAGTTCAACAACTTTATCTCGAACGATTATATGCGGCCGATCATCGGCCAGCCAAAGTCCGCATTCAACTTCCGCGACGTGATGGATAGCAAAAAAATATTGCTCGTGAATCTTTCAAAAGGAAAGATAGGGGATATCAACGCCGGATTGCTTGGCATGGTGATCACCGGAAAGATCTTGATGGCGGCGCTTTCACGCGTCGATATTGCGGATGCGGACAAGCGCGCGGATTTCAATTTATATATCGACGAATTCCAAAATTTTACGACCGATTCGATTGCGACAATCCTTTCCGAAGCGCGCAAGTATCGGCTGAACCTGACGATGGCGCACCAGTTCATTGCTCAACTGGAAGACAAGATAAAAGATGCTGTCTTTGGTAATGTCGGTTCCGAACTCGTGTTTCGCGTGGGCGTGACTGACGCGGAGTTCCTGGTGAAGCAGTTCGAGCCGGCGTTCAATGAGAACGATCTTATCAATATTGATAACCTCAACGCGTACGCAAAAATTTTGATCAATGGGCAGACCTCAAAGCCGTTTAATCTCAAAATCGGCACCGCATGGTGGAGTGGAGGCAATAAAGAGCTGGCGGAGAAGCTCAAGGAATATTCAAGAATGAAATATGGTCAGGAACGGCAGGGTATTGAAGATGATATTTTCAAACGGTTGCGCGCGTAGATGGCGAATTGACAAAGTTTTATAAACTCAATATAGTTCCCGCAGAAGCTTTTAAGTCTAATTGCGCTACAGCGCTGATGTTCGAGGAGGAGTATGTTAGTCTATAGAACCTTTGAGGAGCTGTCCGCTATCATGCAGACGGTTGAAAGCAATATACGGCTTACTACAACCCACTTGAGTGTGGACGGATCGATAACCTTCAAAATTTCTCCGGGCATTAAAGAGTTACAAAAGAAAGCGACGGGATGTTTCGAAAAATGGAACTCTCGTGCCGGAGGGATTCCAACCAGGGATGCGGCGCTCCTTACGCTCGCCGTAACTATGTTCGAGCAAGTGAAACTCAGTCTCGATCGCCAGATTATTGGTTTTATAAGAAAAAAATATCTTCCTTTTTTTCTTAAAAAACTCCGCCATATGGGCGTTGATGCCGACCTTGTCTTTTGGCGAAAAGAGATCTTCGCGACTATTAATCAATTGGCTGATCAAGTTAATCGACAGCCCTTTGATTGCAATGCCGCTGCCGAGCGATTTTATGAGATCTACGAAGAGATCTCCGAATTGGAGGCCGCTCAGGGAGATCGTGAGATTCAACGTGCACTTGCTCGCCAGCTGACGCCAGCAAAAAGGTCTGTGGTGATTTAAGCTTACCCTCAGTAGCGCAGAACCACATTAGCCAATCGGCGCATTACCAAAAGTGATGCGCTGTTTTATTTTTTCTGATAAAATGAATGGATGATACATTATCTCCGTGCTGCGAACCGGAAGGCCATTCTGGGCACGGCGCTCCTGCGGCTTGACTTCAATACCAAGGATGATTGGCGAATGAAGGCGGTCATGCCGACCATTACATCTTTATTAAAGACTTCGGCGCGGATCGTGATCGTCAGCCATCGTGGCCGCCCGATGGGGTTCGATAAAAAGCTGAGCCTGCGCGGCGACGCGGCAAACCTTTCGAAATTGCTCGGTGGCCGGAAGGTGACATTTATCGATCATTTCCGCTTTACGGAAATAAAAACACAGATCGCCGCGTCGCCGCGCGGCTCGGTATTCTTGCTCGAGAATTTGCGATTTTTGCCGGGTGAGGAGAGGAATGACATGAAGCTCGCACAACAGCTCGCATCCCTTGCTGATTTTTATGTGAATGATGCCTTCGCGGTCTCGCATCGCGCGAATGCTTCGGTGGTTGCCATCACAACGTTTTTGCCGAGCTATGCGGGTATTGAGATGCAGAGTGAGGTCGCGTCGCTCGGAAAGGCGGTTATCGCGCCGAAGCATCCGGTGGTGCTTGTGCTTGGCGGTGCCAAGGCGTCAGATAAACTTGGTGTCATCGCATACTTTAAAAACAAGGCTGATGCATTTCTCCTTGGCGGCGCGTGCGCGAATACGATCCTTTCCCTTGATGGTATGGATGTTAAAAAATCTGTTAAAGATACCGACGCAAAAGAGCTTTTGACGTTGAAGAAGGTCGCGACATACCGAAGCATCGTTTTGCCGACAGATTTTATATGGGGGACCATTGGTGGTCGTGGCTCAAAAAATGCGATCCTCGACGTCGGTCCGCGCAGTATCGCGAAGTTCAATAAAAACATCGCCTCTGCGCGGACGATTATTTGGAGCGGTCCGCTCGGCCTCATCGAAAAAAAGAAATATGCTGTGGCGAGCATTGCCATCGCGCGTGCAATCGGCCGCAACCGCCATGCATTTTCCGTTTCCGGCGGGGGAGAAACAGTGATGTTTCTTAAAAAATATAAGCTCGATAAAAAATGTAGCTTTATCTCCACCGGCGGTGGTGCGATGGTGGACTTCCTCGCAGGCAAAAAATTGCCGGGGATAGAGGCGTTGAAATAAAGTATTAATATCGTATGAAAAAAAAGATAATAAAAAAATCGGCGCTGGGGAAGGTGTCGGCAAAGATGAGTATGCCGAAACAAAAAATTATCGTCATCTATCATGGCAAATGTCCTGACGGGTTCGGTGGTGCGTGGGCGGCGTGGAAAAAGTTTGGTTCAAAAGCGGCATATCTGCCCGCGCGTGATCGTTCCGCGCCGCCGGTTCCGCTCAAAAATAAAATAGTTTACATCATTGATTACACGTACGATGCGCCGATCGTCAAAAAGCTTATAAAAGATAATATTCGCGTGACGGCGATCGACCATCACGTGAGCCAGGCCGAGGCGACCAAGCTCACCGATCATTATCTCTACGATGCGAACCATTCCGGCGCAACGCTCGCGTGGAAGTATTTCCATCCGCTGGAAAAAATACCGATGCTCTTACGCTACGTGGAAGATCGCGATCTTTGGAAATGGATGGTGCCGCACTCACTCGAAATGCTGATGCTGATCGATCTCGCGCCGCTCGACTTTAAAGCGTGGAGCAGGCTTGCAAAGGACATCGACGATCCGCGCATCCACGCGACGTACCTTAAAAAAGGCGCACTTCTTGAATTCCACTATCGCTCGCTGTACGAAAAACTGTTGCCGAACGCGGAGCTCGTGAAATTTGCTGGACACAACATATACGCGCTCAACTGCCCGTATTATTTTGCCGATGATCTTGGCCATGCACTCGCGGTAAAAACGACATTCATTCTCGCTTTTATGGAATGAATCCGGCGGGCGGATCCGTTGCTCGCTTCGCTCGGAAGGAAAGATCGATGTATCCAAGATCGCACAGCAATATGGTGGCGGTGGACACAAGGCCTCATCCGGATTTTCTTTTCCGGTAGGGAAGAAGACGCCGTGGAAATTGTTGAAGTAGCGATTATTATGCCTGCAAAAAAGAAAAAATATTACGCGTACTTTATTCCCACATATGGCGCACATGGTGGCGTGGCAAAACATGGCGTCGCGGATAATTGGGCGACGTGCGAAAAGTTTGTGTCGGGCAAGGCCGGCGCACGATTCAAGGCGTTCGATGACCGGTCTGCCGCCGAGGCATGGTTGGCGCAGGGAGCAATGTATGAGCCAAAGGCGTCATCGCCGCGGCCGAAGCTCAAGCCCGGAATTTATTTCGACGCCGGCACCGGCCGCGGTGATGGTGTGGAGGTGAGCGTCACGGACGAGGATGGAAAAAACCTCCTTCACAAAGCGATTGCGGCAAAAAAATTGAACAAGTTCGGCAAACATCTCCTCGCCGACGCTGATGCCACCAACAACTATGGCGAGTTATTGGCACTCAGCTACGCACTCGAGATCGCGCGCGCGACGGACGTCCACCATGTGTTTGGCGACAGCAAGCTCGTCATCGATTTCTGGTCGCAGTGGCGCATCAAGCGCAAGGATCTGCCGGAGGAAACCGTTGCGCTCGCGGACGACGTGTCGCGCGCGCGTGAAGCATTCGAAAAGACCGGTGGCACCGTAGAGCGTATCTCCGGCGACTTCAACCCCGCGGATCTTGGGTTTCATAGATAATAGGTCATTAAATAGCTTGTTAAATAAAAAAATCCGGCGGCACATTAATGGTTGATGCGGCGCCGGTGATTGAAGAAGGGGAAACTGTTTTGGCTACTGGTGGAGCGCTTTCAAAATTCTCTCGATAACGTCGGAACGGGGATTTCCGGCGCCTCGCTCGATGGCGTCGTATGTTACTACATCGATCTTAGCTAAGCGAGCCACATCTTCTTGGGTAAGATTTTGTTCGCGCCTCCAGGTTAAGAATGCCCGACCCCGTGGCATGGGACCGGCTGAGACCGTTGCGCGTGATGGGCGGAACACTCTGGAAGTAATATCCAAAGGCTCAAGCGAGAGGGTGGCATCTGCCAATTCATTTTCCTCCTTGGTAATAATAAAGACCAGATTTCATAATACGATATTGATGTTGTATGTCAATATAAAAATCAGCCGACGCGGGGTAGTGCGTCGGCTGAGCAGCAACGGAAAAAGCTAGCTCTCCACAAAATGCGGAATGATTCCGAGTCGGAGAAGTTCTTCTACGGTGGTGGTAGCGCCAGCGACTTGAGCATCGTCATCTTCTCCTAACGATAATCTGCGCCCCATTACGGCGGCAATCGCGTGAAGTACGCCCACCGTCGCAGCTCCTTTCACAATTTGTCCAGCTTCCATACCTCTGATCGTGTTAAAGCTTACGACAATCTTTCCTGTGCGGTTAATCCTATGGGTAAGACTTTCGATGCTCAATATTCCAGATCGTTGGCGAAGTATTTTTATCTCTTGCCCGATCATTGTTCGGCGTCTATTTCTTTCAAGCATAGATGGTGCGTTTGCCATTGCATCTCCTAAAGTGGATGATTGAATTGAACGAACCGTTTTTTATACTACTGCATTGTGGCATATTGTCAACCATCCACTCCGCGTGCTATAATAAAAACCGCTGGTCATTCAGACGATCGCTGTGCGGCGAAAGCCGCGCAGAGGAAAGTCCGGACACTCTCTTTCTACCAACGCGCAAGCGTTTCGAGAAAGATAAAAGAGTAGCGGCTAACAGCCGCCGTTCGCAAGAATAGAGGTGAGAGCAGTGACGTCCATGTTGGAAACGGCATGGAGGACCCCATCCCGAGCTAGATGGTCCAATTCCGCCATAGGGAGAACAAAGCGGAAGTGAAACGGCAAAATCCTTACTGAGTGCAAGGCCGTGCTCTCGGATCATTGCGCAAGCGATGATCAGAGAGAGTGCCGCACCGAGCCCGCGAGCGATCAAGGGCCCAGATAAATGATCGTCCATCGGTGATGCCTTCACGGGTGTCGCCGGTCGACAGAATCCGGCTTACGGATTGCCAGCACATTAAAGCCCCGCCTAAAAATCGGGGCTTTAATGTCTCAAGAATTTCAACCACTTGCCGGAACTTCCACCCCAATTACGCGAGAGCTTGCTTTGCGTACACTTAGCGATGAAGAATATCGCTTGCTTGGTTATTTAAAAAAGCGTTTGCCGCCTACGGAGCACGTTCCGCGAGCGCTCAAGATCGGAGAGATGGCATACAATCTCCATTCGACCTATTGGAAAATTCGCAACGCAAAGAATGGCTTAACGAAAAAAGGATTAATTGAGACGTGGACGGTTACGCATCAAAACCCGGCGAAGGGTCCGGGATTTTTTACGCGAACGACGTATTACCGGATTAAAAGATAATAAAGCGCAGTAGCATATAAGGATTGTAAGCCCCCCCAAAAAAAATGTCTTTGCAAAAAAAAATACTTCTCATGGTAAAATTTCTCTCGTTGTCTCGGTTGCGAATTCGGGAAGAGAAGATCGTTTCTCTTTTTCGTTTTGCATAGCTCTTTAACAATTTAACCGAAAGGGAAAATACCGTGAAAAGATTTGTCGCGTTGTTTGTTGTGCTTTCCTGCGCTTTGATAGCCATGCCTTCGATGGGTATGGCGCAAGATGCCAACCGTGAAGCCGTGATTCATCAAGCGTACTATGCGTTGGATCCCTCAGAAAGTGGGACTTCCAGCCAAACGATCAACGGCAATTACGTCGGGGATTGGAATTGGCTTGACAGTAACCTGAGTGCTTACAGTTATGTGTATGGCTTGTTTGGATGCAACGCTTCCAATTTTGCGACATCCGGCGACTCGTGCCCCAACCTTACCGGCCATCCCGTAAGTAGTTTCTATTCCAATCCGAGCGGGTATGGCCACAGCCCCATCATTCCGGAAGTTGCCTACGGCCGCGGTGGGCAATGTGTCTATTTTGGCAACTTGGTTTTTTACCGGGCGATCGGTTATTCAAGTGGCTTCAACAAATACACATTGTGGACCGCACTCAACGGGAACACCAACAGCAACATGCAGCTGGTCCAAGCCGGCGACGTTATTGTGCGGTATTACAATTCATCGCTTTCCAGCACCAGCGGCAACTATGGGTATGTTGACCATGTCGCTATCGTCGTGGCTGTCTACAAAAGCGGCAGCTCGGTAACAAGCGTCGATGTCGTGGATTCGGATTACTTCCCCGACTATGTGTCGGGAGTCAGCTTCCCTGAAGTCATCACTCGGCACAATTTTTCCATCTCCACCCTGCAAGGACACTTCAATATTTGGGATCCGCCCGGCTATTGATTTCGCTTGGCAGGAAGTTGTTATCACGGAGGAAGCTACGGCTTCCTCCGATTTTATTTAAATGCTATTATGTTATATATGAAAAATAGAAATATATACATATGGATTCTTGGTTTAGTGCTCGTCGGTATTGGGAGTTTTGTCTTGGGACAGCATTTCTCCCATCAAGCAACACAAACAGCCTCCTTGATATCGGCACCTTCCATACCGAATATTCCGACCCCCACAGGATGGTATTCGTGGGGAGGGCAGCACTATCCTGACGATCCCAAAGCGACGACTGATATAGCTAATATTTTGACCTTCGGCGATCAACCGATGAACAATACAGGAAACGTTACTACGACGCTTATCACAATCAACGCTCAGGCGATTACCGCGCAGGGGATTCCCACGAGCACCGATGCGAAGTGGTTGAATCTTCGCAGTGTTTTGGATTCGGGAAATAGTCAAACGTCGACTCAACTTTGGGATATTGTGGATAATAAACTGGTGCTTGGAGAAGTAAGTCTCAACCCCTCTGGAAGATATATGCTTACTTATTATCTCATCTATGGCGGCGATGAGTATGTATTCCATCTCATCCCATCGCCATTTCTTCCCTCATTGGCGCAGTATGATCAAACGAATATCATCAACAGTCCTGATGCTCAAGTATTACGTGAAATTGTAAAAGAGGTTGCTGGGCAGATATAGCAATACAGACAGAGAATCCGGCTTATGGATTGCCAGCCTGAAATCCTCCAGAGATGGGGGATTTTTTGATTGGGGATATGAGGGAAAGCCGCAGGTGGACACTGAGGCAGTTTTTGTTTTATCTTGCTAAGTTAACAGAAATGTGATATTGTATGTCCAGCTAGGAGGTGGCAAAATATGAATCATCCGCTGTTAGGCGACATGGTTGTTTGGGATGAAGCGGTCTATCCGACCCTTGTGGAGGGTATGATTAGCTGTTACGGAAAAGGGCCATTCAAAGTCGTCGGTTTACGGCTTCATCGCAAGGGCGCACAATCACGTTGCCCCTATGCCATAAGCATTGAGCTTTCCGACAATGACCATAAGGAGTTCGCGGGCGAGTGGTTCAAAAAAGTCCCTCGGGCTAAGACCAAGCAGACGAGGGGACATTCGTTTTCAAAACCGATGCCCGCCCGAGCCTTTTCTGGATTTTGAAATCGACAGCTCTTTTTTAGCATCAGGCAGTCCCGCACCACGCGAGGGCTGCCTGTTTTTTTTCGGCTTACGGATTGCCCGGCATTAAGTACGATTGTCTTGTATACTATACCTATGACCAAAAAGATTTCCGGTGGGGTGGCGCATCTACTGCCCGCAGATCTAAAGAAAGCTCTCTTTTCCGACTCAAAAGCGCTTGCAAAGTGGGAAGATATCACGCCACTTGCACGCAATGAGTGGATCTGTTGGACCATTTCCGTCAAAAGTCCCGACAAGCGACGGGAGCATGTCGAGCGGGTATGCTCTGAACTCAAAGAAGGGATGCGCCGCCCTTGTTGCTGGATCGGTTGTACGCATCGGAAGGATAAGCCGATGAGCTCTTCGCAAAAATTTATCCTTGGGAGGCGAACTAAAAAATAGCCTCTCAATAGGGAATTTCTGTTATTATTAATCCAACAGTAGCCATATTTTCAATATCTTCATGTCATTAGAAAATCCTCAAGAACAATTAATTCCCGACCAAGAAAGGATTATTCGCCTAGAGGAGGAGATTAGAGCGTTGCGTGCGGAGAACGAAAAATTAAGAGAGGCGGCGACCACCGATCCACTCACGAATGCCCTCAATCGTCGTGGTCTAAAAGAGGCGGCGAAGATAGCGTTTGCGCAAAGGAGGGAGGGGGATGAAGAAAAGAAAAAGAAGCCCGTCGGAGTGCTCGTGTTGGACATCGATAATTTTAAGATCATTAATGATGCTTTTAAGGAAGGGCATTCTGGAGGAGATCGAATCTTACAAGAAGCAGTAGCTTTTCTCAAAAATGCTGTTCGTGGAAGCGATATTGTTGCCCGTATAGGAGGTGAAGAATTTGCGATCGTTTTTAATAATGCGAATACTCAAGATATCTATGATAAATTTTCTAAAAGTACAGGGCGGGCACGGCTAGGGTTCATAGCCACGCTCGACGGAGAGGAAATACCAATAAATTTTAGCGGGGGCATAAGCATGCTTGAGCCTCATGAAACTATAGATGATTTAGAAGTTGTTCTTCAGCGTGCGGACAAAGCGCTTTATCGGGCCAAGGAGGATGAAAAAACAGAAGGGGGTATAACCCGTGGTCGCGACCGGATACTTATTTATAATAAAGAAATGGAAGGATCCGAATCCGATCCTGGACTCTCGTAGAATTTTAGTTACGCATAGCTCTTACCGAGTGGAAGATATGTTCAAGTCCAAATTGGCAGCCGTGCGGATGTAATATTTTTTATCGCTATTTTCTTGAATATGTTCTATGATTGATCTATGAACATAACAACAATATTTTCCTGGGCGTCTCCGGTGGGCATTGGTATTTGGATGGCTGGTGTAGGTATATTCTTTTGGGGCTTGAGCAGGTTCAACCGCAAGAATTAAATGGTGCTGAGAAAGATTATGATTTCTTTTATCACATCATGCGTACGAAAATAATTGCGACGATCGGGCCGGCCTCGGATTCGGCGGAAATGATACAAAAGTTTGTGGATGCCGGGATGGATATTGCCCGCGTCAATTTTTCCCATTGCACGGACGAGAATTTTTTGAAGTATAAAAAACGCCTCGCCGCTGCCGGGCGAAAGGCGGGCAGGAAGATCCCTATTATGCAGGATCTTCAGGGTCCGCGCATTCGCGTCGGTGAACTTCCGGCGGAGGGATATAAATTGATAGAAGGGGAGACGGTGATTTTTTCCACCAATAAGGCTGATGCACAAAAAAACGCCCCGCATGTCATTTTCGTAGATAGCCCCAAATTACACGCCGATATGCGCGTGGGCGAGCTGATCTATCTTGCGAATGGCGATATGGAGCTCGTCGTCACACGGATCGTTGGCAATCGCATCACCGCGCGCGTTGCGCGCGGCGGCACGCTCTATTCGCGCAAGGGCGTGAATCTTCCGAATACCAAACTTTCCAATTCCGGCCTTACCAAAAAAGATATCCGCGATGTGAAGTTCGGTCTCGCGCACGGCGTGAAAGATATTCGCGATCTCGTTCGTGCAGGCTGCGAGCGATATCGAGGCGTTGCGTAAGATCATCGGCGCTTCAAATAAAAATGCAAAGATCATCGCAAAAATCGAGACCGCGCTTGGCGTGGAGAATATTGACGGGATCATTAACGCATCTGACGCCATCATGATCGCGCGCGGCGACCTCGGCATTGAGATTGCGGCGGAGAAGATCCCGTTCATCCAAAAGAATTTGATTCGTCATGCCGGATGGTACGGCAAGGGGAGCATCACTGCCACGCAGATGCTGACCTCCATGATCAATCACCAGCGTCCGACGCGCGCCGAGGTGTCCGACATTGCGAACGCGGTGTGGGATGGCACCGATGCGGTAATGCTTTCCGACGAAACGGCAAGTGGCGCGTATCCGCTCGAATCGCTCAAGATGATGGTGCGCGTTGTTGCGCAGGCGGAGTCCTCGCGATTCGAGCGGCCGAACTCACTGGGGGTTTGGTAAGGCTGTTGCGTTGGCGGTGCTATCCGCGCGCTGCGAACTGCTCCTCTCGCGCAAAGCGGAGGGTGCCGCCCTCATCGTGGCGATAAGAAAGCGTGATATTTTTTCCTTCTTTATTTTTAAATACGAGCGTGGAGATACCGTGCAGTGTGATCTTTGTACGAAGATGGATGGTTATGCCGTCTTCTTTTTCGCGTACGAGACGTTTTGCCTCAAAGGCCAGATTTTTGGTCAATCCTTCGAGCGTGACAGGGATGAAGTGCCCTTTGGTCTTTTTCTTCATGAGGCAAGCAGTATAGCACAAACAGGAAGGTATAGCGAGTCTTAACTATCATCGTACTGATCGATATCCTCCCTGCACGCCTTCTTTTGAAAGTACGATTTGCCACAGCTCAATATTGCGCGCACGGAAAGAACCGGCACAGGCAAGCAGATAATATTTCCACATGCGGTAGAATGTATCACCATATTTTTGTGCAATCTCCGGCCAGTGTTCATCAAAATTATGGAACCATGCCATAAGTGTTTTATCATAGTCGGCGCCAAAATTATGCCAATCTTCCATGACAAATAATTTTTCGATTGCAGTGCCGATGCCTGCTATGGTCGGCAATGCGCCGTTGGGGAATATATACTTATCGATCCACGCGTCGGTTGGTCCTCGGTCGGCGTTCGTGCCGATAGTGTGAAGTAAAAAAAGGCCGCCGTCTTTCAGATGATCATGGGCGACCTGCATATATTTTTTATAATGTTTTATTCCTACGTGTTCGAACATGCCGAGTGAGACAATATGATCGAACGACCCTTCAATATCACGATAGTCTTGCAGGCGAAATTCCACGGGTAATCCCTTACAACGTTCTTGTCCAAGTGCTACTTGTTCCTTTGAAACCGTAACGCCCGTCACTCGTGCACCATATTTTTCTGCGGCAAACTTTGCGAAGCTTCCCCAGCCACAGCCGATGTCAAGAATATATTGTCCGGTCTTTAGTCCGATCTTGCGGCAAACAAGATCAAGTTTTGCCTCTTGCGCTTCATCTAAAGTTTTTGCATCCTTCCAATAACCGCAGGTATAGGTCATGCGTTTATCCAGCATGCGTTCAAAAAGATCGTTTCCTAAATTGTAATGATGAGTGGCAATATCGAACGCACGATGTTTTGCACCGCGATTTTTCCCGAATGTCGAAAGATATGCCGCAAGATTGGTGAATGATATCTGCGCTTTTTCCACGACATGGAAATAAAATAGATGTGCGATAAGCTCGTCGATCTGATCGCAGTCCCAATCTCCAGCTATGTATGCTTCTCCGAATGCCAGGCTCCCGTTACGTACCACCGCCCGATAGACATTCTCATTATGAACACGAATATCCCACGGTCGGCTTCCATTAATTTTTATATCTGCTTCCGCAAGCATCTTTTCCACCACTGCCTTGGCGCGATCCATAGATTTATTCTACCAAATCCTGCAATCTGTTAAACTAATAGCAATGGCTGACGAATTTTCATTACATGTGCTTGCAAGGAAGACTCAGGCGGAGATTTTTTCCACACTCAAAACCTCTGCGAAGGGACTTTCCGCACCGGAAGCCGCTGCGCGACTGAAGACCTATGGCCCGAACGAGTTTGCAGGAAAGAAAAAACTCCAGCCACTTTTGATATTTTTTTCAAAGTTTCGCAATCCGTTGCAGATATTGCTGATCGTTGCCGCGATCATCTCCGGTATTTTGGGATCGCATATCGAGGCGATCATCATCTTGGCCATTGTGTTCGGCAGCGCCTTCATTGATTTTTTTAATACCTATAAATCCGCGCGGGCGGCAGAGGCGTTGCAGGAAAAAGTGACGATCACCGCGGCGGTGATGCGTGGCGGAGAACTAAAGGAGCGTAAGATGCGGGAGGTGGTACCGGGGGATATTTTTACGCTCGAGGCGGGGGATCTTGTGCCGGCGGATGCGATCATCATCGAGGCGCATGATCTGTTCATTAACGAGGGTGTGTTGACGGGGGAATCCTTGCCGGTGGAGAAGGCGGCGGATATGCCTAGTGGCGCGGTTGCCGCGGCATCGTCGGCACGCACAGTGCTCCTTGGCACGAGCGTCGTATCCGGAAAAGGCACCGCGGTTGCGGTGCTGACGGGCGAGCATACGACGGTGGGAAATATCGCAGACAAACTGAAGCGCCCCGACGCACCGACGGAATTCGATCGCAACCTTAAAGACTTCAGCTATTTTATTTTTAAGACGACGATCGCACTCGTCATCGCGGTGTTAATCATCGATCTTTTATTATTGCATCGCACCGATATTTTAGAGGTCATCATTTTTGCGGTTGCGATCGCGGTCGGGCTGACACCGGAGCTTTTGCCGCTCATCGTCACGAGCAACTTAGCCAAGGGCGCGATCGAGATGTCCAAGAACGGCGTCATCGTAAAAAAATTGGCGGCCATCCACAACTTCGGCAGCGTTGATGTGCTCTGTACGGACAAAACCGGCACACTCACGGAAGACCACATCACGCTTATAAAATGTGTTGATGCTACCGGCGCGGAGAGCAACGAGACGAACTTGTGGGGCTATTTGAGCAGTAAAAACCTGACCGGCGTGCGGGGTGTGCTTGATGAGGCAATCGAGAAGTTTAAAAAATTGGATGTGGCTGGTTGGGAAAAAGTGGACGAGATCCCGTTTGATGCGGAGCGAAAGTTGGAATCGGTGATCGTAAAAAAGGGGAAGCATACCGTGCTGATCGCCAAAGGCGCGCCGGAGGAGATTTTGAAAATGTCAGATCATTATGACGGGCATCTGAGTGCGAGCGGCAAAGCCATCCAGCCGAAAAAGATCACGCCGGCGTTGCGGGCAAAGATCAATAAAGAATATGAGGCGCTGAGCGCAGATGGATTCCGTGTGCTCGCACTTGGCATCAAAGAGGTCGCGCATAAGACGACGGCATATACCAAAAAAGATGAGAGTGATATTTCCTTCGTCGGATTCCTCGCATTCCTCGATCCGCCGAAAAAGAGCGCGAAGGACACGCTCGCCAAAATGGCGGCGTATCACGTGGCGATCAAGATCATCACCGGCGACAATTTTCTTGTGACGAAAAAGATCGCTGACGAGATCGGTCTGCCAATCATCGGCGCGCTGACGGGCGAGGAGATGGCGAAGATGAGCGAGCACGAGCTTCACGCCAAAGTGGAGACAGCGAATATCTTCACACGCGTGAATCCCGAGCAGAAAGAGCACATCATTCGCATCCTGCGCGAGAACAAGCACGTCGTGGCATATATGGGCGACGGCGTGAACGACGTGCTCTCTATAAAGGAGGCCGACGTCGGCATCTCGGTCAACAACGCGGTGGATATTGCCAAGGCCACGGCGGATATTATTCTGCTCAAAAAAGGATTGGGCGAGATTATTGATGGCATTGTGGAGGGCCGCAAGACTTTTGCCAACACCTTCAAATACCTGATGATGGCGCTCTCGTCGAACTTTGGCAATATGTTCAGCATGCCGATCGCATCCATATTCTTGCCGTTCTTGCCGATGACCGCGCCGCAGATCTTGCTCAACAACTTTCTCTACGATTCATCCCAGCTCGCGATCCCGTTCGATAAAGTTGATGATGATTTTCTCGCGCGCCCAAAGAACTTTAATATCCAATATATGAAGAAGTTCATGTACATCTTTGGACCGTTATCATCGCTCTTTGATTTTGCCACATTCGGCGTTCTACTCCTTGTATTGCACGTGAACGGCATGGCGTTCCAGACGGGTTGGTTTCTGGAATCCATCGCCACACAAACGCTCGTGGTGAACATCATCCGGAGCAAGTTCAACTTCTGGCAGAACGGGGGACCGAGCCGCGCGCTCGTCCTCGCCACGTTCGGAGCGGTCATTGTCGGTTGGGGGATCACCTATTCGTTCCTTGGCCCCGCGTTCGGCTTTGCAAAGTTCGGGCTGTATCCAGTGCTGTTGATCTTAGCGATCGTTGCGGCATATCTATTGCTCGTGGAGTTTGTGAAGAAGTATTTCTACAAGAAATACGAGTACTTGATAGAGAAATAAAAACACCCTAGGCATTTCGCTCCGACGTAAGCACGTCCACTCGCTCAATGCCTAGAGTGTTTTTATTTCTCTGATTTGTCTTTTTGATGATTTTCATCTATAACGTTCGCGTACCAGGAAAATAAAAAAAGATGAGGATATCGAAGATCTTCGAAAACTCATTGATGAAGCGTTGAGGAATCTTCATCTCGAGCGGGCGATGATTGCCAGGGTTCGTCTCAAAATCGGAAATCATTACCTGGCAAGGACAACAGCATTGTCCACATCTTGACCGGCTCGTCGATGATTTAGAACTTTCGGAGTGCGCGAAGGGATGTATTCCGGAAGGAATGAGTACCATCAGGCAGTTGTGTGCTCTGAAAGCTTCTGAATTGTTTTCTCCGGAGGGGATGTATATCAACGAAATAAAAGACGGCCTCCTGCAGTTTGGGCTCGTGCTCAGGCCTGATGAGAAATAGCACCTTCAGACGGAACACAAGAGATGTAACTTCGCGTTGCATCTCTTTTTATTTTGCCAGTCCAGTAATGTAATAACCCGCCCACCGGAACGGCATCATCTCTAGAGGGCAGGCAGAGGATATGTAGGGCTGGTCGACTATATCCATCAAGGGTTAACCATTAAAATATCATGACCAAAAAATCGAATATGTTTCGCGTCGGTGCGCTGTCAGCGGCCGCGCTGTTTACGCTTGTTATCGCCGTATCGGTGACCACGAGTAAGGCCCATGCGCAAGTTGTTTTAAATCCGACCACCACCTCGATGCTCGTAAGCACCATTTCGGCGACGGGCAATTTGATGAGCACGGTGCAGACCGACATCAATCAAGGTGCGTTTACCACGGGCCAGTCCGTTGCATTGAGTGCGACATTAGGAGGCATCGGCAGCGTTTTGGCGAATATCAGCTCCATCATCGGCGTTGGATTCCCGAACACCGGCTTTGCGCCGTATTCTGGTAGCACGAATTAATCGCAAAGAACTTTATCTTTGTGTTGAGGTGAAATAAAAAATATTCCCGAGAGGGATATTTTTTATTTTCCTGTCTGCACTTCCTTTTCTAAACTTTTTGAAAGATTCAGCGTGCGTAGGAAGTAGAGCAGGAGCGCGAGTACCAGTGCCGCTGCAAATGCGAATTGTGTGAGCCCGATGCCGACGAGTGCCCCGACGCCCGCGGCGGTCCAGATGAGCGCTGCCGTCGTTACGCCGTGCGGCTGATCATTCAATTTGATGATGAGCCCCGCGCCAAGGAATCCGACGCCGACGACGATGTTTGCGATGACGGCAAACGCGCTGTTCAACGCCGTTGCATCCGGCAGTGCGCCGAGCGTCGCGGCGGTGATGTATGGAAGAGTGAGTGCGATCATCGCAAAGATCGCCGCGCCACTCGTAACGAGCATCGTCGTACGAACACCTGCAGATTCTTTGCCTACGAGTTCGCGTTCCAAGCCGAGCAACGCGCCGAGCGCGAGTGCGATCACAAACCGGACGAACATTTGTTCAAACGTCAACATTGTATTAATATTAACATATTCATATGTACGAACGAATATATATAGGGGATTTGGCGAGCCATGTCGGCGAGGAAGTCATGATCAAAGGCTGGGTGGATGTCCGCCGCGATCAGGGCAAGCTGATTTTTTTTGATTTCCGTGATATGAGCGGTTATGTGCAGGGCGTTGTTTTGCCGAACGCCACGGATGCGCACGAAGTTGGCGCCAAGCTTCGCCCGGAGTGGGTGGTGGAGGCAAAGGGGAAGGTAAATAAGCGCCCCGAAAGGAATATTCAAGCTGATAAGCAAAACGGCGATGTTGAACTTGAAATACTTTCGATTGCGGTATTGAACGAGGCGGAGACGCCGCCGTTTGATATTAGCGGCGACGGACGCGACATCAGCGAAGATATTCGTTTGAAGTATCGCTATCTTGATCTGCGCCGCCCAAGGCTGCAGAAGAATATCCGCACGCGCGATAAGATCATCTCGTTCTTCCGCGATTACATGCACGAGCATCACTTTGTGGAGATTGAGACGCCGATTTTAATGAAGGGAACGCCGGAAGGTTCGCGCGAATATATCGTGCCATCCCGTTTGGAAACCGGAAAGTTCTACGCGCTTCCGCAATCGCCACAGCAGTTCAAACAGCTTTCGATGGTGGCGGGATTCGAGCGTTATTTCCAGATCGCGCGTTGCATGCGCGATGAGGATCTTCGCGGCGATCGCCAGCCGGAATTCACCCAGCTTGATTACGAGATGTCGTTTGTCACGCAGGAAGATATTTTGAGCTTCACCGAACCGATGTTCATCGAGATGGTGCAGAAACTTTTCCCCGAGAAGAAAATTTCGACAGTGCCGTTTCCGCGGATCACTTATAAGGAATCCATGGAAAAGTATGGCAATGATAAGCCGGATATGCGCAAAGATAAGAACGATCCGAATGAGCTTGCATTTGCGTGGATCGTAGATTTTCCAATGTTCGAGCACGCGGACGATGGAACATTCCAGGCCGCACATCATCCATTCTGCTCTATAAAGGATGAGGATGTGGATAAATTTATGAAAGGCGAGGATTTGATGAATATTCGCGCGAATTCATACGATCTCGTATTGAATGGTTATGAACTCAGCTCGGGCAGTATTCGTATTCACAAAGCTGATATGCAAAAGCAGGTTTTTGAATTATTAAAAATTGATGAAGCTACACAACAGCGAAAGTTTGGTCACATGCTCGAAGCATTCAAGTACGGCGCCCCGCCCCACGGCGGATTTGCACCCGGCATAGATCGCATCGTGATGCTGATGATGAACGAGCCGAATATTCGTGAGGTCATCCCGTTTCCAAAGACCGGCGAAGGTAAAGATCTCATGATGGGCTCGCCGTCCATAGTGGACAAAAAACAACTGGATGAGCTAGGATTGGAAATCAAGAAGTCGCCGGAAAAAAATAAATAAAAATTAAAAAATTATAACCATGGAAAAATCATTGGTACTGCTCAAACCGGATGCATTGGATCGTGGGATCGTGGGGGAGATCATCCAGCGCTTTGAGCGGGCGGGGATTAAGATCGTGGGATTAAAGATGGTGGTGGCGAACGAAGAGACGGCAAAGAAGCATTACACGGAGGATCTCGCCGTTCGGCGTGGCCAGGCGGTGCGCGATCTGATGATCAACATGATCTCATCCGGTCCAATTATCGCGCTCGCGCTTGAGGGTATTGAAGTGGTGGAGGTGGTGCGCAAAATGGTGGGAGCGACGGAGCCAAAGTCCGCCGCACCGGGAACGATCCGTGGCGACTTCGCTCATGTGTCTTTCAAGCACGCCGACGAGCACAAGATGGGCGTGTTCAACCTTATCCATGCTTCGGGTTCAAAAGAAGAGGGCGAGGCGGAAGTGGCGGTATGGTTCAAACCGGAAGAATTAGTTTCTCATAGTCCGTCGTATACGAGCATTACTTTAAAACAATAACAAAACCATGAAGCAAACAAATCTTTGCTTCTTAATAAAGGACGGAAAGGTTTTGCTTGGGATGAAAAAGCGTGGTTTCGGCGTGGGTAAGTGGAATGGTTTTGGCGGAAAATTAAAAGAGGGCGAGGATGTAAAGATCGCCACGGTGCGTGAAATAAAAGAAGAGATCGGTGTGGACCTTGCGCCTGATGATTTAAAGGAAGCGGGGACACTCGAATTCCATTTTCAAAACACCCCCGATTGGGATAATATGTGCCATATTTTTATTGCGATGGATTGGACCGGTGAGCCTTCGGAGTCCGAAGAGATGCGGCCGGAATGGTTTACTGTCGGGAGGCTGCCGTTTGAATCAATGTGGGTTGATGATTCGCATTGGGTGCCATTCGTGCTCGCAGGAAAAAAGATAAAAGGACGTTTTCTTTTCACCGATGACGGAAAAGAGATCCTTAATTTTGCGGTTTCTGAAGTTCACTGAACGCTTTTATGATTGGATCGAATTCACCCTCCAAGATCTTTTCGATGTTGTGCCACTTTTTGCCAATACGGTGATCGGTGATGCGATCGTCGGGAAAGTTATAGGTACGGATTTTTTCGGAACGGTCGGCGGAGCCGATCTGGTCGCGGCGGTCCTGGGCGATATTGCCGACGGCGCGGATCTGTTCGAGCTCGTAAAGCTTGGCGCGGAGAACATCCATCGCCTTCTCCCGGTTGGCATATTGTGAGCGCTCCTCGCGTGAGGCGACGACGATGCCGGTGGGCCGGTGCAATATCCGTACTGCAGTTTCCACTTTATTGACGTTCTGTCCTCCCGGCCCACCGGCGCGTGAGAACGTTACTTCGAGGTCGTTCGGTGAGATATTCACCTCGCGCGCCTCGACGATCGGCAAAATGGCGACCGAAGCCGTGGAGGTGTGCACGCGTCCCGCCTTTTCCGTCTTCGGAATGCGTTGCACGCGATGGACGCCGGATTCATGCTTTAACGCTTCGTAGCATCCTTCGCCATGCACTTCTGCGGTCAAACTTTTATACCCCTGATTGTTCTCGCTGGAATCCAAAATGGAAAAAACCCAGCCGCGCTTTGCGGCATAGCGCTGATACATGCGTGCCAAATCCCCGGCGAAGATGGATGCTTCGTCGCCGCCCGCGCCCGCGCGTATTTCTATAATGATCTTGTTGGTGGTCATGTCGTAGAATCGGTTATATTTTCAATCACTATGGTATCATAAAAGTATGGAACAATCATCCCTCATTCTGATTGTTGATGACGAGCCCGCGTTCCGCGAGATCTTCAGCGTAAAGCTGACGGCGGAGGGTTTTCGCGTGGAGACCGCGGATAACGGAGAGCAGGGGGTTGAAAGGGCAAAGGCACTCAAGCCCAACCTGATCCTTATGGATGTTAATATGCCGGTGATGGATGGTCCGACCGCATTATTGAAGTTGCGCGAAGATCCTGAGACGAAGGATATTAAAGTAGTGTTTCTTAGCAATCTTGGTGATCCCCAACTTGAAATACAGAAATTGAATCATAAACTCTCGCAAGATTTTGGTGCTCAGGGGTATTTACGAAAGACCGAAGATTTGAACACGCTGAGCGGAAAGATAAAAGCATTTTTATCATGAGAGAAAAACCGCTGATCCTTGTTGTTGATGATGAGCAGGATCTTCGTGAGATCATGTCGATTAAGTTGAATGCGTCCGGCTTTGATACGGCGGCTGCCGGGAGTGCGGTCGAAGCGGTGGATGTGGCAAAGAAGATGCATCCCGATCTTATCTTGATGGACATCCACATGCCGGGCGTTTCGGGCACCGATGCGGCGCTTCAGATCAAGCAGGATCCGGAGACCAAGGATATCAAGATCGCGTTCCTTAGTAATCTCAAAGATCCATGGTTTCAAACATCAGTGCCGCGCAATGATCTCGCGAAAGCGATCGGCATGGATGACTTTATCGATAAGACCGAGGATCTTGATATTACTGTGACAAAAGTGAAGGAGATATTATCCCGCACGGAAGTAATAAAAATACCCACTGCTGTTGAGCGAGTGGGCGTTCTTACGCTGGAGCGAAATAGCGGTGGGTATTTTTATTGCTTCTTCGGGCGGATCTTCTTTGCCTTCGGTTCAACCTTCGCGGCACGGCGTGATTTGAACTTCTCTACGCGTCCTGCGGTGTCGATGAGCTTTTCTTCGCCGGTATAGAACGGATGGCACTGTGCGCAAATTTCAACGCGGATCTCTTCCTGAGTGGCGCCGGTGGTAAACGTGTTGCCGCACGCGCAGATGACTGCGGCGTGAGGGAAATATTTCGGATGGATTGTTGATTTCATGATGTTGTCTATTATATGCGATAAATTTTAAGTAGTCAAATAATTAAAAAGTGAAAGGCCTCCGGTTGGGGGAAGCCCTGTTATGGTTGTGGCAACTGCGACGATTAGTGTGCGTGGCGCACGCATATTGCGGTAGAAGCAATCACGATGCCGAGCGCCCACAGGAGGATATCAACATACCTCCGATGGGCGATGTCTCTGCCTGCTCGTCGTCCAGGAATCGAAAAGCTTTCCAGCCCGTCGTCGTCATGTGGATTCATCCTGTATTCTCCTGTCCCTAATTGGGATTTCTGACACTTATATTACCATAAAAATTGCTATCTTGTCAAATCATCTCGAGAAGCGATATTGATGGCAAAACTATCATCTCCAGGGAGGCCTATAAAACCCCTTTCCCGTAGGGTTGACACTATCCCAGCGTTTGCTACAATAGACCTCGTTGTATCGAGCTGTCCCTTCACAATTTAATGGTAAGGAAAAAAGAGAGAGTTTTTTAGTTGTCCCAATTTATTCTTTTTGGCAACGTTAAGAAGTAATCAAATGTTGCAACAATAACATTAGGATCAACGTTCAAAGTTTTTGAGACTTTGGGCGATATCTTTTTATCAGAGGATTTGATCCTGGTCCAGGATGAATGCTGGCGGTGTGGATAAGGCATGCAAGTCGAGCGGAACATATTTTGAAGAAGTTGCGATTACATCAAGACGACGGATTGATATGTTTAGCGGCGAACGAGTTAGTAACACCCTGGTACGTACCTCGAAGACGGGGATAGCTCATCGAAAGGTGAGGTAATACCCGATATTGTCGAAAGACGAAAGTCGCAAGACGCTTTGAGATCGGCCTAGGTCCGATCAGCTAGTTGGTAAGGTAACGGCTTACCAAGGCTATGACCGGTAGGGGAGGTGAGAGCCTGACCCCCAACGACGAGACTGAGACACGGCTCGTACTCCTACGGGAGGCAGCAGTCGAGAATATTCGACAATGGGCGAAAGCCTGATCGAGCGACACCGCGTGTAGGATGAAGGCCCTCGGGTCGTAAACTACGGTAGTATGATAAGAATGCAAATGACTGTCATACGGAAAGAGGTGGGTAACTACGTGCCAGCACCAGCGGTAATACGTAGACCTCAAGCATTATCCGGATTTATTGGGCGTAAAGAGCATGTAGGAGGTTTCGCGCGTCTTTTGTTAAAGCCCACCGCCTAACGGTGGAAGTGCAGGAGATACGGCGGAACTAGAGGAGGTTAGAGGTGCATGGAACTCACGGTGTAGGGGTGAAATCCGTTGATATCGTGGGGAACACCAAAGGCGAAGGCAGTGCACTGGGACCTTCCTGACTCTGAGATGCGAAAGCGTGGGGAGCAAAAAGGATTAGATACCCTTGTAGTCCACGCCCTAAACGATGCCTGTTTGCTGTTTCGAGTATCGACCCTCGGAGTGGCGTAGCTAACGCGTTAAACAGGCCGCCTGGGAAGTACGGCCGCAAGGCTAAAACTCAAAGGAATAGACGGGGACTCGCACAAGCGGTGGAACATGAGGTTTAATTCGTCAGTAAGCGAGGAACCTTACCAAGGTTAGAAATCTATGATGAAAGCCGGTGGAAACATTGGCCCTCTCACAAGGACATCATGGACAGGTGCTGCATGGTTGTCGTCAGCTCGTGCTTTGAAGTGTTCCCTTAAGTGGGGTAACGAGCGCAACCCCTATTACGCGTTACATGTGTCGCGTGAAACTGCCCCGCCCAAAGATGAGAATTATATGTGCTGTGTAGGCATGTATGATTATCGTTTTCGGGCGGGGAGGAAGGAGGGGATGACGTCAAATCCGCATGGCCCTTTGATACCTTGGGCTACACTCGTGTTACAATGGTCGGGACAATGGGTTGCCAACGCGTAAGCGGGAGCTAATCCCATCAAACCCGGCCCCAGTTCGGATTGAGGGCTGAAACCTGCCCTCATGAAGCCGGAATCGCTAGTAATCGCAGATCAGCCACGCTGCGGTGAATACGTTCTCGAGTCCTGTACTCACTGCCCGTCAAGCCAAGGGAGCCGGTAATAGATGAAATATCGCTTCGGTGGTATTAATTTAAGATCGGTAACATGGGCTAAGTCGTAACAAGGCACGCGTAGCGGAAGCTGTGCGTGGATCAATTAAACTAAATATATAAAACTTCGGTTCTATATATGTCGAACTTTCTTCTCTTTGGCCAGCGAATCGATCGCAGGCGAAAGCGAGGGAGGTAATTGGGACAACTAAAAAGCTCTTTACAGAAATATGATAGAATACTACTATGCCTACTGATGCGAGTGCTAAAAAGATCGTGATCGTTGAAGACGACCATTTTCTGTCGTCGCTCATGAAGGCACGGCTAGAAAAGGAGGGCTTTACGGTGGTGCAGGCGTTTGATGGCGAGGAAGCAATGCAGGTTCTCAAAGCAGAGGTTCCTGCGCTGATCGTCCTCGATCTCATCATGCCAAAGGTCACCGGGTTCGAAGTCTTGCAGATGGTTTCCATCACTCCTGGGCTTGATAAGGTGCCGGTCGTGATCGTGAGCAATCTTGCTCAAGATTCCGACATTGAAAAGGCACGACAGCTTGGCGCAAAGGAATATTTCGTCAAAGTGAAGGTATCGATCGACGATCTTATTGGAAAAATAACCAGCCTTGTGGCATAACATAATAACAACCATGGTCTCAGAGGAAATTCTCAAAAAAATAAAGCCGGGCGCGAAGGTAAAGGTGTATGAGGGTAAAACCCCATTCGCCGGTTTAGTGATCGCGCGCAAGCATGGCTCTGAGCCGGGCGCGACGTTCACCGTCCGCACCACACTCGCAGGCGTCGGCGTGGAAAAAGTGTATCCGATCCACTCGCCTTCGATCGTCAAGATCGACGTCGTTTCTTCACCAAAGAAAGTCCATCGCTCAAAATTGTATTTCGTCCGCGGCATCTCTGGCGCCAAGATTCGCCAGAAGCTGAAGGTCTCCATCTAAATAAAAAAGGCACAGGTTCCTCGCTCGAGACTTGCGCCTTTTTTATTTGTCCATATAAAGATTTTAGTGCTAGTCTTAACTTAGTAAGGAGCCGGTCATGATTATTGAAAATCTACGTCTATGGAATCAGAACGAATTCCGGGAAATATGCGCTGAAGCATTGGCGGAGTTCGAAGGGTTGCAACGCCATTGTGCCGCCACGCTGCGGGAGTGCAACGCCGGGACCGATTTGTCTGCCATGAAAGAGCATTTCGAACTGACGGACGGAAGCTACAAGAAAGTGGTCGTGTTAACGAGCCAGCTTTCTCTGCGGTTCTGCCGAAAGGTCAAAGAAAAAAAGCATGGAGACTGGACGCGGCAGGAACGTGCCGATAACGCGTTTCTGCGCTCGCTCGAAGGGATGACTTCGTCGGCGATACATCATCTCCAGACGGCGTATCTGCCCTGGCTCGCGAAGGCGCAGTTTCCGCCCAAGGCGGAAGAGTGATATGGCGATGTTTGGGCATGCCTCGCGCGCATATTCGCGAGGTTTTTTTATTATCAAAGATCTTTTAAGAAATTTTTAATGTGCGGTGTGGTAGGGTCGGGTATGCATCCGCAACATAAGATCGCAATACGATGGTCGCCCGAATTTGCCTACGCAATCGGGCTTTTAGTGACGGATGGATGCATATACTCCAATCGCAAAATGATAAATTTTACTTCAAAAGATGAAGAGCAGATGAAAAATTTTATGGGGTGCTTGGGTATTACGAACAAAATTGGAATGAAAAGCAGCGGATCGAATAGAGAGAAAAAATACTTTAATCTTCAGGTTGGCGATGTCGCATTTTGCAATTTTCTTAATAGCATCGGCATTATGCCGCAAAAATCGAAAATAATCGGGAGTATAGATATTCCACCCGAATATTTCTTCGATTTCCTTCGTGGCCATTTCGACGGTGACGGAACGTTCTACTCATATTGGGACCCCCGCTGGCGATCAAGCTATATGTTTTACACGGTTTTTATGTCTGCCAGCGAAAAACATATCGTATGGATACGGGAGGGAATACTTCGGAGATTAGCGATAAAGGGTCATATTACAAAGACGGGGAAGGCTCCCATGTATGAAATAAAATATGCGAAGGCTGAGTCATTGAAATTATTACCAAAGATGTATTATAATCCCGAGGTGGTTTGTTTATCCCGAAAGCGCAAAAAGATCGAAGATGCGTTGGCGGTAATAAATAAGAAGCTGACAATATAACGCGCGGGTGTCGTAATGGTAGCCGAGCACGCTTGAGGTGCGTGTGCCGAAAGGCGTGGAGGTTCGAATCCTCTCCCGCGCACAACAGAGGCAGCCCTTGTTCTTCCAAAACAATCTGTTATAATCATTTCCAATGAGGCGCCATCCAGGCCTATTTTTATCGCTTATCGTCGTGCTCGCTATTATCGCGGGTGTGTTCGTGTATCCAAAGGGAGTCGGGGAAAAGGTGGAGCCGTGGAAGCTCGGCCTTGATCTCGTTGGGGGCAGCCACTTGGTCTACCAGATTGATCTTTCGAATGTTTCCTCGACGGATCAGAGTTCTGTTGTTTCCGGCTTGCGCGACGTGATCGAAAAGCGCGTTAACTTATTTGGTGTGAGCGAGCCGGATATTTATACCTCGCAGGGTACGAATCAGGCGCAGCTTTTTGTCGATCTCGCCGGTATCAATAACGTGAGCGATGCGATCAACGAGATTGGGCAGACGCCGTTGCTACAATTCGAGACGGTGCAATCCACTGGATCGAGCACGCCGCCGCAATATACCCCGACGAACCTTACCGGCCAGTACATCACCGGCGCGCAGTTGACGTTCGATCAGACAACAAACTCACCGCAGGTTTCTATTTCTTTTAACAGTCAGGGTTCTACGCTTTTTGAGCAAATCACTTCGGCGAACGTCGGTAAGCCGCTCGCGATATTCCTTGATGGCCAGCTTATTGAAGCGCCGGTCGTCCAGCAGGCGATCTCCGGTGGACAGGCGGTGATCAGTGGAGGATTCACGGTCACGACGGCACAGCAATTAGTGGAGCGGTTTAATGCTGGTGCGCTTCCTGCGCCGATTACGCTTGTCAGCCAACAGACGATCAGTCCTTCTCTCGGCTCCGACTCATTAAAGAAGGTGATTATCGCCGCTATTATCGGCACCCTCCTCGTCATGCTCTTTATGATTTTTTACTACCGCTTGCTTGGCCTCTTCGCCGCGCTTGCGTTGCTCATCTACATCGCGCTCACACTCGGCGTTTTTAAAGCGATCCCGATCACGCTCAGCTTGGCGGGCCTCGCGGGCTTCGTGCTGACGATCGGTACTGCAGTTGACGCAAACGTCCTGATCTTTGAGCGTATAAAAGAAGAGCTCAAGCGGGGATTGCCAAAATCTTCAGCGATAGAGGAAGGGTTCCGCCGCGCGTGGCCGTCTATCCGCGATTCAAACACCTCCACGATCATCACTTCGATCATCTTATACTTCTTTACCTCCAGCTTTGTGCAGGGCTTTGCGCTTACACTCCTTATTGGAACGCTTGTCAGTTTGTTTAGTGCTATCACGACCACGCGGCTCTTCTTGCGCTTCTTTCTGAAGGACGATAAACCGGCGGCTAAAGCATAAATTATTATCACCATGCTCAACATCGTAGGACATAAGAAAATCTGGTTTACCATCTCCATCATCTTGGTGGGTATCGCCGTGCTTGCTATTGCAACGTACGGATTTCAAGAAAGCGCTGAGTTGAAGGGCGGTACATTGTGGGAGTTCCAGATTCCCGGACAGAATCTTTCTGTAACCGATGTGCAGAACGAGCTTGTCAATAATTTGCACATTACGGATGCGCAGGTGAGCGCGAATACCGGCGATCAGTCATTCCTTGTTATTTTCGGATCCATCACCGAGGTTGCTCATCAGCAGTACATTACTGAGTTGCAGCAAGTGTGGCCGTCGTTCAAAGAGTTGAGCTTTCAGTCCATCAGCGCATCGGTGGGAACCAATTTGCGCAACAATTCGATCATCGCAATCATCCTCGTCTTGATCGGTATCTCACTTTACATCGCGTTCGCGTTTCGGAAGGCGTCGCGGCCGATCAGTTCATGGAAGTACGGATGGATCACGCTGATCACGCTGTTCCACGACGTTGCCATCCCGGCGGGCATGCTCGCTATCCTCGGGCACTTTAAAGGAGTACAAATCGATTCCGACTTTATCGTTGCACTGCTCGTCGTCATGGGATTTTCCGTGCACGATACGATCGTGGTATTCGACCGCATTCGCGAAAACCTTTTGAATCATCGCGGCAAGATGCCGTTCGCGACGATCATCAATGACAGCGTTAACCAGACGCTCGCGCGCTCCATTAACACATCGCTCACGCTCATCTTGGTGCTCCTCGCACTCTACTTTGTAGGCCCGGCGGATCTCAAATATTTCATCTTGACGCTTTTAGTCGGAGTGACGACGGGTATCTATTCGTCGATCTTCATCGCGAGCCCGGCATTGGCGCTCGTGAGCCCGGCTGAAAACGTTTAGTGATCGTGCAGGTTATCCCCAGATTTCTTGACTGTGCTTGTAATTTAGTTTAATATGAATTACAATACTTTAGGATAAATTGAGAGGGGAGTCCAGTGTTGGATGTGCCGCTTGACATATATCTTACTATAATATACAATATTACCGATACATAAAAACCTATGGCATCCATCACAAAACTCATCACTACATCGCTTAACGGCCTTAATCCTCGCCAAAAGGAGGTTATTACGGCTCGGTTTGGTTTGGACGGCAAGACGGACGGCGAAACACTCGCTGCGATCGGCGATCGTTTAGGCGTGACCCGTGAGCGCGTACGTCAGATCGAAAATGGCGCGATTGTGCTCGTCAAAGCCAATATTTCAAAGAATCCGGAAGCGGGCGTCATTTTGGATAAGGTAAAGAAATTCATTTCCGCGCGGGGCGGCGTGTTGAGCAAGGCAGATGTGGTTCGCTATACGACGACGCTCACGAGCGGCGTCCGCGAGAACCATCTCGATTTTCTCGCCGAGGCCTCGGGCGTATTCAATCTTCATCGCGAAGATGATGCATTCCACCCGTTCTATTATGTTACGGACAAAGACCTCAAAACTGCGAGCACGTTCGTTAACGGTTGGGTTGGTTTCCTAAAGAGCCACAAGGAAAAAGTGTTCACTGATTCATATCAGATTCAGCTCGCGAGCTTTGTCAAAACAAAGTCCGTTGCGCAGGAGATCGCCGAAAACTATCTGAGCATCTCGAAGCAGATCGACAAGAATCCATACGGCGATATGGGCTTGAACGAATGGGCGGAGATCAATCCGGCAACCGTGCGCGACAAGATCTATCTGGTACTCAAAAAGAAAAACGAACCGTTGCACTTTGAGGACATTGCGACGCACATTAATAAAGTCGGATTTGACGATCAGAAGGCACTTGCGCCGACCGTACATAACGAGCTCATCAAAGACCCGCGCTTTGTGCTCGTTGGTCGCGGTATGTACGGACTTAAAGAGAATGGATACGAAGCCGGTACTGCGCGCGAGGTCATCGCCAAGGTCTTGAAGATGAAGGGTCCACTCAAACCGACCGATGTTGTCACCCATGTCAACGCCCAGCGCTTCTTTAAGCAGAACACAATCCTCATCAATCTTCAGAATCGGAATTTCTTCGAGCGCATGAACGACGGAAAATATCGCGTTCGGGAATCCTAAGTCGATTTCCCAGCGGTTCCGCATTTTTTGCACTTTGATCTCTAAAAGTTGATAATAGTATATATGGGCACTATTTTATCCGGCATTATTCAAAGCATCCTCGTTGTGTGGGGGTTGGTGTGGTGGATCGCATTGCCGATCATCGCCATCATCATTTTATGGGAATCTTGGCTTTTACACCTCCATTATAAATGGGTCACCGGTATTAAGTGGAAGTTGCTCGAGATCAAAGTTCCAAAGACAATTCTTAAAACTCCAAAAGCAATGGAGCAGATTTTTGCTGCTGCGCACGCGCCGTATACCTATGGTATCCCGCCATTTAAGAAATATGTACAAGGGCAGGATGAATACTGGATGGTGTTCGAGCTTGTCGCCCGCGCCGGCGAGACGCATTTTTATCTTCGCGTGCCGACGCAATATCGGAATATGATGGAGTCGGCGATCTACGCGGCGTATCCGGAAGCCGAGATCACGGAAGCGGAAGATTATTTGGAAGAACTGCCACATACCTTCCCCAATGAGACCTTCGACATTTCCGGACTGGAGGAAGTGTTGCGGCATGAAAATTATCTGCCGATCCGTACCTACCCAATGTTCGAAGAAGCGGTGGAAGAGCACCGTATCGATACGATTGCCCCGCTCATGGAGGCGATGTCGAAGTTAAAAGATAATGAACAACTATGGTTTCAGGTGGTGATCAAGCCGACTGGTGAGGCATTTCGCACCGAAGGCGAGAAGGAAATTAAAAAATTACTTGGTATCGAGGAGCCGAAAAAGCAGAGTCTGTGGCCAAAGTTCGATTTGGGCCTTACTCCGAGTGAGATCATCCGCGGGCCATTTGAGCATCCCGGCGAAGCGAAGTCGAGTAAGGATGCAAAGCAGGAAAAATTGCCCCGCTTCTTGATGACGCCGGTGGATAAAGAGCGCGCGGATGCGATCCATCTCAAAATATCCAAGATCGCGTTTGAGGCGACACTTCGGTTTATTTATCTGGAGAAAAAGGAAGAATCCACAAACGCAGGCCATACGAATTCCATTCATGGATTTATCCGTCAATTCAATACGCAGAATTTAAATTCGCTGAAGCCGGACAGCCCGACCAACACTGCATCGTATTCGGTGAAGGGGCCATTATTCAAACAGACCCGTATTCGGGCACGCAAACATCATATCTATGAGGCGTATCGGCATTTTTCTCCAGCACATCACGAATCAATCCTTAATATAGAGGAGCTGGCGACCATTTTCCATTTCCCATTGGCGGTGGTGTCAACGACCGAGCTCGAAAAAGTGGAGTCGCGCCGTGGCAGTCCGCCGGCATCGCTTCCTATTATCGAGGAATAGCGGGATAATTATTATATGGCAAACGGAAAATCACCTAGCGACATTACGCCGATCGGCTATCATAACTATCGCGGTAATAGCGATCAAAAATTTGGTATCAAATTTGATGACCGCCGTCGCCACGTCTACGTGGTAGGAAAGACCGGCGTTGGAAAATCCACCTTGCTTGAGAATATGGCGATCGCGGACATCGAGGCCGGCCGCGGCATCGCGTTCCTGGATCCGCACGGCGAGTCTGCAGAAAAATTGCTCGACTATATTCCCGAGGATCGGTTGGATGATGTGATCTATTTCGATCCGTCGGATATGGAATTCCCAATTGCGTTCAATCCGATGGAGCAGGTGGGTACGGAATTCCGCCACCTCGTTGCGTCTGGTATCATGGGCGTATTCAAAAAGATCTGGGTGGACGCGTGGTCCGCTCGTATGGAATATATTTTGAACAACACCCTGCTCGCATTACTCGAGCTCCCGAACTCAACTCTGTTGGGCGTTTTGAGGATGTTCGCCGAGCCGCCGTACCGCAAAAAGATCGTGGACAATCTGCAGGATCCGGTCATCAAGGCATTCTGGCAGAACGAGTTCGCGCGGTATTCGCAAAAACTTGAAACTGAGGCGCTTGCTGCCATTCAAAATAAAGTGGGACAGTTCGTTTCTAATCCGCTGATCAGAAATATTTTGGGTCAGTCGCGCTCTACTATTAATATGCGCGAGATCATGGATACGGGAAAGATCTTTATCGTCAATCTTTCAAAGGGAAAGATGGGGGAGGACAATTCCGCATTGCTCGGGGCGATGATCATCTCGCGCTTGCAGTTGGCAGCAATGTCCCGCGTGGATATTCCGGAGGAGAAGCGCCGCGATTTCTACATGTATGTGGACGAATTCCAAAACTTTGCGACGGATTCATTCGCGAGCATCCTTTCCGAGGCGCGCAAATATCGCCTCTCGCTGACGCTCGCGCACCAATATATCGGACAGCTCGTCTCGAACGATGGCAACACAAAAGTACGCGACGCGGTGTTCGGTAACGTCGGCACGATCATTACATTCCGTGTCGGCGCCGCCGATGGCGAGTTTCTTGAAAAGGAATTCATGCCTGAATTTTTGCAGAACGACCTCGTCAACCTCGCGAAGGCAAATATTTATATCAAACTGATGATCGACGGCGTTTCTTCAAAGCCGTTTTCCGCTACGACGCTTCCGCCACATATCCAGCCGTTGCAATCCTATAAAGATATCATCATCAAGAATACCCGTGAACATTATGCGGTGCCGCGCAAGATTGTGGACGAGCGGATCGCGAGCGAGTGGAATGGCCAGAGCGATGCCGTGATCAACGAGAAGATCGGGCGGCGCGATGAGAAGTCGCTTTCGCAGGTATTGCGACCGGATGCGCCGCGTACCGGCTACGGCGCGGGCGGTGATTTCCGCACTTCGCGCACGACTGCGCCGCGAACGGCAACGTCAACTCCGGCCTCGACTTCATCAGCCCCAACTCATCATATTCCTGCCTCAATCCCACCGTTGCAATCGGTATCAGCACCTCGCGTGGTATCCGCACCCAGTTCCGCGTCTGTTCCGCCGGTACGCGCAACGGCACCCCAGCCCGTGCCACATGCTGTGCCGCAGAGTATTCCTCCAGTAAATATCCCTAAAAAAATTGACAGTGTTGTTGATACTGACACCGTTACTGATGCGAGCGTCAAGATTAACGACGCGTCTACAGCTGAAGCACCTGTGGTTGCCCCCACGACCGCGCCAAAACAATATGTCCGGCAGAAAGTGGATATCGACGCCCTGCGCCGTTCTATCAATGAATCGTTAAAGAAGCAGTCGGAAGGGGACGCGCCAACGGCATGATGCGTTTTCATATCATCACCGTGTTCCCTGGCATGTTCGATTCGTATCTTGGCGAATCGCTTTTTAAACGTGCGCAAAAAAATAAGATCATCGCCGTGCGCGCGTACGACCTTCGCTCTTTTACCAAAGATAAGCATCGGAAAGTGGACGATCGTCCGTTTGGCGGTGGCCCGGGGATGGTGCTGTCTGTCCAGCCCATCTATGATGCGGTAAAGAAGATAAAAACAGCCACGCAAAAAACATTAAAAAAACGTAAAACGCGCGTAGTGTTGTTTTCTACCCGTGGAAAGCATTTGGATGCGGCCGTGGCGCGACGTCTGGCGAAATATGATGATCTTATTCTGATTTGCGGCCGGTATGAAGGCGTGGATGAGCGCGTGGCGCACCATATTACCGATGAGGAAATCTCGATCGGAGATTTTGTCCTGTCCGGCGGCGAGATTCCCGCGCTCGCGCTCATGGAAGCGGTCAGTCGCCAGCTCCCTGGTTTTTTAGGAAAAGAAGAATCGCTTGAAGAGATCAATGGTTCATTCCCGACCTATACACGCCCGGAGGTTTTTTCTCCTACAAAAGGGAAAAAATGGAATGTGCCACCGGTGCTCCTTTCTGGCAATCACAAGAAGATCACCGAATGGCGCAAGGGGTTGCGGGTAAGTGAAAAATAGGATACAATATCTGCGGAAGCTTGAAAATCGAGGAGGTTAGGTATGTCTGCAGTCATTGTTCTTATCAACGGCGCGACTATTTTCGCAAGTTTATCAAAATTTACGAAAGGAGTTGGTCAGGCCATCCGCAGCTATTACGCGGAACGGAAGCAAGAAAAGATTCAAAGGAATCTCAATGAACTTGAGTTTTTTCGAAGCGCGGTGCGGCGTCGCAAGGGAGAACGTGAAAGACTTTCGCTAAGAAAGAAAGAAAAACTCTCACCGATCGAAGAGAAGTTCTATCAAGGCAATGTAAATGCGACACAGAGTCAGCTTTTTGCCGCACGGATTGAATGCATGAAACGATGGAGGTTTCTTCAAAGGCATGGTGCCTTACCGATAGACATGCTGACCGAACGGCAATGGGAAGATTTCGATGAATACCTCAAGGCGGTTGATGTGGTTGAGGGGGTATGTGCATGAAATGTATCCACCGGCGTGGCTCTTTTATAGAGCTACGCCGTTTTTTATATTCTTTTAATCCCGCGTGAGTATGATGGATGCATGCGCACATATATAAGAGCGGGGGATATTTTCTTTGGCGTTGCCGTGGTGTTTCTTTTTGGGATCTTTGCAGCGAATAGGAGATGGGATTTTTGGTCGTTTAGGATCACGATAGCGCTCGCTATATTTTTTTTCATTGCATCTGCCATATTATTTTTTTATCGTAGTGGATTTTGGAAGTATATTGCACTATTTTTTCTTGCTGCCAGTGCGGGCGTTATTTATTACCATACCTACATTGACTGGCAGACGGCGCATGCGCATCTTCCGGCTGGAAAAGGCGTGGCATTTTTTGGTGTTGTGGCGGAAGAACCAAAGGCGGCCGGTAATTTTACGATGCTCGTCATCACCCTTGCACAGCCATATGCCGGTACGCTAGATATTTTCACGACGCCGAATAATACAGAGTTTCATTATGGCGATGAGTTATGGATAAAAGGATCGGTAAGCGTATCCAAGGATGCGAGCGATGCGGGCGAGCCGCTGGCCATGTTTTTGCCACCGATGCGGGTTATCGCCCAGCATCAAGGATATTGGATAAAGGAGGTGTTGATAAATTTCAAGGCGGCGATTGTGGCGAAGATTGCGCAATTATTACCGCCGGATCAGGCGGCGCTGTTGGCAGGGATTTTGATTGGTACGACCGGCACCGTGAGCGCAACACTCAAGGCACAAATGGAATCGTCGGGTACGTCATATATCGTCAATATGTATGGATATAAGATCGCGCTCATCACGGCCGCGCTCGCCGTGGCATTGAAGGATCGTTTATCGCGCCGGGCGTTGCTGTGGGTAACACTTGGGGTGGTAGCACTATTTGTTATGGCGTCCGGCGGCGCGATCTCCGCGGTGCGCGCGGCCGTGATGGGATCGTTCGCCATCGTCGCACGCGGAACGGGCAGAGTATTCAGCGCGCGCAATGCAGTCACGTTTGCCGCGCTTGGCATGGTGCTCTTGAATGCGACGTTGCTCACTGATGCGGCGTTCCAACTCTCATTCCTCAGCTTTCTCGGTATTTATTATCTCGGTCCGGCGATTAATCATTATTTTCACTGGACGGATGGCGGAGTATTGCAATGGAAAGAACACGCGATGCTTTCTCTCGCCACCAACCTTGCGATTCTCCCCATTGTTATGAATACGTTCGGAGAATTTTCGCTTACGTCATTCGTCTCTAATATTTTAATCATGATCCCGTGGGCCGCGGTGATCGGATTCGGGGCGCTTATGGTGTTGTTTGGGTTTGCCTCTCCGGCACTCGCATTCTGCGCGGCGCGAGTCGTGAGCATATTTTTGCAATATGAATTATTTATCATCCATGCCTTTGCCGCGATCGTGGTGCCGATGCCGGCAGTCTTCGGCTCGGCATTCGTCACCGCATTCTATTTTGGAATGATCATTATCGTTACTTATTATTATGGCGCACCATCACAAGAAAATAATTGATGTCATAAGCGCGATCATTCTTCTTGCACTCTTCGCACTCGATCTTATGATGTGGAGGACTATTTTTACTGCGCGGAATTCTGTTGCCCCGCATGTATATTCTTTGCCGCTTACGCATGCTACGTCTACTCTACTCGTGTTACCGGGTGGAGCGACAGTGCTCACCGATGCGGGTTCGGATGCCACCATCGTGGACGATCTCCAAAAAACATTGCCATCCGGCGCGGCGACATATATTGACCTTGCGATCATTCCTGCACCAGAGGTGTCCGATTATGAAGGCTATCAATATGTACTCCAGCATTATAGCGTCGGCGCATTTCTCTATAACGGTCGAAGCGATGACTCGCATAGCGCCGAATGGACTCAGTTTGCGAATATGATTGAGGCAAAGCATATCCCCCTTATCACGGTTGGTGCAGGGGATAGGATCCGCTTTGGCTCCGGTGGTGAGATCGATATCACGGCGCCCGATGAAGCACATGCCCACAGCCCTGATGCGAGCGATACAACCATATTTTTGTTGTATAATAAACAGTAATGACACTTCTTATTAAGAACGTGCAAGTTGTTGGTGGCACGCGTGGCGCGGGTGCCACCGCAGAGCCTCGCGATGTTTTTGTGAGCGATAATAAGATCTCCGCCATCGGCAATTTTTCCAATAAAAAAGCTGACGTCGTTCTCGATGGGCAAGGCGCATATCTTGGCCCGGGATTTATCGATTGCAATACAGATTCGGATCACTATTTAACGTTGTTCGACAATCCGAGCCAGGAGGATTTTATCCGGCAGGGTGTGACCACGATCATGGGCGGGATGTGCGGAGCGTCGCTCGCGCCGTTGCTCTATGGCAGTCTTGAAACGCTGCAAAAATGGGGAGACACCGATCGTATCAATGTGAACTGGCACACGATGGCAGAATTCTTGAAGGTGATGGAGAAACATCCTGCTGCGGTGAACTTTGGCACGCTCGTGGGGCATGCTACCATCCGCCGTGCGATCGTGGGCGAGGCGTTGCGCGACCTTACCAAAAACGAACTTGGTGTCTTTGCACGTACGCTCCAAGCGGCGCTTGCCGAGGGTGCATTCGGGCTTTCAACCGGACTGAGTTATGTGCATGCGCGAAAGACGCCGTACGCGGAATTGCGCACGCTCGCGGAGATCGTAAAAAAATATCACGGCGTGTATGCGACGCACTTACGTAATGAAGGTGTGGGGATAAAGGAGGCGGTGGAAGAAACGCTCAAGCTTGCGCGTGAGACGGGCGTCTCGACGATCATCAGCCATTTTGCGCCGGTCGTCGGTGCGGAAAAGGAATATGAGGAAGCGCTTGTGTTGATCAATGATCTGCCGCCAGAGATCGATCTGCGTTTTGATATTTCTCCGTCGGCCAACTCGCTTTTGCCTATTTACACTTTTTTGCCGGAGTGGGTACAGAACGGCGGCCTTGCCGTGATGCGGCAGAACATCAACGATGAGTGGTTGCTCCCGCGCATCAAAAAAGATATTCCGGATATTGACGAGGATCATTTTATTATTGCGCAAGCGCCGGGCAACGAGATTCTCGTCGGCCGGTCACTGAGGGAGATCAAAGATATTTATGAAGTGGATGATAATCGCGATGTGCTGTTGCGGTTGATGCAGGCGCTACAGCTCAAGGGCACGGTGCTTTATAAGAATCTTGATGCGGATCTGATCGCTCGCGCGATCGCTTCACCGCGCAGCCTTATCGCATCGAATGCGCCGAGCGTCGGCGATCGCGCGACGGGGATAAAACATTTTAAGTCCGATCGCGCGATCGCCACATTCTCCGCATTTCTCTCGCTCGTTGAGGAAAAGAAATCGATGTCATTCGAGGATGCGATCCGAAAAATAACGCTCGATCCGGCACGCCTTTTCGGCATCGCGGGCAGGGGAGCGATCAAAGAGGGGAATTATGCCGACCTCGTATGTTTCCGTGGCGGCGAAGTAAAGTTTACTATCGTAAACGGAAAGGTGGTGGAAAAAGAGAATGAATTCCAGTCGGCGCTTCCGGGGAGGACGCTTAAAAAATCCCTATAAGGCATGGCAAAGAATCTACGACGAACCAGCGCTGGCAATCCTGATTATTTTTTATTGGCGGCGCTGTGCATTCTGCTCGTGTTCGGGCTTGCCATGCTTTCGTCCGCATCTTCCGATCTTGGAAAGCAGTTATTTAACAACAGTTATTATTATCTTGAGCATCAATTAGCATTCGGGCTCGGGGTTGGTATCGTTGGATTTCTGATTGGCTATTTCGTTCCCTATTATAAATTTAAAGATGTTGCATTCATTCTTTTGCTCATCAGCATGGTCGCGCTCGTGTTGGTGTTTACGCCGCTCGGCACCGCCGCAAGCGGTTCCACTCGATGGTTGCGCTTTGGACCGCTTAGTTTTCAGCCTGCGGAGCTGATGAAGTTCACCTATCTTTTATATCTTGCAGCGTGGCTTTCGAATTCAAAAAAACGGAGCACGGATTTTCAAACAGGGCTTTTGCCGTTTGCGATCATTTCCGGTGTCATGGCGATCTTGCTCGTGCTTCAACCGGCGACGAGTACGGTCGCGATCTTACTCGGTTCGGGGCTTATCGTTTATTTTTTGAGCGGCGCTCCGATAAAATATATCGCTGGCATTATCGGCGTCGCGGTTGCGGCGGTCGTGCTTCTTATCTTCATCACGCCGTACCGCATGGCGCGCATCACCGGATTTTTGCATCCGACACAAAATTTGCAGGGGCAAAACTATCAGGTCAACCAGTCGCTCATTGCAATTGGGTCGGGCGGTTTGTTCGGTGTGGGCTACGGCCAGTCAGCAACGAAGGACAGTTATCTGCCGACGCCGATCGATGATTCGATCTTTGCGGTCGTGGCGGAAGAGCTTGGCTTCGTCGGCGCCGGCGCGCTTGTGGCGCTCTTTGGGATCGTTACCTTCCGCATGTTCTGGCTTGCGCGCAAGACGGGCGATCAGTTTGGACGCATGATTCTGTTCGGTTTTGGCACCGTTATTGCGCTTCAAGCATTCGTCAACATGGCTTCGATCTCCGGCATCATTCCACTCACTGGTGTGCCATTGCCGTTCGTCAGCTATGGCGGTACGGCGCTCGCGGTGTTCATCACGATGAGTGGTGTGGCATTGAACGTTACACGGTATAATTAAAAAAATGGAAAAATTCAGAGTGGCGTTTACCGGCGGTGGGAGTGGGGGACATATTTATCCATTGCTCGCGGTGGCCGAATCATTGCAGGCAAAGTGCGACGCGCTCCATGCGCCGGTGGAGTTTGCCTATTTTGGTCCGAACGATCCATACGCGGCGCTCCTCGCACAGCGCGGCATTCCGATCTATCCGATCGCGTCGGGAAAGATGCGCCGCTATTTTTCGATCGATAATTTTCTCGATGCGCCAAAGTTCGTGATCGGATTCTTCCAAGCGTTATGGAAACTCTATTTTATGATGCCCGATGTCGTTTTCTCGAAGGGCGGTACCGGAGCCTTGCCCGTCGTTCTCGCCGCGTGGTTTTATCGCATTCCCATCGCAATCCACGATTCCGATGCCCAGCCCGGGCTCACCAACGTCACCTCCGGCCGTTTTGCCACGCGCGTGTTCTTGAGTTTTGATCGCGCAGCGGCGTTCTTCGCCGCCGATAAAGTGATGATCACGGGCGCGCCGTTGCGCACAGAGTTGCTCGGCGAGCGAATATCAAAAGAAGCAGCAAAAGAAATTATGGGTTTTGATAAGACTCAGCCGCTTGTGCTTATCGTTGGCGGTTCGCAAGGTGCAAAACGTATCAATGAATTCGTGCTTGCGAATATCACCCAATTTATTTCCATGACGTCGGTTTTGCATCAGACCGGCCCAGACAATTTTGCAGAGGTGCAACAATTGGCCAAAGTCGCGCTCGCGAACGCGCCGATCACGTTCCGCTACGTCGCCGTTGGCTACTTTGGCGGCACGCCGGAAGGTGGCAATGATATGGCGACCGCACTTACCGCCGCGGATCTCGTCGTTGCGCGTTCTGGCAGCTCCGTCTGCGAGTTCGCGTCATTTGGTCTTCCCGCCATCCTGATCCCGCTCACCGAATCCGCGAACGACCACCAGCGCGTGGACGCCTACGAGTTCGCCAAGTCCGGCGCCGCGATCGTCATCGAAGAGGCAAACCTTTTGCCCGGCATCTTCTTTACCCAGCTCAAGCAGATCCTGGGGGACGCCGACCTGCGCGCCAAGATGAGCGCCGCGTCGTTCGGCATTCTTTATCCCCGGCGCCGCGGACAAGATCGCGGACGAGCTGATGCGGATCAGTGCGAGGTAGGGGAGGGGCTTGCTAAAAATCAAATTTTATTAGATAGTTCTGTTAAGGGGTCGAAAGGGAAGTTTTCAAAGGAAATATGGGCGATTTTAACGTAGTCAACGTAGACATAGATTTCAAGCCCAATTTTTGGTGGCCGTTTCGGCGCAAAAAGAAATTGGATAAAATTTCAGCGAACATTCTTTTCATTGATGATTCCGAGTGCCCGGTTGTTGAAAATTTACAAAAAGCGGGGTGGGCAGTAAGGAAAATAAATGACATTATTAATATCCAAGACGAAAATATAAAAAGAGCAGATATTATTTTCGTCGACTATAAAGGAGTCGGTGATAAATTATCAGAAAAAGAGCAGGGTATAAGTGTAATTCGGGCAATTAAGAATGCGTATCGCGATAAGAAAAGAGTGATTCTATATTCTGCATATGGGCGATTTAAATTGAGCGTGGATATGCGAGTGGCTGATAATCAAATGTCAAAAAATTCCGAAACGTCAGAATTTATTTCTATGATTGAATCGGAGCTGAGTAAAATTAAATGACTTTCTATCGGAGAAAAACTTCAGACGGAGAAGTTGTCTCCACGAATATACCAGATAATTTTAATGAATCTGGTTATGCCATTAGAGAATTTCAGATAGGCGACGGGGTGATTGAGTTTATCACCGACGATCTTGAACTTGTAAAGCGATCAAAAATATTACGGAAAGTGGTCGAGGTTAGTAGCCCGATCATTTTTTCAATCGAGGATGGTTTTATTGATCAAATAAAAGAACATTCTCACAGTCTAATAAAATTACAAGGACAATTAAAACAGAAAATAGAAGGGATCGTAGATTATCGCAAGTTCGCGAATAAGGATTTTCAAGAACAAAGGGAAATAGTGATCGCTGACATAAAAGCTGATACCAAAGGGGTCGCGGATATTTTGATTAATCTACAACAGAGAATAGTAGAAATCGATGCTCATATGGCAAGCTTTGAAATTATCAATATGGGCGAGGAGATTCAGCTTGATATCCGACCACATAATATTCGCGATATTATAATTAAAGTACTTCATGCATTCGAAGATCAATCAAATAAAACGTGGGTTAAACCGAGTTTTTGGTTCGCTGACTCGATGGCGGAGGCAAATAAAATAAAATTAGATTATAAAACAATTAACACAGCTTTTTATAATTTTCTTGATAATGCGTTTAAGTATGTAAAGCCTAATTCAGATATACGATTTTATTTTGAAATCGAAGGAGGGGAATTTAAATTAACAATAGGCATGATAAGCTTAAGAATTGAGCCAGAGGAGCTTACTAAGATTTTCAACTTGCGATTTAGGGGTAAGCATGCCAAAGGCATAGATGGGCTAGGTATTGGGATGTATGTTGTAAAAAGAGCTCTCGAACTCAATAATTTTCGTATCCAGGCTAACGCTGATTATGGGCATGTAGAAATTTTTGACAACCGTCAATATATTCTCAATCGATTTGAAATTTCTGGAAGACTATAGTAATTTTCACTCAAGTTCTTGCACCATTTCGTGCCAAAATGGGGGAATTTGGAACATTGAGGACGCTTCGAGAGGTGCGAAAGTGTAGAATCTATGTGGGTTATTTACCCCCCGTGTTGACTTTTGGATAAACTGGGTGTAGTATACAAGTATCAATACGAGAGAGGACCCGAAAGGTGTAAGTGCCCTAGGGGCCTTTTTCATTTTTAGGCTATATAAGTCCGTATATTTTCAAGATAGTCGAACCTTTCTCCGCCGAATTCTTTGTATAGAGACGATGCAAATTTCTTGTTTGGGAAGAGAATCTTTCTAAATTTATCTTTAGAAATCAGGTAATTAACTAATTTTTTGTAGTCGCCATCTCCAGAAACAATAACAACTTGGTTGAACTCTGAGTTATCAACCATATTTTTCATAACTTCGAAAACTAAATCAGTGTCAACATTTCCTTTCTTTTTCGACTTGGCTAGGCTCGTGTGTTCTTTAAAAACTAAAATGAATCCGGCTTTTTGTATATCTTTATAAAGCTCCTCATTTTTATCTTGGAGATTGCCAAGAAAATAGTAGGCTTCAGAAACGTTATAATTTTCTTTCAAATAAATTCTGAACTTAGCGAGGTTAACTTCCCATGCTTTTCCGCAAGAACAATCGGAAAGTTTAACATTTTCGATTTTAAGATCTGGGTTTTCCAACCTTAATTTAGCGATGCATTCATAACACTTGGTTGTGCCAAAATGCATGTTTTGTGCATCGACAAAGGCCAAATTGTGTTTTTCTGATTCGACTGATTTTGTCGGTTCTGTGTTTCCCATAGCTACATTATACAGGCGGCTATTTTGAAACACTAATTGTTGCCCCCCTAGCCTCGCCCCCGTTTTCGTGCTAAAATAGGGGAATATGGAAGCTGCTACGCCGAAAACTGCAAGCAAATCGATCCGGGTGCGCTTTGCGCCAAGCCCGACGGGGTCGATGCACATTGGAAGCGCTCGCACGGCGCATCTTCAACTGGCTCTTCGCACGCAAGTATGGCGGCAAGCTCATTTTGCGCATCGAGGACACAGACAAAGAGCGTTCCGAAAAGCGGTATGACGAAGAACTGCTCCAGGGACTTTCCTGGCTCGGTTTGGATTGGGATGAAGGCCCGCAACCGATCGGCGCCGGCGGCCAATTGCCGCTCGAGGGCGTGGGCGAGAAAGGCGAGTTCGGTCCGTATCGCCAGAGCGAGCGCACCGCCCTCTATAAAAAATATTTACAGCAGCTGATCGAGATCCGGCGACGCGTATTACTGCTATTGCACCAAGGAAGACATCGAGGCGCAGCGCCAGATGATGCTTTCGCAGGGACTGCCGCCAAAGTACAGCGGCCACTGCCGCAACACGCCGGCGCCGGAAGGCAAAATCCCGGAGACCATCCGCTTCAAAGTGCCGGAGATCAAAGTGGAGTTCAAGGACCTCGTGCGCGGCAAAGTCGTCTTTGACGCTGCGCTCTTTGGTGACTTCATCATCGCAAAAGATCTCGACACGCCGCTCTATAACTTTGCGGTCGTGGTGGACGATGCGCTGATGGAGATCTCGCATGTCATCCGCGCCGAGGATCATCTTTCGAACACGCCGAAGCAGATTCTGATGGGTCGCGCGCTCGGGTTTGCCGAACCGATCTTTGCGCACATCCCGTTTGATTCTGAACGCCGATCGCAGCAAGATGTCCAAGCGGTTTTCCGACACCGCTTTGATGAATTATCGCGAGCGGGGATACGTGCCGGAGGCGATGGTCAACTTTTTGGCGTTGCTTGGCTGGCACCCGCGCGGCGACAAGGAAGTGCTGTCGCGCGAGGAGCTGATCGCGGAGTTCGACATCGATCGCGTCCAGCAGTCCGGGGCGATATTCAACGAGGAGAAATTGGATTGGCTGAACCGCGAGCACATCAAGGCGATGCCGATCGAGGAAGTGGCCGCGCTCGCCGCGCCGTTCTTTGCCAAGCGCGATATTGCGATCCACGACGAGGCGTTGCTCAAGCGCGTGATCGCCGTGCAGCTCACGCGCGCAAAGACGCTTGCGGAATTGGCGGAAGTCAGCGGATTCTTTTTTGCCGTGCCGGAATACGATGCAAAACTTTTGATCTGGAAAGATAATTCAACGCTTAAAGAAGTCGCGGAAGTCTTGGCGCATGCGCGTGTGGTCGTCGGCGGCATTGCTGCGGAAGATTTTACCCGCGAGACGCTGACCGCATGCCTGCCCCTCATTGTTGGCGAAAAGAGCAGGGGAGTGGTGCTTTGGCCATTGCGGGTTGCCGTTTCCGGACAAGCCAACTCCCCTGATCCGATCGAAATTATGTCCGTCCTTGGCCGCGAGGAATCCTTGCGCCGCATAGACGCGGGGATACAAAAAACCGGCGCGTAAATCGAAAGTGCTATAATAAAGTTATGCAAAAGAACCGCGTGATGTTCTTTGAGACAGCGATCGTTGGTCTGATTGCTGTTTTTCTTTTCTTGGGTGCGTTCGGCGGCATCTTTGCCGCACCGCAGGCGCGCGCGTATGCTGTCGGATCGACTGGCTCGGGCGGCGGCATCACGGCCGGCTCTACGGATCTTAGTGGCGGCAATTATAATATCGGTAACTCGTTCCAGAATCTTATTTCGCCCTTCACCGGGTTCATTAACAGCCTTAAGCTGAACAATAATACAACGGTTAACACGAATGGCATGCCGGGTGCCACATGGCCGACCGTCAACATGACGCCGGTGCTCGAGACCAGCGTGCAAAATATTTTGAGCCAGTGGATCGGTCAGTTCGATAATTGGTTCTATAGCGTGACCGGCATTCAACTCAATGGAATTCTTGTTGCGCTATTAAATTTATTTTCATGGGCACTTGGACTGGCACAGCAGGCGGTGAACTGGTTGCTGGGATTGTTTCATTAAAAATAGATAAAAAGCCATATAAGCTGGTTTAAGCTATATATCTGACGTAAAAGGTATATTGGGCGACAGATGAAGTCTTGAAAAGGGCTCTATTCCCTCGCTATTCCATATCGCCTTCAGTTCAGGCACAATACCATAGATGTTAAAACAAATTGGATTTATTTTTCTCGTCATCTTTGTGGTTGCGATCGGCTACGATATTGTGGCGACGGCCGCACACGCATTGGACTCGGGAACGCTTTCGTCGTTGATGCCGAGCATGACTCCCCTGTCCGGGGCATATTTTGGTCCGGGTGGAAGCGGCGGCGGCGCTGCGAACGGCCTGACCACCATCAATTTCGATCTATTCGCCAAAGGTGGCAAAGGATATGGTGCCATCACTCAAGGCTACGGCCGCACACCGTACTCATACATGTATATCGGCGACTGGCATAACGGCATCGACATCGCTGCCGTCTATGGCGCGCCGATCTACTCGCCTGCCGTTGCGACGGTCCTTGCCACCGGCGATCAGGATGATTATTGCCCGCGTCTCGCATTCGGACGATTCATCGTGCTCGAGGACAATACGAATCATCTCGATCTTTTATTCGCGCACTTGGCCGACATCGATGTTCAGCCCGGCGAGAGTATTATGAAGGATCAACTCATTGGCACCGTCGGTGATAGTGGTGACGAGACCGGCACCCACCTCCATTTTTCTATCTTTGAAGCCGCGGGTTTCAGCATGGCGCCCGCGCACGGCTGTGGTCCCTATCCGCAAGGGCGCGATGTGGACCCAATGAATTATTTGGGGACGGTGTATCAATAAATAAAAATCGTGTATACTTTGAGCGCTATGAATAAACGTGTTCGAGGAATTATTATTGAAGATGGTAAGATTGCGCTCATCGAACGGGTCAAAGGAGATCGGACATATTATATTTTCCCCGGCGGTGGTGTGGAAAAAGGAGAAACAATTTTGCAGGCATTGCATCGCGAAATGAAAGAAGAGTTGGGAGTGGAAGTCAGCGTCGGAGAGCGCTTCGCGGAATATCATCACGAAGGCCATGATAGCAAAGAAGAAGTGGTGCATGATTTTTATCTGTGCAAGGAGGTCGGTGGTACGTTTGGCGCCGGTGATGGTCCGGAATATCAGCCAAACACTCCGTACGCGGTTGACGGTACGCACGACCCGGTAAAGATTCCCCTTTCAAGATTAAAAGATATTGATCTCAAGCCGGAAGAAATAAAACAATTGGTGATAGAAAAGTTTTTATAATCATTTTTTAATGGTTTTTCTGGCATCGCGGCGTTATAATAATCCCATGAAATCAGCAACCCTCGGCGTTCACTTTATCGGTATTGGCGGGATCGGCATGAGCGGCCTAGCCCGCTATTTTCTTGCCCATAAATGGGCGGTTTCTGGCTCCGACGCGGCCGAGGGCATGATGACGCAAGAGCTCATAAAAGATGGTATAGCGGTCAAAATTGGGCATAAAAAGGGCAATATACCGACCGGCACGAGCCTCGTCATCTATAATAGGGCGATTTCCCCGGAAAATCCCGAATTGCTGGTCGCCGAGGCCGCCGTGCGAGCCGGCAAAGCGATCGTTGTTCTCCCCTATTCCAAGGCGCTCGGGCGGATCACGGAAGATTATGAGACGATCGCCATCACCGGCTCGCACGGCAAGAGTACGACGACCGCGCTCGCTGGACTCGCACTCTTGCGCGCGGGTTTGGATCCGACGATCCTGGTTGGCACCAAGTTGGCGGACCTCGGCGGAAAAAATATCCGCATCGGCCGCGGGCCATATCTTGTTTTAGAAGCAGACGATTTCCACGCCGCGTTTTTGGATTACTCACCTGCAATTTCTATAGTGACGAACGTCGATCGCGAGCACATGGATTTTTATAAGACGTTTGCGAACGCCAAGCGCGCATTTTTAAAATTCTTATCGCGCACACGCGTGGGGGGTGTTTTAATCTTAAATCGTGATGATGCATCGCTTTATTCCTTGCGCACGGCGATCGCCGCAATGGCAAAGAAGCGTGAGTTGAAAGTGATTTGGTTCTCCACGCGTGGTGCGGGTGTGGGCATGAGCGGCGGCGCGGCCACGGCGCGCAAGATCAAGAAAATTATCCCGATCGCCGGCGAACACAACATTTCGAACGCGACAGCGGTGTTAACGCTCGGCAAGATATTAAAAATTCCTGAAAAGAAAATTTTAACCGCAATCGCGGGTTATAAAGGCGCGTGGCGTCGGATGGAGCTCAAGGGAAAAGTGAAAGGAACAAAAGTTTTCGTTTATGATGATTACGCGCACCATCCGACGGAGATCAAGGCAACACTCGCCGCGTTCCGCGAAAAGTTCCCGCACTCCCCGCTCTTTTGCATCTTCCAGCCGCATCAAGCGAAGCGGTTAAATCTGTTATTCAAAGATTTTGCGGGTGCGTTCGATGCCGCAGATATCATCTTTATTTTGCCGCTCTATAAAGTGCTCGGCCGTGATGAAAAGTTTGCGCATGACTCTGCCGCTCTCGTAAACGTGATGCAGAAAAGTTCGCCCCAAAAACCAATCTTTTATCTTGAGCATCCGGAAAATATCCGTCCTGCGGTGGATACTATCCTTAACCATATGCAACCGAACAAGCAACTCCCCCTATCCCCCGTCGTCATCATGATGGGTGCTGGCGATATTTCCGACCTTACCGGAAAGTTGTTGAAATAATTTATTACGTCACGAATGTCACTATTTGAAGAATTTAAGGATATCAACGATTTTAAGGAGCAATGTGGCTATACCATCGATGGCGATTGGTATCCGCGGGTGACGAAGATCGTTGGCATCAAGGCCAAGCCTGCACTCTATTATTTCTATGGCGAGGCAAAGAGCTATTGGGCGGCAAAGGAATCAACAGAACGTTCCGCCGAAGAAGGCACGATGTTGCATGAGGCAGTGGAGGGATTATTACTCGGGAAGGCGGATGCCATTCCTGAAGCGGTGGCGCCAGCCGTGCATGCGTTCCAGGAATTTTTTGAGAAGAATCATATCCACGTGACGCCGGAACTCGTGGAGCGCCGGATCGTCAACCGCGATCATCGCTATGCGGGCACGGTGGACGCGATCGCGCGCATCGGCGGCAAGCTCGGCGTACTCGACATCAAAACCTCGCAAGCGATCTACCGCGATTACAATCTACAGACGTCCGCATACATGGATGCCCTCAAAAACGAATTTGAGGATCTTTCGACGCGCTGGATATTAAAGATCGATCAAATACAAAAGTGCGTGCGCTGTGGCGCAATTCGGCGCGTGAAAGGCGGCCGGGAAAAGATCAAAACCGACTGGAAGAATTCCGCCATGCGCGGCTGTGTGCATGAATGGTCGGCACTCTATGGAGATATCGAGCTCAAGGAGTTCCCTTATTGGCAGGATGATTTTAATGGGTTTTTGGGCGCAAAAAAACTGTGGGAATGGGAACATGAAGATTGGCTGAAGAAGGTTGGATATCGTTAGCACCAAGCCGGGGTATATGTCGTATAATAAGTTAGTGGAGCACACTCTGCCGGACAGGTCGAATACGGTAAGGGTTGTGGTCTCAAGAAAGCTTAAAAAATAAGTAAAATAATTTATTGCTATGTCAAAAACAGGAAAAATAATTTTGTGGGTTGTTCTCGCAGTGATTGTGGTTGGTGGAGGAATTTGGTGGTGGATGGCAAGTCAAGCGGGTACTACTCCTGCAGCGATGTATAACAACACCGGCGCAACGGTTGCCTCAAGTTCGACTTCGGGGACGAGCGCGACGGCGTCAACTTCGTATCCGCAGGGAGATTCGGATCAGTCTATCAACCAGGATATGGCGAGTGTTAACGCGCAGATGAATGGATTGAGCTCCGATAATGCGAGCGTCACACAAAGCATGAACGACCAGCCGGTCCAGCAGGCAGAATAACGTTGTCATAAAAACCATTTCATCAACATCATGAATAATAAATTTATCAAGGTCATCACCTCGGTTGGCGTGGCTGCCGTGATCGGCGCCGCGGCGACACTCCCCGCTTTCGCGCAGACGGGACTTTCCGTTGGGCTGAGCGCATCAGCGACCGTTTCCGGAAATACCGTGGCCAGCGTTACCGCAAAATTATCAGCGGCATTGGCGACCCGCATCACGAACATCATGACTCGGGCTGATCAAGAGATTACCCGTCGCGTTGATGCACTCAATGCGTTAAGTACTCGGGTAAATGCGATGGCACGGCTTTCCGCAAATGATAAAAGCAACTTATCGACATCGATCCAGGCGCAGATCACAGCGATGAATACCCTTCAGTCGCAGATCGCCGCCGATGCGGCAGCGAATAGCACGAGCAGCCTTAAGACCGATGTGCAGTCCATTACCGGTTCATACCGCATTTTTGCGTTGATCCTTCCTCAGGGTGCGATCGAAGCGGCTTCCGACCGCGTACTCACAATTGTTGGGATTATGAACGATCTTGGCACGAAACTCTCTGCACGGATCTCTGCCGCACAGACGGCCGGAAATAATGTGACGGCGGCACAGGCTTCACTCATCGATTTCAACGCCAAAGTCTCCGGCGCAAACACACAGGCAACCGCAGCAGCTTCCGAGGTAGCAACACTCACGCCGGACAATGGCAATGCGACCATCATGGCGTCGAATACGGCGACATTGAAGGATGCACATTCCAAAATCCTCGCGGCACAGCAGGATTTCGTTTCTGCGCGTGCCGATGCTATGGCAATCGTCAAAGCACTGGCGACGTTCAAGGTTTCTGCAAATGTGAGCGCGACCGTTTCCGCCTCAACGAGCGCACAGTAGGCAAGAAACAAAAAGACCCTCTCGTTTTTGACGGTCACGTTCCTACGTGGCATTTCCGTCAAAAACGAGAGGGTCTTTTTGTTTCTTGCCCTATTGCCAGATTGTCGCAACGGAAACGGTGGATGAGCTGGCGATGGTCGGCATGCTCGAACTTGTTTCGGAGAGTGTTCCTACCTCTGCGGTCCACACGCTACTTGAAGCATTGAGGTCGCCAAAGATGAGGGTGCTACTGCCGAGTGACCCGGGGGCGCAGCCATAGTTTGCCGCTTCGCCCGTGGCGGTGACGGGCAGGGTCCCGGTGAATGGCGTACATAATGTGCCGTCGGCGAGCTGAACAAGCCATGCCCAGTCGGAAGGCGGAAGTCCCGGTATAGGCTCCGATTGTGGCAACGGCTGAGTGAGTTTAAGCACAAACGTGGAAGTAGAGTTCAATACCGTCGGATTGATGGCGCAGAGCAACGTACTTGTGCTATTCGGGATCTGGAAGCACGGATCGCTTATGCCATTGCCCACCGCGCAACGCCAGGCGTCGGCACGGAACGGCGCGGCGATGGAGTTCGTCCAGCAGGAGCCTTTTTCAACTGGCGTGGAGCTGGCAGGCTGGACCGGCGCATATACGATGACCTGCGTGGCGGGCACGGCAGGAGTGCTTTGTGTGGAGGTCGAGGTAGTTTGATTTGGCGTCGCCGTGATGTTTGAGCCCGCGAAAAATTGCCCAACGCCAAATAGTACGACGAGTGCGAGCACAATGATGACGATGATCTTATTAGATTTTTTCATAGAACACTGTTGAATTTATTGAAATCTAAACGTGCCAACGATGTTTTGCATTAAGGAGTCTATTTTTGACCCATCGAATGGTTGAAGATTATACGATGAAGGATAATTTGCAATCTGACCGGAGTGAACCGTATATTCAACCGCGTAGCATGCGCCTGCGTGGAGCGTGCGGTAGCTTGTAGTCTCATAATAATTTCCGGCGCCGGCGCCATTGAACTTGAAAATAGTGAACGCGATGCCGTTGATCGTTGCACTCAAAGCGGCGGTTGTCGGTTCTCCGAGTTGATCAGGCGTGAGGCATGAGGCGATCGCGGCGCTGTCCTGGCTTGCACCGACGGTGAGCGTGGCATCCACAAAGTTTGTCTGCGGTTCGAACGCGCGCGGCACGGTCAGGGTGAAATATTTTACTCCCGGCGCGTTTGCATTCAAACGCCAGTCGGTGGATGGCGTTGCAGAATAATTATCTTGCGTATCAAAATCCAGTGGATATGCGATGTTGAATCCACCTGCGATATTGTTCGCATCTATCTGCCACTCGGCGGGATCATTATAGTACGCCGCGCTGTTATCGGCGGTACCGCTGCTTTTTAAATTGATGGTTGATATCTCGCCAAGTATCGCCGTCATCCTGCCATATTGCATCCCGTAATAAAACCCAATGAACGGCAGGGCCACAAAGAGCGCCAGCGCCAGGAACTTTGAATACCACGTCACTTTATTCCATTGGATCTTCATGTTGTATAGTATACCTCTTTAATTTGAAATAATGTAGAACATAAGCTATGCTGTGGCCAGGAGGTACTGGCTTTGACTCTTTTTCACTGTACCGCACTGCTTCTTTGGGGGTTATCAACCCTCTTTGCTTACCGATTTCTCCAAACGGGTTGGTATGGTGCGTGGGTTGGGTATTATCGATGGGGGCACATGAATGGTGACCCTCTTGAGTTGATCGCATTTTCCCGCCATAAGAGAGCGGCCAAATTATCAACGTGGACCATGGCGGCGGCGGTTTTGGCCATCGAGGGTGCTCGTGTGGCGCTTGGGCTTCCACACATTCCGTTCTTTTGGGTTCACCTTCCCCTGCTCTTGCTGTTTCTACCATTTTTTTTCCTGACGCTTTGGTTTAACGGAGACGAGTATCCGCGAGCGCATAAATATTTTGCAATTCCCGCGCTACTCCTTGGTATTTCCACCATCACCACGGGAGATATGCTTGTTTATCTTCTTCTCTGGTTGTAAAAGTAAAATCGTTGCAGGTGACTCCGCTCGTTGATTACGAGCGGATTTTTTTATACCTGTATCTTTGAGAAGAAGTAGCTGCCGAGGCCGAGGAAGATTGCGGTGACGACGGCGAGTACGGCAAAGTCCACGCCGAGGCCGAAGCTACCGCTGTTTACGAGGAGGATGCGGAATGAATCGATGCCGTATGAAAGCGGATCGAACTTAACAATGCCGTCGAGGATCGCGGGGAGGCCGTTCAATGGGAAGAGCGCACCGGAAAGGAAGAAGAGTGGCATGACGAGGAAGTTCATGATGAGCTGGAAGCCTTGCATGTCATCGAGTAGTGATCCGATCATCGCGCCAAGCGCGGCGAAGAGCAATGCAACCAGCAACATGAAGAGTATTGCAATCGGCACCAGCGCCCAGCTATACGGCCGGAAGCCAAAAAACATCACAATAATGAGCACGAGTATCCCCTGCATGGTAGCGACGGTGGCGCCGCCGAGCGTGCGGCCGATCATGATATTCAGACGATTCACGGGTGCGACGAGCGTCTCCTTAAGGAAGCCGAACTGACGATCCCAGATGATTTGAATCCCGGAGAAGATCGCGGTAAAGATGATGCTCATGCCGATGATGCCCGGCGCAAGGAACTGGAAGTAATTCCCCTCCCCTGCTTTTGCGAACACCGAACCGAGTCCGTAGCCGAGTGCGAGGAGGAACAGGATTGGCTGTCCGAGTGAACCCACAATGCGCGATTTTGAACGCAGATAGCGCTTGATCTCGCGGAGCCACAATATATAGATCGTTTTCATAAAATTTTAATGTAAATAATTTTTGTATATTGTTAGCGCCGTCCGCCGCCGCGCCACATTTTGCTTTGTGATCGCATACGGTCGGCCGAATTAGCTTCCTCATCACGGATCACACTGCCGGTCAGTTTTAAGAAAGCATCTTCAAGAGAATTAGTCTCCGTTTTTTTCTTTAATTCATCTGCGGTTCCTAATGCAATGATCGTGCCGTGATCGATGATCGCGATTCGCTGGGCAATACGCTCGGCTTCTTCCATATAGTGGGTGGTAAAGAATACCGTGATGCCTTCGGTCTTGTTGAGATTTTGGAGATAGCTCCACATATGATTGCGGGTCTGCGGATCGAGGCCAAGCGTCGGCTCGTCCAAAAAGAGCACGGTGGGATGATGCAAAAGTCCGCGCGCGATCTCAAGGCGACGCTTCATGCCGCCGGAGAATTCCTTTACTTGGCTGTCGCGCCGATCCCACAGCTCCACAAAGTTGAGCAACTGTTCGATCCGCTCTTTGCGAGCCTTGCTTGGCACGCCATAGAGCACGCCGTGCAGATTCATGTTTTCGATTGCGGTAAGATCGTCGTCCAGGCTTGGGTCTTGGAATACGATTCCGAACGAGTGCCGCACGGCATCGGCGTCGCTTGTCGCGTCGTGACCGTTCAGTTTAATATCCCCGCTCGTGGGATTAAGGATGGTAGTCAGCATTTTGATTGTGGTCGACTTGCCCGCCCCGTTCGGCCCAAGAAACGCAAAAATTTCACCCTTTTTGACGCTAAAGGAAATGTCCTTCACCGCGGTGAAATCGCCGAACTTCTTGACCAGATTTTTTACCTCAATAATGTTTTCCATAGATAATGATTAATATATTATTAATTATAAACCATAATTGTTCAGTTGCTTAACTACCCTGTGGATAACTTCTGCGTAATGAGCAGTATTATGATATAATACACTTATATGAAGACATTATTAACACGGTTTGGATTTGGAAAGAAAAAGGTGATCATCGCCGTTCTTGCGGTGGTGGTTGTGGGAATCATCATTTATTTTTTTGTTGCCGCAAATAGTGGTGGTAAATATCAGTTTGTAACCGTCACTCAGGGTACGATCACGGAGGTGGTGAGTGTGACGGGCAACACTACTCCTATCCAAAGCTTAGATCTTTCTTTTGAAAATGGTGGTACTGTGGCCGCGGTTTATAAGAATGCGGGTGATACCGTGAACGCCGGTGATACGCTCGTGCGCCTTGATACCGGTAGCTTGCAGGCACAACTCGCGCAGGCGCAGGCGGGCGTCGCGGCGGCACAGGCAACGCTTGCGAACCTTCAGGCGGGAGCTACGCCGCAAGCGATTGCGGTCTCGCAGGCTGCGCTCGCGACCGCCAATCAGACCTTGGCGAACACCTATACCAGCGTCGGGAACGCGGTTACCAGTGCGTATGCAAAAGCGAATGATGCGGTGCAGAATCAAATTGCGACGTTCTATAATAATGCGGATTCAAGCAATCCCCAGCTTTCGTTTTCAACCAACGATCAGAATTCAGCGGTGGTGAACAATGCGGATGCCGAGCGGGTTCAGGTTGGTAATGAATTGAATACATGGCAGATGGAAATCGGTGCGCTCTCGCCTTCCGCATCCACTTCCACACTCTCTCAAGCGTTACAGAATGCGGCCAATCATCTTTCTGTGGTGACTGCAATGTTAAACACTGATGCGAATGCGGTGGTGGATGAAAGCGGCCTTACGCCGAGCGTTGCGGCAACGTATAAAAATGACGTGGCGAGCGCGATCACGGAGGTGAGCACTGCCGCCACCGCGATCAATGGTATTCAGCAAAGCGTCGCGTCTGAGCAGGCGGCTGTGGTGCAGGCACAGGCACAGCTTTCCGAGACGCAGGCCGGTTCGACACCACAGGCGATCGCGGCACAGCAGGCTGCCGTGGCACAGGCGCAGGCAAACGCGCAAAGCATCCAGGTTAACATCAATAACGCATCGCTCGTCTCCCCTATCAACGGTGTTGTTACCGTACAGAATGCAAAGGTAGGTCAGGTTGCGACTCCGGGTCAAATTATCACTTCTATTATTTCAGCAAATAATTTTGAGGTGGATGCCTATGTTCCAGAGACAGACATTGGAAAGGTGGCGGTGGGCAATACGGTGAATATGACCTTTGATGCATTTCCTGGCGAGACCTTTGCCGGAAAGATATTCTATATCGATCCAGCCCAGACGATTCAAAGCGGTGTTGTTGATTATCTTGTGAAGACCTCATTCACCACACCTGATCCGCGTATCAAGAGTGGCTTGACCGCCAATCTTGATATCAATACGCAGACCGATCAGAACGCACTCATCCTTCCACAATATGCGGTGATACAAAATGCGAGCGGCACGTTTGTGGATATTCTGCAAAATGGTGCAGAGACACAGGTGCCGGTGAAGCTTGGCATTGTTGATCAAAGCGGCAACGTAGAGATCATGTCGGGCGTTACGAATGGAGAAAAAGTCATTAACATCGGATTAAAAACACAATAATCGCGTAATCCAGCACTGAATGATCGAAGTCAAAGACCTCAAAAAAGATTATAACGATGACGCCGGAATGACATCCGCACTTCGCGGTGTTACTTTTACTATCAATAAAGGAGATTTTGTTTCTATTATGGGCCCATCCGGTTCCGGAAAATCTACCCTTGTGCAGATACTCAGCTTCCTTGATCGCTCCTCTGGCGGCAGCTACACCTTTAACGGTAAAAAAATCGATGATATGACGGACGTGGAGCTCGCACACATCCGCAACAAGAGCATCGGGTTCGTATTCCAGTCGTTCAACCTCCTTACCCGCTTGACGGTATATGAAAACGTAGAAATCCCACTCATCTATTCCGACGTTCTGCCTGCAGCACGCAAAAAGATGATCGAGGATGCGGTCCACTCGGTGGGTCTTGATGAAAAGCTTTATGTGGAAACGGCGAAGCTTTCCGGCGGCCAGAAACAGCGCATCGCGATCGCCCGTGCGCTCGTGAATGATCCGGATATCATCTTTGCCGATGAGCCGACGGGCAACCTCGATTCTGTTTCCGGTGCCCAGGTGATGAGTATCCTTGATGGATTAAACCATGCTGGCCGCACGGTCATTCTTGTGACCCACGAGACGAACACTGCCGAATTCGCGGATCGTATCATCCGTCTGCGCGACGGCGTGATCGAGAGTGATCAGCCGGTCAAGAACCCGCGGCATTCCAAAGATGAATTTTTCAAATAATATATTTTATATTCTATGCGCGTCAGCGATCTCGTAAAATCATCCAGGGCAACACTCAGGCACGGTAAGATGCGCTCGCTGTTGACGATGCTCGGCATCGTCATTGGTATTTCATCCGTTATTATTTTGATGTCCATTGGCCAGTCCGCGCAGGATTATATTTTGGCGCAGGTGCAGGGATTGGGTTCGAACCTCATTATTATTTTGCCCGGCGGCACGAATAACGGAAAATTCTCCTCCCCTGCTTCAGCGCAAGGTATCATTATTACGAGCTTGGTACAGCAGGATGCGGATGCGCTTGCTCGCGATCCATCGATCTCTGCGGTAACGGAAGAAGTGCGCGGCCAGGCGACAGCAAGTTTTGGGGATAATAGCGAGACCGTGACATTCGATAGTGTGCCGGCAAACTTCTTTACCGTTCGTAATTTTGCAGTACAGAATGGGTATCCGTTCACCGATAATGATGTGCAATCGCTTAACCACGTTGCGGTCATTGGTTCCTCGCTTGCGACGACCCTCTTTGGCGCCGGATCGGATCCGGTGGGGCAATATATAGAGGTAAAAAATATCCAATTCCGCGTGGTTGGTGTTTTGGCAAAAAAAGGTACCGGTGCGTTCGGCGTTGATCAGGATGATCTTGTGCTGGTTCCCATCACTGTCGGGCAGAAGCAAATGCTCGGTATCAATTATTTCAGTGATATCGAGGTGGAGGCGAACGATGCGTATACGGTGAGCTTTGCCCAATCGCGGGTGGAATCGATCTTGGAACAAGATCACAGCATCACCGATCCAAACAAGGATGATTTTACGATCGAAACACAGCAGGATGTGCTTTCATTGCTCGGCAACATCACTTCCATCCTCACCCTTTTCCTTGCCGCGATCGCATCAATCTCGCTGGTTGTCGGTGGGATTGGGATCATGAACATCATGTTGGTGTCTGTCATTGAACGCACAAAAGAGATTGGCCTGCGTAAATCGGTCGGTGCCACCAATAATGATATCCTTCAGCAATTTCTCGTGGAGTCCGTGATGCTGACCTTTATTGGTGGGATCATCGGTATCGCCCTTGGCGGACTCGTGGTTGGCGCTGCATGGCTGGTCATTACCAAGATCGCCGGTATCGCATGGACGTTTGCATTCCCCTTGTCCGCTGTTATCATCGCGGTCGTGGTCTCGAGTGTCACTGGTATCGCATTCGGCATTTATCCTGCCAGCCAGGCCGCGCGGAAGAGTCCGATCGAGGCGCTCAGGTACGAGTAGTGCACGTGGAGACCTAGTGAGAAGAAATAAAAAAAGAGGAGGCCGGTGTGGCTTCCTCTTTGGGAGGGGTGGTCTATTCGTTATTACCTTCGGCTTATCGGTTAGCGATTCCACCGTTCCCGTGATCGGAGAATTCATAAAAATTGTGAGGGACTCTCCTGATTGTTCTTTCAGATAAGAACTCCGCACAATCAACAAGTCACCTTTTTTTATGCTAAATCTATTGATAATGTCGGAATTTATCCCGAATTCTTCAATGATCTTCAGGGGATAACGACCGTTGTCGTCAGGGATTCTTTCTACCCACACCGTCGCTGTTGATCCCTTATCTTCGACGTTGGTGACAACGACGATCTCTCGATCCGCAGAGACGCGCGTTACGCTTTGGGGTACCGGATGATAGAACAGAAGAGCACCGCCGCTGAGTATCATCATTGCAATCCCTATCACTATCCAAGGAATTCCCAATTCGACTTTCATAAGATTCTCCCAATGCGCAGATGCGCTTGCTGTGAGTAGGGTAGAACAAATAGAGCGCTTTCGTCAATATTGAAATATAGATTAAAAACTCCGGGGTCTCCGGAGTTTTTAATCTATTACTAATTACACTATCGAGCGCGATTTTATATTCGTGCTTTCTTTACGGGCTTGGCTTTGTGCGCAGATTTCTTCTTTGTGCCTGTTTTCTTCGGCGCATATGCCTTCATCATTTTATCCGCTTCGGCATGGATCTTTTTCCACTCACCCTTCATTTCTTTTGCGGCGGCGATGACGTCCGCAGCAGAGAGATTTTCAAGCGAGCCATAATGCTTGACTGCCTGCTCAACGATCTTGCCGTATTCCTTTTCGCCCAGCTTCTTTGCCATCTTTGCATTTTTGATCACCTCTTTGCGTGCACTCGCTATCCACTTTTTTGCGTTTGTTTTCGTCTTCTTATCAGAAAGGAGATATGCCCCGGCTGCCGCTGCGATCGTTGCCGCAGTGATAGCGCCGCCGATGCCCCATGCTTTCGCAGCACTCCCCTTCTTTGCCGCTTTCTTTTTTATTGCCATAGTATCAGATGTTTTATTAAAAATTTATTATTTCATTTCCTTTTTCGACCTTGCCGTTGTCTTTTTGAACAAGTTCTTAATGAACATCAAAAAGCGTTCAATACGGAACCCTTCTCGTTTAACATCGCTCCGCAACCCTTTGATATCTTCTCGGAATAACATTGTTTCTTCTTTTACCTGCTTCGTTATTTCTTTAATATCACTCAATACCTTTGAGAGATAGATGAGTGCTATGGTGAGTGCGATCCCAACAATGATAACTGCAATTGTTGTCACAAAAAAGAAAATATCTGCATGAATCAATGTGTTCATGTATAAAATTATACCATACGTTATAGTATTTGGGTCGGTGGCGTGTCGATGTTGTTGCTGGTTCCGTTGAGTCGGTTGAGTGCCTTCTGCTTGTCGGCGAGCGGGAGGCGTGTCTTCCGCACGGCGCGGCCGAGCATTATGATGGTCTCGTCGTATGTTTTGCGATCCACTGGATAGGGCGTGGCATCTTTTCCGCCGTGGGCAAAGCTATAACGCGCAGGATCTTCGTATGATGGCGATGCGCCATAGATGATCTCGCCGACGAGCGCAAGCGCGCGGACGGTCTTTGCGCCGACGCCTTCTGTGGCGAGAAGTTTTTCATAGCTTTGCGGTTTTTCGTCAGTCACCTTTGCCAATATTTTTTCTAAATATTTACTCTTGGAAAAATCCTCAAATATGACAGGATGGGTGGTGAACTCAACAGATTCTAAATTGAGCAGGCTGAGCTGCTGGCTCTGTCGGCCATCACCGTCGATTTGAATCTTTGCCATTTGCGAAAGATGTGATGAATATTTTCGCAAGAGCGTGATGTCCTTCATAAGCGTCGCGTAACCGGCCTGCGTGAGCTCGGTCGAGATCTCGCGGGTCTTATCGCTTTTTGCCGCGCTTAGATCGAGCACGGTCTTGAGTGTCACTGGCGATGAGATGCCGGAGTGCGGATCGGATACCAGATCGTTCACGTCCTCCGAATACCAATGGTAGCGTCGCGCTGATTGTTTCTCCGCATTCATTCCCTGTTGGACGACTGCCCACGCACCGCCGCGTGAGAAGAAGAACGCGTGATGATAGAGCTGGAAGCCGTCCTGCACGAGTGCGGAATCCACCTTGGCGCTCATCTTGGAGTTATAGACCAGCTTTTTTGTCTGGGCAACGGGCATCGCCAGGCGATCGCCCCATGCCTGGATCTCATCCGGCGTCTTTAGGGACGTCTTTCCTTTTCCCCCAGCGATCACGATGCCGAAATCTGCCTCGTGCCCACGGATTGCTTCCTTGAGTGCCGCGGTTAAAATAGTCGTGAGTCCACTCGCGTTCCAATCGAACGCGAGCACTGTGCCGAGCGATTGAAACCACGCCGGGTCGGCGATGCGTTTGATAAACTCGTCCGGGCCGTATTCGGCTATCAATACATACATCATTTCGCGTCCGAGCTTTACCATGCGCTCAAAAAGCCACGGCGGACACTTGCCGTAGTCGAGTCCGAAAGAAGCTATACCACGTTGGATCATAGCTTATAGTATAGCGCCTTCAAAAAGACTATTCGGGTTACAGCAACATGCTTACATCTCGCACTGTTAACACCACCATCAACAACAGCAATAGCGCAAATCCTATGCCATTCACCCACGCTTCCACTTTATAGGGTATCGCCGAACCTTTTATCTTTTCAATGAGAACAATAAGGAAGCGGCCGCCGTCGAGTGCCGGGAACGGAATGCAGTTGACGATCATCAGGTTGATGGAGATGATCCCAAGAAATTGCAAAAGATATGCCAGACCGATTTTGCCGGTTTCTTCCGCAATGCCAAAGATACCGACGGGGCCGACGACATCGGCAGGGATCGATGCGTGGACAAAAATTTGTTTGAGTAGTTCATAAAATGCCTGGAGGGTGAGCCATGAGATGATCGCGGCATCTTGAAGACCATCCCACAGGGCCTTAAAGAAGTTCTCGCGCGCCGCGCCGCCTTCTTCCAGTGCAACGCCGAGCGCACCTTGATCCGCTGGCGCGTTCACGCGTGGGGTCATGGTGAAGCTGATATCTTTATCGTCGCGGACAATGGTGACGGTAACCGGCGTGCCTTTATTCGCGTCGATATAATTGATGAAGCTTTGCGAATCGCTATAGCCTTTGACCACATCCCCTGCCTGGATGCCGGCCACAGCGGCAGGCGAGCCCGATTCTGTTGCCGAGATCACGAGCGTCTGCGGCACGCCGGTCATGAACACGGCGGCGATGAGTAGCCAGCCCAGGATAAAGTTCATAAACACCCCCGCGAGGACGATCAAGCTTTTTTTCCACGCCGGTTGGTTATAAAAGAGCCGTGCTTTATCCGCATCCGAAAGTGCTGCGGTATCCTCGTCTGGGCTGATCGCCTCAAATTCCCCGCGCTCGCCGCTGATACGCACGAACCCGCCGAATGGGAGCCAATTGATGCTATATTCCGTTTCGCCGAACCGTTTCGCTATGATGCGCGGTGGAAATCCGATGCCGAATTCCTCTACTTTTACCCCAAACCATTTTGCGACGAAAAAATGCCCGGCTTCATGGCCGAGGATCAAAACCGATAATCCAATAATAACGAGAATGATGATGAGCACGGTATAAGTGTATCAGATAACGCGTTTTTTATTCTCCCAGCTCGGCCAGCTTGCCGTTCACCATCGCTTCCACTTCTCCGTTCGCCTTATCCACGGTCTTCTGAATCTTTTCTTTACCCCTGAATGCATCGTCTTCCGTAATTTCTTTGCGGCCTTCGCTATCTTTAAGCCGCTTGACCGCGTCCTCCCGTCGGGCACGGATTTGGATGCGCGTGGCCTCGGAGATCTTTTTGACGAGCTTGGTCATCTCGTCGCGGCGTTCATCGCCGAGCGGTGAAAGTGTTGCGCGGATGGTGGTGCCGTCATTATTGGTGGAAAGCCCGAGATGCGCATCATCGATCGCTTTCATGACCGCGCTGATCGCGCCGGGATCCCAGACACTGATCTGAATGGTGCGCGGTGGTAAAACAGTGAGTGATCCCAGTTCGCGAATAGTCAATTGCTGATCATAAAGATTGATCCGGATATTTTGGATCATGTCCGGTGATGGGCGGTTGCCACGGATCTGGCCGAAGTCTTCTTTCAGCTTTGCCGTCACGCCGGAGAGTGCGAGTTCAAGATCTTTTGTTATTTGTTCGGAGATGGTCATAGTGCGTTTTAACGATTATTTCATAAGTGCTTCAAGCTGGAGTCGTGGGTTGAGGCTGAAGTTGTTCACGCCTTCATACAGTTTCAATGTTTTGTGCCAGAACGCTGATGTTGCCTTTGACGGAGTCTCCCACGCCAGGGTCATTATAACAGCATCGAGGAATATGCGTAAGCTGAAGTCGTCCGGATCGATCAGTTTTTTGATGAAGTCGCGGCGTGCGGTCGGCGTGGTTTTAAGGAACGCTTCCGCGAGTTCAAGATTTTTCTGGAATGCCTCATCGTGCAGTATCCGCCATGCGATGCCGGGTTTGCCAAGCGAGCGCTTTGCAAGCGCCGCCGCCTTGGCTCTGGTGAGGTGTTCCTCTCTTATCAACCATTCTTCTATTGTCGTCTGGGCCACCGCGCCAAAATATAATTTTGGCAAGCGCGATACGATCGTCGGTAAAATACTTTCAATGTCCGATGTTATTAAAATAAGCAACGAGCTTGCGGGTGGCTCTTCAGTAATTTTTAGTAATGCATTTTGGGCTTCTGTCGTCAGCAACTCCGCATTATCAATGATGAGCGTGCGACGCGCGCTCGTGTTTGGCTTTTGCCATAAAAACGTCTTTACCTCGCGCGCCGCGTCAATGCCGATTGAATCCCCGCTCGCGTCAGAATTCAGCATCTTCATGAAAGCGATGTCGATAATTTTAAAGTCCTGCAACACTTCTTCGTGTTCGGACGCGGCATCGCGCGGCGGCTCAAACGTGCCTTTTTCTAAAAAGTGCCCAAGCGCCGTCGCAACCGTCCGTTTTCCCACCATGGCCGGACCGACGAAAATATAGCCGTGGCCAAGAACACCGCGCGCGGAGAGATCTTTTAAGTCTTCAACAATTGCTTCGTGGCCGATCATTTATCGCTTGTTGAGCAATGTCCTCTTGTACGTGTCCAGATGATTCAAAATAAGGCCGGTGCCTTTTGCCACGCAGAACAACGGGTCTTCAGCGACGTATGCTTGAACGCCGAGGAAGCGTTCAAAGAACTCCGGAAGGTGATGAAGTTGCACCGAGCCGCCGCTCAGGATGATCCCCTTTTCCATAATATCAGCGACGAGCTCCGGCGGGGTTACGTTGAAGACGTTTTGCACACTACTCGCGATCTCAATGAGCAACGGATTCAACGCCTCCGCGATCTCATTCGAGTTGATGACGACGTCCTTCGGCAAGCCGGTTACAAGATCGCGCCCGCGCACCTGATATTCCATTTTTTCCTTCGTCGGCATCGCCGAACCGATCTCGATCTTGACCTGCTCTGCCGTCTGTTCGCCGATCGCGAGTGCATACTTCTTTTTAATGTAGTCCATGATCGCTTGGTCGAACTTATTGCCGGCGATGCGGAGCGAGTTCCACGAGACGATGTTGCCAAGCGCGATCACCGCCTGCTCGCTCGTGCCGCCACCGATGTTGATGATCATATTTCCGCTACGCGCGTTGATCGGGATGCCGGCGCCAAGCGCGGCGAGGATCGGCTCGCGTACGATGAACGCGTTGCCCGCACCCGCTTCGCGCGCGGCGTTCATGACGGCGCGGCGTTCGGTCTGCGTGATGCCCGCTGGAACGGAAATGACGACATCCGGCTTAAGGATGTTGAACCAGCCCGACGCCTTCGAGATAAAGTACGTAAGCATCGCTTTCGTAATATAGTAATCCGCGATCACGCCGTCTTTGAGCGGGCGGTATGCCACGATCTCGTCCGGGGTGCGGCCGATCATTTCCTTCGCCTCCGCGCCCACCGCAAGCACGGTATTATCGGGCTGCGTAAGTGCCACGATCGTGGGCTCGTTGATGATAAATCCCTTTCCCGGCACAAAAACAACGGTGTTAGCCGTGCCCAAATCGATGCCGATTTTCTTGCCGAACATGCTTGCTATTATAGGCGAAAAAGGCTCCTCGCACAAGCATTATCGCTCACAGTTGGCTGTGAATTCTTTGCTCTACCCGCTCCAGAAGGGGCTAACCTTGTCTTTTCAGAATTACCCCTCCCGCCTTATTCAGGCATTTAGGTCACGATGAAATCAATCCACCGCAATCATAATTCTAATTGCTATCTAAGAGATGCCAAATTTCGGTAGAACTTAAGCTTTATGACTATATACTCGTAAAGCTTTTAAATAATTTTAATCGTCTCTTTCGTAGAATGGCGGGATGGAAATTTCCCGCGAGAGTTATGCTGATGCCAAGCGATCAATAAAGGAGTTTTATCGGGTTATTGGGCAAATCTGGTGCCCGGTGCTGAATGATTATGTTGCTTTTACGAGGGGCGGTCTTGATCATCTTATCGGAAAGAAAGATATAATCCGTCCACGGAGCGAACAAAGACGGCGATTTCTTTTACTTCATCACGTTCCGGCTGTATTGCAGAACCCAAATGCGCATTATTCTTACGAACTCAAAATTATCAATGATATTTATATACGTTATTGGATTTTCACTGCGACGATCAACGATATACCTATAACAATCCTTATTAAACAGACGCCGAATGGTAAAAAACATTTTTTGACCGTGTACGGCAAGAAGCAAAAATCCACGCCATAAGCGTGGACCCTGCCCGCCTGTCATCAGCACTTTTCGCCGATTGAGAACTCTAGATCCTCACAGGCATATTCCAATAATAAATCTCTACGCAAAATTGTCAAAACTAATTTAATGATTTTTTAATGATTGCAAAACTGTTTAAACCCGCGTGATGTCCGCGCCGAGCTGGCGAAGGCGTTCATCGATCCGTTCGTATCCCCTGTCGATCTCTTCCACGCCTTCCACTTCGGAGACGCCTTGAGCGACGAGTGCGGCGAGGATGTCCACCATGCCGGAACGGAGGTCGCGCACGGTAAGGTTCTTACTCGTGAGTGGCGTTGGCCCTTCGATCGTTGCGAAGTGATAATGATTTTTGCCGTTAAGGCGACAGAGATCGTTTGGTGGGCACTCAGTCGATATTTTTATTTTCGCCCCCATCTCATTGAGGTCGAGCGCGAAGGCGAAGCGATCCTCGTAGATCGTTTCATGGATGGTGGAAATGCCATGTGCCTGCGTAAGCAGCACCGCGAGCGGCTGTTGCCAGTCGGTCATGAATCCGGGATGGACGTCGGTGCGGATCTCGAGCGGTTTCAGTCCTGCATGGCCGCCATTCTGCGCGGCGGGTTTCCAGAATGCGATGCCATCATCGGTGACTTCATACTCGCCGCCCATGCGGCGCACGACATTGAGGAACGTGATGAGGTGTTCCTGCACGGCTCCACGCAACATGATGCGGCCGTTCGTGGCGATGGCAAGGCACGCCATAGAAACGCATTCGTTGCGATCCGGCACGGTGCGATGTGTGACGCCATGCAGTTTCTCCACGCCCTCGATCGTGATCGTGCGCGGAGGGCAGAGCTCCACAATCGCACCCATTTTTTGGAGCATCTTCATAAGCTCGATGATCTCCGGCTCAAGCGCTGCGTTCTTGATGACGGTCTTGCCCTTTGCCAGCACGGCGGCGAGCATAATATTCTCCGTAGCACCAACACTCGGGAATCGAAGCTCTATCTCCGCGCCTTGCAGACCGTTCGGCGCCCACGCGTGATAGCTATCCTTTGTGATCTGGATCTGCGCGCCGAGCTTTGAAAGTCCCTCTAGGTGAATATCCACCGGCCTCGGTCCGATCTTATCGCCGCCGAGCACCGGCACCTCAGCCTCACCCGTCCTCGCGAGTAAGGGCCCGAGCGCCAAAATAGGAATGCGATTGCGCCGCGTGAGCGTCGTCACCCGATTATTCTTTATGATCGGCGTGGCGATCTTTACCACCGGCCCGGCTTTATCGATTTCACTCCCGATATTTTTTAAGAACTCGAAAATGATATCGATCTCGCCGATCGTCGGTACATTTTCCAAAATGCACGGCTCATCGGTCAGGAGCGATGTCACCATCATCTTTGAAACTGCATTCTTTGCTCCCGCGATCATGATCTCCCCGAACAGTGGCTTGCCGCCTTTAATGATAAATTTTGCCATCGAGATAGTCTTCCAGTTCACTGATCGCGATGCGTTCCTGCTTTCCCGTATCCCGATCGCGCACGGTAACGGTGCCTTTTTCGCCATCATCCCCTCCTTCGATCGTGGCAAAATCTACTGTGATGCAGAATGGCGTGCCGATCTCGTCCTGCGCATAATAACGCTTGCCGATGTTGCCGCGATCATCCCAGGCGACGGTAAAGACCGCACGGAGCGCGTCGTAGATCTTCCGCGCGGTCTCCACGAGCTCCGGCTTATTGGCGAGCAACGGGAATACTGCGGCTTTGTAGGGGGCAAGGCGCGGCTTGAGTTTTAGATAAACGCGATCGCCGTCTTCGGTGTAGGCGTCAAGCATGACCATCGCCATAAGGCGGTTCACGCCGACTGCCGGTTCAATCACGTGCGGCACAAACTTTTTGCCGGACGTTGGATCGGTGTATGAAAGATCCACGCCGGAGAACTTCATGTGTTGGTTAAGGTCATAGTCGGTGCGATATGCCAATCCCCAGAGTTCTTTAAAGCCGAACGGAAACTTGTATTCCATGTCTTCCGTGCGCTTACTGTAGAAGCTGCGCTCTTCATCGCCATGCTCGCGCCAGCGCAGGGCGTCGGCCTTCACACCAAGATTTCCGGTTACGAAGCTCCACATATCACCTTTCCATTTTTCATATAACTCTTTCCAGTCGGTGGTTTCCGGATCAAAGAAGTATTCGATCTCTGCCTGTTCGAATTCGAGCGTGCGGAAAATAAAGTTACCCTTGGTGATCTCGTTGCGGAAACTCTTTCCGAGCTGGCCGACGCCGAATGGCAATCGCACGCGCGTGGAATCCAAAATGTTTTTAAAGCTGATAAAAATGCCCTGCGCCGTTTCGCCGCGCAAATATACTTTTGATTGCGCTTCCGGCACGATGCCGACGTGTGTTTCAAATAATAAATTGAATTTGCGAACGGGCGTCCAGTCGAACTTGCCGCAATTCGGACACTTTATTTTTTCGGCGTTGATGATCTCATCGAGCTCCGCTTCAGTTTTTCCTTCAACGCTTATTTTCTCACCCTTCGCTTCGTAATGGTTCTCAATCAAATGATCTGCCCGCGTGCGCGTGTGGCATGCTTTGCACTCCACCATTGCATCAACGAGCCCAGCGACGTGCCCCGACGCTTCCCATACTTTTGGATGCAAGATAATAGATGAATCGAGGCCGACCATGTCGCTCCGCCCGCGCACAAATACGCGCCACCATTCATCCTGGATATTTTTTTTAAGTTCCACTCCTACTGGGCCATATTCGTAAGAGTTGGCGAGGCCACCATAAATCTCTGATCCAGGGAACACAAACCCCCGTCGCTTAGCGAGCGATACGATCTTTTCCATTAGCCCAGCCTCATTTTTTGCATCTGCGTTCTTTCCCATAGTATTAAATAATTTTATTGTGTTACGTCGCCGGGTTGACTGTCGACGGAGGGGTCGTTTGGAAGATAGGTGGTCACGGCCGGAGCGGCGCTCGTCACGGCCATGCCGGTATATTCATCAATCGCACTGAGCGTTGTCGGTCCGAGTAGGGTTACCGTTTCCCCTACCTGATTGACCGCCGGCGTATTGCTCACCTGGAAGATCGCCTGCACTGGAGGGCTGATCACGCCCGTGGTTGCCGAAATGGATGGGATGGTCCACGAGACAAGCCCCGTTCCCGCATCATACGTCGGGATCGTGTTGGATGCTAGTCCTGTGCTGGTCGCCACACCGGTGAACGTCGTCCCCGATTGCAGATATGCCGATATGGTCACACTCGTCGCGTCCGTGGAATAATTAGCGATATCCCAATGGATTGTATACAGCGTGGGTTGGTTCACCACTGGCGGGTACGGGCCGGTGTTTGCGATTCCTGGCGTCGTTTCCTTTACATAGCCGTTCGCGGTGAGCGTGATCTCTCCGCCCACTTTGCTTGTGAGTTCGGTGATAGATGTGGTGTTTGTTCCGGCGGTATTCGGTGGCACAGTCGGCGACACTGCCGTGGCCGTCACGTCCAGCGAATAATTTTTATACCCCTCGCTCACAAGCTGTGTTGGGAATGTTTGCAGGGTATTGATAGTGAAGTCCACCGTTCCAGATTGTCCGGGCGCGAGTGATGCGAGTGCCGGGGTGTTTGCCGCGAACCATGTGATGGTATTCGATCGCGAATTAAATGACCCGCTTGTTTTCAACGACGAAAGATTATACATCGATCCGGTGAGCACGGCGGAAATATTCACATTCTTGAACGCTACGTTGGAATTATTCGTATACGTCAGCACATAGTTAAGGCCGTCCCCCAATTTTGCTATATATGTGGAGGAGCCGTTCAGTGCGATCGCGAGCGAGAGCGGAGATGGAGTGACGACGAAGCTTACGGGCGCGGCAATTGCAGGATAATTCTCTCCGGAAAACGTTGCGCCAATCGTGCCGGTCAGCTGATAGTGCGCTTGCGCCGGTCCCACGATATTGCCGGTGATGACAAGCGTGCCCGTCGCGTTCGCCGCGAGCGTGCCAAGATTCCAGGTGTCGTTGCCCGCATCGATCGGCAATGTCGCACTACTCATCACAAAATGATAGGCCGGTGGATATTGCATCTGGAGCTGAACTCCCTGCAGAGCATTTGGCGTATCATTCTGATAATTTACGGTGATATCGAAATTTTGCCCACTAAAAATGCTCGACGGAGCATTATATGAAAGCGTGAGCGCGGATTGCGTGCCGATAGAGAGCGATGTATTCGCACTCGCGGTATACGTTGTGCTTGCGGTTTCGGCGGTCTGGTAGGTCAGCGTCGTATTCAGGGTCTCTGTCGTTCCAACAATCGATGCCGCACCGGAGTTCGCGCCGGCAACGAGCCAAATCGTATCCGGCGGATTGATCGTTTGGGAGCTCAGCGTGCCGACGGATTGCGTCGGCGTCGTGCCGCTCGCAAAAGAAATTCCACCGGGGAGCATAATATTCAATGTCGCGTTCTCGAGGACGCTTTTTGATTCATTCGATACCGTGATGATGATTGGAAATGGAACGCCGACGGTGATTGAGCCGGGATTGGAAAATGAGATGACCACATTCGGCGTCGGTGGTGGGAGTAAAAGATAATAGATGAACGCCGCGAGCCCGATCGCAAGAAAAATACCGATGGTAAAAAAGATCAGCCCATGGCGGCGGAAGAATGAGGGCTGTTTCGGTTCATCACTATTAAGCGGCGCGCCATCCGGCGGCCGTATGGAACCGCTCGGTTGAAGCGACGATCTTCCGCCGGGCGGAGTATATTCATATTTCTTTTCCTTGCTCTCCCAGACGGAATTCGGATTATACTCGGGCATCTATGAATATTACCGCATCTTTGCGCGCTTTTGAAGCATGCGTGCGGCAATAAAATTCTTGACGCGTGATATAAAAGTATGATGGTCGCTTTGCGCCGCAGTCCACGCACTCCGCTTCTCCCGGATCCCAGCCAAGCACCGCGAGCGCCTTTGCCCATGACCAGCTGGTACTTTTATCGCCAGTCGTGGCATCGTCCGTGCCGTTTATTAATAATTCCCACAGTGCTGGTTCCGGTTCCGCATCCGGCAAAAGCTGGCTCAAAAAGTGCAGGTCCGCAAGCGGGAGGGCGAGCCGTGCGGATTTGAGCGCATCGATCAGCTGTGTCCCCTTCGTATCAATAAAGCGTATTTTTGCCACGATGCCGGGCTCAAGATGCGGCGCAAGTTTTGAAGTGATCTTACGTGAACTCTTTGCCTTCGCGCGGATTTTTCCAAATCGCTTCGTAAAAAGCGTATAGCGCCCGTCGATATCGCCTTGTGAATCTTTTCGGAGTACCACCGCGTCGGTTACGTATTCTTGCATGGCTCTATTATGGCGCTTGCTTACAGAAAAAGAAAATTGACAATATATAAACTACAGTGTTATAATAGATTTGTGCCAGTAGAAATCGATCTTTGAGGAGGAGTATATGGATCAATCCGTTGTAGTGGGTCGTTGGAATAGGGCCTGCTTCATGTTTCATCTTCTGTTTTGCTTGAGTGCCGTGGCTTCCGTGGGCGCATTAGTCACAAAGCATCATCACATTGGGGTGGTGACCGGCTCTATCTCGGTGACTGCATTTCTTGGGCTCTATATCTGCGCAAGCTACTACTTCCGGGAATCCGGAGAGGATCAGGTTATCGCCGAAATGGGCCAAAGCGATCCCGGCCATTAGCACTTCAAGATTGATCGGCTCTCATTATTGAGAGCGAGTCTCAAACGCCTTTTGGATATTCGTTTTAACGAAATCCACAAGGCGTTTTTTCTTTTCTATGTGTGCGCCGGGCAGGATTCGAACCTGCGTAGCCCATAGGGCGCGAGATTTACAGTCTCGAGCATTTGACCGCTCTGCCACCGACGCATGAGCTTATATTAAGAATTAATAAAGAGATTAAATCGCTTGACGTGTTTTGGGTTGCACGGGCCGATCTCTTTAAAAAATCTTTCTATCTCGCCTTGTTTGGTAAGATAAAATCGATGTCCGCTTATTTCGGACACTCTATATCCTAACCGTCTTAGTAGCCATTGTAAAGATATAAGCAACGGGACGGAATAATTGGTAAAAGATAATTGTGCGCCATATTTCAATTTATAGATCGATTCGTCGGTATCAAAAAATCCACGAACGAATCGTTTCATATATTGCTCTTTATCCAGTATCCACAGAGGAACATCAACTTGTGACGCAACTTTATTATATACCAATCCTTCGCTTACCAACCACGCTGCTATTTCCGTTGATCCTAAATAAACCGTTCGATAACCTTTATGAGGGTCGGTAATTATTTTTGGATGAACCCCAAAAATTTTAATGAGCAGTTCGGCGACATACTTGGCGTATACTTCCTCCTTATTCCCCAGCGTGACCATAGTCTGGTAATGAGATAATTTCCCATCGCCCAACATGATGCCAAAAATTTCTGCGAGAGTGTTGGAATGGTGCGTTGGGATAATAATATCCGATCGACGATTTAAATAATGAGCTTTTTTCTCTCGCACAACCGGAATTTTTAGTCTTATCAGCCGATGGTATACCGCACTCGGCGATATATTTAATATCAAACCGATATCAGAAATGGTTCTATTTTCCAATAGATATAACTTCCGCAATTGATCACCGTAAGATAGCTCCTCGCTGTGAGTCCAACGTTTTGCCATGGAATAACCATAACAAAAACCGCATTAAAACTTCATTAAATTTTTTCGTCCGATTCCTCCTTGTTCCCCTGCCCGCTAATCTCTTTAAAATCAATGGTTGGACGCTTGTCTTCTTCTGGTTTGATCTTTTGAAGATGCTTCGCAAGCGCGTTGTCGAACTTTAAGATGAGCACTTTTATGCGGCGCAAAAACTTGAGCAAGAAATTATTGAATGCGGCGTCGATCTTTTCCGGCATTTCGGAATGCGCCCAGCGCTCGAGGAATCCTTTCTCATCCACCGGCACTTCTTCAATGCGAGGTAATGCTTGCACTGTCAGGTACAGTACGGTGCCCAGGCAGATCATCAGGATTATAGTAAAGATTAATTCCATGTGAATGCGCGGTGCGTGCGGGCGTTATGCTTCGACGCGATAGAACTCGCCGACGGCGACGTTCTCCCCCACCTTTGCAATGACCTCGCCTACCACATCCTTTACCGTGCGAGATTCATCCTTTACATACGGCTGTGCAAGCAATTCCTCAACATTTTTTGGTGCCGCCGCCGCGATATGCATCGCGAGATCGTGGGCCAGCGCCTTGAAAGGTTCCGAGCGAACAACAAAGTCGGTCTCTGCGCTCAAACGCAGCAACACGCCGATGCGCTCGTTGTGAACATACGACTGCACAAGTCCCGCGCCAGTCTCGCGATCCGCGCGCTTCTCTACCTTTGCCAATCCCTTCTCGTGAATGATCTTGACCGCAGCATCAACGTCGCCGTTTGCTTCGATGAGCGCCTTGCGGCAATCCATCACTCCCGCGCTCGTCACATCGCGCAATTTTTGAACCATCTCTGCCGTCACCGTTGTTTTGATTTCCATAGTTTCAAATTATACTACATTACTTTTCCAAGCGCACCACTACTTTTCCTCTACCGGTGCTGAGGCAACCACTGCCGCCATCGGCGTGGAAGGTGTCGGCGCCACTGCACGCAACTTTACCCCCTCTTCATAGGCTTTACCCACGCGCTCAATGAACCACTCAATGCTCTTCTTCGCCTTATCGTTGCCTGGAACGAGATATGCGATCTTGTCCGGATCTGCGTCCACGTTTGCCAGCGCGACCACGGGGATCTTTTTTGTATTCGCTTCGCTGAGCGCGGTGTGATGCAAAATCGGATCGATGATAACGACGACATCTGGCTCCTTTGTCATATTTTCAAGACCGCCCATGAGTACTTCCAAACGCTTCATTTCTTTTTCCATATCAAGACGCTCCTTCTTGGTATACTTGCTGACGAGCGCGCCGGACGCGAGATCGGTGCGAAGTGTTTTAAGATGCTCGATGCGCTTATTGATGATCTTGAAGTTCGTAATAGCACCACCGACCCAGCGGGTTGTGACGTACGGAATGCCGAGCTTCTTTGCGAGTGCCGTGACGCTCATTTCCGCCGCCGGCTCTGTGCCGACGAGCAATACCAAACCGTTATTCCGGGACTTCTCTTTGATGAACGCTGCTGCGGTATCCATCAACTCCTCCGTCTTCTGGAGGTTGATGATCTCGATTCCGCCACGATTAGCGAGCACGAACGGACGCATTTTGGGATTCGTCTTGCTTTTTTTGCGGCCATAAAAAACTCCCGCATCCATCATTTCGCGGGATCCTTCCGCCGGATATCCGGACGTCTGGTTGTTTTGCATAGATACTATTGTGTCTTCTGGCATACGAGAAAGTATAACAAATGGTTAGGGATAGTCAAATAAGATTGACTTTATGGAATTTTAATATATACTCGACACCAGACAGAACTTTTGTCAACTCTGATGAGGGGGATTGTTTTAGATGAAAAAAATTCCTGCACTTCTCGCGATCGCAGTTCTCGGGATCGCATCTCGTGCGGCTGTCGCTGACAGCTTCACATTCACCTTTACGGCACCAGACGAAACGCCCATTCTGACAGGCACTCTTACCGCTGTACCTCTTGGCGATGGCCAATATCAGGCCACCGACGGCACGGTGCTTGTAGTTGATGGCGATCCACTTTTTCTAACGACGGGGACAACCGGTTCGCTCAATCCGACCAGCAACAACGCGGGCCCGGCAGATGGATATTTCCCCGGGGCAGTATTGTGCCCAGCCGGAGGAAATTGTTTCTTTGATAACAAGTTCTCTTTTCCTGGATCTGGGGGAGAAGAACTCGATTCGGCTGGAGTTCTCTTTCTCGCCACCGACGGCGTTCAGATAAACATCTTTGCTGGCGATACCATTCTCGAGAGCACCTTCGTCCAGACGCCTGGGACATTTACACTGACAGAAATAGCAACGCCGCCAGTTCCGGAACCATCATCATTACTTTTACTCGGTTCCGGCCTGCTGGCTTTCGCCTTCGGCCTTCGGCGCTTCAGCATCCAACCGCGCCTCATACAACACAACCTGTAGCATCTCGGCCTCGGCCATGGAGCAAATGGAAGACACACATCGTGCCTTCCATTTTTTTATCTTATTTTAATAATTAATTCTTAGTGAGAAAGGAAGAATATAACGAGTCCGAGTGCGCAGAATACCGCGGAGACGATCCAAAAACGCATGGTAACTTGCGACTCGGGCCAGCCGAGTGCTTCAAAGTGGTGATGGATCGGCGCGGAGCGGAATACTTTCTTTCCTCGCCGCAATTTTTTGGAGATTACCTGGATGATGACGGAAAGTGATTCGACGACGAGAATGATGGTAAAGAATGGAAGGATGAGCGTGGTATTGGTGAGCATTGCGATGACGCCGATCGTAATGCCGAGCGACATCGAGCCGGTGTCTCCCATAAAAAATTTTGCCGGATAGATGTTAAACCACAGGAATGCGAGAAGTGCTCCGATGACGGCTCCGCAAAATGCGGCAAGGTTATAGTCGTGCAGAACAAATGCGACCGTGGCGAGCGACACGAACGCAAAGAGCGATACACCACCAAGGAGACCGTCCAAGCCATCGGTTTCGTTTGCAGAAAATGCTGCGGCAAAAATGATAAAAATAAATATAGGGATATACCACCAGCCGATCGTAATATTACCAACGAACGGGATGGTGAGTACGTTCCATCCAAGGCGGAAGTAGAACCACCATGCGCCGATGAGCGCGATGATTAGACGTACCAATCGCCTTCTGGCGAATTTTTAATCCCCCGCCTGGCGCGCCGCCAATTTTAAGTACATTAAGCCAGTCGTCGAGCAGTCCAAGCAATGCAGCGATAAGGAATGCCGCGATCGGCAGATAGGTTTCCGCGCGATCAACGAAGTTAAAATAATTCCATCCGCCGCCAAAAATGTGACGCATGACATCGAAGATGATCGCCATACCGATCACGGTTGTCCAGATGATAATGCCGCCGCTCGTCGGCGTGCCGGCTTTATTCTTATGGAGCTCCGCAAATACCGGCGTTTCCGCGCCATTACGCAACTGCTTCCCGAATTTATATTTGATGATGAACTTATACCACAGCGGTGTAACGAGGAGCGCGACCACGAATGATATCGTCGTCAAAATAGTGACGCGCACCGCTTCGCTGAGCAATAGGGAATGCATAAGTACCATATCGTTATAATTTATTTATAGTTCGCCCGGAACCAGGTGTAAAGCTTTGATGTGTCTCCAAAGCGATCGATCGTGTTGAGCACGATGATCAACACCGGATGTCCATCATCATTAAAAATCGATAAAAGATTGCCTCCTGCTTGGGTGGTGTGGCCTGTTTTTCCGCCAACAAATCCCGGTTCACCCGCAAAATCATTGATACTCGTTACGGCCACCTTCTCGCCACTGTTCAATTCCGTGATCGTCGTTTGGTGCGTATCCGTGATCGCGAGAATGCCTGGATAATTATTATAGACATGTTGGGCGAGGATCAAAAGATTATTTGCGGTTGATTCATTTGCGGCGGAAATGCCGGATGGATCGGCGAAGTAGCTATCGGTCATCCCCCACTGTTGTGCACGAGCATTCATCTCGTTCATAAATTGTGTTTGACCGATATAATCCGCGAATGCCTGTGCGGCAACATTGCTGGATGGCATCAGCATCACATGGAGAAGATCTTCAACGGTGTACGTACCGCCGACGACGAGCGTTTCTTCCGTCGGATCCGCCGCGAACATCTCCGGAGTGATAGTGATCTTGGTACTTGTGCTCAGTTGATCAAATACCAGTGTCGCCGTGAGGAGCTTGGTAAGCGATGCGGTTGGCCAGCGCGTCGTGGTATTTGCGCCGGAGAGCACAGCGCCGGTCGAAAGATCCGCTATCATGTAGGCTGTATTATCGAAGCTCGGAAGCGGCGTGTCATTGATGCGAGAGAAAACAGAATTTGTGACCGCCATTGTTCCGCTGGCATTTTCATTTTTATCCACGCCCGCATTCGCACCGCCGGATCCGACGCCGCCCGCATCGCTTACAGAGGTTTGTGGCAATACGAGCGTTGGTGGCGCGGTGATTATCTGCGCGTCAGCGGACTGTGGTGGGTCGGTGCTCGCGAATGATGGCACGCCGGAAATATTCGGATAGATAAGGCGGGCAAAAAAAATCGCGCCAATCACCACCAATAAAAAAATGAATTTCTCGGAGTGTTTCATAATGCGCTGATTATTGTGTCGCGGTTGGCGCTGGCGGATTGCCCGCGCTTGGACTACCCGCGGGTTCCGTGCTTGGTGCGTCGAATACTTTTAATAATTCCTGAAATTTTTCGTAATCCGGCAACGCCTCCTTTTCTTTTATACCCAAGTGCTTCATGAGGTCGAATGTGCCGCGGTATAAAAAGCTCGCGGGGCGCTCCGGATCGGGAAACCGCTCGACGAGTCCGCGGATCATCAGGCTGCGCAGGATGACGATCGAGTTCACGCCACGCAAATATTCCAACCGCGCGCGGGAAATTGGTCCAAGATACGCAATAATAGAGAGCGCCTCGAGCGATGCGGGTGAAAGATCCTCGGAAATCTCCTCCTTCATAAAACTTTCGAGGATGTCGTTGAACTCCGGCTTGGTGGCAAGCTGGATCTTCTCGCGATCTGAAACGAGTTGCAACCCACGGCCATCGTTTGTGAGATCGCTTTCAAGTTCTTTTATAATCGTTTCCAGCTCTTCTTTTTCTATCCCTAAAACAGCCTGTATCTTTTTATACGAAAGTGGTTCCCCATGGATAAATAGCAATGCCTCAAGTGACGCCCGTCCGTTTTTCATGAAAAGTTAATTATTTTTTCTTCACCATTATATCAGAAAAATTCTCCATTTGCTCCAAAAGTACGAGCTGTTCGCGCGCGAGGTGAAGGATTGCGAGGAAGACCACGATCATCTCGCCGCGCGACTTCTCGCCGGACAGCGCGTTGAAGTGCATGTCCCCTTCTTTTTGGATGCGCCCCAACACCTCACTGATCTTTTCCTCCAGCGTGACGATCTTCTCTTTTATCGTCTCCGTCTCCATGTCGTACGTCTTTATGGATTCGAAAATGTTGCTAAGCGCCGCGGCGAGCGCTTCCGTGCTCAAACTTTTTCCAGGATAAAAAGTCGTCTGGCCGGGCATCGTCATCTTTCCGATCAGATACGGACGGCTGAATGAGTGATGACTCGTAGCCCAGAGTTGGTTGATCAGCTTGATCGCAGGCTTGAGTTGTTGGTAGATGTGCAAACGCGATTCGAGATCTTTAATGTCCGCCTCTTCTTCTTCTGAAAGTGCCAAGCCCGGCAATAAATATTTCGATTTGAGAAAGATCAGCTTGCTTGCGACGGAAACAAAATCCGCGAGGACGCGAAGATCAATACGAAATTTGTTCTCCGCATCTGTCATGCCCTCGGCACTTATCTCCAGGCCGCCCTTAAAGGTCTCCAGATAGCGCAAAAAATCATCCGTGACCTTGGCTAGGCTGACCTCGTTGATGTCCATCTTTTCCGCCTCAATCAGCTCCAGAAGCTTCTCGAGCGGCCCGCTAAACTCTCCTACGCGCGTTTCATATTCCATGGAGATGACTATTATCTCCATCATACGAAAAATTTAATGATAAATAAAGAAAAGCCCCGGGGATAGCAAGCGCGAGGCTTTTCTTCCGGGGCTAGTGAAGCCAGCGAAAACAGTTGGGGTGAGCAATGAGCAAAAGACATACGCCTGGAACCCCTACTATGATCAAGAGAAATAGAATGATTCTTACTCTCGGGCTGTAATTTCGAAGCGTCGACATCCGCAACTTTCCTCCTATAACGATTATGACATTTATTTGATAATTATGCAACTGCGGCTATAATAATCTCACATGGCACAAGCCCTCTATCGCAAATATCGCCCACAGAAACTCGACGACGTCCTCGGCCAAGAAACGAACGTTGAGATTCTTAAGAATGCGGCAAAATCAAACCGGCTCGGGCAGGCTTACATTTTTTATGGCGCGCGGGGAACTGGCAAGACGACGACGGCGCGGTTGATCGCAAAGCTGCTCAATTGCGAAAAGCGCCGCACGGATCCAAAGTTCGCCGCGCTCGGCGAGCCGTGCAACGGGTGCCGTGAGTGCTTGGCGATCGATGCGCAGAATTCGTTCGATGTCGTAGAAATCGACGCAGCCTCTAATCGCGGCATCGACGAGATTCGCAACCTCAAGGAAAACATCCGCACCGCGCCCGCGAGCGCCGAGCACAAGGTTTATATTATAGACGAAGCGCACATGCTCACCGGCGCGGCGTTCAATGCCCTGCTCAAAACATTGGAGGAACCTCCCAAGCATGCGGTGATCATTTTGGCGACGACGGAGTTTGAAAAACTTCCGCCGACAATTACCTCTCGCGCACAGCGGTTCGTTTTTAAAAAATTAACCAAGGCGACGATCATTGAAAAGCTGACGTCGATCGCGGCAAAGGAAAAGATAACAATAGATGCGCCGGCGATCGAGCTCATCGCGGCCGCCGCGGAAGGCAGCTTCCGCGACGCGGAATCGTTGCTTGACCAGATATCATCGCTCGAAAAAAATATCACACTTGCCGATGCGGAGCGTGTGACCGGCCGCACCGGGCTGAAGAAAGTGCACGAGCTTGCGGAACTCATTGTTAAAAAAGATGTCAAAGCGGCGCTCGCCAACCTGAATGAGCTGAACGAGGACGGCCACAATCTTGTTCAGTTCACTAAAGACCTTATCCATTACTTGCGTAAAGTGCTGTCGCTTAAGGTCAATCCGTCGCTCAAGTCGGTGATGGAGCGCGACCTCACGCGTGACGAGGTCGCGGGCGCAATAGCGCTCGGCACGGCCGCAGACACTGCCACGCTCGTTAAGTTCATTAAAGCGCTCATCCGCGCGTACGCGGAGATGCGCTACTCCCCGTTCGCCATCGTCCCACTCGAAGTGGCGCTAGTGGAGCAGCTAATGTAAACGCAGGCGCTCGCTTGGCTGTGCTAGTTTAATAATAGAGATAGAGATTTAATAAAAATTTAATGCGGGAGGTATATAATCCGAACAAGATTATATGCCAAATCACAAATTTTCTCGCGCAGAAAAAATATCTCGCACTATGAAGGCGAGAAAAATTGATAATTTTAAAAAATGGCGCGACGACCACCGCGTTCGCTATGCGGATCTTCCCCGTAACGGTGATCTTGCTGAATATATCGGGGTGGTGCTTGGAGATGGAAATATTGAAGCATGCCCGCGAACGGAGCGGTTAATAATCGTGGGCAATAGCAATAACCCAGAATTTATCCGCCGGTACACAAGATTAACTCATATTTTATTTGGCAACGAACCTACGGTTACCAAACTAAAAGATGTAAATGCGCTTCGGATCAGCTTATACCAAAAATATATTTCCCAGCGGCTGGGGATAGCGAGCGGTAATAGAAAAGATGTGCCGTATACTCTTCCGGATTGGATAAACGAGAACGAATCATTTTCCATAAGATTTCTTCGCGGATTATTCGAGGCAGAGGGTTCCCTCAATATTCACCTACCAACTTGCACCTATAATTTCTCGTTTTCAAATAAGAATCAATCATTATTGAATATCGTCGAAGACATTTTGCGGCGGCTTGAATTTCATCCCGAAGTACGTAATAATGCAATACGGATAAGAAGAAAAGCGGAAGTCGAGAAATTGAGAAAACTCATTGCCTTTCGCGAATATTGAATTGCGGGATCTGCTAATGGTAGGCACGCGGACTCTGAATCCGTTAATCTTGGTTCGAATCCAAGTCCCGCAGCATTTGTATTTTTTGCATATTTAGGATACAATATTCTTCGTCCCTTATGTTATAGGGATAAATCGATCAGGAGGAGTAATCTTGAAAAGTAAAAAGTTTATGTTGTTCTTGGCCTTGGCCGCGATGGGAGGAGCCACATTGGCAACTGCACACGCGGATGAGACCTTCAACTCCAGTCTGTCTAACCCCGGGGTCTACTTTGGAACCGGAAACGTCAACGCCGGCTGGGATGTACTCACTGCGACAAATTCGGATGGAAGCACTCTGCAACTCGGGCTCGAAGCGATTACCCGCTTTGTGGGGCCGATCACGCCAACGACGAACGACTACTACTATTCGCCAAACGCTGGCACGCTCGCCAATTGGGATTTCGCATTCTCCGTGAATACCGGGAGCGACCCTTTGGGCGCGTACACCTACAACCTGATCATTGCAAACGACACAACAAACGCGGTAGTCTCCTTCAATCCAACGCTGTTGCCGGACAACGGTCAGGCCAACGGTTCTGGAATTGTCTGCTCGGGTTGCGCGATGCAGCCGGGCGACGATGGATTTCAGAATGCTGAGAATCTCGGCTTCGCGTTTCTAGCGACACCGCTCAGCTTTAACCCCAATGCCGCCGACACCTATACCATCACATTGTCGGCATTGCCCACAAGCGGAGATGCCATCGATCCAAGCCTTACCATCGACCTAACCCCCGTCGCACCGACGCCCGAACCTTCGTCTCTGATGCTGCTCGGAACGGGGCTTGTCTTTGCCGCTGGCCTCGCACGTCGAAAGCTCCTTTCAGCCAACCTATAACCATTCATCCCAAAACTGGGATAGTGCTCGCCTAAACTCAAACCCGCCCAATGGAAACACATTGCTTGGCGGGTTTCTTTTTATTTTTTTTATTCAACCTCCTTTGCGCTTTCGAGTGCTTCCTTCGCTAGCGCAAAAAAATCCGATGGAGAGGTGCGATAACCTCCTGATGCAGGAAATAGGCTGATGAAGTGGACACCTTCAACGTCTGTGCCGTAAAAACGTTTTGGAATTCTCACTTCGCTACAATCGTTAATGAATAATTCTAATGTATTTAAAATCTCGTGATGCACTTCCTTGCTCGCCTCTACCTTCACGGACTTTCCATTGCTATCTACTTTTATAAGCAACATCACATCGGACTGTGGAAGTTTTTTAAAAGCATCTTCAAGCGCGGTAATTTTTCCTAACTGCTCCACCGCTTTTGCCTTGGATTCTTCGAGAGTCCTTTGCCATGCCTCCGGATATTTTATTCGCTCATTGCGATCTTCCATGACCTTCAGCATGGTAGGATCTTTGGCTAACTGTTCGGCTCGTTTTTGTTCGACTTCCGGCGTGACCGAAAATTGAGCTAAGAAATCATGGTAATCCTCTGGCGTGGGTTTTTTATCCTCTTGCACGGCATCCGCCGCTAATTCCTGCTCCTGCCCATCAATCCCCGACTCTATTTTTTTCTGGTTCATATAAAAATGATAGCACATTTCAGAGATAAAAAACCGCCGATCCATGGGGAGTGGATCAGCGGTATTAGTCTATCGGTCGGTGCGTTTGAAGCGCGCGCCGGAAACATTGTTTGTATCCCAGCGCTGACAATCCGAACAGGAGTCCGACTAACGTCAAGGTTCGTGATGCTGGCTCGGGAACCGGATCAGGGACTGCATTGATTTCAAGAAATTCCTGATCTGGATCATTACCGGCCGGGGTGAGAATTATTGATCCGGAATAGTTGTAGTTTCCAACCTCCGTTGCTATTTGGGCAAGGAGTGTGTTGTCAGCGCCAACAGGAAGGCCCGTTATGGCCGCCCCGCTTCCCGGAATCATCTCATCCCACACCAGATCTTGCAGTAGATTTTGCTCGTTCTGGTTTTGATTGGCCGGCAGAGTCATATCGTATTCCGCGATTGCTGCCACTTCATAGCCGGTGGCGCCAACGCCGGAAAACATCGGTGGAGGACTCCATGGCCCAGTCAGCGGGTTCACGTTAACCATCCACGTAGACCCAAGGAAACTCTCCTTATCGGAGGTGTCACAGATGACGGGCCCGATGGCCTTGCCGTTGAGCGTACTGCCGGTGATGAGCCCGACCACAAATTGGTTGTTGAGGGTTACATACTGATACCCCGTTCCTAGCGTGAAGGTATCAGCGCGTGCCACAGCTGGGGATGCAAGGCAAAGCAATGCAATAGCAATTGCAAAAATCGCCCACTTCAATTTCAAGATAAAACCTCCTCTTTCTGCCTATATTGTATAGTAACAGCCGACGGTCATCAAGTTGCGCCTGTTGGATGGATTTCGGTATAATAATCACCATGATTCTTCTCTTCACTGGCAACGGAAAAGGAAAAACGACTGCATCGCTTGGACAAATGGTTCGCGTGTTAGGGCGCGACAAGACGGCGCTGATGATTCAATTTATTAAAGGCCCCTGGATCTCTGGCGAAGATGAGTTTGCAGCTAAAAATAATATTCCCGCCGAGCGCTTTGCGATCCGAAAAATGGGGCTTGGCTTCGTCGGCATCCTTGGCGACAAATTGCCGCTGGAGGATCACAAAGCGGCGGCGCGTAAAGCACTTGCGATGTTTGTGGAGGAAAAGAATTCCGGCAAGTGGCACATGATCGCGCTCGACGAGGTGAACGTCGCGATCTCGCTCGGGTTGCTCACCGTGCAGGAAGTCCTTGATGCCATCAAGGACTATCCGGAGGATAAGATATTAATTGTGAGCGGGCGTGGCGCGCCACAGGAGCTGATTGACGCCGCCGACCTTGCGACCGAGATGCGCGAGATCAAGCATCCTTTCAACGCGGGCGCGAAGGCAAAGTTCACCGTGGAGTTCTAGCGACATTTTTTCCTACCACCACTTTTAGTGTGGTATCCTATCAATATCGATGAGAAACTTCTTTAAGCGATGGGCTATATTTTTTGTGATCGTCGGCGCCGGAGCGCTCGTCATTATTTTTTATGCGGCGGCTCATGCGGATATTCTCTCCAAAACGTATAACATTTTCGCAGAAGGCGATTCTTCTTCCACCACGTCAGCCGTTGCCGGCGCGAGCACTTCCCTTTCCGCGCTGACGCCGATCAATGCGGCCGCATATAACGCAAAGCTATTGGCTATCGCAAACATTCCCACGCACACGGTAACGATCATTGTTACCTCCACGATCCCAGGCACTTCTACCATCGCACGGATAAAGACGACGAAGATTGTTTCTTCCACAAGCGCATGGCCGGTCAAAACAGTACTGCCCGATGCCGGCGCATTACTCCCCTTCAATCGCATCGTTGCGTATTACGGCAATTTCTATTCCACCCAGATGGGCGTGCTCGGCCAGTATCCACCGGATCAGATGATGGCGATGCTTGCATCAACCACCGCCGAATGGCGCGCGGCGGATCCATCCACGCCGGTGATCCCTGCACTTGATTACATCGCCGTCACCGCGCAAGGGAGTCCGGGTGCGGATGGAAAATGGCGTGATCGCATGCCCGCAAGCCAGATCGAGAAAGCGATCACTCTTGCCAACTCAGTAAACGGACTCGTATTCCTCGATGTCCAAGTAGGATGGAGTAATGTGGAAACGGAAGTGCCGTTGCTCGCACAATATTTAAAGCTACCAAACGTAGAACTCTCGCTTGATCCGGAATTCGATATGGAGCCGGGTGTAAAGCCGGATCAGGAGATCGGCACGATGGATGCGAAGGATATCAACTTTGCCGCAAACTTTCTGGCGAATATCGTGAATCAAAATAATCTCCCGCCGAAAATTTTGGTGGTGCATCGGTTCACGGAAGATATGGTGACCAATTATCAGGACATTAACCCCCTGCCACAGGTGCAAGTGGTAATTGATATGGATGGATGGGGTTCGCAGGCAAAAAAAATTAATACGTATCAGCGCGTTGAAGAAGCCGAGCCGGTGCAGTTTACTGGATTCAAATTATTTTATAAGAACGATCTCTTGCCGCCGAGTACCGGCATGCTCACGCCACAGCAAGTTCTTCAGCTCAGCCCCCAGCCGAGCTATATACAGTACCAGTAACGGAGTAGTGATGTGGCGTCAAGTTTAAATAAAAAAATGGCGCACCCTCATATTATTGAGGAGCGCCATATGCGAACTGGCTTCTTAGCTAGCCACGGGCAGTTCGTTGGGAAGAAAAAGCTTGAATCCCCCGCACCACGCCTCTGAAGATTCCGATTTCAACGGTTGATCATATCGGAAAACTGTTCTCAGGGGATCGATCTCTTCCTCGGATAGTTCAAATGTAAACGTCGCCGGGAATTCTCCTTTTAAATGATTGAAGAAGATCTTTTTGCCACTGAACCCAATAGTTGCTCTTCCAGCAGCTAAAGCTCTAGGAAAGGTCGCAGCCCAAATCTTGGCTTCCGTACTGCCATCTCCCACAAGTTCGACTCCGACGATCTTTTTTTCGTCATCTTTTAACAACTCAAAATTCATCCTCATTGCCATGATTCCCTCCCTGAACCTACAAGGTGCTGATTGAAAACGTTTTTAGCGTACTATAAATATACTGACCGGTCAATCAATAACTCTGCGCAATCTTTTCGAGCAACGCCTTATAATCCTTCGTCGTGATATGCCAATCCCCGGGCTTCAGTGGATTATCGAGATCATTCAAGACCAAGAAGATGGAGTATGAGAGGCTGCCAATGCTTGCGGTAAACAGAAACGCGAGATAGATATCCCTGATGGCGATGAACATCGAGAGCGCAATGAGTAGGAATGCGGCGAAGCGTAGCGTGTTGCGCAGAAGCGGCGGCATGTGCTCGGCGCTGTGCTGCAGCCGCGCAGAGCGGTTATTCATCACGATCGAAAGGAGCGCGAAAGAAGTCGGCATCAGCTGCGGCGCTTCATCAAAAATTTTATAAATACTGTTATTGAGGTCGGTGATGACATCTTCCACTTCCTGGCTCTTTTCCCCTTTCTCGCTATAGCTCCAACCCTCTTTAATAATGAGTGCCAGATATCGTTTGATGTCAGTATGGATCGCGTGGTTTATCTTTTCCGGAAAGTTGCTGGACCACAGATATAATTTTTCCAGACCATCCACTTCACCGCGCACCGCGTCGGTAAGCGCATTCCACTCATCCCATTCTTTCTGGATCGCAAAACCGGCGAGGACGCCAAAGATCGTACCAACGACGGCATACAGATACGGAAGACCGTCGATGTTTGCGATCAGAAGCCGCGTGCTATACAGACTGCTCGTGCGGATGAAATAGAATATCGTCCCGAAAATAATAAGGAACGGGATAAGTTTTTTTATGAGTGCCATATGGAGTATTATTACTATATCACTATCACCCATTCGTAGAAACATGAGCATTCAAATTCCCCGAAGACAATGGAGCCGCCGTCCACCGCCGAATACCGAGCCGGTCTATCTGACGCCGGAAGGCATCAAGCGCCTGAAGGCGCGACTGGAACGATTAAAGAGTTCACTCCCCACAATGATCGAGGAGGCAGCGCGCACTGCGGCATACGGTGACCGCTCCGACAGTGCTGAATACAAAGAGGCAAAAGGAAATCTTCGCCGCACGCACGGACAGATTTTTACTATAGAGGATCAATTACGCCGCGCGGTAGAGATCAAAGCGGGTACGAGTGGTAGCGACGACGGTGTTGTAAAAAAAATCCAGCTTGGCTCGACCGTGATGGTGGAAATAAAAAAAGGCGGCGGAGCGATGGTCACTTCGCCGCGCAAAATATTCCGCATCCTCGGACCATCGGAAACCGATCCTTCTCATGGACGCATCTCGCATACATCACCTCTCGGTGCCGCGTTGATCGGACATGGCGTCGGCGATATCGTGATCGTTCAAACCCCGCGCGGCGTGCAGGAATATAAAATTATTGAAGTGAAATAAAAAAAACCGCCGTTTTTGAACGGCGGGCTAGGGGAAACTTTTTGATTATTCCATTTTACCGCGCCGTAGCAACGGAGTTTTGTGCGCACTGTTCCCGTGCCTCTTTCAACTGTATGTCCATATAGGACTCCGATGATTCGACTTCTCTCATTTGGATCGCTAATCGACAATCCAGACAAACGCCCAAATGATCAATGCCTTCGATATCATCATCGACTATCAGTTTGGCAATGACTTCTTCGAAGGGTTTATGACGCTGGTCATAGAATTGCCTGCAGGCAAGTGATGATGGTGGACCATCATGGTGACGGGGCTTTGGAACAACGATGATTGTTTCTTCTTGATGCATCTACTTCTCCCTTGGTGCCATCTATCATCCTATTCCTCGGCACTATTCATGTCAATAAAAAAAGGCGGTGCATGTGCACCGCCCGTTGTACGTTTATCAGATGGGAATATGGGTAATGAGACCTTACATCAAAACCATTAAAACAGAGTGGTGTTATGAGATCATGCGCATCTTCCTCTTCTTGGAAACCGAAATCATCCAATTCCATATTCGCCTCCGGCGTCGTCTTTGATTATCTCATGATATTCTAGAGGCAACTTGGAAATATATCAATCCTGCGGTACAATCAGGCACATGGAAAAATCATATACAAAACTTAAAAAACTGAGTGAGAAGAACGGCGATATCGAGTTTTCGGCGGAGGTGCCGGTGGAGCTGTTGGAAGAATATTCGCTGGCGGCACTTGCCGAGCTAGCGCAGGATTTTGCGCTTCCTGGATTCCGTAAGGGCAAGGTGCCGCACGACAAGGTGCGCGAGCATATCGGCGAGATGTCGCTCCTTGAGGACGCCGCCAACGAGGCACTGCGCGATGCGATGCCGCAGATCGCCGAGGATGAAAAGTTGAACGTCGTCGGGCGGCCACAGGTCACGATCACCAAGATCGCGCCGAAGAATCCGCTGGAGTTCAAGATCCGCTATGCGCTCTTTCCCGATATTTCGCTTCCCGATTATAAAAAAATCTCTAAGACTATTTTTGATCGCAAGGATCCGACCGATGTGACAGAAAAGGAAGTGGATGAGGCGATTGAACGAATCCAAAAGATGATCGCGAGCACGATGGCGAAGGGTGAAGCCCCGGAAAAGGATGCGCCCGTTCCCCCGCTCACCGACGAGGATGTTAAGAAGTTTGGCAACTTTGCGACGGTTGCAGGCTTCCGCGCGGAACTCAAAAAAAACCTTGAGCAGGAAAAAACGCTTCACATGAAGGATGGGCGTCGCGAGGAAATGATCAAAGAGATCGTCGCACACGCAAAGATAAAAGTGCCGCAGCTCCTGGTGGATCAGGAACTTTATGAATTTTTAATCGATCGTGATGAGCAGTTGAAGACCGCCGGTCTTTCGCTCGATGAATATCTAAAGCAGGTCGGCAAGACCGCCGAGCAGTTGGAAAAGGATGAGCGCACGCTGATCGAGGACGATCTGCGTATGAGCATGGTCGTCCAGGCCGTGCGCAAGCAGGAAGCGATCACTGCCGACGATCGCGATGTGCATATCTTGATCACTCAGCTCAAGCTTCGCTATCCGGAGCGCACGGAAGAAGAGCTTCACCGCACCGCAGAGGCGATGATCATTCAGAATAAATTATTTGCTGTTTTGGAAGGCACACCGGCGTCTGATCTGAAAGATTCTGTTGAAGGCGTGGTAGTATAAAAGTATGGAAATAAAAAATAAAGTCATTATCGTCACAGGGGCGTCGGATGGAATCGGCGAAGCAATCGCAAAGAAGCTGGCGCATGCCGGGGCAAAAGTAGTGCTCGCCGCACGATCGGACGAGAAGCTGGCGGCGCTCGCGCACGAACTTCCCGGCTCCGTCGCCGTGCATACCGATATGACCCAGCAATCGGATATCCAAAACCTTATCGATCGCGCGATCGCCATTGATGGCCGCATTGATATCCTTATCAACAATGCCGGCCAGGGCATGATGGGTCCGGCGGAAAGCATCGATATCGACAAGTATAAACACATTATGAACCTGAATGTGTACGCGCCACTCTATGCGATGCAACTTGCCATCCCTCACATGCGCGCTGCGGGTGGTGGGATGATCCTTAATATCAGCTCGCGCGTTTCCAAAAACTATTTTCCGAATCTTTCCGCATACGCTTCAACAAAATATGCGTTGAATGCGCTTTCATTGACCTCGCGTGAAGAACTTAAAAAGGACAATATCATCGTGAGTGTTTTCCATCCCAAGATGACCGCAACAAGTTTTGGTAAAAATTCAGTTGACGCGACACCCGAAGCTGCTGCGGCATACGCGGAGCGTGCGCGAGCACGTGGCATGGAAGTGGACACCGCCGAACAAGTGGCTGATAAAGTTTTGGAACAGATTGAGTCGGAGGCAGCAGAAGCCGAGATGTAGTATGATGGGTAGATGTTAATAGATGATGTAAACGTACGAATCTCGGCGGGACACGGAGGCAAAGGCTCCGTGGCTTTTAATAAGAATATGATGAGCCTTGGTCCGGCTGGCGGAAGCGGCGGTAAGGGCGGGAGCGTCTATGCGGAGGGTGTTTCTGACCTTTCCGCACTCGGGCAGTTTCGCTTCAAGAAAGAATTTCCCGCAGAGGATGGCCGCGACGGCCGCGATCAGTTCCGCGACGGCCATGACGGTAATGATCTTATCTTGAAAGTCCCCGTCGGCACGATCGCACACAACCTAACGAGCGGCAACGACTTTGAGGTCGACCGCGTCGGCGAGCGCGTCTTGCTCGCAAAGGGTGGCAACGGCGGCAAAGGTAATTTCCTCTTCCGCTCATCACGCAACACCACACCGAAACAATCCCAGCCTGGCCTTCCCGGTGAGTCGTTTGAATTTCGCCTGGAATTAAAATTTATCGCCGATGTCGGATTCGTCGGTTTGCCAAACGTGGGTAAATCCAGTTTATTGAACGAATTAACCAACGCAAAGAGCAAAGTTGCAAACTATGCCTTTACCACACTTGAACCGAATCTTGGCACCTATTACTCGCTGATCCTCGCCGACATCCCGGGGCTTATTGAAGGATCCTCCGATGGCAAAGGTCTCGGCACTCGTTTCTTGCGCCATATCGAGCGCACACGCACGCTTTTCCATTTTATTTCCGCCGAATCCCCCACCCCGGTCGCTGATTATAAAACCATCCGCGCGGAACTTGGTGCGTACAGCAAAGCACTACTCAAAAAACCGGAACATCTCTTTTTAACAAAATCTGATGTGGTGGATGAGAAGGCGCTGAAGTCCACTTTAACCAAGCTTAAAAAAATAGACCCTAAGGTCATGGCGATTTCAATTATCGACGAAGAGAGTATTAAGAAAGTGCAGAAGCTTTTAAATACGATCCAGGCGAAGAAATAGCTGGTCAAATCATTAAAAAAGTATTATACTGTTCTCACAACGCGCATCCCGCGCGTTCTTATTATGTAATCCCATGGCAAACAACGAAGTAATCCTCCGATTCAATGATGTGTCGTTCGAATATGGCAAAAAACCCATTCTGAGTGAGGCCACATTTTCGGTGCGCCGCGGCGCAAAGATCACGCTGATGGGTCAGAACGGCGCTGGCAAGAGCACGATGTTCCGCCTGATCATGGGCGACCTGCCAACCGAGCAGGGCAACGTGATCATCGAAAACGGTATGACGAAGGCAGTTTCCAAACAGGTCATCCCCCGCGACCAGCTGGACTCGACGGTGTTGGAATTTTTTAATAGCGCATTCCCGGGCAAGAAAATCTATGACATTGAACCGCGTATCAAAAAAGCGCTCGATGTAGTGAACCTCGTGGCACCGCTCGACCGGATCGTAAAAAGTTTTTCCGGTGGTCAGCAGGCGCGTCTGCTTCTTGCGCATGCGATCATCCAAGATCCGGATATGCTCCTGCTTGACGAGCCGACGAACAACCTCGACAAAGCAGGCATCCAACATCTTACGCAATTTTTAATTAATTCCAAGAAGACATGCATTGTCATTTCCCACGATGCGGACTTTTTAAATTCATTCACAGAAGGCGTTTTATACTTGGATATTTTTACAAAAAAGATAGAGCAGTACACCGGCAATTATTTTGACGTGTTGAAAGCGATCACCGAACGACTTGAGCGCGAACGCATGAAGAATGTTCGTCTCCAGCGTGATATTTTACACCGCAAGGAACAAGTCAACTTCTTTGCTCAAAAAGGCGGACACATGCGCGACGTTGCGCGGAAGATGAATGAGAAGATCGCAGAACTGGAGGAAGAAGTGGTTGAAGTGCGCCATGAGGACAAAACCATTCGCGGATTCGTTATCCCTTGCCAGGAAGAAATCAGCGGACGCATCCTCGAACTGACCTCCGTGAACGTCATTAAAGATCACAAAGCGGTCGCAAAAAAGGTAAAAGTTATGTTAAAACGCGGCGAACGCTTGCATCTTATCGGTCCGAACGGCATCGGCAAGACCACACTCCTTGAGGCGCTCGCCACCGGCCATGCCAAAGGTGAGGTCGTGGAGCCCGGCATTCGCATCGGCTATTATCGCCAGGACTTTTCCACACTCGATTTCGATGCCACCGTTTGGGATACGCTCGCACGCGCCATGCGCGAAGGTGATCAGGATCGTTTGCGCTCTACTGCCGCAGGATTTTTGCTTGACGCCGAATTGCTCCGCGCAAAGATTGGCGCGCTCTCCGAAGGTCAGAAAGGGCTCGTAGCATTTGCCAAGCTTTCACTCGAAGCGCCGGGGTTACTGATCCTCGACGAGCCGACCAACCACATCAACTTCCGCCATATCCCCGTCATTGCAAAAGCATTAGATCGCTATGAAGGCGCGATGATCCTCGTCAGCCACGTTCCGGACTTTGTTAAGCAGATCAAGATAGACTACACGTTGGATCTGGCAGAGCTTTAATCTTTTTTCTCTAGCTCCAAACACACCGAGTTAATACAATACCGCTTGCCGCCTTTTTCCGTCGGGCCGTCGTCGAAGACGTGACCAAGGTGTGCGCCGCAGTTCTTGCAAATCACTTCCGTGCGGTTCATCCCAAAAGTCGAATCGGTTTTTAGTTCGACGTTTGCGAGATTTGCCGGCTCGGTAAAACTCGGCCAGCCGGTGCCGGAATCGAACTTCGTGGCGGACGAAAATAATTCGGCACCACAGACCGCGCACTTAAACATCCCCTTCTCATGGTTATCAACATACTTACCAGTGAACGCCGGTTCGGTGCCACCCTCTCGCGCGATATGATAGAGCTCGGGTGATTCTTTTTTTAACTGTTCGTCGTTTTTCATGATTATTTAATAAAATTTGGATTATTTTTATTACTTTGATTTTTCTTTTAATAGATTCGCAAATTGTTTTTGCAACTTCTCGACCTTCGGTTCGATGATAACTTGGCAATATCCCGCGTCGGGATGGGTTTTAAAATATTGCCGGTGATAATCCTCTGCTTCGTAGAATTCGCCGAGTGGGACGATTTCGGTGACGATCGGTTTGCCGCCAGGATCTGATGCAGCGAGCGATGCAATAAATCTTTCGGCTTCTATTTTCTGCTCCGGCGTGGAATAAAAAATCGCCGAGCGATATTGCGTGCCGACGTCGTTTCCCTGCCGATTGAGCGTTGTCGGATCGTGCGTAGCAAAAAATACTGTTAAAAGATCATGAAATGATATCTGGGCGGGATCGAATTCCACCCGCGTGGCCTCTGCATGGCCAGTGGCGCCACCGCAAACGGCGTCATACGTCGGATGCGACACGGTGCCGCCGGTATAGCCCGGCATCACGCCAACCACACCGCGCAATTCCTCAAACACTGCCTCGGTGCACCAAAAACATCCGCCTCCGAATACCGCTACTTCATTCTTGAGTTCCATAATGATTTTTTAATGTTTCAATTTGGTCTATCCGAATGTAAACGTGTACGCCTGCAATCCCGGTGTCTCGACCTTCAATTGCAATGTGTGCTCGCCACCGCCATCGGCATTATTGACGATGTTATAGAGTCTGTTTGTAGATATGGTTATTTTGCCATTCTCTACATCGCTGCCCGCATCAGCGGCGCTGATCGGCTGACCGTCCTGCATCACATCAATGATCGTGCCGCTTGCAGCACCAGCCGCCACCATGTATACCTTTCCGGCGTCGTACTGGTACGTGATCGTCGCACCGGCGGCGAGATTCGTCGCATACTGATCCTCAAAGTCCCATGCGCCGCCAAGATAAAGTGCGTTCGGTTGAATTGTGGTCGCCGCCGGTGCGACGAGCGTCTGGTCGCCGTTGGTTAAAGAAGTCCCATTCGCCAAATAACTATTTCGCTCCGCACCGAAATAGGTTTCGGGGCTCTGGATTTCATTCAGGTTAGCCGCGGCAACATCAACCGTTCCTGATGGAATGGTATTGGGATCAAGTCCAAGGATCGTTGCCCGCTGCTGAAGCACTTTCTGGATCGCGGCCTCGGTATCTGAATAATTTCCCTCGCCCACCTGGTTGTGAACGATGTATCCCGCCATATCGATCAAGTATTCATTTGGCCAATATAAATTGTTGTATGCATTCCACGTTCCCATATTACTGTCGAGGATGACTGGATATTTGATTCCATACTGCGTCACCGCGTTCTGCACGTTTGTGATATTTTTTTCAAAATCAAACTCTGGCGTGTGAATACCAACGATCTCCAACCCCGAGCTAGCATATTTTTGATACCACGCGTTGAGGTATGGAATGGTCCGAACGCAATTGATACAGCTATACGTCCAAAAATCGAGCAGGATTGGTTTCTTTCCGATAAGACTTCCAAGGGTAAAGGTTGATGGAGTGTTGATAAAACCCGTTGGGTCAACAATCTCCACGGCTGGCTGATCGCCCGCCGCTTTATCCGCCGCCGCTAATTGCGCGAGTGCGGTCTGTCCACTACTGTTCAAAACGACATTACCGACGCTCGCTCCTGTGGCGGTACTGCTAGTTTCACTCGCGCCGATATTTATTGCTTGCGATGGCTGTCCCGAAGATCCTGAATGAACCTTCATGCTTTCCAAATACCAAATCCCTGCGATTACTAAAACGATCACTACGACGAACCATATTTTTTTTGTATTGCTCATAATTATTTTTTTATACTTTAAATTTTAATAAAAGATCGTTCACGAAACCAAAGTTGGCAATAAGCGGCAGGTCTTGCGTGAAGACCAGAACGCCAAGCACGACGAGAATCGCGCCAAAGATCGGATTAATATACTCCAACGTGGCGGCATAGCGATTGATAAGGCTCGCGCTCTGTGCAACAAACAGACCGACGATGAGGAATGGCACGCCAAGCCCGATCGCGTAGGAAAGCAGAAGCCAAAACGCCTCGCCCGGCGCAGATGCCGCGATCCCAAGAATGCCACCAAGTACCGGACCGACACAAGGCGTCCATCCCGCTGCGAACGCGAAACCAAAAAGCAACGAGGTGAGATAACGTGATTTTGATTTCGTCGGATTCAAATTTAATTTATGATCCATCTCAAAAAACCGTATTCGGAAGAATCCCATAAGATAGAGCCCAAAGAAGATGACGATCGTGCCGCCGATCCATGCAAGCCACGACTGCACCGCATATGCAACGTGCGCCAACACTCCGTTCAATAACACTCCCACTATGGCAAAGACGATGGAAAATCCCAGCACAAAAAAGAAGCTGTTCAAAAAGATGGCGAGCCGCGAGGGTTTTACGCTAGCGTTTGAGGATGACTCTCCTGCGAGGTACGCCAAAAAACCCGGGATGATGGGTAAGATACATGGAGAGAGGAATGATACGACCCCTGCAAAAAATGCGACGAGAATGGGAATGTTGACCATAGGATATCCGGTTGTCATATAATGATACACTATAGATATGAAATTATTTCCTGAAAAGGATTATCACGAGCTTTTTCGGATTGGTATTTTGGTGAAGGCCGTCGACGGGATCATTGAGGCCGCCACCGGAACTTTCATCTATTTTGCCAATTATATGGCCGTGAACGGCCTATTGCTCTCCGCGTTTCACCAGGAAGTCGCCGAAAGCCCTCGCGACCCCTTCTGGGGATATCTCATCAACGAATGGCATCATTTTCTTCTTTCGAGCCATACCTTCTGGGGTTTACTCTTTTTTGCCCATGGAGCGGTAAAATTATTCCTTTCCGTGATGCTTCTTAAAAATCGCCTATGGGCATATCCGGTGACGGCGATCGTATTCGCACTCTTTGCCGGCTATGAACTCTATTCCGCAATCAGCGGATCATCGGTGTTCTTGTGGACAATCGGCATCTTCGATGTCATCGTCGTGGGATTGATCTTGCACGAATATAAGCACATCAAAAAAATCCGCACTGTTTAGGTAGTGCGGATTTTAAGAGTTGCTCTTCGCTTTCTTGCGCTCGTTTTCGTTTAAGTATTTCTTGCGTATGCGGACATTCTGCGGCGTGATCTCCACCAGCTCTTCATCGTTGATGTAGTCGAGTGCATCCTCAAGGGTAAGCGTGAGCGGAACTTCGAGTTGATCGGCAAGACCTTCATTCTTTGCGCGGAAGTTGGTCAGCTCTTTTTCGCGCGCCACATGTACGAGTACGTCGCCTTCGCGTGGCGTCTCCCCCACCACCATGCCTTCATAGACCGCCACACCGGCGCTGATGAAAAGTATTCCCCTTCCCTGCGCCGTCACGAGGCCATAGTTGTTCGAAGTACCCGCCTGGGTGGCAACAATCGATCCGTGTAATAATGGCGGCAGATCGCCTTTGTATGGCTCATATCCCAAGAAAATTGTGTTCATGATACCCGTACCCTTCGTCGAAGTTAAGAATTTATTACGGATGCCGATCAATCCGCGCGTCGGGATCGTAAAGTCCATGTACGAGTTCTTATTCTCATCCATGCGCATATTCGTCATCATACCGAGGCGCTTGCCCATCATCTCGATGACCGTTCCGGAATACGTTTCAGGTACCTCGATCGAGACCAGTTCTATCGGTTCGGTCTTCTTGCCGTCGGTCTCCTTAAAGATAACCTGCGGCTTTGATACTTCGAGTTCGAATCCCTCGCGGCGCATCTTCTCGATAAGAATGGCCAAGTGGAGCTCTCCGCGTCCGGCGACCACCCAGCGATCGCTCGCTTCCGTCGGCGTCACCGCGAGCGCCACGTCGGTCTCAAGCTCCTTTTCCAAACGATCCTTCAGGTTGCGCGAGGTCGTAAACTTTCCTTCCTTGCCGCGGAATGGCGAGGTATTTACCGAGAATGTCATCTTGATCGTCGGCTCGTCGATGTGGATCGTTGGCAACGCGATCGGTGCGGCCGGATCAGCGATCGTCTCGCCGATCGAGACATCCGGAATGCCCGCGATACAAACGATTTCTCCTGCATGCGCTTCTTCAACTTCAATTTTCCCGAGCCCATCAAAAAGCATCACTGACGTGAGCTGGACGTTTTTTACCTCGCCTTTGCGATTGATATGCGCAACAGTCTGCGATTTCTTGAGCGTTCCCGAATACAAACGTCCGATGGCGATCTTGCCTTTGTAGTTATCGTATGCCAAATTGACCGTCAACATCTGCAATGTATCAATATCGCTCTTCGCAGGCCCTGGCAAATATTTGACGATCGTCTCAAAGACCGCCGAGATGTCGGTCATCTTTGAAAGATCTTTTTCCATGCCTGCTTTGCCCTCGCGTGCGGCGGCATAGATGACCGGGAATTCGATCTGCTCTTCCGTCGCATCAAGCTCAAAGAAAAGATCATACGTGGCATTCAGCGCCCACTCCACGCGCGCATCTGGCTTGTCGATCTTGTTTACCACAACTACGATCTTATGTCCGGCCTGGATCGCTTTGCGCAAAACGAACTTGGTCTGCGGCATCGGACCCTCCTTCGCGTCAATGAGCAGAAGTACGCCGTCCACCATGCGCATGATGCGCTCCACCTCGCCGCCAAAGTCGGCGTGGCCTGGTGTGTCGACAATATTGATCTTGGTATCTTTATAGATGACCGACGCGTTCTTGGAAAAGATTGTGATGCCACGCTCGCGCTCGAGCTCGTTCGAATCCATGATAAGATCGCCGTTCTCGGCGGTCTTCTGCTTGAAGCTTGCAGATTGCTTTAACAAGGCATCGACGAGGGTCGTCTTGCCATGGTCAACGTGAGCGATGATTGCAATGTTTCGTATATCCATAATAAATCCGTGCCCCGCGGCACGGTGTTCGCCTGAATACCAGAATTATAGTAAAAAATCATTAGAATAGCAAGGTGCTAGCTAAAAAAAGACCGCCGCGCCTAGGAGACGCGGTGGTCTCGTTGGTGTGGCGGTCGGTTCAAGATGAGAACAGGCGCTCAATCTTTGAACATAAAACGTTTTAATTTGGGGAATAACCAGAGGGATAGAAACGCGGCGATGGCAAAACATATTGCGAGACCCCACGGTTCGTCCGCGCTGGGCAACGGGAAGGGCCGATCGGCTATCAGTTGCATGACTGCCAATACTCCCCACGCCTTATCGTAGGTCAGATAAACGATGCAGAATGCTATAAGAAGGAAGATCGAGGCTCCTATTACGAGAAAGATCTTTCTCCCTATGAAATGCCATTGCTCACCCCGAGAGAGCTGATTCATACTTATTAACCTCCTCTGCGCATATTTTAGATGATTTATTATTATTTGTCAAAAAAAATGAGGGTGCTATTATTGAGATATGAACCAGCCTGAGTTGAATTCACTCGCACCAGACTTTACCCTCCCCGATCAGGACGGAAAGGAACATTCGCTTTCCGAATATCGTGGGCAGTGGGTCTTGGTTTATTTTTATCCAAAAGATGATACTCCGGGATGCACGAAGGAGGCGTGTTCGATCCGCGACGCGTTCCCCCGTTTTCAAGAGCTCAACATAAAAGTGCTTGGCATAAGCGTGGACTCGCCGGAGAGCCATAAAAAGTTTGCAGAGAAATATCAACTGCCGTTCACTCTACTTTCGGATGTACATAAAAAAGTGGTTGCTCATTACGGCGTGTGGGGTGAAAAGAAATTTATGGGACGTGAATATGAAGGGGTTATCCGCTCATCATTCCTGATCGACCCTACCGGCACGATCGAAAAGATCTATACCGAGGTCAAACCCGAAAAACATGCAGAAGAAGTGCTGCGAGATCTGAAACGACTGGAAGAATAATAGATAATAACTGTTTATAAAAAAGAGCGACCCTGCAATCAAAGCAGGGTCATTTTTATCGTCCAGTAATTTCGAGCGAATCTAACATATCTATGGCTCGGACCATCTGTTTGAGTCGTAGACTGTAGTGGACATCAAGATCATTGGATGCTTGAACCTCAATACTTCGCGCCGCTGCGGTATCAATGAATTCTAAAAGGCTTGAGCGGGTTGGTTTGGTGAGTACTGGAAATCCAGAAAACGGGATGTGCTCGCAGAAATTCTTTGCACAAAGCGCATCGATTAAGCGTTTCATCCTTGCGAGGTTCCTCGAAGCATCCGTTGAATCGATTGGCGACGCCTGCATCTGCCGTGCGATGATCCTCACATCGACGAGCGCTTCCAAAAGCTTCATCTTCTCGTCCAGCTCGCCTTCACATACTGCGCGTGATTGAGGAGTGCTTGCACATGCGGGAGAAACCTTGATATCCACGCAATAGGAAAAATCCGAGCGCTTGAACTGTTTAGCGTTTTTAGGACATTTTGTGCCGACGGGTTGATCTTGCGCTTGAATGACCATGCCGAAAAAAGATAGGGAAATTGGCGCCATAATGCTTATGGCACGGCGGATGGTGCGGCGAAAGAGGCTGCATACAAAGATCGCGGTCATGATTCGTCTCCTCTCCTGCTGAGTTTTGAAGCGTATTCCTGCCCCCAGAATAACATAGCTTCCCCACCTTGCAAATATACAGGGAGGATGGTGTATACTGTAGGCAGAAACTTAACAAATTCTCCAGCTCTTTGACAGCCTTATATTTTTTCAAGGCCGTCATTATTGCACTTTAGTCATAAATTAACTATTTATTATTCATGAAAAGATTACTTTTTTTCGCAGGATTGATAGTCGCAATAGGGAGCATTGGAGGAAATATCCTCACTGCCCATGCGCAGACCGCGCCTGCGCTCACTCCGAGCCAGACCGCCGCGCTTGAGCAACAGCTCGACGTTGCAAAGGCAACGTTGTCGAATTTGGAACAGCAGGCAGGGATCGTCCCCGCCGGCGATTCCGGATCGGCGACGGTCATGCCGGTTGCTTCACAACCCGTGACTGTGGTCGCAACGCCGTCAGTTCCGTCAACGCCTGTGAGCGGACTTACCCCCGCTCAGGTCAGCGCATTCAACGCAACATTGAATACGCTCGCCGCAACGCTTTCGCAATTAGATGGCACGATTTCCGCAAACACAACACTGGCTCCATCGCAGGAAACAGCAGTGCAGGCAACCCTTAACGGCATGCAGAACACTCTCGTGGCGATGGCGAACACCGTCTCGAATGGTGGTAACACTCCGGCTGCGGTTTCAGCTCCGGCTTCCGCGCCGGTCGCGTCTGTTCAGCCGAGCAGTGCACCGGTGGCAGTAAACACCGCTCCCGCCGCGACGACAGCGCCAGTAACGTCGGCAGTTCCGACTCCGGTCGCTGTGAATCCGCCAGCTGCGGTTCCGCAGACTGCGCAAGCATCATCGTTTTGGTCATTCACCAAGGCACACTGGCCGACGATCGTCATTGTTTTGCTCGTGATCGCGATTCTTGCCATTTTGTTCTGGCCGGAAAAGGAAACGGTAAGAACGGTATCGACAGCATCATCGGTGTCGGGAAAGCCTAAATCGGCTCCGACTCCAATGACTACCCCAACGATGTCACATCCTATCGCTACCGACTCCGCCAAGCCGATGATGAGTAGCACAAACAGCGCTCCTGCACCGGCAACGCCGGTCGCAAACGCCGTTGCTGCACCGTCGCAGAAATAGTCGCAGAGTTCTCTTCGAAGCAGAAAAAACCGCCCGCAAAGGCGGTTTTTTCTTGGAACCCCAAGATATTGACTTAATAATAGTTTATATGTTATTATATATTCAGAATTTGGATTTTTAAAGGGAGGAATTCCGTGGATGATGTTGATGTGATTTATCAGGAATATTGGTGGAGCCTCTCAATTGAAGATCGAGAGAGACTACTGCGGGTATCGGTGTCACGTCTGGAAAAACTTTGGGAGGGTCCAACGATTTCAGAAATGGCTCGAACGATGGATATAAATAATCTTCCAAAGGTTTTTTTAGATTCATTCCTCATTCCACTGATGATCGACTGCATAGCCGATCAAACTTTAGTACAACTACAATGAGGGATATCAAACACCTTCTTGCCCGTTTCAAAAAGCGCCGCTTACCCCGGCGCTTTTTTCTTTGCTTGGAGTTTTACAAATCAGCTCGCGCACTTCTCTATAATAATCGGCGCGTGATCAAATTGCCGGTTGGCAGAATATCCCAGAGCAAAACCAAGTGATGCAACGAAGAATATGATTACGCCAAACGCGACCTCGCGCTTATATTCCGCAATATATATTTTTATTTTATTCACCCCAAAATACTACCACGCAGCGCATTAAAATTATCTAAAATCGCCGGCGTTAAAACTGCAGATAGCTCTCCCACTTGGTATACAGATCCCGTGTGGCGCGGATGTCGCGCACATTATACTTTGCGATATCCAAAAACTTTTTCTTTTTGAAGAGCGGACCCACATCGTCGCCGGTCACTCCGCCGGCTTTTGGGCTCGGGATGCCGAAGGCGCGAGACCATAGATGCAAACTCCCCTTCCGTCGCGTTGCGCCATAAAACGAAAGTTGCTCCGCGAGATCGATATGTAGCGCTTCCGGATTATTTTGGTAGAGATATCGCCCCCGCATCAGATCCTTCGTCGGCCGAATGCCGTGGATCGCGGAACGGATCATGATAAACGGCATGTCGAACGCGCGACCGTTGAACGTAATAAACACTTGATAACGCTCGGCGAGCTCCCAAAACTTTGCGAGCATATCTTTTTCCGTCATCTGTTTAAAGCTGACGCCATCCTCTTTTACCTCCGCGTTCCTTTGCCCGGGCGCCTGGTAATACACCGCGCCCTCGTTCTTGTGATAGTCGAGCAGTCCAATCGCGACGATTTCGCCGGTCAGCGGCGAAAACCCAAGGCCGTTCTTAAGGTCTTCGAGCGCGATCTTGTATTCCTCCTCGCTACCGGACTCGCGCTTGATCCAGCGGGTAATATTTTCCTGCGTGGCATCGTCGAGCGACTCAAAGTCCTCGCCAATGGTCTCTATATCGATTACGAGCTTGCTAGTGGTTGACATTACCTGCATTCTACCATAAAATGGAATGACGTTTGAAATAACATTTAATCACTATTTAATTATCTTATGGCACATACCAAAGCCATCGGCTCTACCAAATTAGGACGCGATTCCGTTGCCAAACGGCTCGGCGTCAAGCTTCAGGACGGCCAGAAGGTCATGGTCGGCCAGATCATCGTCCGCCAGCGCGGCACCAAGTACACCCCGGGCGCAAACGTCCTCCGCGCTGATGATGACACCCTCTTTGCCGGCAAAAACGGCACAGTCAAGTTCACCACAAAAATGAAGGGGCACTTTGATGGCTCACGGCGCAAAGCAACAATCGTACAGATCGTAGCGGCGTAGTAATAAAAATCCCCTTAAGGGGATTTTTTATGTTGGATAATATTAAAAGTAAAAAGGGGAGGGTTGCCGCACATTTGTGCGCCAACCCTCCCCTTTGTGCGAGGCCTTAATGGCCAAGATATAATACATGGCTCAACTGCAGTCCGTGACCGAAATGCGTTGGGCCGCCGAAATATGCTGCGGCGCATAGTGCCACCACGGCAACCGACGTAGCCACCTGAAGAAAGGTATACTTCATCGCAATTACCTCTGTCTAAATAATAAATCTATTATTGCATTTTGTCAACTATCAACCCAAGCTTCGCGGTCACTCCTTTCTTTAGATCGATCATCACAGAAAATTCGCCGAGTTCTTTAATTGGATATTTTAGATCAATATCGATCCGCTCCGCGCCGATCAGCTTATGCTCACGCATCGCTTTTAAAATAGTCTCCTTATTGACCGAACCGAATACCGCGCCGGATTTGTCGGCCTTCAGCTCAAAACGAATCTTTGTTTCGTTGATCTTCTTTGCGAGTGATTGAAGCTGTGCAAGCACTTCCCTATCCTCCTTATCGTGCGTGGCCTTCATGGACTCGAGCTTCTTCATCGCCTCCGGCGTGGCGGTCTCGGCGAGTTTTGCCGGGAAAAGAAAATTTCGGGCATAGCCATCGCTCACCTCTTTGATATCGTATTTCTTGGCGACGTTGCGTACGTCACTTAAAAATATTACTTTCATTGTGCGCTACTGCTTGCGTTTGCCGCCGCCGTGGCAGCCGCTGCCGCTGCGGCACTCGTATCTGCCGATGGAGGCAACGGCGTGCCGTTGATCTCATCCGTCACAATCTGTAATGCCTTCGTGAGCTGAGGATCCTGCCCGGCCGCGATCTGTGCATCGGTGATAGCCACCGGATAGTTCGGCAACAGACCGTCGTGATCCAAAATGCGTCCCGATGGCAACACCCAATGCGCCACGGTTATCTTAAGCGATGAACCGTCCGGAAGATCCTCGAGCTGTTGAACCGTCCCCTTTCCAAAACTCTTTGCACCGACCAACGGAACATTACGATCATCATTCAACGCTCCCGAAAGGATCTCCGCCGCGGACGCAGAACCGCCATCGATCAAAATCGCCATCGGCATAGTACCCAACGCGCCACTACCGCTCGCCGTATAATCCTGCTCCGGCACCGTGCGTCCTACTTCTTTTACCACCGGAGAACCTGGCTTAAGGAAATATCCGGAGATATCCACGGCAACCTGCAAATATCCTCCCGGATCGCCACGAAGATCCAGCACGATCCCTTTTGCATTGGCATTCACTGCATTTTGAAGCGCTTTATAGAAAAGATCGTCCGCATCCTGCGTGAATTCATTCAGCTGGATGTCTGCGATATCGCCCTTCATAGAAAATTCCACCGTTGGCACCTGAATATCTGCGCGGGTAATCGTAAAGTTTTTTGGCGCACTCCAGCCGTTGCGCAAGATGCCAAGCGTCACATTTGTGCCCACCGTTCCACGGATCAAGTTCACTGCATTATCGATATTCATATTCGCAGTAGAACTTCCATTGATAGAAGTGATGACATCCTCCGGCTTTAATCCCGCCGCAAACGCGGGCGTACTGCTGATCGCCGAAATGACGACGATCTCTGTGCTGCTATTCTCGCCAAGCTCCGCGCCGATGCCGCCGAAATTGCCGGTAATGTCCTGCGTGAACTGGCTACTATCCGCAGGCGAGAAAAATTCCGTGTATGGATCACCGAGCGATCCCACCATACCGCTGATCGCGCCATACATCCGTTCCGTTGGCGTCGTGCTCGGCGTCCAGAGTGAATCGTTATTAATATCCTGCCATGCCGCCCAAAATGTGCTGAAGTCGGCTGTCGTCGTGGAGGCATCGGGGGTGATGTTCGTTGCATCGCTTACCACGATATTTTCCGGATATCTCCTTCCCGCCGTCCATCCAATCCATGCACCGCTTCCCAAGATTACGCATCCGAGCAATACGATCGCAATGATCCCTAAGATCTTCTTTTTGAGCTCTTTTGTCATGGAATTCATTTTAACATTAACTTATTAAAAAATCATTAAAAGCTAAAAGAGCGGTGCTCGATGGGAGGATCACCCCTTCTCTGGTCTAAAAATATGTGCTCCTTTTTTGAGTTGATAAAATCCATCATTTTCACACCACCATAACAATTTCACCATTAAAACTATCTTAAATAAAAGTCGCCAATAATCATCAAATGCGCTAAAATAGACCTATGGCACGCATGCGGGAGAAATACGTGGCAGAGCTCAAGCGTCGTGGCAAGGAATCGCATGTTTATAAAAAGTACCAGCTTATCGGCCTTGAGATCTCCCAAATATTGGCAGACGAAAAGCATAAAGCGCTCTATATTAAACTCGCCAAAGAAAACGATGCTGATGGCCTTATGCGTCTTGCAAAGGACGTGGCTCAGCGCGCAAACATAAAGAACCGCGGTGCATATTTTATGAGCCTCGTAAAAGGCACCGCAAAAAAGAAATAATATGGTCCCCGAAATCGTTACTGTCGCCACCAAAAAAGATGAAAAGTTTTTGCGAAAAAAAACTGTTCCGTTCGAGTTTAAAAAATTCACGCGTAAAGAGATAAACGATCTCGTCGTACGCATGCGGCGCCTCATGCACGCGGCGAACGGTATCGGGCTTTCAGCGAATCAGATCGGACTCAGCTTTTCTGTCTTCGTCGCGGAGATACCCGACCCAGATGGCGGCACAAAATTTTATGCGGTGTTCAATCCAAAAATAGAAAAGGTGGAGAAAACGACGATCTCTTTCGAGGAAGGATGCCTCAGTATCCCGGGAAAATGGGGCGAAGTAACGCGCGCGGAGCAAATCGTCGTCAGCGGCTACAACAAAATGGGGAAGCCAGTCAAAGTAAAGGCGTGGGGGTTGCTCGCACGGATATTCCAGCACGAAATTGACCACTTGAACGGAAAGCTCTTCATTGATCGTGCAAAGAAAGTCTATACATCCGAACAAACTTCTGAATAATGAATCCTCATTCTAACTATGTCTTCTTCGGCACGCCGCGCTTTGCGGAGGTCGTTTTAAACGGTTTGATTGCGGGCGGGTTTGTTCCAGCCGCGCTTATCTGTAATCCCGACCGACCGCTCGGCCGGAAAAAAGTCATCACTCCCCCGCTAACAAAACAGCTGATAGAAAAATATAATGCCGCGCATGGAGCGGAGATTGCCATTCTTCAGCCGGAAAAATTAGATGATAATTTTATTGCACAACTCCAGGCACGTAAGCCAGATTTCTTTGTCGTTGCTGCATACGCAAAAATTATTCCGAATGCGGTGCTTGGCATCCCGCGCCGTGGCACGCTCGGCACCCACCCATCGCTTCTGCCCGCGTACCGCGGCGCATCGCCTATTCAATCCGTTATCTTGGCAGGCGAAACCATGACCGGCTCCACTATCTATCAAATGGACGAAAAGATGGACCATGGCGCGATTTTTGCCCAAGAGGAGCTGGCGCTGGATGCGCTCATTACTGGCTATCCGGCGCTCGAGGAGCAACTGGCCACATTATCAGCAAAGCTTTTAATACAGGTCATTCCAGCACTTTTAGATGGAACTGTTTCACCGCAGACGCAGGATGAATCCAGCGCAACCTTCACAAAAAAATTCACCACTGATAATGGATTTATTGAATATTCAGAGCTCGACGCCGCGATCGCTGGCAATAGCGACAAAGCGGAATTGATCGTGCGCACTATTCATGCATTGAATCCCGAACCGGGCTGTTGGACACTGCAAAACGGCAAGCGAATAAAACTACTCGAAGCACGGATGGATAGCGGCGCACTGAAATTGATTACGATCCAAGAAGAAGGCCAGAAAGCAAAAAAATATAGCTAAGACCCCCTCGCTCCAACGTAAGAACGTCCACTCGCTCAAGGGTGTTAGCTATATTTTTCGTTTACTGATTTCCAATTTACCACACTCCACCACGCGTTGATATAATCGGGGCGCATATTTTGGTACTTGAGATAATAGGCATGCTCCCATACATCGAGCCCAAGCAATGGCTTTTGATGCTTTGAAAGCGGACTGTCCTGGTTTGGCGTTGAGGTTACCGCAAGCTTGCCATCGGCATCCACCACAAGCCATGCCCAGCCCGAGCCAAACACACCGGCGGCGGCTTTGGTAAATTCCTCTTTGAATGTGGCGAAGTTGCCGAACGCGCTCGCGATACCATCCGCCATCGCGCCGATCGGCGCGTTATCGCTACCAGACGCGCGTGGTCCCATGATCGTCCAAAAGAATGAATGATTTAAATGACCGCCGCCGTGATTGCGCACCGCGCCGCGAATATCTTCCGGCACCGCATCCAGGTTGGCGAGTAATTCTTCGAGCGGTTTATCCGCGATCTCCGGATGCTTATCAAGCGCCTCGTTCAGCTTGTTCACATACGTCTGGTGATGCTTGGTGTAATGGATTTCCATCGTGCGTGCATCAATGTACGGTTCGAGCGCATCGTACGCATAAGGAAGTTTTGGTAGTTCGTATTTCATGTCAAGATTATTTTAACATATTTTTAATGTGAGATGTGCATACTTACTACTACAACGCTAAATATGAAACATATCTTATAAAAGAAAAGGCTATTATATTGCGCAAAAATGGGCTCTCATATACGGAAATATTAAAAAAGGTACCTATTGCCAAATCAACACTATCGGATTGGCTTCATAGCGTTGGATTGTCAAAACATCAAAAACAGCGATTGACTGAAAAGAAGCTGGCATCAGCAAAGCGTGGTGGTGCTGCAAAACACCAGCAACGCCTCGATAGAACAAAAGCAATTATGGATATTGCGAAATCTGAGATCGGTCCAATAAGCAATCGAGAATTATGGCTTATGGGAACTATGCTCTATTGGGCAGAAGGATCAAAAGAAAAAGAGTATCGCCCGGGCTCGGGAGTCCAATTTACCAATATGGATCCGACCATGATTTGCTTATTTCTCCGCTGGCTTAAAGATGTTTGCTATATCGATAACACTGAGCTCATTTTTGAAATCTATATTCACGATACCCACCGGCATCGCGTAAAACAAATAATCGATTTTTGGTCAGAGAAAATTGGAATTGCCCCGGATTATTTTTCTCGTATCTATTTCAAAAAAGCTAATATAAAAACTAATCGAAAAAATATCGATGATACTTATTTCGGTGTCATACGAATCAGGGTGCGATCAAGCATCTCGCTGAACCGCCGCATTGCCGGATGGACCCAAGGCGTGGTAGAATTTTTTCGTTAATCATTTATTGGGGGGTGGTGTAATCGGTAACACGTCTGCCTTTGAAGCAGAAGAGTTCAGGTTCGAGCCCTGGCCCCCACCGAATGATTTTCGGCTTTTAAAGATTGTTCGGCAAATATTTTTCCATCAATCGTGACATCCACCCGAATGGCATTAAGCATATAGCTTTCGCGGGAGTAAGTAGGTTTTTTATTTTGGAGTATGTAAACATCAATATCAGAGTATTTGTCGAAATTTCCCCTCACGAACGATCCAAAAACAAGGACGCCCAAAACATCCGATTGTCGTTTATACTTGTCAGCGATATTTTGCAAAATTGTAGACTTTTTCTGGCTTGTCATATGAATAAAAGGGCCCAAGAACAGTATACCACTGTCCTCGGGCCCGGTTGAGTGCCATTAGTTTCTAATGGCAGTTGCTTGGTTGCCGGCATGTGTTGTTGATTGGCACCATGGGGCGCGGTTCAACATGCATTTTCGGCAATACTTTCTTTTCCGTTTCCGAAATTTCCTTCACTAGATATCACCTCCTTTCCGGAAAAAATGTCGTCTAACTGATCCAGTGCAAGCTCTTGAGTCATCCCCCGATAGAACTCACACATTCGCTCGATCTTGGAGCTCTTCGTCAGCTATTTTATCCCCAGAAATTTTTAATCCTCTCCCCGATCTCCTTCTGCACTCGCGCGTTCACTTTTTTGCCGGCGAGGAGGAGGAAATTATAATCCGAAGGATATCCGGCGAGTTCCATAAACCCGACGCCTTTTACTTTTTTGCCATTAACGATGGCGGACACCGCCACCGGGCCTTCCCAATAACTGATCGCGCCGAAGATCATTTCCTGATCGGCAAGCAACGCCGACGTGGTAAGAACGATATTTTTTTCGGGGATGGTAACTGTCCAAGAGAGCGGATATTCTGCCTTCGTCGCCTTACTCTTCCATATCGTCGGGCCTGGGACAAACGTTGCCTGATCAGCATGCGCCGCACGGCCGCGCGCATCTAAAATATCAATAACATAATCTTTTCCTTTTCCGTCGTCGTACTCCACGCACATAATATCCGTGCCGTCATCCAGCTGAATAGAGAACCATGTCCACTTATCCTTCGCATACGCCGCGTCGGCCCACTGGTGATCCATCCACGACCGGCCCTTCACAGGCACCCACTCGCCTTCCGCCTCGCCGCCGGATACGCCAACACGAACCATGCCGGTTGTCTTGAGGTCGGTCAGCGAATAGTAAAAGCTTTCGCGCGAGCGTACGGTGATGAAGCCATTGCCGCCTTCGAGCATTGGCGCGCGACGCGATTCCATTATAAGATCGAGTGTCTCCGTCTTGATGTGAAACTTCCCCGGCGCGATCTCCATCATCTCGTGCGCCACAAAGCCGCCGGCGACGGAAACCGGATCAATATAGCTCGCATAGAACTGCGGCCGCCGAAAGCTGTCGCGCGACGCGAGCGAGATGTTTTGAACATCCTTCACGCTCTTCTTTACACCAAGATCCGCCAGCATGGAATGCGCGAAAAGCGCGAACCGTCCGGATTTTGTCCGCGCAAAAATATTTTTGAAATAAGGGATCTTGACCTTATCCACGTTCGCCCGAAAAAGACAATCCATAAAGGCATATTTCTTACCGCGCTCGCCGGTGAGGTAGCCGTTAAAGTACCACCATTCAATGATGGTATCGTGTGGCTGAGTATCTTTTGGAAAAACAATCGGCCGCGGCTTCATAATGTACTTATTATATCAGAAAAATGCTACCGTTATTTTATGTCCTACTTTGTCTATCTTCTTGAGTGTTCCGACAAAAGTATCTATACCGGGATCACCACCGATGTCGCGCGGCGATTCGACGAACACAAGAAAAAGATCGGCGCACGATATACCCGTACGCATGGTGCGAAAAAAATTCTCCATACAGAGAAATATAAAACGCGCAGTGAAGCGTTGCGGCGCGAAGCGGAGGTAAAACGATTTTCCCGAAAGAAAAAAATAGCGCTTGCCGCCACGCCGAGCAATCGCAGAAAAGGCTGGACAAAGCTTTAGTATTATTGTATAAGGAGAACGGTAGAAGGAGGTGGACTCATGAAGTCCCATTTCATCGTTTTGTTAGCAACGGCGCTGCTTGTTGGCAGCGGCGTCATGTCGGTACCTGCAGCGGCCCAGACGGTCACGGTAGTAGGCCCGGAATTCACACTGGCCAAACTTACCCTTCCCCGATTGGAGAAGAACGAACGCGGGTGTCTATATTTCTTCTGGACGACACTCGGCACGAGCCTCCAACGTATAAGCTTCAACTATGCGATGGACTCAACGGGGAAAATAGGCAACGACGTTCCCCCCGTTGATAACGTCAAAATCATCATCGACCCAATGAAGGTCGTTCCGACAGCGGTCATCATCGGAATGGACGATAGTAGGCGGTCCAAGTGGCACTTGATGATGTCCCAGGAGGTCTACAATACCAATAAACAATGCCTAGATGGTGTCGAAATCATCAAATGAGCGGGTTCGGCAATGATGCCGTAGAGGAGAACATCCCTCTACGGCATTTTTTATATAATACCCACTTCCCTTCCGGGATGCTCGTGCGCAATGCGCGCGTGCGGCCATACGCAATGACCGATCCTGATCGCCGCAAAATACGTAAGCGCCGCCAGCGCCGCGATGTAGAAACTCACCGGCCAGCTGGTAAGCACGGCAAGGAGCAGACCGCCCCACGTGAACGCGATGCCGAGCGCGACAGAAATGGCGATGGCCGAAAACGGCTTACGCGTCAGGTGCTGCGCCGCAGCAGCGGGCGCGACGATGAGCGCAAACACAAGCAGCACTCCCACCACCTGGATCGCCTCCGCAACGGTGATCGCGAGCAGAAACATAAATAGTATGGATAACATTTTGATCGGCACGCCGCGCGCCTCCGCAACCTCCGGATCGATCGAGCTAAAAAGGAGCGGGCGGAAGATAGCGGCAAGAATCGCGAGCGTGCCGAACCCGAACACGAGCGTAAGAATAATGTCCGCATGCGTGACGCTCAAAATTGAACCAAAGAGCACGCTGACCGTTTCGCTCGCCGAATTGCTATAGAGCCGCAGGAATAACACGCCGAGTCCGAGTGCAAATGAAAGTATCATGCCGATCTCCACGTCGCGGCCGCGGATGCGCTTGCCCAGCGCTCCCATGCCGAGTGCGGCCGCGACGGTGAATCCCGACATACCAAGCAAGCCGCTTATGCCAAGTACTGCTGCAAGTGTCGCGCCGGCAAAGCCGACGTGCGAGAGCGCATGCGCGGCGAATGCCTGCGCACGCAACACCACAAAATAGCCCACGATCGCCGATATGATCGCAATCAACGTTCCCGCCATAAATGCGTTCTCGATAAATGGTTGTTGTAGCAGCTCGATAAAAGTATTCATGAGCGTATAGTGAGTAATCGTACCGGAAGATAAACCGCAAATGATATCGTTGCGATGTAGAACGTTACTGGCCAACTCCCTGTCGCCGCCAAAAATATTCCAAGCCATGTGTATGCGAGTGCGAGTACGATAGAAACCGTCACCGCTCCAAGCGGATTATGAACGATGCGAATAGCGGTGGCTGCAGGACCGACGAGAAGTGTAAAAATAAGCAACACACCGACGACCTGCACCGACATCGATACGGCAATCGCAACGAGCACTAAAAAAATGATGCCGAGCGCGCGCACGGGCACGCCGCGGGCTTCCGCAACTTCCGGATCAATGGAGCTAAAGAGCAGTGGGCGGAAGATGGCGGCAAGCACCGCAATCGCCACAATACCGAATATCAGCGTGATCAAAACATTCACGTGACTGATCCCCAAAATTGTTCCGAATAAAATACTGTATGCCTGTTCCGCATAGCCGTTATAAAGAGCAATAAACAGAGCGCCAAGCCCCAGCATGAGCGTCATAATGATGCCGATGTTCACATCCTCTTCTCTCAAATCTTTTCCAAAAACTCCGATACCGACTCCCGAAACGATCGTAAAAAGCAAAAGTCCGTACATCGGATCAACGCCGACCAACAATGCCGCCGCCGCGCCGGCGAAGCCGATGTGCGAAAGCGCATGACCAGCAAACGTGAGCCCACGCGTCACCAAAAAATATCCCACAAAGCCGGCGACGATCGCCACGACCGATCCGGCGAGGAATGCATTTTGGATAAATGAATATTGAAAAATGGAAAACATAAAAAAAACGGTGTCGTTATATTTCTGCGCCAACCACAAAGACATGGTCGCCGCTCCGTATCACTTCCACATTGGTATCGTACAATTTGGAAAGCGTCACGCTCGTCACGATCTCGTCCGGCGTTCCCATCGCACTATGTCCGTGCGCCATATACAAAACGCGGTTCGCCGCCGGCAAAAGCGGATTGATATCATGCGACACGAGCATGATCGTCACGCCGCGATGTTTTGAGATCTCCGTAAGTAATGCGATGATCTCCTGCGCGTGACTGATATCCAAATTAGAAAGCGGCTCGTCGAGCAATAATATTTTTGGGTCGGTGATAAGCGCCTGCGCAATGAGCAATCGCTGTTGCTCGCCGCCGGAAAGATATCCCACCGCCGCGTCGGCAAACTGATATGCATCGACTTCTTTGAGCACCGCGTCGATCATCGTGTCACGCGCGCGACTGCCAAAGCCGATCCCCCATTTATTTCCATCCAATCCAAATCCGACGACATCACGCGCACGCAATGCCAGATCGGTTTCGAGCACCCGATGTTGCGGTGCATAGCCGATGTTGCCATCACCGCGGCGTGGAATCGCGCCAAGCACGCGCACTTCGCCCTTGCTCGGCTTTAATAATCCGAGCAATAACTTAAAGAGCGTCGTCTTCCCCGCGCCGTTTGGCCCAAGAATCGCAACAAATTCACCCTTTTTTACTTCAAAACGTACCGCATCAAATATGGCACGACCGCCAAGCTCGACCGTAACCCCATCAAGAGAAATGATTGTATCAGCGTTCATTGGTTTTTTGCGAGCGCCGCTTCGAGCGCGTTTAGTTCATCCATCATCCACGACTGATAGGTATTGTTCGGCGGCATCGTTTCCGTCACTGGCACCACCGGAATCCCGTTCGCGAGCGCGGCGTTTTCCAGGTTGGTCGTGATCGGCGTCACCGTCTGGCTGTTATAGATCAACACGCTTATCTTTTTCTGAGCGATCTGCTGGTTGGCAGTATTCACATCCTGCGCCGACGGATCGTTTCCTTCCGCAATCGCCTTCTCAAAACTGAATGGCGTCAGCACGCCCAGCCCCATCGGCTCGGTTTGATAAAGATAGATCGTCTCTGTCAGGCCGACTGCCGTGCCTGCATAATTTGTTCTGATCTCTGCCATCTTTGCCGTGATCGGCGCAAGCGATACATTGAAAGCCGCAAGGTTATTTTGAAACAGCGCTACGTCCGCGGGATCGGTCTTTATGAGCGCGGTCGTGATGGCGCCCGCGATAGCCGAAATATTATCAATGCCATACCACACATGCGGATTCTCTTGGAGCGGATCCGGCGCGATGGCACCGGCGATGATCACCATGCGATTCGGATTTGGCGCTGCGGCGATAAGCTTATCCATCCACGTGTCGTACTGCAGGCCGTTTTCGATGACGATGTTCGCATTCGTGATCGCAATGCCATCCTGCACATCGGATTCATATTCGTGCGGATCCACGTTCGGATCCGAAAGAATGCTCGTCACCGAGACCTTATCGCCACCCAATTGCTGGGCAATGTTGCCATAAAAATCCTCCGCGGCGACGATCTTTATTGCACCACCAGCGGTATTCGCGGGCTCGTCCGCGTGGCCAAATGTGATAAAAAGATACGCGCCCAAGATGAGCACGACGACAACTCCGACAATAATCCATACTCTTTTCTTCATTACTATCCAGTATACGATGCTTTTACGATAGAAAAAAGGCCGTGCAGAGAAAAAATCTCCCTGCACGGCCTTGCTACTCAACCTCCCAGTTGTTGTTCTTTGAGTGCGCGATTAGCGCTGGCTTTGAGTTGATCGCTCTCACTCAAACGATATTGCACACGCTGTCGGTCTCGACGGATAAAGATTACCAATCCGACAAACACCAACGCGGCAATAAGAATTATGACAATGTTCTGATGCACTTGATTCATTTTGATTTCCTCCGTGCCGAAATATCATAGCATTTCTATAGCCATATCGTCAAATTGTTGTCACAAGAAATAAAAACACCCCTAGCTATTGAGCGAGTGGGCGTTCCTACGCTGGAGCGAAATAGCTAGGGGTGTTTTTATTTCTTCTTCGGTGTCTTGATCACGCCCACCACTTTGCCGTTGATTGAAAAATCATCATTCTCATGGATGTGGATCGCCGGGAAATCGTGCGTGGATTCGGACATGAGAAGGATCTGGTTATTTTCCTTATCAACATAATATTTTTTGATGTTTGCCATTCCATCAATAACGGAAAGCACAATATCATCATTCATCGCTTCCCGGTCTTCGCTGTCGATGATCACATAATCCCCATTATCGATCTTCTTCCCACCAACGTACGCCATATTCATGGACGGGCCATCCACCTTAAGGGCAAACAGCCGGTGCGACAATCGAGGTCGTGCGACGAGAGAGCTCGAAACGCGGAGATAGCCCTCGATATTTGAGGCGGCGAAGACCATTGCCGGGCCGGCGTTGGCTGATCCAAGAATCGGGATGGAAAGCAGTTTGGCATTTCCTAGTATCCCTTTTACCGTCGGGCCCTGCTGTTTTGTGGTTTTTATTGTGTGTTCCATTTTATTGATATGAATGAATCCCCGCTTCTCAAGCTGTTGAAGGTGATGTTTTATCTTCTGTGGCGACGTCTCGCCCACGAACCCACCAATCTCCCGCAGGGTGAAGTTACCCAAGTTTTTCTTTTCCGCCAGCGCTAACAGTTTTTGTTGTATGGTGTGCATAACTACAGTTTAATCCTTTAACTATTATTGTCAAGCGTAACTGTGGACAACCTTGACAAGCACTTGGAGCGCTGTAAATACCCATAAAAATGCTAGAATAAGAGGAAATGAAGTACTTCAACTATAAAGGATTCTTCACTCGGGAACACGTCCGGTCGCTTATTAACGCCCTCATCCTCCTTGCACTTGCCGTTATCTTCCAGTTCTATGCCTCGGCGTACATCGAACGCACGCCCGGCAATCCGGCATTTGATCTTTTCCTTAGCATTCTCCCGGTCGTTAACCTTAATCTGCTTATTGTGGAGGGTGCGCTCTTCGCCATCGCCTTTAGCATCATCCTCATTCTTGCGAAGCCACAATATTTATTATTTACATTAAAAGCCGCAGCGATCTTCATCGCCACGCGCGCGATGTTCATCGCGGTGACGCACATCGGCATCTATCCGGGTCAGATTAATCCCGACACCGGGTTCTTTGATCGCATTTATACCGGCTTTGGATTGGAAGCAGGATTCTTTTTTTCCGGGCACACCGGACTCCCCCTCCTTATGGCGCTCATTCTTTGGAATAAAAAGTTTTGGCGCTATGCATACATTATCTTATCCATTGTGTTCGGCATCGCGGTACTCTTTGCCCACATTCATTACACGATGGACGTACTCGCCGCGCCATACATGACCTACGGCATCTTTAAGATGTCGCAATATTTCTTTGCGGAGGATTATAAAATGATAGAGAGGGCCGGGTAGCGACCGCAATCGTATTCCCTACCAAACGCCCGGGCCATCGCCCTGGAGATACCACTGGTTATTTATCTGTACAATCGTGATCGTATCGCCCGAAGTAGTTTTACAAACACCGGAGGTTGCGGTTTGGGAAATGAGCTGTGTACAACCACGGAAAGCGTAATAATTATCGAAGGTGCTATGCGCTTTTTGCAAAACCAAAAATTGATCGATCGCGAATGCGGCAAAGACCACAACGACAAGCCCGACTCCTGCGAGTATTATTTTTTTATTGTGCGAGTTCATGAAATGTTCACTTCCCCTCTTACTACAGCAAAGGCAAACCTACAATTACAATTTTTTTATCTCCGCGGATAACGGCCGGAGCTGGAATGGCTAGAACCTGGCTTGCGCGGACCACCAAAGCCGCCTGGTTTGTGGAAGGGGCGGCGGGCGGAAGCGGAGCCGGATGACGCGGGGCGTGAAGCACCGCCATATGAGGGTTTTGAGCTACCATACGATGGCCGTGAACCAAACGCAGGTCGCGCGCTATTTGCGGCTCCATATGCTGGCTTGGCACTGCCATATGCAGGCCGATTGAATGCCGGGCGACGGGCAGATGAAGCACCGCCGCTATACGAAGGCCGTGCGCCATGAGATGAAGATCCGTGCGATGCGCCTACTCCTGTTTTCCCGCGATATGGCGTGAACGGTTCCCGCGGAATATATTGCTCGGCGCGCGCCGGCGGCAACTCTGGAGTCTTGGAAAGCGGCAACTTTGTGCGCGTGAGGCGTTCGATGCCATACACATCGCCGCGCTGATCCGGCGTGGCAAAGGAAATGGCGTGGCCCGCGGCGCCGGCGCGCCCGGTGCGGCCGATGCGATGCACATAATCCTCGGCGTTGTCCGGAAGATCATAGTTGATCACAAGCTCGATCCCTTTTACATCAATGCCACGCGCGGCGATGTCCGTGGCGATCAGCACGCGATACTTGCCGTTACGGAATCCATCGAGCGCTTCACGGCGCTGGCCGAGCGAGCGATTGGCGTGGAGCTCGGCTGCGGTGTGGCCGAGCGCGCGCACCGACGCGGCGATCTTTTTTGCACCATGCTTAGTGCGCGAGAAGACCAACACCGATCCACGATATTCGTACAATAATTTTTCAAGCAAGCGCGACTTGTCCGGCTTTGAAATAAAATATAATTCCTGCGTGATCTTGTCGATCGTCGTACCCGGCGGCGCGATTTCAATCCGCAACGGCAGCTTCATATACGATTGCGCCAGCGCAAGAATACTCTGCGGCATCGTTGCGGAAAAAAGCATCGTCTGCCGCTCGCGCGGGACGCCCGTCATAATCCGCTTGAGTTGCGGCGCAAAACCCATGTCGAGCATCCGATCCGCCTCGTCCAACACCAACAAACTGGTTTTAGTTAAATTTAATGTCTTCTGCTGCATATGATCCATAATACGGCCTGGCGTGCCGATGATGATCTGTGGCAGGCGGTGAATGGCCTGCACTTGGCGATAATTGGACTCTCCGCCCACCAAAAGCGCCGTGCGGATGCCAAGCGGCCCGCCCACTTTATTGATCGTCTCCTGCACCTGCAGGGCCAATTCCCGCGTCGGAAGGATCACCAGGCCATGTTTGCCGTTCAAAGCCGCCTGTATCAAAGGAATGCCAAAGGCCAGCGTCTTGCCGGTGCCCGTCTGCGCAAGCCCCATCACGTCTTTTCCTTCAATACCCCCCGGAATCGATTTCTCCTGAATCGGCGTAGGCGTCTTAAATCCCAATTTATCAAGGATAGTTAAAATATTGGGCGCGATGCCCAATCCATAAAACCCTTGACCTGAACTTGAACTTGTTTCCATATGGGCTAACCGTAACACAGATAGCCGATAATAGCTATCTTAAAAAGGCTTTACGGCCGTTGTTTTAGAAAAAAACCAATAGCTCACGCCTCCTCCGATGGGAAGGGAGATAAGAAAGCTATAGATGTTAATCGGAAAAAGAATCTCGATTACCACCCCGGCTGCTATTAGGGGAACTAAAAATATCAGAGAAAGGAAAATAGCATCCCAACCTTCTACGACTTTCGCAATACGAAAAAGAGACCTACCTATAATAATTGGCAATTTTTGTTTTATAAAAGGAAGTAGAAACCATATTAATAAGGAAGAATAGATGATACAACCCGCTAAAGAAGCGTAGAAAAAATGTCCAACCCGGCCAAACCAAATGCTTGCAACCGCAAATACAAAAAGAATTGCGCAATAGGGTGCGATATAATCTCTTCCAAGCATCTTTTAATTATAACACTAGCGTGGGATGGGTTGCTGCTTATCCTGGCTTTTGAAAGGTGTCTCGGAAGCGCGAAGGCGCTGAGAGCCAAGGCGGCCGGTCAGCAGGCCGGAACGCCGTCCTTTCAAGAGCCAGGATAAACAGCAACCCTCCACTCGGGTCGAAAGCGAGGGAGGGTTTGCTCTATTTATGCATGATATTTTTTTATTGGTTTTATTCACTCCGCCCAAAGCGGACCATAGGCATATTTTTTTATTGATTTGTGACCTTTGCTGCTCATCACTTAATACACCTCCTCAATTCCTTTCTTTCACTTACTCGTAATCTACGATTTTCTCTACGCCCGAGGCCTCAATGGTGGCGGTTGCAACACCGTGGCCAAAAATAATGACGTAATTCCCCGGCTCGATATCACCGAGCTCCGATGATGCGCTAGAGGGCGGCACAATGAGCACGGTTGAAGTCTGTCCAAGCGAATTTCCAAGGATAAAGCTGCTCGTCGCAAGCACAACCACCTGGCCGCGATAGATTCCGCTCATTGGGGCGGTTTCAAATTCATACACTCCCGCCACGATCGGCATTTGATTCCTTGATGCGTAACGGAGAATGCCGCCGTGGATAGAATCCGGGAATAGGAAAACTGCGATGAGCCCTATAGCAACAATAAGGATAAGCAATGTGTAGAGCACCGGCTGATGATAAACAACTGAGTAGCGCCGCAGGAGCAGCCACAGAATGAGTAAGAGCGCGATGGAGAGAAGAAAAATTACCCACGGCAATGATTCCAAGAATATTGCCCAACCGCCCAACCCGAAGTTCGTCGCAAAGAATCCGCCATTTTGCTGAAGGGCAAAGATGATGAACGTGGCGATGAAAACGATAAGGAAGAAGAGTACGAGCGCGGCGATGATCGCAAGCACCGCTTGCACGACAAAGTAAGCCTGCGAATGCATCTTTGCCTCGCCGCTCTGTATGGTATTGATGATCTCCTCACTGTTTTCCATTTTTTTACTATAGTATTATTCCTTGACGATTTTTTTTAACATTGCCCTCCCCCGCTGTAAACGCACGCCGACCGTTGATATCGGAATATGCAGAATATCTGCGATCTCTTTATAATCCATATCTTCAAAATAATACAACACGAGGGGTTCTTTATATTTTTCGTTTAGCATATCAAGAGACTTCTCGAGCATCTGCTTCAGTTCTGCTTTATTGGATCCATCATCCGCGGTCTCCTTTGCCGTTAAATGAGGAAATAACACGTCGAAATCAAAGACCGAGGTGGTATCCCGATCCCTTTGCCGCCGTTTGATATTATTAACAAACTCGTTATGTGCAATGCGGTAGATCCATGGCGAGAAGCGCCGGGAGACGTCAAAACTTTTGATGTTCACATACGCCTTTATAAAGACCTCTTGCACGAGGTCTTTGCCATCGTCACCATCAAAAAAGAACCGCTTGGCATACCGCGTCATCTTCGGTTCATACCGCTCCACTAAAACGCGGAACGACTCTACATTTCCCTTTTGCACCAGCATCGCTATCTCTTCGTCATTCTTTTCTATGTCTGCTGATAGTTCCGGCATATGATTGGTAGGCACCTGTAAATCTAATACAGCATGAAAATTGATTTATTTCATTATCCCATTTCCACCACGTTATAAAAAGTAGTACGATTAACCAATGGTGAAGGGTGCTACCGAAGAACAAAAACGCAGCCTGCGGCGGATTCGGATTTCCATCTGGGTGATGCTCGCTATTTGTGTCGCGCTCGGCGCGTTTGTATATTGGCAGGGACTGCCGCCGCCAGCCCATGAATATGATTCGCTCGCAAAATGCATCGCACAAAGCAGCACCACGTTCTATGGTGCGTTCTGGTGCCCGCATTGCGAGGCACAGAAGACAAAGTTCGGCACCGGAGCACAATATCTCCCGTATGTTGAGTGCTCACTTCCCAGCGGCTCTGGGCAAACGCAGGTGTGTATCGATCACGATATCGTGCAATATCCGACGTGGGTTTTTGCCGATGGCTCGCGCCTTGTCGGCGTGCAAACCCCTGCGACGCTCGCGGCAAAAACCGGCTGCACGCTGTAACGGCGCGCTGTGATATAATTAATCTACTTTTAATATCTTTTTATGACCCCTTTCGTCCAAGCTGTTACCAATGTTCTTTCCCTTGGCACCATCGCGGCTGATGTCGCGATCGTATTTCTTTTTGCGATCATCCTCACGCCGCTGAGCGAAACGCGCTGGGGTAAAAAAATAGCATCGTTGACTGGAGATCGCGCCATACTTCTTTCGCTCCTTGTCGCCGCCGGCGGTGTGGCGGGAAGCCTCTTCTATTCCGAGTTCGCGCACTTTGCGCCGTGTGAGCTCTGCTGGATCCAGCGCGGACTTCTCTACACGCAGTCAGTGATCCTCTTCCTCGCGCTCTTTGCGCGTAAAGAAGAACACGTGCGCAAATTCCAAAACTTTACCCAAAAAGCGTGCCTTATTCTTTCTGCGATCGGATTCCCCATCGCCGCCTATCATATGTATCTTCAGTTCGGCGGCGGTGCGATCGTCCCCTGCTCGGCAATCGGTCCCACGTGCTCTTATGTCTATTTCCTTATGTACGGCTACATCACCATCCCGACGATGTCGCTGACCGCATTCGCACTCATATTGTGCTTTATGTTATTGCATCGGCCAAAAATAAAATAGGGATAGATATTTCACTCCGACGTAAGAACGTCCACTCGCTCAACACCTATCCCTATTTTATTTAGTTTATACAAATTCAATAAGGACAATCTCCGATTTTGTGCCAAGCCGGAGGGGTGGACCCCACGTGCCTGCGCCGCTGGAGGTAAAAACCTGCATCACGCCGTGATGTTTTAATCCATAGTCGAATCCTTTATAGATCTGCCAGGTAAAGAACATAAGCGGGAATATTTGCCCGTGGTGCGTGTGGCCCGAGAGGTCGAGCGATACACCGGCGTCGGCAGCGACGTCGAGATCGATCGGCTCGTGCTTAAGAAGAATGCTCGGCCGCGTGCGATCAACACCAATCCGTGCGAGGGTATTTTTAAAATCATCGCGCTTATGTGACGATCGATAATCGACGCCGATGAGGTCGATGCCACCGATATCTATTTTCTTATCATCCAACACAGTAATCCCCGCCGCGCGAATCGCATCAAGTGCGCGCGGGACGTCGGGCAAATAATATTCGTGATTGCCGGTGATCATATAGACACCGCCCGTGGGATGCAGAGAGCGCAACGGCTCGATCAACTTTGCTTCATTGCAAACAACGCCATCGTACAGATCACCGCCGATCAGCACGGCATACGGATCGAGCACGGCGATCTTTTGTGCCACCCGCGCGGTGAAATTCTGTCTATAAATATTTCCCAGCTGGAAATCGCTCACAAACACAATTTTTTTATCTTTCCAAAAATCGGCGCGGAATCCAGGCAATGATGAGAATGGAATCTTTACCCGGACAACCTTCGGACACTGGCTGTGCACAGTGCCATAGAGATGTAAAAGGAATGCGGCGCCAAAACAGATCCCGCCGACGAGCGCCGGAGAAATATACACGCCATGTGCATAAAAAATATTCAATGTGAAATAAAATATCACTGCCGCGCCGAAGAGAAAATGCACCAGCCCAAACCAATATGCGGAAAACTGATAATAGCGATCCAAAATTTCGCTTTTATAAAAATGCGAAAGCGCTGACGCCGAAACAAACGTGAGTGCCAATGCGACGAACAGAACTTTGAGCCACATGCCACCAATACCAAAAGCCGCAACGAGCGTAGCGTATACGGCCAGGTGGACGATAATAAGGAGAACCTCAAAAACGATCAGTGTCAGGATAAGAATGATAGGCATGAAAATGATTCTATAAAAAAATATGTTATTCCGCCACGACGTGGTGCGCGGCATTGATCGCTTCTTTAGGAACATTGATGAGTAATGCAGTGAATGATCCGAGTATCACAATGATTGCTGCCACTTCGAATACGGTGGCATACCCCGCCACCTGTGCTTTGAGAATAATAAGACTGGTGAACTCTTCCATCAACTGCCTCCCGGATCCATTCAAAATGCTCTGTTGGGCAATCTTGAAAACATTTCCATTGATAGAATTATCAAGGATCGTGCTGAAGATCGCCACGCCGAATGCGCCGGAGATGTTGCGCACGAGGGCGAGGATCGCGGACGCTTCGCCGATCTCATTTTGTGGCACGACGACGGCAACCAGGTTGGTACGTTGCGCCATACCGAAACCGAGGGAAAAGGCCATGATACTCATCGGGATCATAATATCGATTGCCGTCGAGCGCGGATCGATGAGTGAAAGCAGCAGAATACCAAAGCCACAGAAGAAAGTACTGAGGAAAATAACATAGCTTGGCTTTACCTTGCCGATCAAACGGCCACCGAGTGGTGCGGCGATCATGAGGGATATGGCGAGGGGTAAAAAAAGATAGCCGGTCTGCGTGGCGTCATATCCTAAAAAGGTTTCCGCAAAGATTGGAATGAGGAAGATGGCTCCGATGAGCGCCATAAAGACGATAAAGTTATTGAGCAACGTATAGACAAACGCCGGTATCTTGAAGAATTTGAAGTCCACGATAGGCTCATCTTGTCGCGTCTCGATCTCATAGAACAAAAAGCTGAACGCGATCGTGCCTATATAACATGCGACACTGGCAAGCGATAACCATCCCCATGTCTGCCCTTGATCGAGCACAAGGGTGAGTGTAAAGAGCGCGGCGCCAAGCGTACTTGCACCCCACCAGTCGAATTTTGCGCTGCGTTTAACTCCCACGGATTCATCGATAAATGTGAGCGCCAAGAATAACCCGATGATGCCGAGCGGAATATTGATGAAGAAGACCGAACGCCAATTAAAATTGTCGATAAGCGGACCGCCGATAAGCGGACCAAATACCGATGCCACCGCGAATCCCGCGGACCAAATACCGAGCGCCTGTGCGCGCTCCTTCATATCGGTAAAAGTGATTGCGATGATCGCCATGGCAGTTGGATAGTCTGCCGATACGGCAAATCCTTGAACGACGCGGAAGATGATCATCGAGGGTAGATTCCATGCGATGGCACACAATGCCGATGCGACAATAAAGCCGATGAAACCGATCAGGTAGATTTTTTTTCGCCCAGCGGTATCTCCCAATTTCCCCCATACGGGGACGAACACCGCGTTCGCCAAAATATACGCCGTGGAGATCCACGCCGCATCCGAGACGCTGATACTAAAATCGCCAATGATCTTTGGGAGTGCAAGGTTGACCACCGTCTGATCGAGACGGCCCAAAAATGTTCCGAAGATGACAGTACCGAGCACCCACCAACGCAGGTTGCTTCTGTCTTTTTTTACTTCTCCTATTACTTCTGCCACTGGCTACTGCGTGTACACCCAAATTCTGGCCGACATGCCGTTCTTCAGTTGAGGATATTGGGTCGGATCAAAGCGTACATACACGGCGAATTGATTCGTGGGGCGAGCATCGGAGATATTGAATACCACATCGCTCTGTTCGGATGTTGGCGCCACTTCATCCACGACACCCTTGAACACCTGGCCACCGAACGCATCCACGGTAAACGTCGCCGAATCACCGATCTTTATATTACTCAATCCCTTATTCTCATCGAGGTTGCCGACCACGCGGAGCTGGGTTGGATCGATCATCGTCGCCACTGTCCCCTGTCCGGTCAGCGTGTTCATAAATTGCCCGATATTATTGTTGGTCGTAACGATCTCACCTGCTGTCTGCGCTTCCACCACCTCATTACCCACCAATGCCACCGGCTCATTCGCTGTCACCGTATCGCCGGGATTCACATAGAGCGCCTGCAACACACCGGAATTCGTCGGCGAAAGGTTGATGAGTGGTGCCTGGATCTGCGAGAGATCGATGTAGACCGTTTTTGAGGACACATAATAATAGAGTCCGGCGCCTGCACCACCGACGATGACAAGAATCGCTATGATCCACGTGATGAGTTTTGCACGGCTACCCCCTGATTTTTTTTGTTCGTTCTCGGACATGATCGTTAAAAATTATTTATTACATCGCCAGGATTCAACCCCGAAGTGATCTCTGTCGTACTGCTCCCTACGAGTCCTATCGTCACCGGTTCTTGTATGGCACTCCCTCCTTTTTGCATCAGCACAAAATAATTATTGCCGTCATTGACCACCACATTGCTTGGCACCTCAACCACGTTATCGTGCTCCGCTTCGACGATATGAACATTTCCTGTCATGCCATCTTTTATCTGGCCGTTCGGATTGGTGAAATGCAGTGTTACCAGATATGCCGCCGAACCATTCACCTGCGTCTGTGCCGCGTCCACCGTGGTCACCGTCGCGGGAAATATCGTGCCAGTGCCAAAAGCATCGAGGGTCACGTCTGCCACCTCACCCGTTTTTATATTTGCCACATCTTTCTCAGAAACGTACGTTTGGATCTTTAATCCGCTATTGTTGATGAGCGACATCATCGGCACGCCGGGCGATACCACCTGGCCTACCTGCGCGGTCAGATTCTGTACTGTTCCAGAGAATGGTGCGACGAGCGATGCGTTATTGAGCGCCACCTGTGCGCTCGCCGCGGCCGCCTGCGCTTGTGCGACGACTGCCTGCTGCGTTGCGATCTGCTGGGGCGTCGCTCCCGCTTGCGCAAGCGTAAGCACGTTCTCCGCCGCGGTTAATGCCGATTGATCCCCGGAAACAGCACTGATGGATGCCTCTATCTCCGCGCGAGCGGTTGCAATATTTGCCTTGTACTGCGCGATGGCCGCAGGAGAAAGCGTCGAGCCGCTTGTCGCACCGTTCACTACGAGGGCGATTTGATTGATGTACGATTCAATCTGTTCAAGGTCGGTGGTGGCAGTTGCCGAAAACGTTGTAGAGTCCACGTTGGAGCTGGATGCATTCAATGCCGTATACCACTCTCCAAGCGCGACCCCGATCTGCACGCGATTATTCTGGATATTATTTATCGTTCCTGGATTATTGGATTGGCCGTTCCCACCCTGCACCACAAACACCGGACTTTCGGAATTCGGGTTTGTAAACATATTGTCGAGCTGGTTACGCACCGCATCATCCGATGCACTGTATGCGTTCCCGACCGCGATGCCGAGCGATTGATCCGCACTCGCGACCGCGCTCTCATCAATAGTCAATTGCTCCGGGCGGGTACCGCTTGCGAGCTGGCCAAGCTGTGCCTGCGCGGCCGCGAGGCCGGCATTCGCCTGTTCCACCGCCGCATTAAGCTGTGCCGAATCAAGATCCGCGAGTACTGCTCCAGCCTGCACCTGACTGCCTTCGCTTACATAGACATGCGCGATCTGCCCTGGTTCCTGGAATGAAACTGCCGCGCTATTTTCGGCGAGCACCGTTCCGGCCTCATCCACCGATTGAACAACATTTCCTCTAGCCACGGTAACCTGGCCGAATGTCGGCGGCGTTGCGGAGCCGACGTACCACCATACACCAGCCGCGACGAGCACCAACGCCACGACCGCTATCCATTTATAATATGTTGAAAAGAATGTTTTCATGGGGGGCGTTATAGATTATTTTTAATTATTTTTTTAAGTACTACGACGAAATGTGTGCGCTCGGCAGGAGTGAGCGAACCGAAAACTTTCTTTATCTCGTTTACTTTCTTTGCCATCCCCCGCTCGAGTAGTTGCCTTCCCTTTAGCGTGACGCTTACCCGCACCGAACGACGATCCTTTGGATCCAGCACCCGCGCGAGTAATCTTGCCTTTACGAGTGAGTCTATGAGGAGCGTTGCCGCAGGCGGTGTTACATGAAAATTCTTTGCCACATCCCTCATATGCGGCCGGCCCACGTCCTTTACATATTTAAGCGTCTCAAATTCCAACAGCGAGCACTGTCCCGTGCTGATATTCTTATGCATCTTATCGCGCATCAGCCGCCCCATGATGAACATGTGCGATACGAGCTCTTCCATTGTTGCGGGTTTTTGTGCCATATCAATACTATCAAGCGATATTAGAAAATATAACTATTAGGTTACTTAACTATTTTAGCGCGGAGGGGCGTGAAGCGTCAATGGTGGATAACCATTTATCCACTCCCTCCCATCTTTGCTTCCTTCACGAGTCCCTCGATAAGAAAATCGATATCGATGGATGCCACGCCCACCACTTTATCCGCGCCACCATAATAGATATATAGCTGATGCCGCAGAACGACGGCACCGCACGGGAATACAACGTTCGAAACAATCCCCTGGCGTTCATATGTGAGCGTGGGTTCGAGTAGTGGATCGTGCGTGCGATATAAGATCTTTGAGGGGTCTTTAAGATCGAGCAACGCGGCGCGAACAGTATAATACCCGCTGCGCTTGGAGATGCCATGATATAAAAGGAGCCATCCGTACTTTGTTTCGATCGGCGGTGCGGAGATGCCGATGCGTTTGGAATCCCATGCGGTATCGCGCGGATGCATCAACACTTCACCACCCAAAAATTTTCCATTGTTAAATTCGAGGTCATCCACGCGATCGATCCAGATCTCCGAACCGAGCCGATGGAGGAAGATATATTTCCCGCCGATCTTCTTTGGAAACACTGCAGCATCCTTGTCATCCATGCCGGGCGGCGAGATCAATAGCGGCGGTGTCCACTTCCATTGATGCGCCACAAAATCATTTGCGTCAATAGAAGTGAATGCGACGCGGGGCGCGTCAACGCCGTCGTACGCGGTATAGCACATATAGATGCGCTCGCCGATCTTCGTGATGCGCGGATCTTCACAACCAGAGTTGCCGCCAGGATTTTTCTTCTGCTCAAAGTCTGCGCGCGGCGTGTAGATAGGGTCGGGCAATCGTTCAGTGATGTCCACACCGTCCGGCGACGATGCATAGCCGATCACCGACGTATTATCCTCCGACATTGCGCGATACAGAATATGAACAATACCGCCTTCATAGATCGCGGCAGGGTTGAACGTCGCCTTTGACTCCCACGCATGTTCCGGCATCGGCGTAATGATGGGATTTTTTTCAAAACGACGTAGCTGCCGCTTTGCCGTGAACACCAATTGTTCCAGAAGTTCCTTTTTTTTGAACGTCGCCACGCACGAGGTCGTATCCGTCGCGCCATAATAGAGATACACATCCGCGGCGCGGATGAGCGCGCCTGACGGGAAAACAACGTGCGGTACGCGACCATAGAATTCGTACTCCTCTTGCGGCACAATAAACGGTCGCTTTACTTCACCAACGATCTTCTGTGGATCATTCAAATCAAGCAGCGCCGCCTGGATGCCGAATATCGGCGGCGGAGCAAAATAGTTATAGATATAGGAATAGAAGATGAGCCAACCATCCTTGGTCTTGAGCGGCGCGGATCCTACCTCGATCTGATCTTTCTCATTCTGCTCAATATCGATCACATGGTGCTCAAAATCTTTGTACCACACATCCCAATATTCCTTGGACCATATATCTTCCACGCGATCAAAAAATGCCACAGCGATCTTTGCCGGCGGCCGGTCGGTGTTTACCGTGACGAGCGCGGCGATCTTGCCACCGATGCGCTCAGGGAAAAGCGCCATAGCTTTTGCGTTGAACGGTGTCACGAGATGCCGCTCGTCTATCGTTTTAAGATCTTTTGTGATGGCAACCGCCACCTTGATGCCGTCCGCAGAGAAATCTGAAACCGCGGTATAAAAAATATAATACCTTCCCTCGAACTCTGTCACCCGCGGATCCTCACATCCGTACCGTTCCCATGATTCGACTGGTACAACAAGCTGCTCCCGCTCACTACCAAAATCTATCGCGTTTTTACCTATCGCATGGCCGATGGTTGAAACTTCCACTTCGGCGCCGGCAATATTTTGTTTTATACCGGCGGCGCGAAAAAGCATATGCACTTTGCCGTCGCGACCGCCCACTACCGACGGGTTGAACGCCGCTTCTGCTTCCCACGCCAAAGACGCATCCGGAATGAGTATCGGATTTTCAGATGATCGTTTAGCGCCAGCCATTGGTCTTTGGTGCCGTTGTTTTTTCTTGCTGTAACTTTGGCGCGCCGTGTATTTTGAGCTCATGTAAAAATTTTTTCAGGTTCGCCATCGCGACGCACGTCACCGAGTCGGCACCGCCGTAATAGACATAGAGCTCGCCGTCTTTTATGACCGCGCCACAGGAATAGACCACGCCCGCCTTGAACCCGCTGTTCTCATAATCAAAATCCGGTTCAAGGATCGGCATGCGCGAACGATAGAGCACTTTTGTCGGATCATCGAGGGCAAGGATCATCGCGCCAAGTTTATAGCGACCCGGATCGTGCTCCTCATCAATCGCGTGATAGAGCACCAGCCATCCTTCACTGGTCTTCATCGGCGACGGGCCCACTCCCCTCACGCGACTATCCCACACTCCCTTCCGAAGCTCCACTCTATCATTGGAAGGCCGTGAGCTTTTAATAAAAGCAGAGTCATCAAAATCCAACGAGTCAACATACTCAACGAGCACCTCCGGCGTAATCCCGTGCAGGATCGCAAACTTTCCATGGATCTTCTCCGGAAAGATCACCCAGTTTTTATGGATCTGTCCGGGCGGCGATATCATCGCCGGCTTCTTCCACTTCCACTGTTTATTCAAAAAATCTTCGAGTCCGATCGAGGAAAGCGCGATGCGGATCGAACCCCAGCCATCGAACGCGGTATAGGTAAGGTAGACCGTGTCATCAATGAGTGTGAGGCGCGGGTCTTCGCATCCGCCGTTCCATCCCCCGCCGGAAAAATATGCGGGGCTGAGCATTTTTTGTTGTTTCTTTGGCGTCGTACTCTTTATAGTGAATGGACGATACGCCGGTTCATTCGGCCGTTCGGCAAATGAAACGCCGTCATCACTCGCGGCGTACCCCAACACCGAAACATCATCGCCGCCGATCGCGCGATAGAGCAAGTGGACACGGTGGTCGGCATAGATCGCACCGGGGTTGAATGTCGCCTTCATCTCCCAATAATTCGCCGGGCGCGGTTCGATGATCGGATTGCTCTCATGCCGTTCAAGTTGATGCACCCGTTTTTGTATCACGATCGGCTTTGCGCGCTGAACGATACGAAGCAATTTTTTCTGCCGTTGCGCGCGAGATACCGGCGCAACTTTTTTGCGCATCGTTTTTTCCTTTTGAAGTCCTGGCTTTTTTGTGCTGGCTTTTTTTATCGGCATCGTAAAAGTATTTGGCAAGGAACGCTGAAACCGCCGACCAGTGATCCGCGGCAGACCATACGCGTATTATATAACTCTTTTCTTATGGACAAATCCTGCGTTGTGCATAACTAAAAAACCTCCGTGCGCACGGAGGTTTTTTATGCTATCGACTGTCTATTGTCCGGCTCCCGTAGGAGCGCCCCCGGCAGTACCGCTCGTGCGCACCTGAATCGTTGTTGCGGTCAAACTGCCGTCGGAATTTGATGTTCCTCCCACCATCACCATGGTTCCCGTCTTGAGCGCGCTCGGCGATACCATCGTCGGCTCGGATACCATCGTTGAACTGGAATAAAATACCACCTGCGAATTTCCGTTCGGGAGTTGAAGTGTGATACTCGAGCTATCCATCGTCAGGATCTGCCCCGTAGTAAATCCTCCCCCTGCCGCACCGCCTGCCAGCCTGCGCGTAGAAGAACCAAATGTCCCTGCACCGGCAAATCCCGTGCGCGTTGGTACGGCGCTTGCCTTTCCCCAGAAGTATCCCCCGCCTAATGCTACCAGTGCGATCACTAACCAAACAATGTGAACGGTATATTTTTTCATATTTTTTTTATTTAATAATTTTTTAATCTTTTTATTTTTTCGACTTTTTATTCATAGCGAAGAGCCTCGATCGGATTTAAACCGGCTGCACGCCGCGCAGGATAATATCCAAAGATGATGCCGATCGCGGCCGAGACGAAGAATGCGAGCAAGATATAAGGAATGGATACACTCGTGGCGACACCGGTGACGAGGGATATGGCCGTTGCCGCTGCCCAGCCCAAAATAATCCCGATCAATCCGCCGCCAAAGGTAAGCATCACCGACTCGGCGAGGAACTGGAGCGTGATGTCCTGCTTTTTTGCGCCGATCGCTTTGCGCAAACCGATCTCGCGCGTGCGCTCGGTCACGGTCGTAAGCATCATATTCATGATGCCGATACCACCAACCACAAGCGAGATTGCCGCGATGGCGGCAAGAAGCGTCGTAAATGTGCCGGTGACGCTCGATGCTGTGGAAACAATACTTGCCTGGTTTAGTACGGTAAAGTCGGCCTGCGTCGGAAGGGCGATGTTATGGCGCTGGAGCAGAAGCGTCGTGATATCGTTCTGCACCTGCGTCATCGCGCTCTGGGTCGACGCCTCCACATCAACTTCTGTCACATATGCACTGCTTCCCAAAAGATAGTGCTGGGCGGTATTCAGCGGAACATAAATCATGTCATCCTGATTGCTGAATCCACTTCCACCCTTCGCAACCGTCACCCCGATTACCGTAAACTCATTTCCTTTTATCTGGATGGTAGCCCCGATCGCCATATCGGGCGTCGCGCTCGCATCGGCGCTCGGCGCGAAAAGCGTTTGCAATACCGTGGGACCGATCACCGCCACGCGATTTGAATCAGTCACATCGGTATCGCTAAAGAAATTTCCTGTGTCGATCGAAATATCACGCACCTGCTCGTATGCCGGGGTCGTCCCCATCACACTTGTGTTGGTGTTTTCTCCTTTATAGATGACTTGATAGCGACCGCTCACCTCCGGCGCGACGGCCGCAACGTTATTGACGGAAGCGATCGCGGTCGCATCGTCGGGCGTGAGCGTCTGCGCACTGCCCGCGGCGGCGCGAACGCCGGAGCCGAACGATGCCGTTGCGCCCGGCGTGATCATGACCAAATTGGCGCCGAGGGAATCAACGCTTGCCTGGATGGACGCCTGCGAGCCCTGTCCGACCGCGACGAGCGCGATCACGGATGCGATGCCGATCACGATGCCAAGCATCGTCAAACCGGACCGTACTTTGTTGACGGTCACTGCGCTCCATGTTTCCTCTAAAAGATCACGTGTTGTCATGGGGAATATCTTTTTCGTTGCGCGCAATGCGCTTTTTATGGTTTTTTTCGTCGGTCACGATATTGCCGTCAAGAATGTGGATGATGCGGTCGGCATGCTCCGCCACATATGGCTCGTGAGTGATGAGCACCACCGTCTTCCCCTGTGTCATGTTGAGATTCTGAAACGTATGCAACACGATCTCGCCAGTCTTGGAATCAAGATTTCCCGTCGGCTCATCGGCAAGGATGAGCGCCGGATTATTCACAAGCGATCGAGCAATCGCGACGCGTTGCATCATACCGCCTGAAATTTGGTTGGAATGATAACCCCAGAATGCTTCCGGGAACGCTGCATCGGTAAGCGCCTTCTTTGCAATCTCTTCTCGTTCAAATTTTGGCATATTGGCATAAATAAGCGGCAAAGAAACGTTACGCAAAACGCTTGTGCGCGGAAGTAGGTTGAAGGCTTGGAAGACAAACCCAATTTTTTCGCGCCGGATATCCGCCAGCTCCTCATCCGAAAGTTTGGAAACATCCTTGCCATCCAAAAAATATTCTCCACTGGTCGGCGTGTCGAGTGCTCCAAGAATATGCATCAATGTGGATTTGCCAGAGCCCGATGGTCCCATAATCGCCACGAACTCCCCTTCTTTTATGGAGAACGTGATCCCCTTTAAGACCGTCACTTCCGTCTCGCCCATGCCGTATGCTTTTTTAATGTCCCTGCAGACAATAATATCCTTTTCTTTTTCCATTCGTTGGCTGTTGTTATGGTATTGCCGCGCCACGGGTAAATCCACCGCCGCCAGCGCCGCCTACCCGAGTGCCACCGCCAGCGCCGCCGAGCAACTGGAGTGCGCTCGTGCCGCCTGCCGATGCCGTCGTTTTTGCGGCAGTCGTAGATTTAATAGTTTGCACGATAATTTGGTCGCCAATGTTCACTCCCGAAGAAACCTCGGACATCGTGTCATTCGTCAATCCGAGCCTCACCGGCACCTGCTTTGTTGCCGCGATCACGATGCCGCCATTTGCGCTTGATGCAAGATCCGTAGCGGAAAGTGGAGTGGCAGGCTCAAGAATATATGATGAACCGCCTGACGTCACAATCGCTGCGTTCGGCACGGCGATCACATTCTGATCCACTTGCGTCACGATATTTGCCGTCACACTCATGCCCGGCTTGACCTGATCGGTACTCGAGGTGTCTGTCGGCTGAGAAAAACCGATCTGTACGTTGTAACTTACTACCCCCTGACTCACCGTTCCCACCGGATCGATCTCCACGACCGTTCCTGCGAGGGAAAGCCCGCTGATCGCGTCGAAGTTCAATGTTGCTTTGTCGCCCAACGAAACCTTCGCTGCATCAATCTCGTTCAACGTCACCTGGGCAACTTCGCCGTCCCCCACGATCGTCACTGCGTTAGAACCGGGCGTAGCACCGATGGTGGCGGTAATCGCAGAGACGATTCCCGAGATCGGGGCAGTCACCGATGTGTACGCAAGATTTTCCTGCGCGGTCGTAAGATTGTTCTGCGCAGTCTGCAGGCTGATCTGCTGACCAAGAAGCGTTGTCGGTGTGGGTCCGGCGAGCGTTTCTGCAAGCGTCTCGCTCGCCTGCGTCAGAGAATTATTCGTATTAATGATACTGTTTTGATCTGCGGCGATGCCACTTATTGTGCCCTGTAAACCAGAGACCACGCTATCCATCGTTGTTGTGTAGGTGGAGAAATCCGTTTGGAACGTGTTGGTGACCGCCGGCAACGCCTGACTCCCGTTCGCGCTGACCGGATAGTTGTTAAATATATAATTAAAGAAATCCTTTCCATCTTTGACGGTCGCACTGATCGCTTCGGCAGTATTATTCGTTTCCGCAAAAAGCGCATCGAGTGTCGCCGGACTGGAGCTCGCGCTTACTGCGTGATAATCTGTGATGTTTTGCTGATACGCAGCAAGCGCGGTCGCATATTGCGCGGTCAAAGCGGTTTCATAAGGAGTGAGTCCTGGCTGAAGATAGACTGGCATCAAGTTGAGGAATGCATCGGGGTCATCCTGGTTCGCGCTCACATCCCGTCCTTTCATGAAATTCTGCAATCCCGTGATCACCGTCTGTAAATTAACAAAAGTCCCGCCAAGATTATTGAATCCGGTGATGTAATCCTGGGCAAGCGTTGTCGAAGCATTCACCACCGCCTGTTCACCCGTCGTCACAGCATCCTGCTGTTGCAAGAGCGTCGTCGTCGCCACTTGATCGGTTTCCTGCGCGGTCAACTGCGCCTGTTCCAGCGCAAGCTGGGCCTGCGCGAGTGCGCGTTGCTCGTTCGTGGGATCAAGACGTACCAATGTTTGCCCCGCGGCAACATGCTCTCCGACCGTCACCGGTATAGAAGTCACCGTCTCAGAAACTTTTGCAGCCACATTGATCGTCGTGCCCGCCTGTACCTGGCCAGTGCCGGAGACCGACGAGACGATCGTTCCATCAGTCGCATTTTCTACGACATACTTTGTGACGGTCGGCGCAACGCTTGCGGCGCTATACCAATAATATCCGCCACCGACGACCACAACGATAACAATCACCGAGATACTCTTATGCACCCGTGCATATCGCACTACGCCGCCCAGTTTGTTTTTTATACTGCTGAACATATGAAAATAAAATTAAATTAATTTGTGGTCGACGATGATGTTATAAGCACGCGAATAAAGCGGGCATCTATCTGGCCTTCGGCATTGGGCTCTCCGATCACCGCGATTTGATCGCCCGGCGCCACATCCCCGATCGCAATGTCGGCTCCGCCGCTCCGGATAGCGGTTCCCGAGGACACCGCTATCGACTGTTCATTATTTTGGCTATCCTTTACCGAGATAGTAGACGTACCGACATCAATGACCATTCCCACCACGCCATGGATAGCTACCGGCATCGGCGGTGCCATAATCCCCACCGCTCCACGCGGGACTCCTCCATAAAAATTTCGATAATAATTCTGGTCGAAGCCTGCGGCGAACCCCGCGCGGTCATATCCGACGGCGATACCCAATCCAAACACCACAAAGAGGACGATCAGTCCTCCTAATATATACAGCACCGCCCGCACCTTTCTTGATTCCAAAAGATTGCTCATTACATTTTTATATTATTGTGCCGCAAAAAATCTGCCCGTACGCATCACGGATGCTTCGTCGATAAGCGCCGCCATGGACCAGATGGCAAACATCACCCCGGCCAAAAGCAACGCAGTCGTAAAGATCGGGAATGATTCGGTAAGGGATATTGCAAAGTCTGGAAAGTTCGCGGCCATCGATGAGAAGTCAGAAAACATAAGCGAGAATATCTGGAAGAATCCCGACTGCGAAAGGCTCGCGACCAGATTGATATATCCCGCTACTGCAACGCCTACCGATACGCCAAACGCGCACGCCGAAGCGGCGATCTTAAACCCAAGCACCCGCCGTTCGTGCCGTTCGATCCGCAACAGTATCCTCTCCGTCAAACCGGCTGGCGGCTCAGGAGCCTGGAAGGTGGAGAGAAGTTTTTCGAATTGATGATCCATATCCATAAGGGAGGTCTGATTACCTTTCATTATTATACGAACTATTCTTCTATTTGGGTGCCGGAGAGCATTGCCCTTAATTGGATAAGAGCCCGGCGATGTTTGCTTTTGATGGTATCGACGGGTTCCTGGAGTGTGGCTGCTATTTCCCGGAACTTCAGATGCTCGGCATAACGCAACAAAAGAACGCTCCGATAGGAAGGATTTAACTCCTGGAGCACCCGGGCAAGCTCCGCCTTCGTCTGCTTTTTTTGGAGTAATTCGTCCGGCAAATCCGGGCTCTCGATGTACGGCGCAAGGAACGCATCAAGGTCGGTTTCGCCGTCTTCTATCCTTGAGAATAAAATTCCTTTTTTCTTTTTGATGGCATCAAGTGCGGTATTTTTGGCAATAGTAAGCAGCCACGTCTTAAAATTCTTTTTCTGATCGAATTTTTTAATGTTCTTCCATACTTTAATAAACACGTCCTGCACGATATCGTTCGCGGCGTCGGCGTTGCCCGCATAGCGATAGATAAACTTATAGACCATCGGCATGTACCGGTCTACGAGCGCCGCGAACGAATCGCCATCACCCTTCATAAACGCCGCGATCAGTTGTGCATCATCGTCCGCCGCATGCGCCACACGCACTTCGGCGAGGCTCTGTTTTATTTTTTTCATCGTCCGTAAGTTCCAACGAGCTCTGCGCCCGCGATGAGGTGTTTTTCGATCTCTGCCCGAAGCGCCGCTGCGGGCGTGCCTTCGGACAGATCGAGGACCGCGTCGAGCGCATAGAGTTGGAAATGATAATGATGCGGCGCTCCGGGCGGCGGGCAAGGGGCAAAATATCCGGTGTGGCGCGCGTCATTCTCCCCTTCCACGCTCCCCGGCGGGATACTCTCATCTTTGATGATCGTCGTGCGCGGATCGATATTCCAAACCACCCAGTGCGTAAAACCTCCGGGCATTGGCGCATCTGGATCATGGAGGATCAACGCGAGGCTTTGTGCCTCCATCGGCACATTTTGTATTAAAAGCTCGGGGTTCATATCCCCGCCATCGCACGTAAATTTTTTCGGGATCGTGCCCCCGTCGTCAAATGAAGGGCTGGTGATGATCATGAATTTATAAATTCGCCATATTCTTTTTTAAGGAATGCCAGTGCCCGGGGTTTTGTGACGCCCGGATAGCGCCACGCGCTGATCACTTTCCGCGCGCCAGCCACGTCCTGCACCATCACCCAGATCTCCTGCGTCCACGACTCCGGCTTTGCACCAGCATGAGCAAGATGAGCGCCCGGCCGGCCACCGGCGGTTTTTATCGAAACCGGCTGCATCATCGCCACCGTCTTCGGCGCAACGCCTTCTTCCACCCGCTTTGGTGAATGGAGCACGTGCCGCACCCGCGCAGGGCTCAACCGATAATGGTTCATCTTTGCCCGCGCATGGAGTGTCCACTGCAATTGGATCGGCTTCTTAAGAAATGCCATCTCCTCCATTATACCCCGTGCCGCTGTTAAAAGTTTCTAAAAAAATTGCCAGGTGCCGATGAGGCGCCCGGCAACGATAGACGGCATGGTGTAATGTTTCACGCTAGGGACGCGTGGAGTATTTTTCCGGCAAAGAGGACTTCGCTTTATTCCTCGTGGATATATAGAGCCACCCGATGTACAAGAGGAAAAGCGTAACGATCCCTGACAGAAATGATGGCGCATAGCTCGCGTTTTGGTGTCCGATGAATCGCTCCAGTCCGATCGAATTTGCCATCAAATGAAAGCGCGACTTCAAAAAGAAGAACACCACAAGGTAAAACATCGCGAACAACAGCGGAGAAAACAATTCGGAAATCTTTCCTTTTTTCTTTTTCAAATTTTCTTCCTCCTGGGGATGAAAATGAATTCTCAATACAACAAGGTACTGCTGCTTACTACACCTCGCTATACGATTATCTTACACTATTTGGTGCGCACCCTCCACTCTCTATTGAGTGTTCCGCGCGATCAGCTTTTTAAACTCTTCCACCATCGGCACCTGCTCCGCTTCCACGCCATACATCTTTGCGCTATAGTACGCCGTCCAATCCGCAAGGTTGAGCGCGTTAAAAATCTTATTTAGTTCCGTTTTTCCCTGGAGCAAAATGATCTCTGTCTTGAATCCACGATCACGATACAGTTTTTCGAGCACATTCATGCGCTTAATGAGGCGGCGATCGTCGCCCGCATCCTTCAAAAATATAAAATGAAAATTGCGCGAAAGCGGCATGGTTTTCGTCTTCACGTCGAAGCTCGTCATCTCGTTATGGTTCAGCTCGGGGACGATATTATAGAACGCCGGGATCTTGCTCGTCTCGTTGAACTTGATCTTCCAGTTATAAGCCAGCGCCTGATTGCGCGTGGACGCATAGATAATCGGCACCACACCGTGAATGCGCCGCGCGAGATCTTTGCCACGCAACTCTTCCCGCGACGGATGTATCTGAGTGGAAAGCGCCTTCGCTTCCGCGAGCAGGTTCTTCTCGCCCATCAGCGCAAGCAACGCTTTGAGCATCAAACCCGTCGCCATGCGCGGCTGGATGTGCGTGTCCGGAATGCGCACATACGGAATCTTTGCCTTATCGGCAAGCGAGATCAATTTTCCGTGCGTCGCGAGCGCCACCATCGAAAGTTTCTTTGTCTTCGCCACGGCGAACGCATCGAGCACCTCTTCAGTGCTTCCCGAATATGAGCTCAAGATGATGAGGCGCTCTTTGAGGTCTTTCTCGGCAAGCGGCGGCAGTCCGTAATTGGACCACACCACAATGTCGATCTCCGGATGCCACGCCTTGATGATATCGGCCGCCAAATGAGATCCGCCCATGCCCACAACCACAAATTTGCCAAACTTCTTGAGTTTGGCGGCGTTTTCGATATTTGGCTCAAAATCGAACTGTTTACCGTAGGCTTTTATGTCGTCCGGGATCATACCCTCCATTATACGCTATTTCAGAGATTTTGGGTGTCCATGGTCATAAACTGGTCAAAATGGGGGATTTAATATTTAAACATCCTAACCCTTTGAAATCGGGACGATTACCCCTTTTAATATTTTTTGGATATTCCTAATGTCTCTTCATAATTTTGACTTCCATTGATATCAGCAGTTTGTTTGGCAAGATTATTTATTTCTTCCGTATATCACGTGTCATATATCCATTAATGATGCAAAAAAGACATAAAACAATAAGGGAGCTCTCTTATTTCCGTTTATAAAATGATGATTTTTGCAAACTTTATATAGGACATGAGCTCCATTATGATAAATTTCATCGTTATAATGATCGAATTTAATAACAATAAGGTGTTAGATACCGTGTTGACCCATTCCTGGCGTAAGCGGCAATTCATGCAAAGAATAGTGGGGTCTTCAAGATATTCTCCCCACCATTTTAATGTTTCTCTATCTGGATAGATCCACTTACTCACGAGAAAGATCTTTAATCACTCCAGAAAATTTTCTGGAAAAATCTTTAGCACTAATCTCTAAAAGCCTTCGCCTTCCTTCGTGATCCAAATCGGTAAAACGCTTCGAAGAGAGGGCAAAAAGCTCTTTTTTCTCTGCTCTATCCAGCGCCACACCTTCTGGATGTCTATTGATCCCCATAAATTTCAGGAGTTTTTTCATGTCTCTTTATACGTATTACTATAACATAAAGTTTCAGGGTTATCCATGGGAACAGTATCTCTATCATATTCAGCCTCCACCATCTGTGATTTCTTTTCTTTCTTCTATTTTCCCTTCCCCTGATCTATCGCATGCCCCCCAAACCGATTTCGCAGCGCGGACAACACCTTCCCGATATAGCTCGGCGACTTCTTTGAGCGGACGCGGAACTTGAACGAGTCCTCAATAACGGGCACGGGCACTTTTAATTTTTTGCCAGTCTTGACCGTCCACTCGCCTTCTCCGGTGTACGCGACGGAACCGGAAACGGTCTTGAGATCCTGGCCGTAGAGCTTATACGCATCTTCCAACCATCCCACGAGGCGCGACTCGATGACGCTACCTTGGTTGTAAACGTTCGCCACCTGTTCGAGATCCAGCTTGAACGGCGATTTTTTCATAATGGCAAAACCTTCCGCGAGCGATTGCATCATGCCGTACTCGATGCCGTTGTGCACCATCTTTACGAAGTGGCCGGCGCCGGCGGAACCGAAGTACGAATAGCCGCCCGGCACGGAGAGGTCGCGGAAGAGCGGCTCCAAGCGCTGGAATATTTCGCGCTCGCCGCCGATCATGAGTGATCCGCCGTTGCGCGCGCCCGACGGCCCACCGGAAAATCCGACGTCCATAAAATGGATGCCGCGCTTTTTGAGCAGCTTTGCGCGGCGCACGGAGTCCTCGTAAAATGCATTCGCGGCATCAATAACGATATCGCCCTTCTTTAAATGTTGCACGATGCCATCTTTACCAAAAAGCAGATCATCGTTCCCCTTTCCGGCGGTGATCATCAGCCAGATAATGCGTGGCGATTTCAACTCTGCCACAAGTTCCGAATGCGTGAACACGCCCTGAATACCCTCTTTTTGGATCATCTCCACCGGCCCGGGCGAACGGTTGGATGCGACGACGCGCCAGCCCTTTTCGTGCAACTGCCGTGCGACGTTTGCGCCCATCTTGCCGAGACCAAAGATACCGATCTCTTTGCGGATTCTGTCACGTGCGCCCGCGCCTTTTTCCGTAGCGCTCTCCGGCGGCTCAAGCAACGTCGCCGCTTCAACAACAACGGCTTCGCTATCCGGCGCGTAGCGCCGGAGCGGCACAAGACCCTTCGCCCATCCCCTTACAATGGGATCAACGAAGTGCCACATTGCGGCGACCTCGCGGCTCGAGACGAAAAGTGTTTGGTCGCCGTTGATGCAATCGAGCAAGAGCTTTTCGTACTCTTCCGTGTACTGCGACTTGCGCTCACCCTGGCGGAGATCCACGTTGAATACGCGCTCTTCCATTTCCATGCCGATCCCCGGCTTCTTTGCCCAGAAGCGGATCGTAATGCTCTCATGCGGATCCTGCCGGAATGTGATGGAGTTCTTGAAGTGCATCGGCACGTTCGCGCCCGGCGCACCGGCGCCGTAGAGCGCACAGAGACACGGAGTCTCGTGCTTGAACACCACCTCGATCTCCGTCACCTCCTCGTTGCGCTTGGGGTCGATGATGCGCTTGCCTGCCTCTATAAATATTGGCACGCCCTGCCAGCGCGGATGTGTCAGCTGGAGTGCAAGCTTGAAATACGTTTCCACGCCGGACTTGGGATCCACACCTTTAATAGCGCGATAGCCATCGTACTGCGCGCGGAATGTTTTTTTAGACATTTCGGATGGCGTAATCGGCTTGATCGTTTCGAGCACCGCCGCGCGCGCGGCACGGATCGCGTCGGCGCTCATGTCGTGTGGTTGATCCATCGCAATAAGCGCGATCATCTCGAGCAGATGATTCTGGCCGACGTCACGCAGAGCGCCGACGCTTTCATAAAAAGGCCCGCGATCCTCCGCGCCCACGTTCTCCAGTTCGCGCACATAAATCTTTTCGATCAGATCGCGTCCCCAATTATCTTCAAAAAGATTGTTAAGGAACCGGAATGTCAAAATATTCTGCAACGTCTCCTTCGCCAAATAATGATCAATGCGATACACCTGCTCTTCTTTGAATAGCCGCGCAATGCGTTCGTCGAGCGCCTTCGCGCTCTTCTCATCACTGCCAAATGGCTTCTCCACCACCACGCGCGTCCAACCGCCCGTCGATGCATCGCATAGCTCCGTCAGCCGCGCCTTGTGGATGTTCGTAAAGATCATGTCGTAGAACTGTGGCGGCACAGAAAGATAGAAGAGCTTGTTCGAGCACGCGCCGTGTTCGTCGTCGATTTTCTTGAGCGCATCGCCGAGCGCCACGTAATCCGCAAACGCATCGAACGTGATCTTGTGATAGACAACGGTCTTCAAAAACGATGCGACGGACGCTGGCGAGGCGTTCTTTACCCGCACCTCCAAAATTGCCTGAATGTGACGCTTCAGGTCATCGTCCGTCCAGTCGCGGCGCGAGACGCCCACCAGGCGAAAGTGCGGCGGCAACAGGCCTTTTTCGTGCAGATTAAAAAGCGCAGGCGCGATCTTTTTGGTCATAAGATCGCCCGTAACGCCGAGCACGACAAATGTGGTTGGAAGAGATGATTTTTGGTTAGTCATGGTTTCTCTATTATACACCTTCGATTCTGTAACCATATCCATGCACCGTTTTGATAAGTTTTTGTTCGTGCCCTTCGTCTATCTTTGCGCGGAGGAAGCGCACGTGCACGTCCACCGTGTTGGTAAACGGGTCGGCGTTAATATCCCACACGTGTTCAAGGATCATGCCACGCGTAAGCGTAGTACCGGCGTTGCGCATAAAATATTCCAGCAAGGTGAACTCCTTGCGGTTCAGCTTGATCTCCACTCCCGCGCGCCTAACGGTGTGCGCGAGCGTGTCCATCACAAGGTCAGCGATGATGAGCTTTGGCCCGATCAGCTTCTTCTCACGGCGCAAAAGCGCGCGGACGCGGGCAAGGAGCTCCGCCACAAAAAATGGCTTAGTAAGATAATCATCCGCGCCGATGTTCAGCGCCTCGATCTTGGTGTGCGCGTCATTCACCACCGAAAGCATAATGATCGGAAACATTCTGCCCTTCGCGCGAATCTCTCCGCAAATATCGATACCGTTTTCGTTGTTGCCGAGATTGATGTCGATAATCGCAAGATCATATGGATTGACCTTTGCCCACATAAGCCCTTTCGCACCGCCCTCCGCCCAATCGACCGTGAAGTGCTCCGCCTTGAGCCCATTAATAATAAAATGCGCTATCTCCCGCTCGTCCTCGATTAATAAGATTTTCATACCTCCACCATACACTACCGACATTAAAAATATATTAAATAAATTATCAAGAAAAGATAAAGAAAACCACCCACATACCAGGAGCATACCCCTTGAGGGACGGGTTCCGCGCTGCTGCGCGGTCCCTTACGCTCGCCGCCTTCGCGGCTCCGCGATACCCTCAAAGGGCATGCTCCTAGTATGTGGCAAAATTATTTACCTTTTCTTTCTGAAAACTAATGATATTAAAAAGACCCATTTTAAAAATGAGTCTTTTTATATTTTTTCGCTATTTTACTTACTGCCCGGAAGACGTGGATACCGAGAGCAGCGTGACGGTAAAGTGCAACGTTGCGTTCGGAGGGATCACGGAACCTGCGCCTTGCGCGCCGTAGCCGAGCGCTGGCGGGATGGTAAGCTCGCGCGTGCCGCCAATCTTCATGCCCGGGACGCCTTCATTCCATCCCTGAATGACGTTGCCGCCAATTGTAAAGCTGAACGGTGTCCGGCCCGGGTTGAGCGAACTGTCGAAGACCGTGCCATTGTCTAACTTGCCCGTGTAATTGACCGTCACCGTGTCGCCCATCTGCGCGACCGCGCCCGTTCCTACCACGTCATCCTTTATTACTAATCCATCCATAGTTGTTTGAGTATTATTTTGTGTCTGCTGTGTTGATGTTACTGCCTGCGTCGTTTGTGTTGCAGCCACTTGCGGCTGTGCCGAAGGCTGTTCGGATGGTTGGGTCAATGTATTCGCATACCACGCCCCCACCCCGATGATCGCCGCCGCGACCACTACGTATACTGCGAGTAAAATACCTTTTTTCATACTGGTTTTTCAGAAATTTTTACGCTATGAGATTTTTGCGCCCGGAGGAACATCGCTTGCCGGAAAGAAAAGCACGGGCGACCCGTCCACACCATGCGCCGCGAGCAGCATCCCATTCGACTCCTCGCCCATCATCATGCGCGGCTCGAGGTTGGCGATGATCACCACGCTCTTGCCCACAATATCCTCCGGCGCATACGCCTTGGCGATGCCCGAAAGGATCTGGCGCGGTTCCGGCTCGGCGATGTCGACCTGAAGCTTCAAGAGCTTCTCCGAACCCTCCACGCGTTCCGCGGAAACTATTTTTCCGACCCGCAGGTCGGACTTTTGAAACTCGTCTATGGTCATCGGGATGAGTATAACAAAAAGTCATAATGAATAGAAGAAAGGCCCAGAACGCAGCGAATAATCGCTGGCCTGGGCCGAATATCGTCTTTCGACGATCAAAGAACTACTTCTTATCAAACGTTACAAACTCGTGCGCTAACTGGCAGATGTCTCCGTCAGACAATTCAGTGGAGGCAACTCCGGTAAACTGGCGAGAGCCGTTCATGATCATCGGCCCCGCTTTGAACCGCTTCTCGAAGTACCAAAGCCCCGGCTCCAGCTTGTCCAACACCTCGAACAGCTTATCCAGGTTGATCCCCGGATAACGGTAGGAGCTCTTGATGTGCACGTGCCCCTGCGCGTCCCGGATGATCAGCAGCGAAAGCTCGAGAGTCTTGTCGCCGAACAGCTTGTAAGGAGCTTCCTCCGCCTCGAAGTAATCCGTGATGTGAACGAGCCCCGCAGCGTAACCTTGAATCTTGAACTTGCGGATCTCATACTTCGTGCCCCTGATCGCAGCACGGCGATCGGCAGCCATCTTGGCTTTCTTGATCCACCAGGAGATCTTTTCGACGATCTCCTCCGCGCTTCGGCCGCTCGTAAAGAGCTGCTTGAAGTAAAGCGGAAGGGTGAAATCAAGCACTTCATTTTCCGAAACGTTGAACCCATCCCACAGTGTTTTGAGTTCAGCATACTCGGGGTTGGAAAGCGTGTCCCAAGAGCGACGTCCATGATCCATGAAGTATGCGTTAACCACATCCATCCCGTGGTCAAAGACCACAGTCTGAGAAGAGTCGTTGCCGTTCATGACATGGTAGGCGTCCCGCATAATCTTGGCGATCGGATGCAGGCGGTTCTTGAGGTTGCCGGTTCTGTTGTTTTCGTTGACGAGGTCAACGAGATGCCGGAGTATTCGGCTTTCCCGCGTCTCTGATGCGGCGAGCTCCACCTCTGCGGCAGAAGACCCTAACCCGTGATACTTCTTGTCGCCGATATCAACGAGATACGGCTCAACGCCGGGTGAACACCTTGCGCTCCACTTTGCCAGATGCTCGGACGTCGGCTGGTTGACATTGCAGAACTCGACGACCACCTGATACTGCGTGTTGTCATTGAGAACCCGGCGAGCGGCAACATACTTGTCGATTGGGGGGTTCGCGGGGAACACGATAACTCTAACGGGCTTGGAAACTGGCATGATCCCTCCTAGTGAGATCCTTTCGCTTGAGGCGAAAGTGCGGTTGTAAATGAACTGCTTGGCGGTGCATTATTCTGCAGAACGCCCTATCAGTGCCACAGCGGCTCCGATCGTGCCCAGTAAGCGGTCACGCGATTGGCAAGAACATTCGTTCCGGACAATCGCGTGACCGCTTGTTAAATTTTGATAGCTGCTGCTTGTCTTATAATCTCGCCGATCATTGCCAATGAAAGCTTTGTCGGGATCGTCCACTGAGGACGAATGCCGCCGTTCTGGATCGTTCGTGCCCGGATGTCGAAATACCATTCCTCCACTCCCGCAATCCTTCCGGGGTTTATCAGATCAGCTTCCTGGAGTGTATCCGCGATCCCCTTCTCCTCCGCTTCCGCCATGCGCAGAAACTTCGCGATCTGGGAGAGCTCGAGCTCTTTTTTCTGCTGAGTAATGATATTCACGTGCCCGGACGACATTTTCTGCACCACAAGATCAACGCCTTGCTGGGCGCGAAGATATCCCGCCATACCGATCTCGTCCGTCTCGATGATCGCCATCTTTATTGCGCCACGCGCCGTCTCAAGGACAATCATATGCATCTTCCCATTGTTTATCTTCTCCTGAAATTCCCGAGGGAAATCTTCGGAGCGTTTTCGCTCTTCTATATAATGCGCGACGAACAACGGCATGATCGTCTTCAATACTGACAACTGATCATCGGGCATCGTGCGATTCAAATTATTGATGAGGCCGGAAAGACCAAATGCGCGATCGATAGGATCGTTGGAGATGGTCCCCTTTCCCAAAAGATCGTCGCGACGGGCATACTCCAAAAGTTTTCTGACCGATTGCTGTTTATGGATACCAAGATGTTCCGCCACCAATTGCGACATGCATTTTTCGCGATGATTTCCTTCGGCAACGTGATGGTCGAACTTTCCTCCTCCCATGTCAAGAAGAATGTATCCTTCCTTCTCAAGTTCGTCTGAAGTTTTTCCTTCCGGAATGTCCACCCAAAAACAATACTCCGCTTCTTTAATCCCGGGATACTGTCCCTCTCCAAAATAAGTAAGTAAAAAACACGAGATCAAGGCATCTGCCTGAACGCGTGGGAGGGTCGCAATTTTCCACTTGGCTTTATTGCTATTGTTCTCCATGGACTGAATTCTAGCATCTTTTTTAGATACTGTCAATACTCAACCGAGATGGCGTTTTGCCGGCTTTATCCCCCAGAAACCTCGTGTTTTGCCCCGCCCTGCGCCATATTCATCTGATGTTCTTCGGTATTCAAAAGCCCGCAATGCTTCCATTTTTTCTTGCTGCCGCACGGGCACGGGTCGTTGCGCCCGATCTTCGGCCCAGAGCCCATCTCGCTCGCAGGCGTGGCGGTAGGGATATTCAAACCGAACGTAGCAGCGCCACCGGCATTGCCTGACGCACTCGCGCCTGTCGCTCCCCCGCCCTGCGGCACCTGCGCCGCCAGCTTGAACATGTTATTGAATATCCATGCGTTGAAATTTCCCCAGAAATTTTTGAACAGGACGCTTGCCTCGTGTCGGTATTCGACGAGCGGATCATGCTGAGCATATGCGCGGAGGCCGACGGCTTCCTGCACCGCTTCAAGATCCTCCAGGTTCGTCATCCACAGCATGTCGAGGATTCCAATGATCTGATTTTTGATAAGCGCGTGTTCGGCAACGACGGCGCTCTTTTCGCGGATAGCTTGGATGAAATCATCTTCGGTATGAAGTGCCTCAACATCCATGGCAATCCCCGCTTCCTTAAACGCCTTGCTCGCTTCCGCAACTGCCGCTTCGCGCTCGGCGCCGAATTGCGCAAAGCCCGGCGCGATCGCCGCGGTAAAGTGCGCGATCGCCGCATCGGCAATGACGCCAGCGATCAGCTCCTTATCTGCCAATTCCAAAAACTCCGCGCGGCGTTTATAGACAGCACTACGCTGACGATTCAGCACATCGTCGTATTCAAGAAGATGTTTGCGCATATCGAAGTTTGCGCCCTCCACTTTTTCCTGCGCCTGTTCGACGGCCTTTGTGACCATACCAAACTCGATAGGCTCGTTTTCCGGAAGATCAAAACGCTCCATCATGCCTTTGATGCGGTCGCCGCCAAAGATGCGGAGTAAATCGTCATCGAGCGAAAGGAAGAATTGCGATGAGCCAGGATCGCCTTGGCGTCCGGCGCGGCCGCGTAGCTGGTTGTCGATGCGCCGCGCCTCGTGGCGATCGGTGCCGATCACGTGGAGGCCGCCGAGTCCGCGCACCTTCTCTGCCTCCGCCGCGTCCGGCGGGTTGCCGCCAAGCAGAATATCCACTCCACGCCCGGCGACGTTCGTCGCCACCGTCACCGCGCCGGAATGCCCCGCCTGTGCGATGATCGCGCCTTCGCGCTCGTTGTTCTTTGCGTTCAATACCTCGTGCTGAATCCCCGCCTGCGAGAGCGCCGCGCTGATCAGTTCATTCTTAGCAATAGAAGTTGTGCCAAGCAGCACCGGCTGGCCTTTTTTCTGCCGCTCCTTAACATCCGCCGCGATCGCATTCAGCTTTGCACCAAAGTTTTTATAAATAAGATCGTTCAAATCTTTGCGCGCCAACCCGCGGTTCGGCGGAATGCTTTCCACTTCCAATTTATATACTTTAAAAAATTCCTCAGCCGACGTCTGCGCTGTTCCCGTCATACCGGAAATTTTCGCGTACATGCGGAAATAGTTTTGGATGGAAACCTTCGCATAGGTGCGCGACTCCTGTTGGACGTTCACGCCCTCCTTTGCTTCGATCGCTTGATGTAATCCCGCCTGATAGCGCCGGCCGACAAGCAAGCGCCCGGTGAACTCGTCTACTATATATACCTCCCCATTCTTTACCACGTAATCCTTATCGCGGGTAAAAAGAGCCTTTGCCTTAACGCTCTCTTCCATATAGTGGACGAGGCGAATATTCTCTGGCGCGTAGATATTTTGCACGCCAATCAGCTTCTCTACCTTTTCCACGCCTGCGTCGGTGATCGTGATGGATTTCTTCTTCTCATCAACCTCGTAATCCGCGTCTTTTTCCAGATTGGTCGCGATCCGGGCAAATGCCTTATAAAAGTCGCTCGACTGGGCGTCCGGCGCGGCGATGATGAGCGGTGTCCGGGCCTCGTCTATTAATATGCTGTCCACCTCGTCGATAATGGCAAAGTTGTGGCCGCGCTGGACGCGATCCTCAATGCGATAGACCAAGTTGTCGCGCAGATAGTCAAAACCGAATTCGTGGTTGGTGCCGTAGGTGATGTCCGCCTTGTACGCATCGCGCCGCGAAACCGGCCGCAAAAATTCCTGTTGCACCAAAAAACTTCCGGTGGTCTCCACTTTCTTTTCTTCTGCGGCCTCGTCGGCCTTCGGGATCTCCCATTCCGGATCGTAGACGAACGCCGCACCCGGGATGATCGATCCGACGGTGAGTCCGAGTAAGCGATAGATCTTTCCCATCCACACGGCGTCGCGCCGGGAAAGATATTCGTTGACGGTGACGACGTGCACGCCCTTGCCCGCGAGTGCGTTCAAGTATGCCGGCGCGACGCCGGCGAGCGTCTTGCCTTCTCCGGTCATCATCTCGGCAACAGCGCCGCGATGGAGCACGAGTCCGCCAAGCAACTGCACATCGAAGGGGCGCTGGCCGAGCGTGCGCTTCGCCGCTTCGCGCACAAGCGCGAACGCTTCTACGGCAACCTCATCGAGTGCCCTTTCCTGACCACCCGCCTGCGCGTTTGCCTTTGCCCGCTCCCGTAATGCCAGGCTTTTTGCGGTCAATTCCTCGTTCGAGAGCGCCGCAAGCGCGGGTTCCGACGCATTGATTTCCTTAACTTTTTCCTCCAGCGCCACGAGCGAGCGCTTTTGGAATATTTTTTTGATTCCTTCAAGCATTCCACGATTATAAATGATTGCGGAAATAAAAAACACCCCGGCGATTGCCGAGGTGTTTTTGGAAGACTATACGCGGCTCTTCTTCTTCGCGGTCTTCTTTGCTGCTTTCTTCACAACTTTCTTTTTCTTTGCTGGCATTGGAATAATTATTTATTAATTTATCGGGTTGCGACCACTCCGATCTAATAACTTTAGTATAACAAAACGTTTTTTCGGTTTTTGAAATTTCTGTGGATAACTTTTTTATTTTAAAAGCCGCACGATGTCGTGCGGCTTAAGATTATTTTTTTCCACGCGGGGAATCCGCACGCTTTGATTTATATTTTTCTATTTCCATGTGAAGCATAGTACGCACTTCGTCGATCGCTTTGCGGATATCCGACGCGGATGATTCACTGCGTAAGATTTTTCCCGGCAAGCGGAGGTCAGCGGCGGCCTTGAATACCTCATCCCCTTTCCGGTGATGATTCGACGTGCGAGATACTTCCAGCGTTAGATCAACCACACCTTCGGCGTCGAACACCTTCACTAATTTGGCAAGCGGCATCAGCTTTCCCTCTATATATGTCTCAAGCGACGGGGTCACATCCAGCCCTCCTTTTATGGTTATTTTCATTGTTTTTATTATACCAGTTGGATCTCTTCTTCTAAAGCGATGCCGAACTTTTTCCACACCGACGACTTGGCGAGCGTGATCAGACAATGCACGTCCGACGCCTGAGCACCGAGCACGTTGACGATGAAGTTGGGATGCTTCGGCGAGATCATCGCGCCGCCGGCGCTCACGCCGCGCAAACCGGATTCGGAGATCAGCTTCGCGCTCGAGATAACGGGGAATGGATCAGTCTTGACGCTGAAGGATGATCCGCGCAGCGTGAGCGCCGTACCGCGCAATGCCTTTTCATACTTTGCACTCCCCTTCGCGTGGACCGCATGCAGTGGAACGTTCTTAAAAATGCTCCCAACATTCGGATGTTCCATCGGATGATGCTCCGCGCGATATTGCATCCTTTCTTTTATTACCTTCGCGATCTCTTTTTTATTTCCCTTTGCGAGCGAAAGCGTTACCTGCGTGATGATCTCCGCGCCATTCTTTTTCTTGAAGATGCTGTGGCGATAGCCAAACGCACACGCACGCACAGTGCGCAATACGAACTTCATCGTCTTTGTATCAAAGCTTCGTACCGAAATGATGCCATCTTTTATCTCCCCCCCAAAACATCCGGCATTGCCGCGCACCGCACCGCCAACTGTGCCGGGAAGGCCGCCTGCCCATTCAAGCCCAGCGAGCGAGTGCGCCGCGGCAACCCTTAAAAGATCTGCCATTGACGCACCAGCGCCAGTGGTAATTGACGTTCCTTTTATCTTGATGTCGCGAATGTCCGGACGCAAAACCAATCCGTCAAAGCCCGCATCGCTGATTAATAGATTTGTTCCGCCGCCGAGAACAAACACTGCGAGCTTCTGCTTCTTTGCCTCCTTCACCGCCCATGCCACATCTTTTTCGCTCTTTGCCTCAAAAAAAAACCGCGCTGGCCCGCCGATCTTGTAATGACTAAACTTTGACAACGATACGTTCTCCTTAAATTGTGGCATTAATAAAATGATTAGATGATATTTTTCGCAAACAAAAACCGCTCCGCCCAAGACTCTAACAAACGTGCTCAAAGTGCTGGGCGGAGCGGCTGTGGTGACCTCCGGTTCTGTTTGTATTGAACGAGTGCTCAATCAGCCACTCCATGAGTAGTATAGCAAATAGGTATCGCAAGGTAAAACGATTATAAACGAGAGAGCAGATCTGTGATGGTAATGCCTTCTTTTTCTATCTCGGTAACATCAATAACTACCTCCCAGCTTTCTTCCGGGGTATCTTCTTTATATAAACTTGGCATCGGATAATATTCCATCACTGCAATATAGCAGACCGACATTAAAAATATATTAAATCAAAAGGCATTGTTATATATCTATCTAATATATAAAACCTCTGATTTTTAGGCGAGCCGAATTTTGCCGAGGAATCGTATTTCCATACGATGACGAGGCAAAATGAAGGCGCAGCCAAAAATCAGAGGTTTTCGAAACTAAAACCGCCCTTGCGGGCGGCCTTAGCCAAACAGAATCGTGTGGGTTATAGCTCAGTCGATATCATCGTTGAGCTATACTCGCACCCATTCGAGAGTATTATAGCAAGTTGTTTAAGAAAAAGCAAGGGGTATCCTCTGGAGGCACTACCACATCCTTTTCTGATCTAGTGCCCAGACGCAACGGTCAGAAAAGGATGTGGTAGTGCCTCCAGGAAAATTACACCGTTATTTTTTTCTTGAACACGAAGTACTTGTATCCCACGAAGTTCCAGATGAAAGTGACGAGAATTCCGGAAACCGGCGCGACGATATCTATCCACAACTTCGTCTCTGGGCCGACTGATTTTACGAACGTCGCGATGGCGACGTTCAATCCCCATCCGACGAGCGCAATCGTGTAGAATCCTGTCACCTCGCCCACGTTCACTTTATCCGTCGAACCAAAGGTCCAGTTCTTGTTCCAGAAAAAGCTGTTTGTGGTAGCACACAGGAACGAGATCGCTTTGAACACGGCGAAGATCGGTGTCGAGATCGGCGCGGCATAAAGGAACGTCTCCAGGTTAAAGATGCCGATATCGATGAAACTGTTCAACGTTCCCACCGCGGCGAACTGGCCGAACTGATAGAATGCCTTCCATAGCTTTGCGATCAGCGAACAGAGCCAGAGCGCGAACGGCGCGAACACAGAGAAGAACACGAAGATGCCGATGCGCGTCAGGATCGTCAGATGAATGCTCGTGATCGTGTTCGCAAGGATCGGCTGAATGAGCAGACCGACCGCGGCGCCGATGACAAGGCTCGCACTAAGATCTTTTTTTGTCATATGAGTGGTTATGAAATGTTAGCGAAGCGCATACGTGATCGTCACGTTATCCGTCACGTCCTGTGAGCCCGGCTGGATGTTTGGAGTGGAAACGGCCATGCTGGGCGCAGCAACACCGCCGCTTGCCTGGGAATTGTAGACCATCGGATACGGCTGTGGAATCACACCGTTCTCTGAAACATTGACCACTTCGCCAAGCGATGCGCCCGCCTCGGACGCCATCTGCTGCGCCTTTACCTCCGCTTTGTTCATCGCATCCATGCGTGCGACCGCCAGAAAGGTATCTGGATCATTGAAGGTGAAGTTGACGCCACCAATCTGATTCACGCCAAGCGGGGCGAGGCCGCCGAGCACCGTCGCAACATTCGTAATATCGTGAATCTTGACCGTTACCGTCTGCGTGAGCGTATAGCCAGTGATGGTATTGCTCTGCATGGTGTTGTTGTAATTGTACGTCGGCTCAAGGTCATAGCCCGTCGTCGTGATATCGCTTGACGCGATGTTCTGTGCCGTCAAAAACTGCAACGCTGCATTCATCTTACTGGTATTGTTCGTCGCGAGCGTCTGCGGATCTTGCCCCGTCGAGAGCACGGAGAACGTTATTTCTGCGAGATCAGGCGTCGCCGTCGTCTTGCCCTGCGCCGTCACCATGATTGTTCGCGCCGGAGGCACCGATGCCGCCCATCGCACCATCGTCGGCAAGCCGACTCCCAAAAGTGCGATGATCACTGAAGCCAACAATGCATCCAACAACACCCAAAACCAAAACTTTGATTCGTTCATAATATTTATTTGATAGTATTAATTATTTTTTTGAACTCATCGGCCTTGAGACTCGCGCCTCCCACGAGCGCCCCATCTATTACATCCAATTGTACATAATCGCGCGCGTTCCTGCCATTCACCGAACCGCCGTAAAGAAATTTTGGCGAAATACGCTTGGTTTTCTTTAATAGAGATTTAATGAACATCGCCATCTCGCGCGCATCCTCCGGCGTGTCGTTCTTCCCCGTGCCGATCGCCCATATCGGTTCGTATGCAACGTAAAAATCCCCAGGTTTTTTTAATGAAATATTATTTAAATCCTTCGCTAGCTGTTGTGCCACGAACTTCTTTGCGATCTCTGCTCCCTTCTCGCGCACCGAAAGCGGTTCGCCAACGCACAAAATTATTTTCAGGCCGTCGTGGGCGGCGAGCGCGATCTTTTTATTGATCATCGCATCCGTTTCCTTTTCGAACCGGCGGCGCTCCGAGTGACCAATGATCACGTACTTTGCACCGAGCGAGCGCAGCATCGCGGGACCAACTTCGCCGGTATACGCGCCCGCGTCTTCCCAAAACACATCCTGTGCGCCAAGCGCGAGGCGCGCGCGAGCGGCGACCGGCATACGCTTGAACTCGCGTGCCACTTCTTCTAAGTAGATGAACGGTGGGCAGACCACCACTTCGCCGCCACTCGCGCGTGGCGTCTTTGCCACAGCCTTAAAAAGCGTAAGCGCGTGCGCCGCCGTCTTTGGATGCTCCTTCCAGTTCGCCACTATCAACTTGCCCATAGGGCAATTTTACCACAGAACCTATATGCCGTTTATTTTGTTCAATTGCGCCCTGGTCAACGGACCAACAAAACCCGTGGCAGAAATTCCGTATTTTTTCTGATACGCCTTGACCGCGGCAAGCGTCAACCGACCAAAGCAACCAGTGATCGGACCACTATACAAACCTTCCTGCGTAAGCCGATCTTGAAGCTGGATCACGTCGCTGCTACATATGCCGAAGTGAAGATTAACGTTAAAGTTAAACGCCGAAGCACCGAGGACCTGACCCTGATTGTTTACGAGGAAAATATTCGCCTGGGCGGATCCTACTGGGGTTGAAGTACTCGTAACGCCAAACCGGACATAGACCGTCCGAGGAACGCCAGCTGGCACCGTGTTTAAAATCCACGGGTAGTTTTTTTGGAATGGAATCCATCCCGTGCCGGTCGAAGTGGCAAAGCTCGGATCGTTCGAGATCCACATCGTATTATTTCCCGCCGCAGTGCTGATAGTACCAAGCGTGAGCGTTACGTTGGATGACGTTGTGGTCGTCGCACCGCCATCAATTAGGATGGTGTAAGGATATGCACCACCGCCGCCAAAACTACTAAAACTACCACCACCTCCCCCGCCGCCTCCGCCACCGCCTGTCACAATATTAGGGATCGGCGTGACCGGAATTGAAGAGAAATCCGCAACGACGGAGATACTACTCGTTACATCCGTATCGGTTCGAGGATTCGCGGTCGAGCTATCGCTCCAGCTTGCGAACTGAAAGCCATCGTTTGGCATGGCGGTCACTGCTGATCCGTCAGTGCCAGAAGCTACGTTTTGCGTAGAACTTCCCGTGATCGTGCCATTACCGTCGGTTCCATAATTCAATGTATATATAGTGGATGATGGAGTAGAAGAAGGCGTAGATGACGCTGTGGAGGTTGGCGTTACCGGATTCACCGGAGCAGTCCATCCATTTGGATTGTTAATAATGAAGGTAACCGTGAGGGTTGTTCCATTCACATCACCGGCCACGGTATAAGTTCCCGAAGGAAGATCGCCAGGGAGAAACAGAGGAGCCGTCACTCCTTTAAAACGCTGTGGGCCGCTCTGTACCGAATGCGTTCCGCCATTCACGATGTAGAACATCGCGGTCTGGCTTGCACCGGCAGTCGGAAGCGTATTCATAAAGTATTGACCCCAACCCGTCGTCCAATCCGTTTCCGGATAGGTAGCTTTATAGTATGAAGCAAGGTCAACGCCGCCCGTAGAGGTCAACACGAAAGGAACGAGCGCATTTGCCGTCGGAACGGAAAAAGGATTTGCCGACGGAGTCTGAATTTGCACATATGTACCACCTGCTGGCATCGTGAACGCCGACGTCAGCTGGGTTGTTCCCCCGCCACTCACTACGTCTCCAGTCACCAGATCAGCCGATGCACTCCACACCGGTGCCGGTATCGGCGCGAGTGAAAAAGTGACGGTATAGGTTGTTGAGTTTTGAGTTGAACTGGTATCCGACACTACAACCGTAGCCGATCCGGTAGTATTAGTAGCTTGGGTAATTACCTCAGTAGCATCAACAGAAGTGGTAGACGCCGATACCGTCGGAACGACGGTGGTGTTATACGGCAGAACATCGGTATATGAAAATATTGCCGGATCGAACGTTGGCGTTAAAGTTCCTGCCGATACCGTCAAAGAAGAAAGCGTTCCCGACTCCCCAGCTAATGCCTGCGGCACCGCAGAAACAAAAACTCCCAACGCGAACACCAACATCGAACCAGCTGCGATTATTTTTTTCATAATTATTTTTTTATTTTTTGCTTTTATATGCGCCTAGCCAACCTTTCGACCCTCTTATATAATGGGTGCATAATAACATTAAAGCTATTAAAATGTCAAGTTTTGCCGATAAGCTGATATAATAACAATATGAAACAAAAACAGGGCTTTTCGGGCATCATCGTTGCAATCATTATCGAGATGAGCGTAAGCCGCCGTCCACTAGGCGCTACCGGCACAATGCCGCGTAGGTCTTTCCATACAATAATCTCGATCTCGTCGAAAAGCATTGATGGATCGGCGTAGCAATCACGTGGAAGTTTTAGTTTTTTGCTGCGCGAGAGCATTACGCTCTCATAGGATATGCCCCCGTATTTCAGCGGACTGGATATGGCGTAGCGATAGTATGCCACATCTTCAATGAATCCAGCCTTGTGGAGTTCGGCCAATGCCTGAATGGCACCGGGGACGCGATCGTTCATGTTATGAACTAGCGACATAAATCCTCCTTTCACCATCCTGGTGAAGTGGGTGTTGGTTGTGGTTGAGATCCGAAGCATCCTGCTTCAGGGCTTCATGCTGGTCGTAGCATAAACAATATTATAACGATTGTAAAGCGTAGTGCGTTGGACTGAATTCGAACGAATAGTAAAAGTTCAAATCCGTTTATGATTCCCTTCTCTATGCCTTTGTTTTGCTACATCGATTCGGTGTACCACCATCGGGATTCGAACCCGAGTTCCCGCCGTGAGAGGGCGATGTCCTAGACCAGGCTAGACGATGATGGCATATGGCTTACCGAAGAGATTATAAAGAGAAAAGCGCTGCACCGCAAGGTTTTGGTTTCCCGCTACTGCATAACCCGCGGCGTTTGATCCCGAATCTCTTCCACGATCTTATTCAGCTCCATTGAGTGCGATCCCTTTAGCAATATTAAATCCCCTTTCTTTATAAAATCCTTCACTGGTTTTATCGCCTCGCTCGCGGTGTCGAAGGAGAATATCACCGCGCGCTTCATGCCCGCTTCGCGCGCTGATTCGGCGATGAACTTTGCGCGCGGACCGACGGTAAAGAGCACATCCGCATCCTTTGCCGCCATGCGACCGAGCATCTCGTGTGCCTCCACCGTATACTTGCCGATCTCTAGCATATCACCCAACACCGCAATCTTTCGCTTTGCCGGAAGCGCTGCGAGGGTTTCGAGCGCTGAGCGCATTGCGATCACGCTCGCGTTATACGAGTCGTCAATGATGGAAGTGTATTTGATGCCGGGCAAAAGCTGCATGCGCGATTCCGGCGGCGCGTATTGTGCGAGCGCTTCCGAGATCGCCACCAGGTTCATGCCGAACGCGAGGCCGATCGCCGCCGCCGCGCCTGCGGCGTACGCGTGTGCGCGACCAAAGACGTTGTCGATCCGCACCGGCACGATCGCACTGCCGTGCTCCAGCTTGAAGGAAATACCTGACGGCTGGCCGTCCTTCAATTTATTTTCAAAGCGCGAGATCCGCACCTCACAGCTCTTATCAAACCCGAACGTCATCACGCGTGCGCGCGTGCGCGATTGCAAATTCATCACCACATCATCATCGCCGTTCAATATAGCAAAGCCGCCGGCGGGAAGATATTCGATGAGCCTCCCCTTTTCCCGCGCGACCTCATCCGGGCCGCCATAGAATTCCACGTGCACCGGAATGTCGCCGATGGCGGTGATCACACTGATGTTCGGCCGTGCGATGCTTAATAAATATTTAATGTCGCCCGGACGATCCGCGCCGTATTCCAAGATCAATAATTCCGGATAGCTGCCGCGCGATGCAAAAATAATCCGCCATGTCGATAATATGATGACCTTTATCCAAAATCCTATTTTTTGAAATTTTTTTGTCCCACGCGGCGTCGCGCGGCTGACGAGCGCCAGATCGTCCGCGCTCCAATCGCCAAGGATGGTGAGTGGCACGCCGAGGTCGCTGTTCAAATTGCCGAACGAGGTGCGAATGCGCCGATCGCGCTCCAGCACGGCTTTGATCGCAAGCTTTGCGGAGGTCTTTCCCGCACTGCCCGTCACGCCGATGATTGCCGGGCGATAGCGCCAGATCGTCAGCCGCGCGAGCTTCCGCAATGTTTTCTTTAAAATTTTTAGGGGCATGTCAGGTTTTTACAATTTGGAATGACGTCTGTGGTCGTCCGATCGGGTGCAATGTTGTAATAATTGACGATCCATTGCGCGAGCTGATTCCATGCCGGCACCACCGTTTCTGCCGCGAGCGAAGTCACTGGAATAGTATTCAGGCGAATGAACGCCACAAACTTTGGATTCGACGTCGGCCCAAAACCGATATATGAATCCGTAAGCTCGTTCAAATATCCGCCGCCTGCAGGATTCGGCATATACGCACTGCCCGTCTTGCCCGCCATGCTGTAGCCATTGATCTCCGCCACCTGCGCGAGGTCCACCGCGTCCACCATCATCTGCGTCACCTGTTGGGCTGTACTGGAACTGATCACGCGCCGGATTTCCTGCGGTTGCAACGATGCATTCAGATACGGCCGCATGAGCACGCCCCCATTCGCGATCGCACTGATTGCGCTCACGAGCTCCACCGGTGTTACCGCAACGCCCTGTCCGTACGCGGCCGTGTCCCAATCAATCTGCGGCGCGTTGGGCTGGAGCTGGCTCAAGTTTCCTGAAACCTCGCCCGGAAGATCGATCCCCGTCTTTTCGCCAAGCCCAAATTTCTTCAAATAGCTGAGATAGATATCATTGCCCGTGGCGTTCTCCGCCCAGATGGCACCGGTGTTGATCGAATGTTCAATCACCTCCGTCATCGTAGTATCGGCGCCATACGCGCCTTCCGTCGTCAGGTTATAGTTTGTGATCCGTGCATGATTGATATTTACATATCCTTTATCATCATACGTCGTATCCGGCGTGATTTTTCCCGAATCAATGCCCGCTGCCATCGTGATAACCTTCATAATGGATCCCGGCTCGTACACACCCTGCACGTCAGTATTCAAAAAATCAGAGATCGGCGATTCGTTATAGTTATTGGGATCAAAGCTCGGCGTGCTTCCCATCGCCAAAATTTTCCCCGTTTTCGGATCCATCACCATCACATCACCGCCGGTTGCGCCGGTCGTCGAAACCAAATTATCCAAAATCTTCTCCGCCTCGATCTGAATATTTGGATCGATTGTGACGGTCAGATCCGATCCGCCCGCACCGCCGGTCGAAGAATTTCCTTCGAGTAAACTATTGTAATATCCTTCTAAGCCATAGTGCCCGCTCTCGCCGGTGTTCGACGCATTCGGCCCGACATATCCGAGCACCTGCGATGCAACGGTCGAGAGCGGATAGAATCGCTCCGGCTCAAGCTCGGTATACACGCCAGGGATGTTGAGCGACGTCACTTTCTGCGCCACCGCCGGATCGGCTTTGTTTACTAAAAGTTCATATTGATCACCGGGACGGGAAAAAATCGCTTTCAGCTTTGCCACCGGCATATTTAATATCGGAGCGAACGTCGCCGCCGTCGTTGCCGGATTTTTTACCGCGGTCGGCACCGCGTAGATGATGGGGAATGGCTGATCGATCGCTGCCGGCAGGGTGTTGCCGTTGTTATCAGTAAAATAAATAGCGCCACGGTCGGCGTTATTACTCGCGGACGCCGATTGCTCGGATTCGGCCTGGGCGTAATAATATCCTCCCTTCACCAGTTGTAATTGATAAAGATGAAATCCTACATAAGTAAAAGCCGCAAGAAGGAATGCGACAATTATTGTGAAGCGATAGGCCATTGTTGGTCGACGGTAAAGTATTGGGGATTTTTATCCTGCACTAGCCCGTCCGCGCTCGCGAGCGAGGTAAAATTAGCGCCGCCCAAGGTGGCGAGTACCTGATTATTCAACGCAGTATTTTGGGCGCCGATGGTTTGCAGTTGAGATTTAAGCGAAACGATGTCCTGACTGAGGTCTACTGTCTTATTATAAGCGATAACCAGCCAAAATGTCCCGCCGAGCAGTGCAACCACCAACAGCACGATGACCGCGTTCAGCATATTGAGATGTTTTGATGGTTGTATGAATGTCATTGTTTTATTTCTGCTACTCGTATCTTTGCTGATCTGCTTCGCGGATTTTCTTTTATTTCTTCCCGTGTCGCTTCCACCGGCTTCTTTGTGATAATTGTTAGTCTCCCTTCTTTCGCCAATGATTGAAATGCTCTCTTCACAATCCCGTCTTCCGTGGAATGGAAGCTGATGATCGCCACCCGACCGCCCGGCTTCACGATCGCGTTGAGGTTTTTTAATAATGTTTTAAGATTCTCGAGTTCTCCGTTCGCGTAGATCCGGAATGCCTGGAATGTGCGCGTGGCGGGATCGATCCTGCCGTGCTCGTACTTTCCGCGACTCTTGGCATCGGTGCCGCCCGTCAGCGCTTCCCGAACCACATCCGCCAGTTCGCCAGCGGTCATAATGGGTTTCTTGCGCCCATGATCTTTGATTGCCTTCGCGATGCGCCGTGATGCCCGCTCGCCGCCGAATTCAAAGATGATGTTCGCGAGCGATTCTTCGCTCTCTTCACGAAGGATTTGCCATACCGGCGTCCGCGAATCGTCGTAGGTCATGAGCAACGGCTCATCGGCATACGCTTCACCAAAGCTGAATCCCCTGCCCGACGCTTCGAGCTGTTCGGAAGAAAATCCAAGATCGATGAGCAATCCAGTTCCGCTTGCGCTTCTGCAATATTATTTTCAGTTGCAGAAATCTTTTCTAAGATTTCCGGCAGCTCGGCATAATTGCCGTGGACAAGCTTCACATTTTTTTGGCTCGCGAACCGCGCCTTGCATCGCTCGAGCAATTTTTCATCCCAATCGAGTCCGAGCAATGTTCCCGTCGATCCGATGATCGTGGCGATCGCTGCGGCATGTCCGCCGCCATCCACCGTGCCATCAATAATGAAATCTCCCGGCTGTGGATTTAAAAACGTTATTACCTCGTGTAAAAGAACTGGTGTATGCAAACTGCGTTGCGCTTCGTTCTTCTCTTCAATCGCCGCCATGTTAGATTCCCAACTCTCCTAACTGCTCGGCGATCGCTTCAGAAGAACTCTCCGTCTTGGTCTTGTATGCTGCCCATACTGCCTCATCCCAAATTTCAATGCGGTTATATAACCCCGCCACCACCACTCCTTTTTTTAATCCCGCATACTTTCGTAAATAATCGGGGATCAAGATCCTTCCCTGCGCATCCAATTCCACATCGCTCGCGCCGGCCAACATCAGCCGCGTGAACGCCCGCGAGTTCGCCTGCGCGAGCGGGAGCGCGATCAGCTTTGCTGCCAATGCTTCCCACTCCGTGTTTGCGAACACAAAAAGACAGTTATCAATTCCGCGCGTGATGATGGCGCCCGCCGTTAATTTATCGCGGAACTTTGCGGGGATCGCCATCCGGCCTTTGGGGTCCAAATTGTGTTTGAATTCGCCTAGTAACATGAAAATATGTGATGTATGTGTGGTTTCAAGTTATGCACAGAAAGTGGCAGTTATCCCCAATCTCCTCCACAACCCTCCACTTACATACAATCATACTCCACTCCTATATATAGTCAAAATATCCCCTTTCGCGGGGGCAATCGTCCTAATATATATTGATTTTGCTGGGGTTTTTAAAAATTAGGGGGTGCTAAAAATGAGAGATATACACAGGGCGAAATCATTTATAAGAAATCCCCATTCCCCACTTGAGTTACAATCTTCTTATGATCTATCTCATTGGTGGAGTGCCTGGAATGCGAAAATCGACGATCATAGGTCCATGCATTTGTTCGCAGAAACCTATGTATCAAAATTCGACGGATTTTATTCGCGCAAGCACGAGTGAACTTTATCGGTCTATTACCAAGGGAGATCCCCACGAGGCAAAGATGCCGGAAATACCAGAACTCAGAACCGGCGAGGACACTCCTGCGTGGATTGGCACGATCGGATTAATAAAACTTCTAAGCCGTAAAGGAAAAGATGCGCTTATCGAAGGCATTGCCATTCCACCAACAGGCGTTAGGAATCTAGAACTGCAAAATCAAAATCTTAACATTCGCGCTGCGTTTGTTGGATACACCAAAAAAATGGAGTTTCAGCCTCCGGAATGGAATACCGAATTGGAAGATTTAATTCAATCGGCTATCGGGGAGGATTATTTAAAAAATTTTGCAAAGCATCATCATTGGGTGTATGAAACAATGAATCCTTATATAGAATTCGACGAGGCCAAGAGAATTAAAGATGCGGTAGAAAAAATAAATCGTCCAAATTTTAGATTTTTTGATCTTATAGAATATATTCCTTCCGAAAGGCGCGGAAACGATATCGCCGCACTCCGACTAGAAGACCATGTTGCCATGGCCTTAAAAATCCGATCTTTTTTACTTGAATAGATCTAAAAAAGAATTCCCATACTCTTTGAGGGGCTCATCGGAGGCGCGAAGAGCGCCGAGATAGAGTGCGCGGCCAGTAGGCCGCGACACGTCCCTGAAAGGACGTATGGGGAATTCTTTTTGTGGGCGTTGCAGGGATCGGACCTGCGACCTCTCCGATGTGAACGGAACGCTCTACCACTGAGCTAAACGCCCTTTGCACAAGTTATAGTAATTCACTTCTCTCTTCTTTTCAACTATTAATAAAACAAAAAGCCCCTCTTATTTGGCGGTCACGTTCCTACGTGGCATTCTCGTCAAATAAGAGGGGCTTTTTGTTTTATGCGATCTCCGCAACTCCACCTGCCTCCGTGATCTTCTTCTTGATCTCTTCGGCCTCTTCCTTCTTGACGTTCTCTTTGATCGTCTTCGGTGCGCCGTCTACGAGATCCTTTGCCTCCTTAAGGCCGAGGGTCGTCACTTCGCGGACAACCTTGATGACGTTCAACTTGCTTGCTCCGGCCGATTTGAGGACAACGTTGAATGCCGTCTTCTCTTCCGCCGCAGCTGCGCCGGCTCCGCCGCCTGCCGCCACCGGGGCCGCAGCCGAGATGCCGAACTTCTCTTCAAGCTTCTTCACGAGCTCCGCGAGCTCAACTACCGTGAGAGACTCTATTTTCGAAATTAAATCTTCGTGATTTGCCATTGTTTTATTGTGCTTGCGTTAGCTCGACCTTTTGTTCAGGGATGTCGGTATCAGTGGAAGGGGTTTCTGCCGCAGGCTCTGCAACGGCTGCAGGTTCTGCAACTGCTTCCGGCGCGGACGGCGCCGCGGGTTCGGGAGACTGGGCAACCGGCTCTGCGCTGCCACCACCCATCTTTGATTTCTCATCAAGGATATAGAGGAACGAACGGATCGGCGCGGCGAGCATGCCAAGTAGTTGTGCCAGCACGACCTCGCGCGGCGGGAGCTTGCCGATGTAGACGATCTCTTCGGCAGTCATCGGTGTTTTTGCGACGATGTTATAGCCAGCGAGAATCTTCTTGATCCAAACGTCTTTCGCCTGGCCTTCCGGAACTTCCATGCCCGAGAAGAACTTGAACGCCGGTCCGGCGATGTGCTCGCTATCTACTTCCGAGAAAATCGTACCAACGGATGTCTTGAACTGCTTAAGGTCAACGTCGATTCCCTTTTCCTTCAAAAGGATGCCGAGGATGCGCTTCTTGATGACGAGGAAGTTTGCGCCGGACTTTTTCAGCTCGGTGCGAAGTTTGCGAAGGTTCTCTGCCGTGATCTTAGTGAAGTCGGCAAAAATCAGCGCTTCGCTCTTTTCAAAAAGCGTGCGTGCGTGTGCCAACTCTGTTTCTTTTTGTGCCCGTGTTTTCATAATAATTTTTTATTAATAATTCCTTAAAAACAGAAAACGGCCGTTCCAAGGCCGCGAAGAATGTGAGGGCTATTGCCCAAACCTCCTCTCATAGGTATTACATGCCTTTAGCGGCAAACCTATGGTCTTTGGAATTGGTTCAAGTATAGCCGACCAGTGAAATTTGTCAACCCGTAATGCGGTACAATAAGAGGTATGGGGAAATTTGGCATTGCTATCGTCTTTGTCGTCATCGTCGCCTTTCTCGCTGCGGGGTTTTTGTGGTTTATCAATGCCAATAATCAAAATGGGGCGATAAACCCCGCCGGTTCGACGAGTACATCGCAGGGCACGGCCCCGACGCTCGTACTCGGCGCTCCGACCGGCACTGCGCCATCGGGAGATCAAAGCATCTCCGATGGAACAATCGCGCTCATCTACCCGACCGCCGACTTTGCGCTGGCGACGTCTTCTCAAAACATCGCAGTGCATCCGTACATCCCTCCATGCGATGCGGATCTTGATTATTGCCTTTACTACATCGGCACCGCATATCAAGGCACCAATTTTGAAAGCGCTGGCATTCGCGTAGAAAAACGAACCGACCTTATGACGCAGGCCGCATGTCTTACCACGCCGCCCACCGGTTTTTCAAACTTCACTCCCACCAGCACCACCGTCGGCGATTATTCAGTAAGTGAGTTCACACCGATCGGCAATGCTGGCGCCGGCCATTTTGCAAAAGGCACGCTCTATCGGCTGGCCTACAACGGCGCGTGCTATGAATTTGAAACACGCATCGGGCAATCCGATTTTGGCAACTATCCGTCCGGCACGATTCAGCAGTTTACCGATGCGGAGCAGGCCAGCTTACAATCGAAAATTCTCGGAATTTTAAACAGCGTCACATTATCATCTGGGGAAAGGGTGAATTTTCCACAGTAATTTTTGGCGGGGGCTGAAGGAGTCGGACCTTCGACAAGCGTTTTGGAGACGCTTATTATACCGTTTAACTAAGCCCCCAATTTCTTCCCTTCTATTTTAATACAGATTTAAAAAATGCGCCTGCTCCCCTTTTATAGAGACCACGCGCATTTTTTCTGGAGCGATCGTTACTTTCCGGAGATCCTGGACTCTTTGTGTAGCGTTTTCACGCGGCACCAGTCGCAAAACTTCTGAAGTTCGATCTTCCGCTCCACCAACTTCTTATTTTTATTGGTGTAATAATTACGACGCTTGCAGACAGTGCAACGCATCGTGATCAACCGGTCGGCGTGTTTTAACTTGGCCATGGGAACGATGATACTATATCCGCGCCATTATTGCAAATCCAGGCCTGGCCACATTTTTAGATAGTTTTAATCGGCGTTTTGGTACACTTCACCCAAATCAAAAGATCAAAGGTCGTGATTTTATCATATAAAATGAACTACTAAACCAATCAATGAGCATGCTTATTTTTTGGCTGTCACTCTTCGGAGCAGTCATCAACGCGATTTTGCCATTTCTGCATAAATAGCACAATCCCCGCATCGCCACTGACGATGCGGGGGCATCATCCTTTCTTTATTACCAACGAACAAGCAGACAGCAAAAATCCCTATTGCTATTGAGCGAGTGGACGTGCTTACGTCGGAGCGAAATAGCGATAGGGATTTTTGCTGTCTGCGAGTGAGCCGTTGGCCGGAATTGAACCGGCGACCTACTCCTTCATTGATACCTCACCTTCGCGATGCTTATATGAGGATTAGACTGTATCTTACGCATACCGCTTGTACGGCGCAGCGTCCCTTGTCAGTCGTTCGGGCGAATCACGCGCTATTCGCATCTTCGCCACGGTCTCTGCCATTCCTGGCCTTTGACCGTAATTCGGGGTTCGCAGAAGGGTTTCCCCTTCCGTGGGCATGACTCTGTGAGTCCACCATGGAGTTGCTCTACCAGCTGAGCTACAACGGCAACAAGACTATAGTACTGGATTTTTGATAAAAGTCCAACCTAGAACTGATCCAACAATCCGCTATCGATAATTTTCTTCGCATAGACATCCACATTTTCGTATTTTTTCAACTCATCCAAAGGAAGCCATTTATATTCTGTATTTTCAGAGGTATCGAGTATGGGCATACCATCTGTTTTTCCAATATACGAAAGTCGGACAACATGCTTTTCCTCATTGGGGATAATATCCTGCGCATAAATAAATTTCGGCTCTGAAGTTATTTCGAGTTGGGTTTCTTCTTTTACTTCACGTTTTAGATTTTCAATTAACAATGAACCTGGGTTAATTCGTCCTCCGGGGATATCCCATTCGCCCTTTACGCCTGGATATTTTATTGGCGAGCGGCGTATTAAAAGATATTTACCTTCGGGATCCTTGAGAAAAATTTTAACGCCGACTTGGAGAATCATGGTTTTATTATATCAGTTGAGCCACCTCCCGGGATCGAACCGGGGACATCTACTTTACAAAAGTAGCGCTCTGCCAGCTGAGCTAAGGTGGCACTATGCTAAAAATCCATTTTTATATTCGTCTATCCATTTTAGCAATTGTTTCAGTAATTTTTTATCGCCATAATAAATGGTGGCGGTGCCATAAATAGATTTCTTTTTATAAGTCCCCTTCTTGCCTGCGAGAATCTGCGGCTTATAAAAATTTTCCGGCCCGATACCCGTCACCGATGACCAAAATTTTTGCAGGAATATTCTATCTTGGTCGGGGTACATATGGATGATCATTTTTATTCTTTTCTCTTCGGCTCCGCAAATATTTCTTAAGAAAAGAAGAAAAACCTTGACCATTCCAGGATCGCTATTAGCAAGCTTTACGGAACCACTTGTCTTTGCTCCCTCGCCCCAATATAACATTATCCCGGTTATTTTCAAATCATTTTCAACCGAAGAAAGTTTTGCCTTCAATTGAAACGGTGCCTTATGAAATTTTGTTATATTAAGCTGCGTGATGGCCTCGCTTATGCTTCTTTTTTGAATATGATGTATTTCTAAAATGCGCACTATCTTTGAAATCGATAGGTGTGTTAATTCGCTAATTTGCATAGCAGAAAGTTTATCTTCCACGTACATTCTTACTATTAAATTCTCGTTAAGAATATTCATACCCAATATAGATAGCACACTCACATTAAAAAATGATTAAATATGGCTCGATTTTGTCATCCTTGATTTTTGTAGTAATATAGATGGGAAGTTTTAATACAGATTTAATGTTCTGCATCCTCGCTTGCGGGGGCTAACACCAAGAACAATGGAACCAAAATTTACCCACTTACATACGCACTCTCATTATTCCCTGCTCGACGGGCTGACGAAGATTCCTCAGATGGTGGCGCGCGCCAAGGAGACGGGCATGGACTCGATCGCGCTCACCGATCACGGCGTCCTCTACGGCGCTGTCGAATTTTATAAACTCGCAAAGAAGCACGGCATCAAGCCGATCCTCGGCGTCGAGGCGTACATCGCGCCGCGCGACCGGTTCTCTAAAGAAAACGGCGAACGGTATTACCATTTGATATTGCTCGTTGAAAATCAGACCGGCTGGAAAAACCTCATCACACTCGTCTCAAAAGCCCACCTTGAAGGATTTTATTACAAGCCGCGCATGGATAAGGATCTCTTGCGCGAACATCACGAGGGGCTCATCGCGCTCTCGGCGTGCTTAGGCGGCGAGGTTGCCCGCGCACTTACCGCAGATCGCTATGAGGAGGCCAAGACTATCGCGCTCGAGCATCAGGAAATTTTTGGCAAAGGAAATTATTTTTTGGAGATCCAAAAGCATCCCGGTATTCCAGAATCGGAAAAAATCGAACCGCTATTAGTGAAGCTGTCTGAAGAGACCGGCATCCCCCTTGTGGCCACACAGGACAGCCACTACACACGTTCTGACGACGCCGAATATCACGACGTGCTGCTCGCAGTGCAAACCGGTAACAAGTTGGATGATGATAACCGCATGAGCATGCGCTCGGATGACTTCTCAATTCTTTCGCCGGAGGATATGCGCACAAAATTTGCGAGCATGCCGGGCGGACTCGAAGCCGTCGCGCGGACGCATGAGATCGCGGAACGATGCAACGTAGAGCTCGATCTCGGCCACACGCTCCTTCCTGACTTCCCTAAACCACCGGGCAAAACGGCAAACGGCTATCTTCGCGAACTTATAGAGGAACGGCTCCCTAATAAATTTTCACCGGAGGCTCAGACGGCCGAAATGCGCGAGCGGTTGGAGTACGAGCTGAGCGTGATTGAAAAGACCGGCTTCGCCGATTACTTCCTTATCGTGCAGGACCTTATCCACTGGGCGAAGCTTCACGGCATCGCCGTTGGCCCTGGGCGCGGTTCGGCTGCAGGAAGCCTCGTCTCATATGCGCTCGATATCACCGACATCAATCCCCTCACGTACGGCTTGCTCTTTGAGCGATTCCTCAACCCGGAGCGTATTCAAATGCCGGATATCGATATCGACTTCGCCGACGCGCGCCGCGAAGAAGTGCTCGCGTACGCACGCGAGAAGTATGGCGAGGATCATGTGGCGCGCATCATCACATTCGGAACGATGGCGGCGCGCGCCGCAATCCGCGATGCCGGCCGCGCGATGGGATATTCGTACGCGTTCTGCGATCAGATCGCAAAGCTCATCCCCTTCAACCCCACGCAGGGAATGAAGGAAGGCTGGCTCGATGAATGTCTTAAGAAAGTCCAGGAGCTTAAACAACTCTACGATACCAATCCGGAGGCAAAAAAATTGATCGACACGGCGCGGCATTTGGAGGGCGTGGCACGGCACGCGTCGGTGCACGCGTGTGCAACCGTGATCGCAAAGGATCCGCTGATGGAGCGCGTGCCGTTACAATTCGCGCCGCAGGACAATCAGATCATCATCACGCAATTCGAAATGCATGCCGTCGAAGACCTTGGCCTTCTTAAGATCGACTTCCTTGGATTGAAAAATCTTACCATCATCGAAAATTCCATCAACCTCATTAAGGAACTTCACGACGTTGTGATTGATATTTCAAAAATCCCGCTCGACGACAAAAAAACGTTCGAGCTTCTTCAGCGCGGCGATACCACATCGATCTTTCAATTCGAGTCGAGCGGCATGCGCCGCTATATGAAAGAGATCAAGCCGACGCAGATCGACGACCTCATCGCACTCGTCGCGCTATTCCGTCCCGGACCGATGGAACTTATCCCGACGTACATCAACCGCAAGCAGGGCAAGGAGGTCGTTCGCTACATCCATCCACTCATGGAGGAGACACTTAAGAACACGTATGGCGTCATCGTCTACCAGGAACAGGTGATGGATCTCGCCACAAAACTCGCCGGACTCACGCGTGGCGAAGGCTACCTTCTCGTCAAAGCGGTCGGAAAGAAAATCAAATCATTACTCGACGAGCAGAAGGAAAAGTTCATCAATGGATGCATCAAAAATAATATTCCCAAGAAGGTTGCTGATCAGGCGTGGGAACTCATCGAACCGTTCGCGCGCTACGGGTTCAACCGCGCGCACTCGGCGTGCTATGCGATGATCGGATACCGCACGGCATACCTAAAGGCAAATTATCCGGAGGAATTTGTGGCGGCAACGCTGAATTCCGAATTGAATGATATCGAGCGCATCTCGCTCCTTATCCAAGAAGCCAAGCAGTCCGGACTCGATGTTCTGCCGCCGGACGTCAACCGCAGCTTCATCAACTTTACGCCGGAAGGACCAAAGATCCGGTTCGGCCTGCTCGCCATCAAAAACGTCGGATCGGAGATCGCGCGCGCGATCATAGAGGAGCGCGCCCGCGGTGGACCATTCGAAACCTTTGAGAATTTTCTTGGCCGCATCCAACATAAAGACCTCAATAAAAAATCTATCGAATCACTCGCAAAGAGCGGCGCATTTGATTCGCTGAACGTGGAGCGAAAACAGATTCTCGAAAATATGGATGAAATATTGCGGTTTGTGAATGCGCTTAAGCGGGGCGGTGCAGACCAGGCAAATTCCCTCTTCGGACTCTCCGCGCCGACGATCACCTTAAAATTAAAACCCGTGGCGCCTGCGACGAGTGGTGAAAAATTGATCTGGGAAAAAGAACTGATTGGCTTCTTCATCTCCGCGCACCCGATGACGAACTTCGCATCGACTATCGAACACTATAAATGCAAACCCATTAGCGAGATAGCCGCGATCACCGACGAGAAAAAAATCTACCGCACCGCCGGCCTCGTCTCAAAAGTGAAAAAGATATTTACCAAGAGCGGCCAGCCGATGATTTTTGCCACCATCGAGGACAACGCATCCGGACAATCCATCGAGGTCGTCGTCTTCAACAGCGTCCTCGAAAAGACCGCCGCCGCGTGGGTGGAAAACGCCTGCGTCATTGTGGACGCGCGCGTCTCACATCGCGATGGCGAGACAAAACTGCTGTGCGAGAATGCGAAAAGGTTGGAATAATATTAAAGCTCGCTTTGAGCTCGAATATATAGCGTCTTCGCCCGCATCAACGGAAAGAACACGGTCTCTCGAATCGGCTTATCCATCAGCACTGCAAATAGCCGCTCAGACATACCAAAGCCGCCTGCCGGTGGCATGCCGTACTGCAACGCCTCCAAGAAGTCCTCATCGAGCTGCTGTGCCTCGGCGTCCCCCGCCGCGCGGAGCTTCATCTGTTCGTCAAAGCGCGCGCGCTGGTCGTCCGGATCGTTGAGCTCGGAGAATCCCTTGCCAAGCTCTGTGCCGCACGCAACAACCTGAAACCGCTCAACGACCGCCGGATTTTCCGGATGCCGCTTGGCGAGCGGCTCGATCTCCACGGGCGGATTGATCAAAAAGCACGGCTCGATCAAAAATGGCCGCACGGTCTTTTTATAAATAAGGTCTATCAGGCGTCCCCTTCCGGCACTCTTCTCAGCTTCCAGCTTCAACTCTTTAGCTTTTTTTAATAACTCGGCATGGCTCGCCGCGATCGGATCAAGGTCATTCGCCTTCTTGAAGGCCTCCACATAATCCACGCTTGGCCACTTCCCGGACCAATCAATTTTCTTACCACCGAATTCCGTAACGAGTCCGCCGCACGTCCTCTCAATCACCTCTTTATAAAGTTTTTCCGTCAACTTCATCACATCATGATAGTCGTGATAGGCCCAATAGAATTCGAGCGCGGTGTAATCCTGAAGATGCTCGCGGTCGATGCCTTCATTGCGGAACACGCGGCCGATCTCGAAGACCTTGTCATAGCCACCGACGAGCAGACGCTTGAGCGGCAGCTCCAGCGAAATGCGCAGATAAAAATCCGCGTCGAGCGCATTGTGATGCGTGCGGAAGGGTTCCGCCTCCGCGCCGCCCGGAAGATTCTCCAGCACCGGCGTTTCGACTTCCAAAAATCCTTCCTTCTTTAACTCACCACGAAAGGTCTCCCAAAAAATAGTTTTCTTGCGGAAAAGTTCGCGGAGATTATCTCCGGCGATGAGGTCGAGATACCGCTTGCGGAAGCGGATATCATCATCCTGCAATCCCTCCCATTTATCCGGCAGCGGCAGGAGTGCTTTGCCGCACAATTGCAGCTCGTGCGCCTCCACACTTTTTTCGCCACGCTTCGTAGAAAACAACGTCCCCGTGACAGAAATAAAATCGCCCATATCGAGTACGGAACGCCAAAACGGCAGGTCGACGAGCGCGTCTTCTTTCAGCACCACCTGGATTTTTCCTGATTCGTCCTCGATGTCGGCAAAGATGATCTTTCCCATATCGCGCAAGCTGCGCAGGCGGCCTGCGAGCGACACGCTTTTGCCACCGGCCGCAATCGTATCAAAATCGGTCAGCGCGTGGGCGATATCAAAGGAGCGCTTTACCCGCGCCGGATACGGATCTATGCCCGCCGTCTTGATGGCGTCGAGTTTCTTCCGCCGCTCTGCAACAATGTCTTCTAGCATTGCTTAATAATAGCCCAAATGGGAAGTTTTGAGAATTCTCAGTCTCATTACAAGTATTGAGTCTTTATTTTAGATAGTTTTAATCGCCATTATGGAAAGATGCCTGAATGGCTCACGAACAAAAAGCAAAACAAGGTTATTCGAGTATTGGTACTATCTGGTGTCCGCCCCTTAACGATTATGTAGCTTTTAACACGATGGGATTCCATCACTTAATACGAAAGAAGGGAGCACTACGCACCGAAGACGAGCGAGCGAATCGCTTCCGACTCCTTCCATATGTGGCTAGCATTATCGCAGACCCCAAGACTCTATTTACTCTTGAAAATGGAAAGTCATTTTCACACGCAAAATTTTGGATATGCAAAAGGCAGGTAAACGGAGAAACGATTACCGTCGTTATACGAAAAATTGGTAACGGACAAAAACATTTTTTTAGTGTTTTCAGCGATAACAAAATAAAAGATCCCTCATAAAGAGGGATCTTTTATGTGCCCGTGCCAGCGCTAGTCCGGCCAGGGGCTACCGCCCCGCGAACATTGTTTCATTTTAGATGAAAACCAGTGGCTGTCAAACTTCTTTTAATCTATTTTTAATATCTCATACTTTGCCACTCCACCTGGCGTTGTGACATTGATCTCATCTCCTACCTTGTGCTTTAAAAATGCCTTGCCGAGCGGCGATTCATCCGAGATCTTGCCTTCTTCCGGCTGAGCCTCATACTTGCCGACGATGGTATAGATGGACGTCTTCTCGCCCTTCTTGATGGTGATCACCGATCCGACCTGCACCACGCCGTTGGATTCTGATTTTTCGATGATGACCGCGTTCTTTAAAAGATCTTCCAACTCAAAAATGCGTGTCTCCACGTTTGCCTGTTCATCGCGCGCCTCCGCATACTCAGAGTTTTCCGAAAGATCGCCATACTCTTTTGCCTGCTTCAAACGCTGAGCGACCTCATTGCGTTTCTTATTCTTCAGCTCATCCAGCTCTATCTTGAACTCCTCCAGACGCTCTTTTGTTACGTATTGCTTGCTCATTAGTTAATAATAGCCGCCATAGGATAGCGGTTATGCTTGGTTAATTACTTGTTTTTTGAGGATTTTATTACTTAAGATGATATGCATCCCTCCACAACCTCCAACGGATTGTACAGGTTTCGGCCAAAAATTGCAATCCACCCGAAAACTTGACGTGGGACCGGGTATCGTTCACCCAGCGCACCGGCACCTCCTTTATCCGATAGCCCATCCGGTTCGCCAACACCAGTGTTTCCACGTCAAAACCCCATCCTGGGATGCTCGACTTCATAAAAATCTTCTCCGCCGCCTCGTCAGTATAGGCCTTGAAACCACACTGCGTATCCCAGATACCAGGCAAGAGGAATAGCTGGATAAAAATATTAAGAGCCCTGCCGATGAGCTGGCGATAGAGCGGTTCCGGCGGAGCAAGCTCCGCGCCCTTCACCGCGCGGGAACCGATGACCACGCCGTAACCGTCTTTAAAGAGCGGAATCATTTTTTCAAACTGGTCGATGGATGTGGAGTTATCCGCGTCCATAAAAAGCCGGACACGGCCGGATGCGACCAGCATCCCCTGCTTCACCGCGCCACCCTTGCCGACATTATCTTTAAGATCGATCAATTTAAGATTCTTTACCATCTTCGTCATGTTTTTGACGACCGATGCGGTGCCATCTTTCGAACCATCACTCACTACTAAAATTTCGTACGAATAATCAACGCCGCTCAGGCGCTTGTCCATATCAATAAGCGTCTGCGGAATGCGCTCGGCTTCGTTATATGCGGGAATAATGATAGATAGATAGGGCTGTGCCATAGGAATAGTATATCACGTGCAGAGTCCGCGAGAGCGTTTTTATGCCTTCGTCAATATCACCGGCCCCTTCTCTGTGATCGCCACCGTGTGTTCAAAGTGCGCCGCCCAGGTTTTATCTGCGGTGCCATAGCCTTCGTCGAGCAACTGCATGATCTCACTGCCGCCGACCGTCACCATCGGCTCGATCGCGATCACCATGCCCGCCACAAGCTTTGTGCCGGTGCCTTTATCGCCAAAATTGAATACGGTCGGATCCTCATGGAGTTCCCGGCCGATGCCGTGTCCAGTTAATCCATCCGCCACAGAAAAGCGGTTCTTGTGTACCACATGCTCAATGGCGTGGCCGATGTCGCCCAATCGGTGGCCCGCCTTGGCTTCTTTTATTCCCGCGTACAGCGATTCCTCGGTGACGGCCATGAGCTTCTTTGCCTCAGCGCTAATCAGCTCCCACGCCGACCGTGATCGCCGCGTCGAGATAAAATCCCTCGTGTTTAAGGCCAAGATCAAGCTTGATGATATCGCCTTCTTGTAAAACATATTTTGACGGCTGGCCGTGCACCACGACATTATTCACCGAAGCGCAAAGCGTGTAAGGGTACGCGCGGCTCGCGCCGCCGGGGCGGTAGTTTAAAAACGCGGGCACATCGCCGCCAGCCTCTATGAGCGCGCGCGCCGCGCGGTCGAGCGAGAGTGTGCTGATGCCGGGCTTCACCTCGGCCTTCAACTTTTGCAACACAACGCCAAGGCGGCGCCCGCCTTCCGCCATCACTTTAATTTCTGCTGGAGTTCTTAGTTCCATATCCCGAATCTTTTAAGTATTTTTTAATGGTCGTTTCGATCTTTTTTGTCACCGCGGCCTCGGTCCCCATCCCGGAGATCTTTTTAACGGTATACTGCTTGCCAAAAAATGCAACCACGCGCGAAATTTGCTCTTTGTAATACTTTTGCCGATTACGGAGTGCAAGCGCGCTATCATCGTCCCGTTTGGTAAGCTTTCCGGCCATGTATTCACGCCGCAGTTCGGTCCGCTTCATCGTTTCTCGCGTCGAGATATTCAGATAGATCACGAGCGGCGCGCTCCGCTTATTTTCTTTGAGCAAGCGTGAAACCAGCTTTGCCTCGTTGATCATCTTCGGCGTGCCATTAAACAATATTCCCTTATTATTCGGAACTGCATGAATGACGTTTTCAAAAATATCGCGCACGATGGTGGTAGGCGTCAGCTTTCCAACCGCCGTCGTCTTTGCAAAATCGAACCGCGCGCGCACCAAAGGCTTCCGTATCTCACGACCCATATCCAGATCAAAAAAATGATACTTCCTCGCCAAGCGCGCGGCCTGTGTCCCCTTGCCCGAGGCGGGATCGCCGAGAAGAATAAGATTGAACGGCTTCTCTGTGGGGTTAGCGGGCTTCATTTTTATACTATCCCAAGCGCCTTATTGATGTTCGCCGCAATCTCGTCCGGCGTCGGCGTGCCATCGATCGTGATGAATGTCGTTTGCTCTTTCAAGTAATCCATTGCCGGTTTTATCGCTTCGTCGTAGTCACGGAAGCGCTGGGCGATTGCCTCCGGCGTGTCATCGATGCGCGACTCGTGCTGAGCGCGAAGCAATAATCGCTTGACACACTCCTCACGCGGCACGTCGATAAAGATCGTCGCCATCTTATCCATCTTCCGATCATCGCGCAGATATTCCACTAGGAATTGCCCCTGCACCAACCGGCGCGGCACACCGTCGAAGATAATGCCCTTCTCGTGAGGGATCAGTGGAAGCTGATCCTTCAACACCTCTATAATAAGCTCGTCCGAGAGGAGTGTCCCGTGGTCGATCGCGGAGATCTTCTTGGCCAGCGGCGAATCGCTCGCAAGGATGCGTCGCAGGGTTCCGCCCATCTCCCAAAACAAAAAACCCAGCTTGTCCGCCAGTCTTTTTCCCTGTGTCCCCTTGCCTGATCCCTGTGGTCCGGCAATGAATATGATGTTGTAGTCCATTAGTACCTACACTATAACAAGAGACCCTCAAATTTCCAAATTTTAGAGATTAAAAAATTATTAAATAAAATTTGACTAGAGTAGTGATTGGATTATCATAAGCTTATGCTCGTGGGTAACCAATCCCGGTTCGGCGTAAACGTAGCCATAGGGCTACAAGGCTGACGGCGGGCACAAAAACCATCTCACAAGAGGTGATTTTTTTGTTTGGCTAGAAAATACTGAAGAAATGCATTTTTCCATTATCGATCTGTCTTATGATCAGTTTCTTGGTCTTTCCGTTATATTCCCATAAAAACGCCCAGAAACGCACATTGCCATCTCGCTCATTAAAAATGATGTGTATGTTTCTTTTTTGTAAAATAGAACTAACACATACCAATAGAGCAAACCTTCTTATCTGTTCATTCTTCGTGCGAATGCCAGAATATTTTTGGATTAGGTGCCTAAATCCAAAACGATTAAAGGCAATATAGTGACCTAATGCCGGACACCAAATACGTTCGATTGAATAATAAAATTCTTCGGCTTGTTTTCTTTTTTCGTTATAGTCCTCCGTCCCGATATACCGGTCTTCCATCCATCCACCATACAAAAAAGTGGATTAAAAGAATCTAAAATTTAGGTCATTAAATATTATATTTAATGGAATAAAACACCCCTCCCTCTTTAAAAGGTGTCTCGGAGCTGCGAAGGCGGCTTTTTTCACCAAGGCGCGAAGATACCTCTTTTGAAGACCGTTGTTTCTTAACACTAGGTCTTCAAAAGAGGTATCGAGCGACTTATTCGATGCCCTCGTATTCCCGCACCGTCAGCTGTGAATCCACCTGCCGCATTGTCTCAAGTGCAACCGCGACGACGATAAGCAATGCCGTGCCGCTGATCGTGACGACGGAAATATGAGTGAATGACTGCACGATGATCGGAAGAATGGCGATAAGGCCGAGGAATGTGGCGCCGAACAATGTGATGCGGTTTACAATACCTTTGAAATATTTCTCTGTGTTCTCGCCCGGTCGGATGCCCGGAACAAATCCCCCACTCTGCTGAAGATTCTTTGCCACTTCTTCAGGGTTGAACGTGATCGCGGTATAAAAGTAGGTAAAGACAAACACGAGAAGGAAGTAGAACACTCCATAGTAGAGTTGGTTTGCCACAAAGCCCTGCGCAAAGTTACTGATGCGCAGCCCCCACGCCGGCGAGATCAGCACCACAATCTGTGCCAAGAATTGCGGGAAGAGCAGGACGGAGATCGCAAAGATGAGCGGGATCATGCCTGCCTGGTTCACCTTGAGCGGCAGATAGCTCTGCGAGCCGCCATACATCTTGGTGCCGCGAACACGCCGGGCATATGCCACCGGAATCTTCCGTTCGCCTTCGTTCAAATATACGATACCCGCGATGAGCAATAAGCCGATGACGATAAAACCAACGTATGCCGTGAGTAACTGCGCAGTGTAAGACGCCAGCGCGAGCCCGACGCTCGACGGGATGCGGCTGATGATACCCGCTAAGATGATGAGCGAAATACCGTTACCCACTTTTTCTTCCGTGATCAACTCACCGAGCCAGAGTGCGATCATCGAACCGCACGTGATGACGATGACATTGCGGATAAGATCAAATGCATCAGGCCGCGGGATGACGCCCTGCGACATCAGCAAGCTGAGGAATCCATAGGACTGCACGAACGCAAACGGCACCGTAAGCATGCGTGAATATTGATTGAACTTTGCTTGGCCGCGAGCGCCCTCTTCGTAATACATCTCCTTCATCTTTGGGAAAATGATCGTCATAAGCTGCATGACGATAGTAGACGTGATGTACGGACCGACGCCGAGCATCACGACCGAAAGGTTCGCGAGGCCGCCGCCGGAAAAGAAGTTAAGGAATCCGAGGAGCTGGTTGGAGTTGAAGTAATTCTGCAGCGCCGTCGCGTTCACGCCCGGGATTGGGATCGCCGCAAGTACGCGGTACGCAACCAAAAGCCCCAACACGATGAGGATCTTGTTGCGGAGCTCCTTTACTTTGAATATTTGTAGAAATCGCTCCATGGATGTCTTGCTCTTTTATTTTACACTACCTCCGGCTTTTTCGATCTTCGCTTTCGCGCTGGCAGAAACTTCGAAGCCGCTGATGGCGATCGGGAATGCGATCTCCCCAGTGCCGAGGATCTTTACCGGGCGCTTATAATCTTTCTTTAACAACTTTGCAGTCTTGAGGAGTGTGTAGCCAACCTCGAGTGGCGCGCCAGCTTTGACGTACCCCTTGAGCTTGTTGGAAAGCAAGCCGAGATTGAACGCGATCGCCGCATCCGCTTTTGGCTTATTGCGGAATCCACGCATCTTCGGGATCTTCAAAAGGATATCGCGCTCCGCCGGGCGGATGCGGCGACCGGAACGTGAGTGCTGTCCTTTCACACCACGGCCGGAATAGCTTCCGCGCTTGCCGCTACGGCCAATGCGCTGAAGGAGTTTATCTCGTAATGGAGTTCGTGTATGAAGTTTCATGATAATAGTGGTACCGGGTTATGCTTTCAATTTCTTAAGCGCGGCGATGGTTGCCATCGCGTTCGTCAACTTGTTCGGCGTGCGTCCGAGCACCTTTGCGGTCGCGTCCTTGATGCCCGCGAATGCAAGCACGAAGCGCACCGAGCCGCCCGCGCGGAGACCGTGTCCCTTGCTCGCTGGCTTGATCATCACTTTTGCGGCGCTGTACTTTGCGATCACTTCATGCGCGATCGTGCGGCCATCCTTGAGGCTGACCACCATAAGGTTCTTCTTTGCGTCGGCCTTCGCCTTTGCCACCGCCTGCTGGACATCGAGGCCTTTTGCCACGCCGATGCCGACACGGCCGCGCTCATCGCCGATCACGATCGTGACGCGAAAACGGAATCGCTTGCCTCCGGCAACGACGCGGGTCACGCGGCGATTGTCGAGTACGCGCTCTTTGAATTCTTCACGCACCACAGGGCGCATGCGATCCGGCCGTCTATTGAATGTTTTTGGTAATGTATTTTCTGCCATGGTTTTATAATATCGTCGTTATATCGTGAGTCCGCCTTTCTTTGCTCCATCGACGAAGCTCTTTACCCGGCCATGAAACTTGTACGAGCGGCGATCAAACACCGCGGACTTTATCCCTTTCTCGATCGCTTTCTTTCCGATAAGCTCGCCTACTAGAAATGAACTTGCGGTCTTTGTGATCTTGGCTGCGCCCTTCGCCGCCTTCTCGATCGTGAAGCTTGATGCTGAGGCGAGCGTGTTTCCTTTGACGTCGTCAACGAGCTGCGCATAGAAATAGCGGTTGGTGCGGCGCACGGTCAGGCGCGGACGCACGGCGTCGCCGGAAATAGCGGCACGGACACGTGCCACGCGGCGCATTCTTTTTTTATTGAGTTTTTTTACAGCTTTCATAGTATTGAATAAATGTTACGCGGCGGCGGCACCGGCTTTCTTTCCAACCTTTCTGCGGATAACCTCGCCCTTGTAATGGATACCCTTTCCTTTATATGGCTCCGGCTTTTTGAGCGCGCGGATCTCCGCAGCTGCCTGGCCGACCACATCCTTATCAATGCCCGTCACGGTAATGGTATTCTTTTCCACTGCGATGACCACTTTATCCGAGATCGGCATGCGTACCGGCAATGCATAGCCAAGGAAGAGCACGAGCTCTTTCCCTTCGACGACTGCGCGATAACCGACGCCTTCGATCTCAAGAATTTTTGTGAATCCTGCCGTTACCCCTTCGATGGCATTCTTGATGAGCGCCCAGATGGTTCCTTGGATCGCCGTCGTCTCCTGCCCCGGCGTGGTGCTGATCCAAAAATTCTCACCCTCATTCTTAAGTTCAACGCCATGCGGAACGGTGATCTTCAATTCCCCTTTTGGGCCTTTGATCGTCAACACATCGCCGCTCTGAACGAGGGTGGCACCGGCGGTGATCGCAATAGGTTTTTTGATAAGTCGGCTCATATGATTAAAATAAATTACCAGATCTCAAAAAGATATTCTCCGCCGACCTTCTGCTTTTTTGCCTCGGAACCGGTCATGATGCCCTTTGAGGTGGAAAGCATAGAAAGTCCGTGACCCTGTTTGATGGTCGGCAAGCTGCGATAGTCCGCGTAGGTATGGCGGCTCGGCTTGCTCATAATTTTGAAATCGTTAACGGCAGCCTCCTTATTCTTATACGCAAGGCGCACCACGATGACATTTTTTTTACCGACGGCCTCCTTTTCCGCGCTCTTCAAATAGCCGTGCTCGACGAGCTTGGTAAGGATCGCAAAATCCATCTTCGTGAATGGGAAGCTGATCTTATCTTTCTTTGCCCGCGTGGCATTTTTTACTTCTGAGAGAATGTTGTAGTGCATATGATTACCAGCTGGCCTTTTTTATTCCCGGGATCAACTGGGCGGTCGCCATTTCGCGGAAGCAGATACGGCAGAGTCCGAAGTCGCGCATAAATCCGCGCTTGCGGCCACAGCGGAAACAGCGCCGCACGATGCGGGATGAATACTTTGGTCGCTTTTTGCTTCGCGCGATAACGGATTCTTTTGCCATGATTATTTCTTCTTACCCTTTCCCTTGCGTTTCTTGGTTGCCGGAGCGTCCTTCTTCATCGGGACGCCGAACTCCGCGAATTTCTCCACGGACTTTACGCGGTTGCGCACCTTCGGCACGATGCTGACGCCAATCGAGAACGATACCGGAGATTTTTCCGGAGAGATCTCCGGGAACACCAAATGGTCGCGCACGCCCACGTTAAGGGTGCCGCCTTGGTCGATCGCGGAATGCTCCAAGCCGCCAAAGTCCCTAACACGAGGTAACACTATTGTAATCAAACGCTCAAAAAAATCAACTGCTTTCTCACGACGGAGCGTCACGCGGAGGCCGACGATCGTTCCCTCGCGCAGTTTGAATCCGGCGATAGACTCCTTTGCCTTGCGCAATTGTGCATGCTGACCGGTGACCGCGGCGATATCGCGCAGTACCTGAGGCAAGATCTTTTCCTCAAAGCTCGGTTGCTGGCTCAAACGGCCAACGCCTGCGTCAATGACGACCTTCTCAATGAAGGCACGCATCGCTTTTCTATCGCTATTGGTCTTTTTTGTTTTGGTCTCAGCCATGGTTATAGTATTGCTTTACACTTTTTGCAGTAGCGAACCTTGCGTGCACCTTCCATGCGGCCGCCAATGCGGGTCGGCGACTTGCAGTTCGGGCAAATGATCATCACTTTGGAAGCAGCCATCGGGCGCGAGACCGCGACGATCTGACCCTTCTCTCCCTGCTTGCGCGGCTTCGAACGCTTTTTAAAAACATTCAATCCTTCGATCGTGATCTTTTCATCCGCAGGCGATGCCTTCAAAACCACCCCGGTCTTTCCGCGGTCCTTGCCTGATAAAATTTTTACGTTATCTCCTTTCTTGAGTTTCATGGGGATGATATTAGACGATTTCTTCCGCCATCGTCATTAATTTCTCGAAGCCCTTTTCTTTGAGCTCGCGCGGAAGCGGACCGAAGATACGGGTTGCCGTCGGCTCTTTCTTGGCATCGATCAACACGACTGCGTTCTCATCAAAGCGGACGTACGAGCCATCCTTGCGGCGCAACGCGCTCTTCGTGCGGACGACGAGCACCTTTACCACATCTTTCTTCTTAACTGCCTTGCGCGGCTCCGCGCTCTGCACGGATGCGACGATGACATCGCCCACGCCGGCGTAGCGGTGATGGGTTCCGCCGAGGATGCGGAAACACCGCACCACCTTGGCGCCGCTGTTATCCGCAACTTTTATCACTGATCGTTCTTGTATCATAGTAAAATATTATGCGATCTTATTGATGATCCTCCAGCGCTTTTCGCGCGAGAGCGGGCGGGATTCCTCGATGGTAACCTTATCGCCAGTCTTGTACTCATTGTTCTCATCGTGCGCCTTGAACTTGGTCGTCACCTTGTAGAACTTGAGGTACTTGGGGTGCTTCTTTAAGCTTGCTACCGCAACCACGCGCGTCTTCGTCATTTTGTCCGAGACAACGACGCCGATGATCTTACGAACTTTTTTTGTTTCTGGGGTTTTTGCCATGGTAATTATTTCTGGGTAAGAAATGTTTTTGCGCGAGCGATAGTCTTGCGCATGTGGTGAAGCTCGTTCACATTCTTCACTTTTCCGGCAGCCAGGTCAAATCGCAACGCGCGGAGCTTCTCGCCGCTTTCGACAACGAGGTGTTCCAACTCGCCCACCGTCTTATTCTTCAATTCCTGAACTTCCTTTTTTTTCATGGTATTGATATCAGATTATTTGACGATGACGCGGGTTTTTACCGGAAGCTTGAACGATGCGAGGCGCAACGCCTCCTTGGCGCGCACGAGCGTGACACCATCGATCTCGAAAAGAACACGGCCCGGCTTTACCGGAAACACATAGTGATCAACGGAGCCCTTTCCGCCTCCAAGCGTCTTTTCCGGCGCCTGCATCGTGATCGGCTTATCAGGGAAGATGCGGATCCAAAGACGGCCATCGCGCTTCAAATAGTTCGTGATCGTTTTGCGTGCCGCTTCGATCTGGCGAGAATTCACCCATGCCGCTTCCATAGATTTAAGGCCGAAAGAACCGTAGCTCAACGTAAGGCCGCGCGTTTCAACCATACGGCTGCGCGAGCGTCCTTTCTGCCACTTACGATGTTTTACTTTCTTAGGAAGAAGCATGATAAAAGATATTAATAGTTGGATGTCGGTTTACGGCGGGAACGGCTGGATTCCTCTTCTTCTTGTTTGGCCGTTTTCTTGAAAACCTCTCCTTTATATATCCAAACGCGAATACCGATAGTGCCATACGTGGTAAGCGCGGTGGCGGTGCCGTAATCAATATCTGCGCGAAGCGTTTGCAATGGCAATGAGCCCTTGGAAAGATGTTCACTACGGGCGATCTCGTTACCATCAAGACGGCCCTTCATAAGGATCTTTGCACCTTTGACGTCGCGATTCTGCATGATAGCTTCCAAATATTTCTTCATGGTGCGACGGAAGCGAATGCGTTTCTCCAAATCCCACGCGATCTGCTGTGCGGTGTAGCGCGCGGAAACATCGGAGCGCTTCAACTCCTCCACATTCAAACTGAGCGCAACCTTCGAGCGCGTCTTGCGCACTTTCTGAAGCGCGGCAACGATCGCCTTGTTAAGATCCTCCATTCCTTGTCCCCCACGGCCGATGATAAGTCCCGGGCGGGCGGCGCGAATGAACACGCGAAGATTCCCCTGCGTACGCTCGATCTCAATTGCGGCGACGCCAGCGAGTGCAATCTTCTTATTGATCGTGTTACGAATCGCCTCATCCTCTTCGAGGAATTGTGCGTAGCCCTCCTTAAGGAACCAGCGCACTGGCCAGCCCTTAGAGATTCCTAACCGATATGAATTTGGATTGATCTTTTGTCCCATAGTATTGTTATTCGCCCACTACTTTACGGCCGAACTGGCGCTTCCAGAATCCCGGCGTCTGTTTAGATTGCGGTGCTGCTTTCTCCGCAGCCTTCGGCTTTTTATTCTTGGTGCGCACGTCCTGGCCGGGCGGAAGCTTTGCCTTCTTTACCGGCACGATCGTAAAGCGCGACTTCAAGTTTTCATTCACGCCCAACACGAGCGTTACATGGCTCATCTTTTTCTGGATCGGCGACGCACTGCCGCGCGCGCGAGGAAGCATGCGCTTCAACATCGGGCCGCCATCAACGCGGACGCTCTCCACAAAAAGATGCTGAGGATCTGCGTGCTTGTTATTTTTAGCATTCGCGACGGCCGAACGCAAGAGTTTCAACAATGTTTTTGAAGGGCGGCGGGTCTGCACGATCAACTGCGCCTCCGCTTCGTTCACCGGCAAGCCCTTGATGAGGTCTCCAACGCTGCGCACTTTGCGTGGCGCCATGCGGAGGAAACTAAGTTTTGCGGTGTATTGTTTGGATTCCATGGGATCGTATTATTTCTTCTTGGCAGGAGCCGCTTTTGCAGCAGCAGCCTGGGTCTTTGCGGTCTCGGTAGCCTTTACTTCAAGTTCCTTCTGCATCTTTCCGCCGTGACGCACGAATTTGCGCGTCGGAGAAAACTCACCCAAACGATGGCCTACCATTTCTTCCGTCACGCGCACTTCAACATGCGTGCGGCCGTTATGGACGCCAAACAACTGTCCGACAAATTCCGGCGCAATCTCCGAAGCGCGGGACCACGTCTTGATGACGATGCCGCTGCCGGATTTTGTAGCCAAAACTTTCTTCATAAGTTTTGGATCGACGAACGGGCCTTTTTTGAGTGAACGTGACATGGGAGTAAATTAAATACTATTTATTGTTCTTATTGCGGATGCTTACGCGACGCTTGACGATAAGCTTGCTCGACCGCTTTCTCTTATTGCGCGTCTTATGACCGCCGGTAACCTTACCCCAAAGGGTCTTCGGCTTGCGGGTACCGCGCGGCTGTGCGCCTTCACCACCTCCGTATGGATGATCAACCGGGTTCATAGCACTGCCGCGAACCGTCGGACGAATGCCCATCCAGCGCGAGCGACCGGCTTTACCAAAGTTCACCAAACTCCATTCGGAGTTCGAGACCTGACCGAGCGATGCGAGGCAGTTCCACAACACGCGGCGGACCTCGCCAGAGTTGAGCTTAAGGTCGGTATAGTTATCAGCGTTGGCGAGCACTTCTGCATATGCGCCAGCGGAGCGGGCGAGCTGTCCGCCGCGTCCCGGCGCCATTTCAATATTATAAACTTGCTGACCGACGGCGATGTTCTTAAGCTGCATGCGATTGCCGTTGCGGAGCGGCGTCACCTCTGCAGTCACGATCTCATCCCCTACCTTCAACTTTTCCGGAGCCAAAATATAGGTGCGGGCGCCGTCCTCATATTTTATAAGCGCGATGAACGCCGTGCGGTACGGATCGTATTCGATCGTTTCCACAAGTGCCTTCGAATTCATGCGATTCTGTTTAAAGTCGATCACGCGATAAAGCTTTTTGTTGCCGCCGCCCTGATGGCGCACCGTGATGCGGCCGGCTGAGTTGCGGCCGGAATGCGTCTTCAACCGCTTGATGAGCGGTTTATAAGGACGCGCGCCCTTCGTAAGGGTGCTGTAGTCGGAAGACGTCATATTGCGCCGTGAAGCGCTTGTAGGTTTGAAGCTTTTCATTAGTTCAGATCGATCTTTTGCCCCTCTTTAATAGTGACGATCGCCTTGCGGTATCCTTCGGTCTTTCCTTTAATCCCACGGCCGGATTTCTTAACCTTGCCCGGGCGATTCAAGATATTCACGCCGATCGCATCCACTTTATAGAGCGCGTGGATGGCCTTCTTTACCTCCGGCTTCGTCGCCGTGGATTTTACCATAAAAACGTATTGATTGGAAGCCGTCAGCGCCGTCGCTTTTTCCGTGATCCAAGGTTTTTTGATGAGAAGGTGGTCCATAGTAGGTTCTTATATCTTGTAATGCTTTTCAATCGTTTCGAGGATGCTTTTATCAATGAAGAGGTTCTTGTGATTCATGATGTCGTAGACATTCAACGAGCCAGCCTCGATCACCTTCGTCTTTTGGAGATTGCTCGTTGCACGGAAAAGATTTTTGTTGCTGTTGTCCGAAACCAAAAGCACATCGAAGCGTTTATCACCCTTTCTTGGGGACAACATTTTCTTTAACGCCAAGGCGACATTTTTCGTCTTCGGCGCATCAAGAACGAGCGTATCAAACACCTTCACTTCGCCATCCTTCGCTTTCTTGGAAAGCACGGAAAAGAGTGCAACGCGCTTCATCTTTTTATTTACCTTTTGGGAATAATCCTTGTCATTGCGAGGACCATGCGCTTTTCCGCCGCCAACCCAGATCGGTGAGCGAGTGGATCCATGACGAGCGCGGCCGGTTCCTTTTTGCCTCCACGGCTTCTTGCCGCCGCCACGCACTTCACTACGATCCAACACGTGCGCCCACGGCTGGCGCGCATTCGCGAGCTGAGCCTCGAGCACCTGCTGAACCAGCGTTGCATTCCACTTGGTGCCAAAAACGCCCGCCGGTAATTCCATCGTTCCCACCACTTCGTTATTCAAATTATAGATAGCGGCTTTCATGACTATTTGGAATTAGAAATTTCGATCAATCCGCCGCGGCCGCCCGGAACGGCGCCCTTAAGGAAAAGCAGATTGTTCTCTTTATCGATCGCCGCAACGACGAGGTTCTTGATCGTGACGCGGTCAACGCCCATATGTCCGGCCATGCGGCGGCCCGGAACGACGCGCTGGAAGGCGGTCGAGCCGATGGAGCCCGGCGCGCGATGACGATTCTTCTGACCGTGGGTCTTCGGACCACCACGGAAGTTGTAACGCTTGACGACGCCCTGGAAACCGCGACCCTTTGTGATGCCGCTCACGCGAACCTTGTCGCCCTCCGTGAACGAATCAACGCCGATCGCGTCCTCGAGCTTGAGGGCAGCGACGTCTACCTTCTGGTTCGGGCGGTTCTTGAACTCGCGCTTCTTCTTTCCAAGCTGGAGCTGAACAGCCTCATAGCCATCGCGCTCTGCGGTACGCAAAAGGGAAACCTTGTTAGGTTCCGCATGGACAACAGTAACTGGAACGACTTTGCCGTCTTTCCAGATCTGCGTCATTTTAAGTTTTTTGCCTAAGATATATGACATTTTCTTGATCGTCCGGAGGGTTGTGGCTTTGAATCCACACGCTCGGAATCCAGTAAAAATTAATTAACTCCGGTTCTGACACCGGAGTTTTTTAGCGAATCAACCAACCTACCCCGCTGTTAAGCGGGATCCAGAGAAAACGGCGACCGTTTTTCTGCGCCTGGCACTGCCGAGGCAAAAGGGGTAAATATTTGCATAAAAACTACCGAGCAAACCTTGATGACGATTATAGCAAAGCGGCGTGTAATGTCAAATGGGGCTCATGCCTCCTGGCTCCCGCACATCCTTTCAAGGGACGCATTCGCGGTCTGCTGACCGCGCGCTTACGCTCGCCGCCTTCGCGGCTCCGCGATACCCTTGAAGGGGTATGCGGAAGCCGGAGGCAAAATCGCCGTCTGGCATTGGAAGCCCGACTTATAAGCAATCTCTAACAACAAGACTAGGATAGCTTTGCCTGCACCTGCTCTTTAATATCTTCTGACGTAATATTTTTCTGAGGTTTATCGATGGGTTTTTTCGCATCCAACCAAGCACCATAAATTTCTTTCACATTATCCATGGGAACACAAAAACTTAGCCCAGAATTTTCTCGCGTCGTGCTTACAATCGTCGGTGGCTTAGTTTGGTGAGTATATAAATTTTCACTATATGGGAGATATCCATTAACAACTCCTAATAAATAAGATTTTCCAATAGCTTTGGTCCCTTCCGAAGCTGCCATTGTTGGCCGCAAAAGAACGGGACCTCCACTATTTCCTGGAAATATTGATGAATCAATGATAAATGCTTTCTTATTTAAAATAATTTCTTTATCAAATCTTGAAACTAAGCCTCCCTTTACACTGCATAATTTTGTTCCTCTCCGGCTATCCCATAGGAAAACCAAGGACATAGACATCGTCTCCGACAGCTTTTCCATTATCTTCAAAATCTTTACTATATGCAAATAATTCTTCAGGTATAAACACTGGTTTTATCGCATTTTCTTTTAAAGAATGCCACTTTCACAGCCCTGCGAGCCAACTGCTGGATCTTTGTGGGCAAGCCATAAATTTTCCTCATTTTTAAGTTTGAGAGGATTTCTTTGGTTGTTAAATTTGCCAGTCACCCATATTGACGCGAGAACGTGGCCGATCCCTGCCATCCAATCATGGCGATTTGTAACAAGAAACATATTATATAAACGGTCTTCTGGCCTTGGAGCATCCTTAATTAGGAAACCGACATGGAAACTTGTCGAGTCGCAAATAAATTTTCCATCGCGCATTAAACCGACTGCGACTAAAGAATTTATATGATTTTTATTTAATAGAGCCATGCCTATTCTTATCTTCGTACCACCAATTTCTCTACTTCTTTACCTTGATCTCGCCGAAGACGGCTTCGCCGTGCAGGTGCAAAGTGACGCTGCCGTCGCCGCCTTGCGCGGCGCTCGTGTCCACGTTGCCGAGGAAGACGTTCGCGGTGGAGACTACTTTCCAGTCCTTGGGGATGGTGATCTCTACGCCACTAAAGACGGATGAGACCTCCAGGTGGACGTCGTTGCCGTCGGCTTTGACTTGGGTAAGGTCAATCTCGCCGCCGGAGAAGACCATGGCGATCTTTCCTCCTTTAAAGTTTTCGGTGGCATAAGATTTGTTGAGCGGGCTAAACACGGCAACTTCGTCGATGCTTTTCTCGCCTGACGAAGTCTTTGTGCCATAGTCATGATTGTTCCATCATGCCAATGCCATCCGCCACTCACCGAGCGATGAGAAATCATACGAATGCCAATCGCGATAAGAATGAGGGCAAAGAGAAATCCAAAGAGCGGAATGCCGGTAAGCGCGCGTGATGCCGATAACTATCAAGATGATGCCAACAATGAGTCCTCCCATATTTTTGTGATATTAGTATTGCGTGTGCGTGTTTTGAATCGCCGCGACGACGGTGGGCGAAAGTGAGCTGACAACCGGCGAATCAGTTTTGACGAGACCGTAGACGATGACGGCGATGAGGAACGCGAGCGCAAGCAGGAAAACGATGAATCGCGCGAACCAGTGGCGGCCGAGGATAATGCTCGCGCCCCACAGAATGAGCAGAATCGGCCAGAACGGCAGGATCACATGCCAGAACGCGTGCGAGACAAAGCCCATCGTGTAGAGTAATGCCACCACGCCTGCAAAGAGCAGGATCATCCCAAAGAACAGACCGCCCTCGTGATGATGATCGTGACGCCATTCATCGCGCTGCATCTTCCACTGCTCGCGGCGCTGTTCTTTGTGTTCATGATGCTGGCGCTTCCACTCCTCTTTGCGCGCGCGCCATTCTTCTTTGGTCTCAGCTTTGCGCTGATCCCAATCCCCGCTGTTCACGTCCATGCCAAAAACCTGCACATGCGGTCGCGAGCCAGCCTGCCCAGCCTCCGGCTTTGCTTCGCTGCTATTTTCCTGCTCCTGCTTATTTTCTTCATCCATACCACTATTATATCACAACAAAAGCAAGGTTATACGCGCCCCTCAAGAATACCGACTCTTTCTTCGAGCTTAGCGGCGCGGTCATTCAGTCCACCAAACCCTTCGATGCAAAGATCAAATTTATGTTCCAATTTATCGAGCTGAAGTCCCATATTCCGGTGAGACCTTTCCAAATTTTCCATTCTTACCCCAAGGGCGTCGACTTTTTTATCAAGTGTATTAAAACGCTCATCGACACCCTCGAGTCGTTTATTGATGCTCTTCAGGGAAGCGCTGATGCTATCTAGTGAATTTTTTTTATTTTCTTTTTTGATCACCCCCCCAATTTTAGAGAAGAAAAAAATAAAGTCAAAAACTTTTTAATAAATTTTTAATACTCGCTTCACTACGGCAACAACTGCTTTATCTCCTCTGCGTTCAACGTATATGCCCGCACGAATGAATCGTCCACATGCGCGTAGAGAATGCCGCTCCCCTTTCCTTGCTCCACAAATTGGCTCGCAAACGTGATCGTCCGCGCCTCGCTATCTTGAATGAACGGCTCGGGCGAGACCCAATCGATCGTGCCATGCTCGTAGTCGTAGATGAACAATCCCACCGAGAACATACCGTACTTTATCTCGCCGCCTACGAGCTGATTCGCCTCACGGCCATTGATGACACCGAGCAATTTCCCTTCGCCAACATCGATAAAACTTTTTGGAAAGAGCGGGCCGGGAGATGCATGGCCACCGATCCACGGAATATTTTGCTCTTTTGGATGGAACACTGTCTCACCGAACTTCCACGCCGTACCCATATCTTTCGCGATCGCAATCCGCACGGTCGAATAGGTAAAATCCTCTTCTTTGATAGAAGACTCCACCAGATTAAAACGGAATCCATGTTTATTGAGCGGAGCTATCGAAAGTTCTTTGGCGGCTTTATGAATTTCGCCCATCAAGACCGGCATCGTCATTTCCAAAGAATTAAGATCCTTGCCTACGGCGTGGCCAAGATGCACTCGGCCATGATCTTCCGGCGCCGGATCATGGAATGGCATCGTAAAATACAAATGAGTCAGACCGGTCTTATCATCGATCCAAATATCGGGATCCTCCAGGCCAAGCAGTTCCAATCCTGGCAGGCTGAGCTCTTTTATAACTTCCTCTTGCTTTTGAATTTCCAACTGTTCTCCGATAATAAAATGTTCCAAGGAATCTCCGCTTACCTTGTGCAACACGCTTTTATCAAGATAGCCGGAGATCTCCACATCGCCGGAACGATTAGTGATGCATCGGATAACGCCCTTTTTATATCCGGAGCGCGGGTCGAGCGAGATCGCCATTACGTGCTCAAACTTTCCGCCCGTTTCTACCGCCTTTCCCGGATGCTCAATATATCCTTTCATTCTCACAACTATACCATTTCAAAGATTAAAAATTCATTAAAAACTTTTCGACTAAACAAAAAGCCCCGCTTGTGCGGGACTTTTTGCAGCGGTTGCCAGTGGCAACTCTTATACCATCTTGATCTCGATGTCGACGCCGGCGGGAAGGTTTAAGTTCGAAAGTGATTCAATGATCTTCTGGCTGGGATTCAATATCTCGACGAGGCGCTTATGGATGCGAAGTTCGAACTGCTCGCGGGCATCCTTGTGGACGAAGGTCGAACGGTTAACGGTGTAGTGCTTAACTTCCGTAGGGAGCGGGATCGGTCCCGTCACCTTTGCATCATTCCGCTCGGCGGCCTCGATGATCTGGCGTGCCGAGTTATCGATCAGTTTGTGATCGTAAGACTTGATGCGGAGGCGCAACTTTTGTGGAGTATCTGACTTAGCCATTTGAGTACCAAGAGAGTATAGCAAATCCGGCAAGAGTGTCAATAAGTAAGGATTAAATGACTTTAGATAGTTTTAATGCACTATTTGCTAAATTCTCCACGGGGGTGGCATAGTGCTGGATCTAGTCTGGCATCGTGAGATCCACGAGGCGCGAGTCCTCGCACCCCCGCCATAATGCAAAGAAAGAATATTAAATAAAGATTAAAAATTTTTTGACAGATATTTTTGGATTGTTATCATGGTTATGATGTCAGCCCAGACCATCCAGCATTGTGCTTGGATCCACAAAAAACCCGGCAACGGGTTTTTTGTTTTATGTACTCGATTGGACGGATTTCGAACTGCTTTAACTTTTGCGATTCTGCCTGATGACGGAATCGGTAATCAAGCCAATGCAAAAATATATTAAACTTGAAATAACAACCACAATGAGAAGTCCTTCAAAAAGACCGAGCCTGCTATCCCACTGTGCTAAAGCTGTTAGGACCGGCACTGATGGCGTGGCGATAATTCTATATCGTAAGGGATACCAATGGGACCGATATAACTACTATTACAATAGGTAAAGGACGGGAATAATAAAACCATTAAAATACCGATGGTCAGGACAAGCCAATAGGCAAAAATCAGCCACCATTTAAATCCTAATCTACGCATTTTTTAGTTTAGCATAAACTCCTTTAACTGACTCAATAATATTTTCATTTCATCCGCATGAATTCAAAATTCTAAAATCACAGATTGCGATTTTAGAATGTAACAAGATTCTATATTCTTCTGAAATGCGACCTTAGTCTGATCCCTCCTCATATCTCCAGAGACGCCGGCGTCGTGACTGAACATTAAAAATATAAGCAATATAAAACCGCCTTTAAGGGGAATCGCGGAGGCACGTAGGTGCCGAGCGTTAGAGCGCGTTCAGTAGAACGCGACCCGTCCCCGTAAGGCGGTTTTATATTGCTACTTGATGATCTTCGTCACGACGCCGGCGCCGACGGTCTTGCCGCCCTCGCGGATGGCGAAACGCATCTTGTCTTCCAAAGCGACCGGGGTGATGAGCTTGACGGTGATCTTGACGGTATCACCCGGCATGACCATTTCCATTCCTTCCGGAAGCGTAACCTCTCCGGTCACGTCCGTGGTACGGATATAGAATTGCGGCTTGTAGCCCTTGAAGAACGGAGAGTGACGGCCACCCTCTTCTTTCGAGAGCACGTAGATCTCGCCCTCGAACTCCGAGTGCGGGGTCACCGTGCCCGGCTTGGCCAACACCTGTCCGCGCTCTACGTCCTCTTTCTTGAGACCGCGGAGAAGCAAACCTGCGTTATCGCCTGCCTGGCCCTGATCCAAGCTCTTGTTGAACATTTCGATACCGGTGACGACGGTCTTTGCGGTCGGCTTAAGGCCGACGACTTCGATTTCATCGTTCACCTTGATGATGCCGCGCTCGATGCGTCCCGTGACGACCGTACCGCGACCTTCGATCGAGAAGATATCTTCAACAGGCATAAGGAACGGCTTGTCGAGTTCACGAACCGGATCCGGGAAGAAGTCGTCCATCGCCTTGACGAGGTCAAGGATCGGCTTGGCATCTGCGGAATCAGCATCGGTCGAGTTCAACGCCTTGAGCGCCGAACCGCGGATCACCGGAGCAGTGTCGCCTGGGAAGCCGTTCTTCGTGAGGAGCTCACGAACTTCGGACTCCACGAGGTCGATCAATTCCGGATCATCCACCATGTCGCACTTGTTGAGGAACACGATGATCGAAGGCACGCCTACCTGACGGGCGAGCAAAATGTGCTCGCGGGTCTGCGGCATCGGGCCGTCGGTCGCTGCAACGACGAGCACTGCACCGTCCATCTGGGCGGCACCGGTGATCATGTTCTTGATGTAATCGGCGTGACCCGGAGCATCAACGTGCGCGTAGTGGCGCTTCTCCGAGTTGTACTCCGAGTGATGCAACGCAATGGTGATACCACGCGCCTTCTCTTCCGGAGCATTGTCGATCTGTGAAACATTCTCTTCTTTTTTGATCCAGCCCTTCATAAAGAGCACGTGGGTGATCGCTGCGGTCAACGTGGTCTTGCCATGATCGACGTGGCCAATCGTACCTACGTTAAGGTGCGGCTTGGACCGGTCGAACTTTTCTTTTTCTGCCATAGTGTTTAAAAAATATTAATGTTTGTTTTACTGCGCGCGCAATCCCCCTTTCGAAGAAAAACAGCCTCGAGAGCTGTGAAAATCTATAGCCAATCGACCTAAGTGACTTTCCTTTATTCCTTCAGGGATTTACCAAGCAATTGTAGGGGAAACCTGATCCTCTGTCAAATCCCGGATAATATAATGAAAAAGAAAAGCGGCCATCGATAGTATCGACGGCCGCTGCTTCAGAAAATACCGCTTAGCATAACCATTCCCTGCGCTGTGGAGCCTCTTCGCACTCACCCACCTGCTGTTGCTGCTCGTCGAGTGCATCACGCGAAAACGGTAAAAGCCGCGTGAGAGGCATCTTATCCGGAAGCGCTGATTGGTCCAGTTCCTGACGAAGCATGATCGCCTCATCTTGCAGAACCGCCTCATGTTCTTCCAGAGCGTTGATGAGGAAATGGCCTTCTTGTTTTGAATAAATCGCAAGAGATCCGTGTCCACTCGAAGTTATGATGATCGCGCAATCCCCGCAATCCGAAAACTTCCAATGAGCTACTGGAAATAGAAACAACATACGCTCCTCCTTAAGAGATGTAACTGGATGGAATTATACCATTCAAATATAATTTTGTAAATAGACCCGGTTTACTTTTTCTGGCGGCAGCGCTATATTTCCACCCGGGAGGTAGTATGAATAAGAAAAGGACGCAGGAGGAGATCCGAGCAAGATTCCAGGAAATAGTCGACGAGCACTGCGATGGATCGCCGCATATCACGGGAGTGCGGGCAGGGATCTACAAACGCGTTGAGGTATCAATAGGTACGCACCTCACCGAGGAGAATCAAGAAGGGGCCGGTAAGGTAGAAAAGAAGATAGCGGCGGAACTGACGAGAGATCTAAAAAAATCTTTTCCGGACAGAAAGATCATTATCGACGTCGGACCAAGCGAAGGGAAACTGACAGCCCTGGAAGACTGCGAACCATTCCAAAAAGAAAAGATCATCTACGTCACCATTCGACCTTACAAGGTCGTGATCAAGCCTTAGCAATAACCGCGGCCACTGGCACGCATCGCAGCCTCACAGGGTTGCGATTTTTTTATAAAAAAATAGCGCGGGACAGGGATGGATACTGCACGCGCCACATATAATGAGTGATAGTGAACTAAATTTCCAAGGTATGTGGAGCGAACTCTTGGATCGCCGAAAGCAACCCCTCAGTCCCCTCGTTTGAAGTCCCCTCGATAAGCACTTTTTCCCCGACGAACATGGGGACTTTGAAGCTCAGGCCGAGGACAATCGCATCGCTCAGATGGGCGGGCAAAGAAAACTCCTCTTCGCCCTTTTTAAAGAAAATCCTGGCGAGAAAATTACACTCGTCGGATATCCCCACGATCACAATCTTCGTTAGTGGGGAACCTAGGACGACGAGCACATTCCTTGCGAGATCGTCGGGCGAACACCAACTTGGTTCGCCTCCCAGCACGAGCGTAACAATCCGTTGCGCCTCATAGACATTGAAGCCAATGGGAAGATTGATGCCTCCGGCCTTGATGAGCAGTATAGGCACCACCCCACGATCGCTTCTCAGAAGGACAACCGAATTTTTTGTGATAGTAAACGGGATCAAATCCATACCATCCTCCAGTCATTCGACCACTGTATAAAGACTATCAAGAGGCCGCGCGTGATGTCAACGATTTTTCACAGCAATCGCATTGCACGCAGCTCCCGGCGGCGGGCGATATGATCCGGCAGCACGCTGGCCACCACCGCCCAAAAGCGCGCGGAGTGGCTGAGCTCGCGCACATGCGCAAGCTCATGGACGATCACATAGTCCTGCAAGTGAGCAGGCAAAAACAAAATTTTATAATTGAAGTTCAGGTTCCCCTGGCGCGAACAACTCCCCCAGAGCGACCGCTGTGCGCGAATGGAAACCCGGCCATACGAAACCCCAAGCACGGGAGCAAACACCGCAAGCCGGGAATCAACGAGCGCACGCGCCGACTCCCGATGCCGCAGATACTCCGCGCGTCCATAGGAATGTTCGGGAGGCAATGGCGTACGCCGAAAGGCCGCGATCTTGGACAGCAACCACTCCGCATGCCGCAACACAAATCGCTCCCCCTCGCTCGCCGCCATCCACGCGGGCGTCGTGAGCGTCACCGACCCATCCCGATGCACCGCAAGCCGCATTCTCCGCGCCCGCCTGCTCCTGCGCAATGAGTATGGGATCGGGGAGGATGAGGGAGGGGTGAGGTGGGACAAAAAGCGTAGTGTTTTTTTATTTAGCGCTTTGCCGATACGCTCGATTCCAAAAATGTCCGTCGCTGTTCTTCGTTCGCCTGTTTTGCAGCTCTTGTAATAACCTCTTTTTTATCCGCCTCTGAAGCATTGAGGAAAAAATCAGAAAATGAGCCTTCCTTCTTACGGGGCTCTTTTATCTCGTCCTTTTTAAGGAACGCGAAGGGATTAATCAATTTCATAGGAGGGTTTTAAGTTCGCTACACCGCTTCCTGTAAATTTCGATTCGGGATAATCGATTCGATGATCGCCTCTTGAAGTTCCGGAATAAGCTTTTTCATTTCCGTCTTATTGAGCGTCATCACGCCGTCCCCCTCCTTCCACTCCTGTCCTTTGATATCTTTTGCCACATCCTTAAAATCTTTGTGATGCGCCACAAAGTTGCTCACGAAATATTCAATGAAGATGCCCTCCACCTCGCTCTGATTATCAAGATAAAACGCAAATTCGTCGTTAAGATAACGCTTGCGCGCGTCCTCGGAAAGTTTCGGTGTCCGGATGGCCAACGAATCGCTATCCGCATCGTAATGGGAAACCCATTGATTTTTCTTCGCAATTTCCGAGAAATTTGCGATAAAATCCAGTATTTTCTTTTTGTTTAAATTGGTTGTCATCATAGTTATCTTACTCGTTTAAGATCTGGATATTTCGTTTCCTTTACATAGCTGATCTCGTACGCGGTAACGATTGTATCTTCAAAAACGATACAGACCTTCTTGGGAAGTTTATGCGTAGTATTATTTGCGAATTTTTTTACCTTTCAGAAGCTTCTTATTCTTAAAATTTTCGTTTGAAATTACCTTTTTGCCCGTTTGCTGTTCGATATCTTTTCGAGTCCTGCCGGCAACGCTTCCCCCGACGCGTGCATCTTTCTTTAACGCTTCCAATCCATGCGAATCCTTTTCCGTGCTGAGCTTGGTTGTCGTAGCTTCTCCAAGCATCGTCAGGATCAATTCGATGTCGCCCATATGGTCGCGCAAATTATCACCCGCTTTTTTATCCAAGCCCTTATGCTTCATGTATTCTTTCGCGGTTTTATCGAACGCCGCCTTGTAAATCTCGTCGGTTAAAATCGCAAACTCAAAACGCATCGACGCTCCCCGCGATTTCCATTCGTCGGTAAGCGTATTCCGAACGGCAATGCCACGCATGCGCTTATCAACCCAATCTTTGGGATATCCCTTTTTGTCGTAGATCTCTTTAGCCCGCGTCACCGCCAACTCAGGATCCGCTATTTCCTCGATTCTTTCTTTGCCAACTTTGGCAAGCCAACGCTTAAATGGCTCGGCCTTCGGGGAAGGGATAGATTGAATGATACGGAAGATGCCTTCAATATCCGACATATTTTCCTCGTGCTTTTTACCATCTTTTGAGGTTATTTGAACCAGGGTACAAATTGTACCCCAGTTGCGAGACAGCTCCGCATCACGCGTTCTCATCTTTTTTATATACTGCCGCACATCATTCGAATCGGTCAGCGCCTGCACCACGTCAGAAACAGAGAAATACCACTTTTCGTTACGCCACACCCTTCGAACCTCTTTCTCTTCAAAGATCGTTGGATGAGTATTCTGCTTCGCTTTTTTCTTTGCCATAGCATCATTGTCCGCCCGCCCAGCACCAAAGTCAAAACTCTTTTAATAAGGTTTTAATCTCCAGCCGGCAAAAGAGCAAAAAAACAACCGCCTACACGGCAGTTGAGATAAAGAAGCATCTTCCCCGTGAAGGGTTGGATTTCGCACCGTGTCGAATCGTCGATCGGTTGCGGGCGGAGCATCGGGCCAGATCCCTTAGCATCTCCACTCTCTTGATGGGCTATTCGGTTGTAGAATCAGTGTAGCACAGACGACTGTGGAAAAAATAAAATATTCCCTAAAAGCTGACGAGGAGGTACGCTAGCGATTAGTCGCCCTTGTGTTTGGTCTTGTCGACCAAAGTCCAAGATTGACGCACGCCAACGTTGTTCGGCGGAACGCGTTCACCTTTTGTGAAGGTGCCCTCCGTTTTCCCGCCTGACGGACGGTACTGCCCCGAAACCGGAACCTTACCACCCGTCTTTACAACAATAGGTTTAGCCATGGTCGCTTAGGATTAGTTTATTACTCGGGACTGTTCAACCTTTATACCAGCCCCCGCGGCAATCGCCAGAAGCGACTACCGAGGGGGGATAAAGGAGATTTAGTCCAAGAATAAAAGAAGGGCCCAAGCCAATCCCCGTCAGCTTTCAAGGAACGAATAAATTATATTACTAGCGCCTACAACATCAAGTGCGCGGAAAAAGTCAGATCCAGGATACTCTTTTTATTTACAAACAACATAGTGGAGATATTCAGTTGTTTTATTATCTTTGTATCCCCGGTTTGAATCTTTATCGGCTTTAAAACGCCCATATTTCTGAGCAAAGAAACCATATTCCCCTCTCGTGCCCATAATCTCTTTTATATCTTGCATAGTCATTAACCCTTCGTTGTTATAGCTCAAAAAGATATATTTAACTTTTGCGTTTGATATAAGTTCTCTAAAAGCTTTTTTAACCTGGGGACGCGAAGAGTATAAAGACTTTTGAGATTTATAATCTCTCAATCCTGTCTTACCGTGAATTTTAGGATTATCGTATCTTGCGATAGTTTCAAGTATATGATAATTGGTCGCATATTGTCTCTGGTTATATGGCGGATCAAGATATAAAATATCTCCGCTTACTTTTTTTACCAAAGTATTTATATTTTCATTAAACACTTTATGTTCATGGTCATTAATAAATAAATTCGCTGGCTTTAAAACGACTGGCCTAAGAGCCGACTTCTTTATTTTTTTTAAAAAAGCACCGTAGACCGATGCGGTATTAGCATGTTTATCGATCGATTCTAATAATGAAGCGAGAAGAAAGTAATATTCATTATCTGTAATCTGTAATTTCTTTTTCCATTGTTCAATTTTCTGCCTGATTGAATCGCATTTCATTCCATTTTCATCTGAAAAATATAATCTCTGGACCGAACTATTGACCGTGCCTCCCGGACAATAGTTCTTATAAATAAATCCTTTTGTTCCTTTTATCGAACCCAAATACTCACACACAAGATTTTTTTTATCGCTCTTTTTAGCACTCGTTATTCCTGGGATTATATTTGCTAATCCCTCAAACTCCATTTCCTTATGATTACCTATATAATGGCGATTTAAAACAAAGCTATAATATTGCAAATCGTTAGCATAGACTTTGTACCCCTTCTTTTTAAAATGGAGACCAACCGCACCGGTGCCAGCAAAAAGATCTAAAAATGTCTTCTGCTCTCCCTTGGTAACAGAATCGATGGATGTTTCTAAAAAATTTAGTAGAGATAATTTACTCCCGATATAGTTCATATATTGTGTGTTAATTATGAAGCAGTATTACAAAACATTTTGTTTTATAGTTTTTGGCCCCTCCGACTTCGTGGCTAAATTCAAATTGAATTTCCATAGGATCACTAAGGTCAATCTTCCCTAAAATTTCTCTAATTTTTTGTATGGAAATATCTTCATCTAAATAAACGACAAGCAAGCGCGGATCAGCACCGAAACGACCCTCGTCTTGATATTTATATAAATATTCAGCAACTAATGCTGGATTTTTTATTGCCTCATTTTTCCAATCATCACCGAATTTTACTTTAAATTGATTTGTTGGACTTTTTGCAACTTTTTGGTCAAAAGGAACTCCGTCGATAAAGAAGTCGACTCCCCTTCGATGGCTTAGAGTCGGAATAATATTTTCATTTTTTTCAAAAATCAAAGTCTCTATAAAATCGTTTCTGACAGTATTAATTTCTTTAATTCTTCGATATTTCACCGCCGCCGCTTTTACTTTTTCATCCTTAATTACCCCAAGTTCATTACTAGAATTATTAATTCCCTGAACAAAGCCATCAAAATCCCCCTGAGAGAATGGCCATTCGATTTTACCCAAACTCAACGCTTCCCACTCTTTAATAAGAATTCCCATCGCCACATCCGCTTCCACTCCCACCCTATACTTATTTCCCTCCTTAAATATACCTCGAATAATCTTTTTGCTAGATTCATAGTCCCAGCTTTCAACAACTATTTGCCAGATATCTTTATCTGCATTGATACCCAGCACCTCCAACCCCACACGAACTCCGCGCGTAAGAGTTCTACTTGTGATGCCATTAATTTCCTTGATAGTATTCAGTCGCTTTAAATATTCCAACGCAACCTTGGAATTTCCAAAAATCTTTTTCGCTAGTACCACCGACAATTGATCCTTGATATCGCTCACGACTTTAATTCTTAAATATAAAAATATATTCGTGCTTAAAAATATAGTAATCGCTCGATAGCGCTCGATAGCGCCAGATGCCCTCCTTATTTTGCTTCCCCCTATTCCCTTCCATATTCTTTATAATTATACTCTTTAAAGTTAATCCTTGCTTCTGCACCTCATTTAAGCAGTAAAAACCGAGCGGAACCCACTGCCCTTGTTGATATTTATCCCCAATAACGACCGCTAAATATCGATTTTTTTCTAATAAAGAAACCGTATTCTTAACAACTAGAGAAAATCTATCGAGAAAATCCTTTAATGATTTTGCGTTGGATAAATCTGCTTTGTTATTGCTAAATTTAATGATATTGGCATACGGTGGATGCAATATCGCAAAGTGAATACTTCTTTTCTTCTTCTTTTTTAAAATATCAGAAATCGTAGAGATAATGTTTTCATCTGAACTATCACCAACAATCAATTCTGAAAAAAACTTCTTGTCATCAACTTTCTCTCTAATATATTTAATCAACTTGGATTGGATATCTACCCCGATAAAATGTCTACCCAGCTCTTCGGCTTCGTAAGCGGTTGTACCACTTCCTACAAATGGATCAAATACAACTTCATTTTCCTTTGTATAGCGAGAAATTAATTGACGAGGAATTTGAGGGACAAAATTCCCGTGGTAAAACCCATCGTGTTTCCCGCTTTTATCTCTTTCAGAAATAATCCAGAGACTATCGGTCCAGATTTCTGAATTTTTCCAATCCTCCAATTTTAGATCGTTGAAACTTGGCATTTTTTATTTATAGTAATCTTACGGGGGAAATATATGTCTGTCTATTTAGTTTTTATCATTTTTTAATATTCCGCCAAATGCTTATAGTCCTTATTAAAATAGACTTCTTTCATACTAGCGCCAAATCTTCATCTTTTAGTATAAACATTATTGAACACTTGACAAGCTTGACATACAATAATAAGGGGCTAATATTAGATCAATTATTGTAACACCTACGAATAACAAAAGGTCGATCATATTCACCATAAAAAGATATATGTCATTTATTCAACAAACGCCACGAGCTTTTAGCCGTCAAGATATTGAAGCGCTAAACCTAAATCAAAATGGCGTGTACGGTCTCTTTAAGCAAGGAAGGTGGGTCTATGTTGGTAAGGGAGATATCCGCACGCGACTACTGGCTCACTTGAATGGAGATAACCAGTATATAACTCGGGAGATACCCACGCATTGGGTTGGCGAAGTTATATCGGGAGATCCATCGAATCGAGAAAAAGAATTAATTCTTGAGCTTCGGCCTTCTTGCAACCAGAAAGTCGGATAGGTAGGGTGGACATAATAAAGACGTCTATTTTTTATAGACGTCTTTATATTTTATACTCACTTTCAGAATCCGCGCCCTCGGCAGGAGTTGAACCCGCATCGTACTCGCTAGAAGCGAGACGCCCTATCCATTGGACCACGAGGGCAAATTATTCCCCAAATATCTGAAGATAACAAAAAGACCCATGTGCTGAGGGGTGTCTCGGAAGCGCGAAGGCGCTGAGAGCCAAGGCGGCCAGCCAGCAGGCTGGAACGCCGTCCCCGAAGTATATGGGTCTTTTTGTTATCTCTTCTTCCCCTCAATAATCTGCTCCGTCACATTGCGTGGCGCCGGCTTCGTAGTGATCGAATTCCATGGTAAATGAACCGCGTCCTTGAGACATCGAGCGAAGATCCGTAGCGTAGCCGAAGAGTTCGGACAACGGCACTTTCGCGTTCACCACCTTGAGCTGGCCCGGACGATCGTCGATCGATTCGATGGCGCCACGCTTGCCGCTGACGTTGCCCGTAACCTCGCCCATGAAGTTGTCCGGCACGATCACCTGAATCTTCATGATCGGTTCGAGGATGACCGGCTTGGCCTTCTTGGCCGCTTCCTGGAATGCCATGGAGCCCGCGATCTTGAACGCCGCTTCGGACGAGTCCACTTCGTGGAACGATCCGTCGTAGAGCGTTACCTCCACGTCTACCATGTGGTAGCCGGCGACGACGCCCTTATCTACCGCTTCTTTGACGCCTTTCTCCGTTGGGTTGATGAACTCTTTCGGAATCGAACCGCCCTTGATCTCGTCCAAGAACACAAAGCCCGAGCCCTTCTCGCCCGGCTTTACGCGGATCTTAACGTGACCATATTGACCGCGTCCGCCCGATTGCTTGATGTACTTGCCTTCGCCATCGGCTTCGGCGGTGATCGTTTCGCGGTACGCCACCTGCGGCCGGCCCACGTTTGCGCTCACGTTGAACTCGCGCTTCATGCGATCAACGAGGATTTCCAAGTGCAATTCGCCCATGCCGCTGATGATCGTCTCGCCCGTCTCGTTATCACCTTCCACGCGGAACGTAGGATCCTCTTCTGCCAAGCGATGCAATGCGAGACCCATCTTTTCCTGGTCCGCCTTTGTTTTCGGCTCGATGCGCAAACCGATGACCGGCTCGGGGAATACGATCTTTTCCAAGATCACCGGATGATCCGGATCGCAAAGCGTGTCGCCGGTGGTGGTGTTCTTTAGGCCCACGATCGCGGCGATCTCGCCGGAGTAGATCTCGTCCACTTCTTCGCGATCGTTCGCGTGCATGCGGACGATACGGCTGACGCGCTCCTGCTGGCCCTTCGTTGAGTTATATACATACGAGCCCTTTTTGAGGACGCCGGCATAGACGCGGAAGAATGCGAGGTTTCCCACGAACGGATCCGTTGCGATCTTAAAGGCCAATCCCGCAAAGTGCTCGTCGTCCGTCAATTTGACCGGCACCTGCTCGCCCGTCTTTTCGTCATGCGCCATGATCGGCGGCATGTCCGCAGGCGACGGCAGGTATTCAATGACGGCATCCAAGCATGAACTGCACGCCCTTGTTCTTGAGCGCGGAACCGCACATCACCGGCACGATCGTGTTCGCGATGACGGCTTTGCGCAAGGTCTTGCGCAGATCATCGAGCGAGATCTCTTTGCCATCCAAATAGTTTGCCATCACCGTGTCGTCGTTCTCCGCGATCTTTTCGATCAGGTCATGGCGATGTTTTGCCACCGTCTCCGCCATGTTATCCGGGATCGGGATCTCTATAATATTCTCGCCGTGATCGCCTTCGAACGTGTACGCCTTGTTCTCGAGCAGGTTCACCACGCTCTTGAATTCCATCTCCGTGCCGATTGGCAACTGGATCGGAATCGCGTTCGGTGTCAAGCGGTCAATGATCGATTGGAAGCTCTTCTCAAAAGAAGCGCCGGTGCGGTCGAGCTTGTTGATAAAGCAGATGCGCGGCACTTTGTAATCGTCCGCGTAGCGCCAGTTGGTCTCCGACTGCGGCTCCACGCCCGCGACGCCGTCGAACACGACGACCGCGCCATCAAGCACGCGGAGCGAGCGCTTTACCTCTACGGTGAAGTCGATGTGGCCCGGGGTGTCGATGAGGTTGATGCGATGCTCCCACTTTTTGTGGTCCGCGGATGCGGCGTGATACGTGGGCGTCCAGAATGCGGTCGTGGCGGCGCTGGTGATCGTGATGCCGCGCTCGCGCTCCTGCTCCATCCAGTCCATCACCGTGTCGCCCGTGTGCACTTCGCCGATCTTATGCGAAACGCCAGTATAAAAAAGCACGCGTTCGGAAACGGTGGTCTTGCCGGCATCGATGTGGGCGATGATACCGATGTTGCGGGTCTTCTCGATGGAATATTGGCGGGGCATGTTTAGTGAGTTTGAGCTGGGTTAATTTGTTTTCGACTAAAGAGATGATTGATCCCTGTGATTATTAAGAAAAATATTACCGAATAGCATATAAGGTCTGCCGCTAATATCCATATCGCACCGCCGAAAAAACTCGGAAGCGTTGAGAAATATAAGAGTTCAATATGAAGCGGCCATCCGACGCTCTGCAATCCCGCAATACACACGGTTGAATAAGCATTACAGGGATAAAAGGCCCATATTTCTTGAATAGAAACGAACACGACCACTAGGAGCAATCCGAGTCCTAAAGCGAGGCTGATTAAAATCCTCCTGCCGGTGCGTCCCATGGCTTTACCGTGCGAAGTGTGCGAAAGCTCTGTTCGCCTCGGCCATCCTATGCATGTCGAGCTTCTTCTTGATCGCGTTGCCTTCGTTCTTGGACGCGGCGATGATCTCGTCGGCCAACTTGTCGGCCATGCCTTTGCCCTTCTTTGCGCGAGCGGCGCCGATGATCCAGCGGAGCGCGAGCACGAAGCGGCGCTCGGGGCGAACCTCGCGCGGCACCTGATAGTTCGCACCGCCAACGCGCTTGGAAGCGACTTCGAGCAACGGCATCGTGTTCTCCATTGCGCGGTCAAACACCACCATCGGCTCCTCTTTCGTGACCTCCTTTATCTTATCGAATGCGGCATAGACCAACTTCTCGGCGGTGGATTTCTTTCCATCCTTCATGACGTAATTAATAAAGCGGCCCAAGCTCAACACGGCCGTGTACGACGTCCGGGCTGATGAAACTTTTTATATACTCGCTTTTTACGCATGGGAGAAGATTAAATGTTGATAAAATTTGCGGCGCTTTATTTTGCTTTCGCACGCTTTGCGCCGTACTTTGAGCGCTGCTGCTTGCGGTTGGCGACGCCAACGGTATCGAGCACGCCGCGAACGATGTGATAGCGAACGCCCGGAAGATCTTTTACGCGGCCGCCGCGCAACATGACGATCGAGTGCTCCTGCAAGGTGTGCCCTTCGCCCGGAATATATGCCGTGACCTCCATGCCGTTCGTCAGGCGCACGCGCGCGACCTTACGGATAGCGGAGTTCGGTTTCTTCGGCGTCTGGGTAAACACCTTCACGCATACACCGCGCTTGAACGGCGACGTGGAATCCACCGGCCGGTTATGGATCGAATTAAAATAGTACGCCAAAGCCGGCGCTTTGCTCTTCGTGGCAAGCGGCTTGCGACCCTTTTTGATGAGTTGACGGATAGTAGGCATAACGAATACCAGAGAATTGTAAGCGACGTATGGTTTTATGTCAAATAAATAGCTGCAAGATATCCTGTGGACCTTAGGGGAATCGAACCCCTATCTATCGGATGCAAACCGATTGCTCTACCACTAAGCTAAAGGCCCTTTCTGCGACGCTTCTAGTTATAGCGTAAAAAACTCTTAACATCAAAGGGTCAGCCTGCTGCCTCCTTCGAGCGTACTCGTATTATCGCCACCGTCGGTGGACACTACATCATTCGTGCCGCTGGTGTTGAATTTTTTGCTTTCGATGAATGCGTCGATCTCATAGAGATTGCCGCCGGTCGTAGTTGCCGCGTAGGCATAATAATAACTTGCGTTGTTGGTGGGATCCACCGGAAGCGAACTGATCGGCGATCCAAAGGTGATCTGCGAGAAATTGACCGGCAACCATCCCTGGGAATTGTTCAAACGATAAAGCGCATTCGTCGTACTCACGTCTGTGGAATATGTGCTCACAAAAACCCCACAGCTTGAGCTCACGGTGCCTTTGCCGGAGAGCGTCGAGAGATAGCAGGCACCGTATCCAAACGATGACGAAGCGAGATTGGGGCTTGTGGTGTCCGTCATATAATATCCGATCGCGTTCTTTAATGTGGAAATATCCGAGATGCGCTGTGAATCGCGCGACTGGCGCAACAGCTCTGCAGGATTTAACGTCAGGATCACGACGACGGCCAAAATGGCGATGATGGCAATGACCACCAATAACTCTATGAGCGTAAATCCTTTCCTCATGTTTTTATTATAGCAATTTAGAAAAATCGGCCCGTAAAGAGCGAGAAGAAAAACGTGATAACGGGGAATATCAGTGAGAATCCGAAGAACACAAAAATCAGTACGAGGATCAGCCCCCACCGCTCCATAAAGTACATAAACTTATACGTGCCGGGCGTCGGTGGCAGAACAAGAAAGAGCAGTTTCGAACCATCGAGCGGCGGGATCGGCACGAGGTTAAAGATGCCGAGCAGGACGTTAATATAGACGATGATCAGAAAGAAGAAATAGATTCCGGCAAGCGGCGTCGTAAAGACGGGCGTACTGCCATTCGCGATTGCGCCGAAGAGCGCGTCCTTGACCGAGCCCGCGAGCGGCACGAGCAAGCTAAGGATTCCGAACACGAGCGCGAGCAGAAGATTCGTGGCAGGGCCGGCAAGCGCGGTCTTTACCGCACCCGTGCGCGGATCTTTGAAATTGTTCGGATTGTACGGCACCGGCTTTGCGCCCGCAAAAAAGAATCCTGTCGTGAAGAATAAAATGAGCGGCATAATGAACGACATGAATGGATCCAAGTGCGCTAGCGGATTCAACGTCAGCCGTCCCGCCTGCCGCGCGGTGTCGTCCCCTAGCCGCTCCGCCTCGTAGCCGTGCGCCACTTCGTGCAAGACGGCGGAAAAAAGCAAAACGATGAACTCGAACACGATGATTGCAATGGTCATACAGATAATTGTAGCATTAGAGCGTAGAGAACATTTGCCCTCGTAGTGAAACGGATATCACGCATGGCTTCGAACCATGAAGTCTGGGTTCAACTCCTGGCGGGGGCACCCATGAAAGATACTGAAGCGGCATTCTGCTGGATTATAAATATCCTACAAGACCACAATATCCCCTTTCAAATCGGCGGTGGTTTTGCGGCACGAATGTATGGTGCAACACGAGAACTTGCTGCTCGCAAGAGACGTCGACAACATTGACGTCGCGCAAATTGCAACTTCCGCCCAGCCCTATGAGGTTAGAAACAGTTGAGGTGAATTTCAATTTAATCAGCCAAATCCAGCATTCTGAAATCACAATTTGTGATTTCAGAATATAGCGAAACCCTATGGTATTAGAGAAACAGCGCAAGCGACATGAAAACCCATCGTGCCGGCAATATCAAAACAAGCTAGCTTCCCGATTGCATTTTTTGCATATCCTTAATAGAATAACTTTGATATTGCCCCTATAGCTCAGTTGGTAGAGCAACTCCCTCTTAAGGAGATGGTCCGAGGTTCGAATCCTCGTGGGGGCACAAGATAAAAACGCATCGCTTGCAAACAGAGTATCGGTCTGATAACTTCTTAGTGGTAGCATTCCCATCTTTAGGAGGTTCTTTTATGGAACATCCGGCAGTTATTACCCAGAAGCACAATCTCGATAAGATCATCAGTATCATCGCCACCGAAATTGACGTTGCTGCTGATCAATCGGAAAATGAGCCGTCGAGGTTCAAGGCGGTTCTTCTCGACCACCTCAACGTCCAACTATTGAACGACGGAAATCTAACCATCCTACGCTCACTCGCCGACCGCGGCGAAATTCCAGAGGCCGCGGGCGTGATGCGGTTTATGAAGCTCACGGAGTATCGCTTTAGAAAACTTTTCAAAGAAGAGCGGCTCGCTATCATCGCTGCGGTAGTGGAGATACTCGCGCAGGATGTTTATCCCAAAATGATCGAAGGGTATCTCGCAAAAATCCCCATTGCACGATGAGCCTCTCCCCAGCATCTATTCCCATCAGCGCATTTCCACACGGGTGCGCTGTTTTTTTATTTTCAACACTTGCCATAGATCCAACTTTGTTTTATCTTTTAGAGTAGTAAAAGGAGATTTTTCATGCCCCAGATGGTTGAAACACAAATTCGAGAAATCATCCCCGACGCGCATCCACATCTACTGATGAGTTACCTCGGAGAACCATGTTTCGAAATCAGCGCGGAGGATGGGAGGACGCGACTTCACCAAAAGATCGCCACCTCATCCGACAGCGAGCTCCTCAACGCAGCCGATACCCTCACCAACTTTCTCTTGTTGGGAAAAATCAATTCCTCTGATCTCTTCGAGATATCACAGGCATGCTTCAACGAGATGAAATCGATCCGGAGCAGAATGCTCCATCGTGCTTGATCCAGCTCTAACATTTATCACCACCCCATCGGCGCACCACCCATACGAGGCGCGTCGATTTTTTTAATTATAGAAATAGGAACGGCGCGGACTCGGGAGAGTCGCGCGCCGTTTAGTGCGCCGCAAAAGGTGACTGATTTTGAATTGTGGTACCGCTGTTAGCCGTAATCACAATGCATGGATTCCTCCTGGGAGTGGTCCGGGCTGGTGAATCGCGGCAGGCGTGCCGCTATCTTTTCTCGCCGAGCATCGCTCGGCACTGGGCGTCCGCATCCGTGCGGTCGCCGCCGGCAGGTCAAGTCAAGAGGCTAAAGAATATCACTTCAAAGGGATTCTTCAGAGGCATTCTCCTTGGGAATTTATTACTGTTATCCATAGTACATCTATGCTTTAAATTTGTCAAGTGCTATAAAAACTGCACTCTTGGATTGGATATGGTATACTATGCACAATCAAATGCTTCAGATAGCCTCGGACACTCCACTTTTTGAAGTTGTGGGAGCCCGCGTCCCCGCTCTGCGCCGTCTTGAAAAGATGGGCATCAAGACCGTGCGCGATCTGTTGTGGCACTTCCCCACTCGCTACGAAGACTTCAGCTAAAATTTATTCCATCGCCGAGCTTGAGCCCGGACAGCAAGCCACGATCCAGGGCATCGTGGAAGAAGTGCAGACCAAGCGCAGTTGGCGCCGCGCGATGAGCATCGTCGAAGCGACGATCGCGGACGAATCGGGATCCATCCGCGCGGTGTGGTTCAACCAACCATATGTGGCAAATGTTTTAAAGACCGGGCGCGCGGCGAACTTTGCCGGGAAGGCGTCGGTCAACGAAGAAGGCGAAATATATTTTAGCAATCCGGTTTACGAAGTGATCCGCCTGCGGAGCGCGGACGGCGAGAATGGCGTGCAGGAGATGAACCACACCGCGCGGCTCGTGCCGGTGTATCCCGAGACCCGCGGACTCACCTCGCGCGGGATCCGGTTCGTCACGCAAGCGCTGTTCCGCAAAAAACCGGTGATGAAAGAATGGATCCCCGCCGAAATTTTAACGGAATTTCATTTTCCGGAATTGAATGAGGCGATCCACTCCATGCATTTCCCCCGCCGGATCGAGGATGCCGCCGCGGCGCGCGCTCGGTTCTCGTTTGAGGAATTGTTTTTGCTCCAAATTTTGAACATGCAACAAAAGATGAAGCTTGCCACCGAGCGCGCGCCGGTCGATCACTGCCGACATCGAACGCGTGAAAGCGATGCTCGCTCGATTGCCCTTCGAGCTCACGCATTCGCAGAAACAATCGCTCTGGGAAATTATCAAAGATATCGACAAGCCGCGGCCGATGAACCGGCTCCTACAGGGAGACGTCGGCTCGGGGAAAACGGTGGTGGCCGCGATCGCGGCACTCATCGCCGCGGAGAACAAACTGCAAACCGCGTTCATGGCACCGACGGAAATTCTGGCACGGCAGCATTTCGAAACGATGAAGAAGTTGTTCGCGACGCTTGCGCTTGGTGATGAGCAGTCCGTCATCGGGCTCATCACCGGCAGTAGCGCGCACGTTTTTTACGGCAAAGCATTGGAATCGAAAATTTCCAAGCTGGAGTTTTCAAAGAAAGTCGCTGACGGGGAAATCTCAATCATCTTCGGCACGCACGCGCTCATCCAAAAAACGATCGCGTTCGCGTCGCTCGGGCTCGTAATAATAGACGAGCAACACCGGTTCGGCGTGCGCCAGCGGGCGGAACTGAACGCGAACGCCCGGAAAGGCGGCGTGAATGGCAACGGCTCCGCGCCGATCCCCCACTTCCTCAGCATGTCCGCCACGCCGATCCCGCGTACACTGATGCTCTCCGTGTTCGGCGATCTCGACCTATCACTCATCACCGAGCTGCCCGTCGGACGCAAGGAGATCAAGACGGAAATTGTTGCGCCACTCAAGCGCACCGCCACGTATAATTTTATTCGTGAGCAAATAAAGGAAGGCCGCCAGGCGTTTGTCATCTGTCCGCGTATTGACGTGCCGGAGGAAGAGGAGTCAACAAAAGTGCCGGGCGGCAAGATGGCATTCGTCAAAAAACTCGAGCTTAAGTCTGTTAAAGAAGAATATGAAAAACTTTCGCAAAAGATTTTTCCCGACCTTCGCATCGCGATGCTCCACGGCCAAATGAAGCCGAAGGAAAAAGAAGAAGTAATGCGTAAGTTCAAAGATCGCGAGTTCGACCTCCTCGTCGCCACATCCGTCGTCGAAGTCGGCGTGGACGTGCCGAACGCGAGCATTATGATGATCGAAGGCGCAGACCGTTTCGGCCTCGCACAGCTCTACCAATTCCGTGGCCGTGTCGGGCGCGGCGAATATCAGTCATATTGTTTTTTGATGGCTGACTCGCAAGCCGCCGCCGCGAACGCGCGCCTCAAAGCGATCCTCGAAGCCAAGAACGGTTTCGAGCTCGCAGAAAAAGATCTCGCCCTCCGCGGCCCCGGACAATTCTTCGGCAACGTGCAAACCGGACTCCCCGACGTCGCGATGGAAGCGCTCCGCGATCCGGAGCTCGTCAAACACTCGCGCGAAGCGGCGATCCAAGCCGTCACCGCGGATCCGCAGTTCAAAAAGAATCTGGCGCTACGAAAGAAGGTGGAGGAGTTCAGGGCGCGAGTGCATCAGGAATAGTAGAGATGCGAGATACGAGCACTACGCTCTGCGCTCACTAAAGGCGTAACGTAAAGAAACAGCGATAGATCAGTATTTTAAAATCACAATTTGTGATTTTAAAATACTGATATTATATTACATCCATAAAGAAGGGCTCTACTGTCTGCTGAGTGAGCTCTGTTTGCCAGATTAACAGTGGAACATGATCAATTGACTTTTTGATAGCGCCCCTTCGGCGTCACCCAAAAGCCAAGTCGCCACCGCCCGCCGAGCATCAGCCGCGTCTGTGCCTCCAGCCCGGGGAATGCGCCAAAAATGATCAGCGTGAACGGCATCAGCACCCACTGCAAAACAAATATTAAATAATCTTTTGCCTTCAGTCCGCCGGGTGGCTTGGGTAAAAGAAATATACTGAGGATTGCGGAGCTTGCGACACCAACCATCGAGAGCGAGACGATGAATCGCGTGATGTGGGGCAGGTTGTACGAGAGCACGGAGTGGCCGAAGTGACGACCGCCGAGCGCGAGCGGCAACCAACCCAATGCAAAAATGATCAGCGAGTTCGTGGCCCATGAATGAAATCCTTCGATCGCGTTGAACGTCCAATATCTTTTTTTGCTTTCCGGGATCTGCGGATCATGCCGGAATCCCTCCAACATGTACGGAATATTTTCAACGCCCCAGCCCCAGCGCCGCTGCTGTTTATAAATATTAATCATCGTACCCCAGAACGTGGGCGCAACGTTCACGTCCATCGAGACGGGATAGAAGAGCGGCTCCACGCGGAAGTCGCTGTGATATTTTAAATATCCCTGCCAGAAAATGCGCGAGTCCTCCGACACGATCGTCTTATCCCACCACCCGATGTCGAGCAGGGTGCTGAGCGGAATGGATTGTGATGAGAACGATGTCAGTCGCTCCGGGCGCGACTGCTGCATCATCTGCCAGAACGTCGTGCTGAACGCGACGACGCGCGCAAGCATCGGCGCTTCGTAGACGTTATTCGTGAAGAGTGGGATCGGTTGATAGATCGCATGCGTGCGGTTCTCTGCCTTTAGGAAAACATACGTGAGCCGGCTGAAATATTCCGGGAAGACCTGCGTATCGCTGTCGAACACGGACACCAATATATGTTCCGGCGGGATGTTTATGATCTCGCGCATCGCCTGTTGTCCCGCCCAGACCTCGTTTGAACCCTTGCCCGGAATCTCATCTGGCAATCCCGCCGGATGATGCGTCACTAAAAATTTCCCAAACGCTGCGCCAAATTCGTGTTGAAGCTTTACGCCTGTCGCGCACGCCGCATCCCCTGCCTTGTTCTCCAGCGCGAGCACCACCAATAATTTTTTCGCATCGTAATTGACGCGCGTGAGCGACGCAAAACTTTCGCGCACCACCTCGAACGGCTCGTCGTACATCGGCAAAATGACGAGGTGATAAATTTCGTCGAGCGCTGGGTGGGTCACGGGGGCGCCATCAGCCGCCGCCGGCATCTCTTCGCGGATCTTCGCCAGCCAATCGATCTTCATCACGCGACGCATTTCGACGAACGTCGCGCGGAGGTGCAACGAGAGATACACCGTCTTCAGCACCCAATAGATATCGAACAGGATAATAAAAATAGATACCCACACCGGCAGGAGCCACGAAAAAAGCACCATAAAAATGAGGGTGAGCCACGCCAATATCCCTGGCAGCATCTCAAAGAAGCGTTTCATAACGTTGTTAAAAGTAGCACTTATCGGGAAAGAATCAAAATTCTTACGCTTTCAAAAATTCGCACTTTATTATAGTATAGCATCATCAGCCGGCAGGTTTGCGCAGTTTCTGCGCCCGTCGCGCGGGTATGGCTTCATCGTCTAATGGTTAGGACGGCGCCCTTTCACGGCGCAAATGCGGGTTCGATTCCCGCTGGAGCTACAATTGACAATAGTTGATTTTTATACTACAACTTATTGCAGAATCTGATAAGGAGGTTTCATATGATGTGGATGATGGCTTTGTCGGTCCTTGGTATCCTGCTAGGATTATTCGTCTGGAAACGTCGCGAATCACGCGAATCAACTATCCCCACCGGGATGCTGCATCCCGGAATGTGTTATGGATTTTCCACCTACGACTACCACGCCGACCGAGGGCATGCATCTTTAGACGGAGTGAGCCTCAGCCTTTGCATCGGCTGCCAAAGAGCGAAAGCCAGACATACGGCGCTATTCGCGGATGGCGGGCATAATCCTGGCTGGACCCTCACTTACGGAGGCCATACAGGAACAAAGATGAGTAGGGATCTTGGTCCTAAAATTTCAGGGCTAAAATCTTTGGATGAATGCCGCAGACGCGCAGAGAAGATCAAAATCTGTATGCATCTTCAGGGAAGCAAGCTCTGGTTCGCCACGGCTATAAGCCCGGACGATAGATATCTTCCTTTTTCTGATTTATCAGAACACTATCGATAAATCTGAACGTGGATGAGAAATATTTGGGCAGTTCGCACACCGCGACTGCCCATTTTTTATCGTTGACGCTTACAATTTTTTATATTATCATTCCTCCGGAATCGAAGGAGGTTTCATATGACATCAGCAGAAATACCGACGTGGGTAATGTGGGTGATAGCTCTTTGTATCGTCGCTGCCGTCGTAGCAATGTTTGTCCGCACCGTTCGGCGATCCATCAGACCGGTCGAGCATCAATGCAGTGGCTTTGAAAGCTATGGCTACAAGGCAAAAAAAGGCCACGCGCCCTTAAGTATCAGCGACCCCGTTCTTTGTTCTGCTTGCAAAAGAGCGGATGACGAGGTCAAAGATCTTTTTAGATCCGGCGCGGAAGATCCGTGTTGGAATCTTTCCATAGTGATCCACCAGGGAAATAAAAAGAGCAGAGAGGTCTGCCCTCTTATTACGGGCTTAGCCTCTCTTGAAGAGTGCCGCGCGCGGGCGACGGAAATAAAAAGATATATGGAGGATGCGGGATACCAGATCGAGTCTGCTCACGCAGCTTATCCAACCAAAGAGGTAAATCATTTTTTCCCCGACCTGGAAAACTCGGTTTGCTCCGTCGGTTGATCTCTTGATCGTTCTACCGCACTGGCCACTTCGCAAGACGTGGCCTTTTTTATTTCTTTTTGTGCCGCCGGCGATACTTTGACATAAATATTAATATGGGATATAATAGGGACAGCTGAAATCTGCCTCCTGTGGAGGTAAAGGAGTTTAATATGAAAGGTGTCACCTTCTCCGTAGTCGCTTTCGCGACGATGCTCATGGTTTCTTCCGTCGCGGTTGCTCAAAGCAACTGCTCGAATCAACCTTCACCCACAACGACCGTCGGCAAGAATTTTCGCGTAGTGTGGGACGATCCACAGACCGGGAAAAAGGGATGTGACGCGTGGACCTCAGAAGAGGCTGCCATCGCGGAGACAAACACAGCATCACAAAACTATCCGGTGCGGGAGTATTGGATCGAGAAATATCTGGGATCGACACTGCGCACGCAACGGATCGAACTTGGCGGTGGGATCGAGTGGACCACCGACCTCAAGATAGGCGACCGGATCGTCTATCACTTCCCCGGTGATCCGCTGGGCAAGAATCGCCGGGCGAACGTCAAAAGCATTGATGGTGACTTCATGCTCACCGCTGGCAGGCAACAGCTCGACGTCTCCTGGATCATCAAAGATCATCACCAACAATAAGTACTGACAGGCTCTCATGGGCAGTTCGCACACAGCGAACTGCCCATTTTTTATTTATCTTTTTTTAATGTGAACGTGCTATAACAGTGAGAGCATCTGTGGAAAAGAGAAATTGCTTTGGCACACCATCGAAATCACATACTCTTCGACGATTTGAACGAACAACTGGAGATCGTTGTCCCCATCAAAAGAACTATCTTGCGCTTTTTCCGGGCAATTGGTTCGATCTTTTCCAAACGAGCGGGGTAGCTATCATCCTCACAATCATTATCCAAGGACCGGCGACGCCGGTCCTTTTTTCTATCCATTAATCGTGGTAGATTGTACAATGATAAAGCATTCCATCGTTATTCCACTCCATGAAAATTCTTGCCATCGAAACATCGTGCGATGAGACGGGTGTTGCCCTCCTTGAGGCCGCGGGCACGGCGCGTGCGCCGCGCGTGCGCGTTATTGAAAACCTTGTTACCACGCAGATCCCGATCCACCGCCCGTTCGGTGGCGTGGTTCCCAATCTCGCCAAGCGCGAGCATTTAAAAAATCTGCCGATACTTTTTGGGCAGCTGCAGGCGAAATATCCACGACTCAAGTTCGATCTGATCACGGTGACGGTCGGGCCAGGATTGGAGCCAGCGCTCTGGACGGGCATCACGTTCGCGCAGTCGCTCGCAAAGGAATATCGCGTGCCGCTCGTCGGCGCAAATCATCTGGAAGGGCACCTCTATAGTTTTCTTTTATCACCACCAAAGACCGGGGGCCGGTCGCACACAAAGAACTCCAGCGCAAAAAATATTTTCCCTGCGGTTGCGCTCATCGTGAGCGGCGGCCACACTATTTTACTCAAGCTCGATTCATTCTCAAAATGGAAACGGCTCGGCGAAACGCGCGATGACGCCGCGGGCGAGGCGTTCGACAAGGTTGCGCGCCTGCTCGGACTACAATATCCCGGCGGCCCCGAGGTCGAACGCCTCGCCCGCGCGGGCAATCCGCGTCGCGATCGCATTCCCCCGTCCGATGCTGCACGAGAAAAACTACGACTTTAGCTTTTCTGGTTTAAAAACATCCGTGCTCTATTATATGCGCGACCATGCGGACGTAATGAACGGCAAAAGCGCGGATGCCGCCAAGGCCGACGTCGCCGCGTCGTTCCAGGAAGCCGCGCTCGATGTGCTCGTCAAGAAAACGATCCGCGCCGCACAAGAATTCGGCGCACGGTCGGTGATGCTCTCCGGCGGTGTGGCAGCGAATAAAGCGTTGCGCGCGCGACTCGCGCGGGAAGCAAAAAAGATCGGGTGCGCATTCTTTGTGCCGGACTTCAAATATAACCTGGATAACGGCGCGATGATCGGCGTCGCGGGCTACATGGCCTACCTCCGCAAAAAGCGCTACAAGATCGAAGCGCGCGGCGATATGGAGATTTAACCCATGCTCACTTTTTTTCAAGCGATCGTCCTCGGCCTCACACAAGGCATCACAGAACTATTCCCCGTCTCGAGCCTCGGACACAGCGTGCTCATCCCGGGACTCCTCGGATGGAACATCGATCAAAATTCTGAAGCATTTTTGGAATTTTTGGTTGCCACACACCTCGCCACCGCGATCGTGTTATTTGTGATCTACTTCAAGGATTGGGTGCGGATTGTGCGCGGCATCTTCCGCTCGCTCGCCGCGCGCGAGATAAGCGATGCGGATCCGGATGCAAAACTCGGCTGGTTGCTCGTCGTGAGCACGATCCCCGCGGGCATCATCGGATTATTATTGAAAGACCAGATCACCGGCACGTTGCTCTCGCCGATTTCCGCGGCGATATTTTTAACATTGAATGGATTGTTACTCCTGCTCGCGGAATGGTTGCGCAAGCGAGCGGCGCGTCGCGGCGCGACGAACGCCACTGCCACGACCTCCGCCATGCCCACGGAAAGTTTACGAAATAACGATACGCGTATCGCACATCAGCTTTCATTTTGGCAATCGTTTAAAGTCGGCATTCTACAAGTACTCGCGCTCATCCCAGGATTCTCGCGCACCGGCTCCACGCTCGCGGGCGGCCTGATGGTGGGGCTCTCGCACGAGGATTCCCTGCGCTACTCGTTCCTTCTCGCCACGCCGATCATCGGCGCGGCGGCGCTCGTCGAGATCCCGCCGCTGCTCAGCTCGGGTGGGAGTGCGCTCATCGAGGTCTCGCTCGCGGGCGCCATCGCCGCCGCGTTCGCTGCATGGTTCGCCGTCAAGTTCCTTACGCGCTATTTTAAAACAAACACGCTGACGCCATTCGCGGTGTATTGCATTGCGATTGGGATCGTGAGCTTGATCATACTGCGCTAATACCGTTAATTAGCTAACGCGGCGTGATGGTGTTGCTCCAAAAAAAGCCTCCTGCGCCCGCCCGTTTTTAAATCTGCCGAATTTCGCAATTTCATTGCCATTACTGAACATATTTTTGCTTTTCATTAAAAATTGATTGGGGACTTTTTCAGGAATAAAAGACGTACTCCACCGGAGTGGAGAATCAGTTTTAGGATTGAAAGCAATCAATGTATTTCCCATTCTCACCACCACATCGTCGCCCCACACACTGCGATAGATACCTTCCAACGATTTAAAATTGACTTTTTTATTCCCCATATATTCGACCTGTCTATCCAGGAAATCATATATCGTCTCAAAAAGGCCACGAGCAATATTCCCCGCAGAACTATCAAGTGAATTCGACAAGACTATTACCCCCAAATCGCCCTGCGCATCCCACATAACTTTAGTAATAAATCCATTGAAACCGCCACCGTGACCGACAATTTTTCTATTCTTTATATATGCAATCTCGACCCCCAATCCATATTCATCACCCTCCCCCGTCTTTTCGTGGGGATGTATCATTTCTTTTTTAGATTCACGCGTCAGTATTTTGTTTTTACTCTCAAGCGAAAGTGCGTGAATGAATTTACCAAGATCAAGCACATTTGAAACGAATCCGGTTGCGCTGGAGTAGGCATGCGTTTTATAATGGGGAAATATTTGCCGTTGCTCATCGGGAATGTTTCTTCCGTATCCTGTTGCTACGCGAGCAAGACCATCTTCGTAGTCCGGATAAGTATCATTCATTCCAAGCGGCCTCAAAATATTGACTTGCACATATTGTTCGTATGACAATCCGCTTACTCTTTTTATGATTTCCCCCAAGAGGCCGTATCCGTAATTCGCGTATTTAAACGAAGCAAGATTTTCCAACCGTAGGGATTTTTCCGAAAATGATGATTGTAAATTTTTGGGAAACTTACCCGTTTCCCAATGCGCCGTATCGCCATCGCGAAATATCCCAGCGGCGTGGGAGAGTAATTGCCTTATCGTTATACTAGCCGCATCGGCATTTTTATTTTTTGCCTTAAACCAGTCAATATGCGTAGCCACCTTGTCATCAAGACGAAGTTTCCCCAGCTCGACAAGCTGCATAATCGAAACCGCAGTGAACATTTTCGAATTGGACGCAATGTGATAAAGCGTTTTCTCGGTAGCACGCTGCTTTTTCCCAATATCGGCGAATCCAAAACCCTTTCCATAAAGTAATTTCCCTTGATAAACAATACCCACAGAAAGACCGGGCATCCGATCATATTTTATTTTTAACGGAAGCCAGAGGTCGCCAATATGATCGATGTTCTTTACCGCCTTAGGAATATTATTTTTCATAAGTGATATTGGCTTTATTATAACATCCCACGGCTAACTCCCGTACATCCTCGCCCGCGCCGCCTCCAACTCTTTTATCACCGCCTCATCGCTGACCTTTTTGAACCGCGGGAATGTCTTCCCCTCTTTCGTGATGTATTCCATAAACATGCCGAGCGGGCGCAGATCGAAAAGCTTACCCGCTTTATACACCGCCGCATCTTCATAGAGTGGACGGTATATTACCATATGCATATCTTCCACCGTGGCATAGTCCTCCGTATGGTGACCGACGCCGACCACTTCGTATGCGTAACTGGTCAGCGGCCCGTCGGGGTCGTGCTTGTAGTGATAGTAAAATCCGTTCTCGGGGACTTCTTTTGGAACTTCGATTGCCATCCCTAGGAAACTTTCTTTGCGCTTGCGAACCACGCGTAAACCAACAGTGCGAGGCCAACCACGAGCGATGCGATGCCGTGCTTGATGTGCGGCGTCGCCATCGCAACGTCATAGCCCGGTAAAAACGCGGGCAACATGTTTGCAGGCGTTATCCAATAGTAGATTGCGAGCGCCACGAACACGATGCCGAACACAACCGCCAAAATATTTAATATTTTTTTCATGCTTTTATTGTATTAAAATTTTATAAATAGATTTCGTCCACATAGCACCACGTAAACTCTTCGCCCGGCGTGACCGACTTCATAATCGGATGTCCCGTTTCATGGAAATGTTTCGTAGCGTGCTTATTCTTGGAACTGTCACAACATCCCACATGACCGCACGTGAGGCACTCACGCAGGCTCACCCATACGTCGCCGATCTTGATGCAATCCTCACACACCGTAATGTCCTTCGGATGGACATCGCGGATCTGGTCGCGGTGAGTGCAATTTTTTGTTGGTTCGGGCATACCACTATTATATCACGTGACGCTTATTTCTCGAGCAGCCACCCTGAAATATATCCCTTATACTTCCTCCTGATGGCGGGCGGCATCGTGCGATATGCTCCGATCGTCTTCCGACAAAGCGACGACCCGCACGTACATTTCATTCGCCACGTATAATTTTCAGTCATGCCGTAGTCCCATGTGACCTCCTCGCCAGGCGCGATATCCCGCATCGCCACCACCTTGAACAGGTCGCGGATGCCGCAATTCGGATCGCATGAGTGATTGACCAGCCGCGCGATCCCCTTTGAATCCCGCCATTGTTGCTCCCCATATTGGATGGCATGATTATAAAGATCATCGCTCCAGTCCTCGTGGCCAGCATCGTAGATCGCGCCATCAAACGCCGCAATAACCTCATCTTTTTTTATCTTTCTGGCGGCGAAAACTCCCCTGCCGTGCCTCGGCGTTTTTTTGATGATGACCTTTTTGCTATCCATAACGGCTATTATATCTTTTTTCACAAAGCCTTCAAAAGGGCGTCCCTATGCACCCCTTGACGACATATAAGCATATGCTAATATCTAAATATGTCTGATCTCTGCAGGGAAATAAATAAGTTCGGCAAAGGCGTTGGCAACGCCGCGCGATACCGGATCATCGAGGCGCTCCTCAAGGGGCGAAAGACGGTGAATGAGCTGACGCGCATCGTTAAACTTTCCCAGCCCGCGGTATCGCAACATCTGAAAACGCTCAAGACGTGCGACCTCGTGATCGACGAGCGAAGCGGTAAGGAAGTGTTCTATGCGGTGAATACGGAATATACGCTCAAACTCCTCCACAGTCTGGTGAATGATATGCAAAAACAGAAATCAAAGTCGAAGAAAAAATAATAAATTAAATAATAATCAAAAACAATGTTAAAAATAAAAGTTATTCTCGGGACGACGCGGCAGAATCGGTTCGGCGAACAGCCGGCAAAGTGGATTGTTGAAAAGGCAAAAACAAAAGGATTGGATGTGGAGTTATTGGATCTGCGCGATTACCCGCTCCCCCTCTTTAATGAAGCGATGTCGCCGATGATGGCGGCGATGAAAGAAGGCGCATACCCGTATCCGATCTCAGCGCAATGGACCGCAAAGATCGGCGAAGCTGATGGCTTCATCTTTACCGTAGCGGAATATAATCATGGATACCCTGCGGTACTCAAGAACGCATTCGATTATGTCGGAAAGGAGTGGCACAAGAAGCCGGTGGCGTTCGTGGGATACGGCACGGTCGGTGCTGCACGCGCCGTCGATCAGTTGCGCCCCGTCGTCGCCGAACAGCAGATGGTCTCCATCCGCACCGCGGTGCACATGGTCAACCCATGGAGCATGCTGGATGAAAAAGGAATATTGAAAACGGAGTCATTCGACGCAAACGCCGATATGATGCTCGACCAGCTCATCTGGTGGGCAGATGCGTTGAAGGTAGCGCGCGATAAAGATACAAAGTAGTAATAACAAAAGCCCCACCTCTTAAAAGGTACGGCGTTCTCCCGCGGGACTCCTAAGAGTCGCGGCTGCTGACCGGCCGCCTCGGCTCTCGCCGCCTTCGCGGCTCCGAGACGCCCTTTTAAGAGGTGGGGCTTTTTTTATTCCGCTTCTATCTTTGTCTTTATTTCCTTGAATTCGTTCTCCACTTCCGTTAAACGATCTTTGCTCAACTTGATCAACTCCCCCGCTTCGCGGATCTTCACTAACGCCTCTTCAAGATCGATCTCTTCCTGATCCTCAAACCAATCCGAGATCTGCTTGATGTCCTCCAGATATTTTTTTAGGTCGTGGGGTTTTTGTCCCGCCGCTGATTGCTTTGTGGTCTTCGCCATGATGATCGCTATGGTTGTGGTTGATAGTTTTTATAATAGTATTGATCTCTCCGTCGCTCACGGCGAGCGACATCTCGTCGCCGGGCGAAAGCCCTGCCATGCTCCGTACTACTTTACCATTCCTTCTCGCGATGGAATAGCCCAGCGCAAGCTGGCGCGCGGGATCGTTGTGTTTGATCGCCTGCGCGCCGAGCGCGAGCGTCTGGTGGGCGTGTTCCAATGACCGCCCAAAGGTAATACAAAATCGCTCCCATGTATTTTTCAAATCGTTTTCTACGCGCTGTAATTCCAATGGAAAGCGGTTGAGTAACCCGCTGAACGCGCGCACCTTTGCGTATGCCTCCTCCCACGACCGGCTGAGCAGGTGCGCAGCGGCGGTCGGCGTGGACGTCATATAGTCCGCGGCGAGCGCCATGAGTGGCACATCCTGATCGTGGCCGATACCCGCGATCACCGGCACTGGAAAATTGATGACCTCGCGCACGAGCGCCTCGTTGTTGAACGCCTGCAGGGACTCGAGCGAGCCGCCGCCGCGAATGATCACGAGCGCCTCGATGCCCATGCCGCGCGAGCCTTCGTCCTCCACCATCTCGCGCATCGCACGGATCGCGGCGAGTAATGGCGCCGCCGCTTGCGCACCCTCCACGCGCGAATCGATCACGTTTACTTTGAACCCGAACTTCCCCAAATTATTTTCGAAGTCATGGATGACTGCACCCTTCATAGAAGTGATGACGCCGATGCGTTGAATATAATCCGGCAGCGTGCGCTTGCGCGCGGCGGCAAACACGCCCTCCGCTTCCAGCTTTTTGCGCAGATCATCGTACGCTTTCTTTAACGCGCCTTCACCCACCAGCTCCACCGTGTCCGCGACGAACGAAAGCCGGCCATTATTCGGATACACGTTAGGATGGCCATTTAAGATCACTTCCATTCCCACTTCGAGCGCGATGCCACACAGCTGATAATTCCGCGCCCACATGATCGCGTCAAGCGAGCCGGGATTCTCTTTATCTTTGATGCTGAAGTACACGTGCCCGCTCGCCGCGCGCTTGAGCTCGCTGATCTCGCCGATGATCCGCGCCGACTGCGACTTAAAAAATATATTAAGAACCTCGATATATTCCGCAATGCTAAAAACTTTTTCTTCACTCATCATCTCTCTATCATACACTACGATTCCGATTGACGCCCCCGACGCGATGGTATATAAAACAATACAGAAGGAGGGCATCGCAATGCCCATGACAGAACATATCAGCGCGAAGCAATATCGGGCACTTCAAATACGGTCGGACAAAAAGGAACTCTTCGATGAAGAAGTGGAGACACTCTTCGTCGCAGGGCTTATTCGCTATCAGGATGCCGATCCTTTCCGGAAGGATATCCCCGATGGCCTCTTTAGCATCATTCCTCCCCGCCATGGCCATGGATTCGATCTCGATCACCTCATGGAATTGATAGAGGTGAATGGCAAGAAAGGGAAGAACCGGCTCGACCCAATGCTTCTCACGGATGTGGTTACCACCCCAAAGGAAACCTACCTCTTGTGTAGTATCAACGACGGTAGGGAATATCTGGGCATGGAACCTCGCATCAGCGAATCGAAAATCTGCGAATTGAATCGATCGCCGATCACTGTTTACGAAGGGATCATCCACTGCATCACCTTTTCCCATATCCTCACGAGCCTGAACTGCAACAAACTTCTTGGCGGTTCACGTTATGGCTCAGGGAGCAGGCCGAGCGTGTCTATCTTCAGCGACGGCGCGCCCTCACTCTTCGCATGGAATGATGATGCTGATCTACATCATTGGGGCTATCCATCCTGCAAAAGCCGGAGAGGTGTCTAACGCAATACGGAGAGCAAGCTACGGCTTGACTCTCCGATTTTTTTCGTGCTGCGCTCGCGTATTAACATACGCACAGTAATCGCACTCCACGCTGGCTGTTGGAATTTTTTCATCCATCAAACATTTTTTCATATTCACGATCGTTGGTTCCACCCAATCGGTATTGCCCACGTATGGGATCACTTTAATATCGAATTCCAATCGCGCGTCGAATGCGGCGGCGTCCGCGTCGCCATTGCAATAGACAAAGTATCCGATCGGCGAGACCACAAAACCGTTCTTGCGGAAAAGCCATTGATACACTTCCATCTGCCGCTTGTAGCCGTCCTGCCACTCGGCGTCGAGCGAAACCTCTTCCGTCTTTGACGTCGCTTTGTAATCCACAATGTACAACTCCCCCGTCGGCGCCACCCACACATCGTCCACGCCGCCGCGGATGAGCAAGTTCGTCGGCTCGTGCAAGAATTGAATCCCGCGACGGAGCGAGTCGCGCCACGCATCAAGCTCTTTGTGTGCGTACGGCACCGCGTCGATGTTGTACTCCTTCATGAGCGGATGTGCCGTGGCCGCGGCACGATGGGTGTCAAATTCCTTTTTGAGCAGCGCGTCCACGGCACTGTTCAGGCTGAACGGAAATCCCGGCGGACGTCCGGTGCCGAGCCGCTTGTCGATATAGAAACAGCGTGGGCACTGCACAAAAAGATCGATGCCGCTCCGGCTGACCGTGAACGGCTCATGCGACTTTGGATCGAACAGATTGCGCGAGCGCTGGGGGTTATAATAGGAGGACATTGGGAGTGATTATTATATGCCTTCATTATAATCTTTATTTAATATATTCGAAAACAAAAAGTCCGCTCCCCTTTTGTCGGAGAGCGGACTTTCATCTTGGTAGCATGTGCGTTCCTTTCTAGAAGCCAAATTCAAAACCGGCGGTTTGTCTTGCGATTGCCATCCTGATGAGCTCTTTAATGAGTTGTGTTTCGACCTTCAGGACCTCTTTTATCTCGGACAGGTCCTTGAGTAAGCTACGATGGGTGTATGCCCCCTTCCTTGTGGCTTTAACAAGCATAAGCGTACGATGTGTTTGAATTTATATAGGTGCGACCTTTGTTTTGCGCGCGATCTTGCGCGGCCTACTAAGTAGTACGCCCCCACGCACTGGATATTACAAAATGTAAAATCCATTATATGTGGACTTGCGTCAAGAGGTTTTGGAAAAATTATTTTCCATTTTTCCCTTTCTTCCACTTCACTCCCGATAATAACGGGTAGTATAAATCTTCGTGAGTGCGTATCTCGAATGAAGAAAATGGTTTCTTCGAGCGACGCGGGTGTTCTACAAATGTTATCCATGGGACGTCGCTGATAATTGCGAGCGGCGTGCATTCGTCGCCTTCACCCATCAACACGACCGCAGCTGCGGCGAGGCCATCTGGAATATTGGTCTGCGTCATCTTAAGCGTGCGCCCAAAAATATCCGGTGTGTCACGATAATCTTTTAACGGCTCAAATCCATAATGAGCGAGTGAAATTCCCATGACGCCACGCCGCAAAGGAATGGTGTGCGAGTCGCTCACAATCACGCCAAGATCCTTCACTGCGTATTTTTTACGCAGCCACATCCATAATTTCTTTGCTACGCGTGCCGGATCCTTCGGCCATAAAATATAATATCCATCCGCGTTGCTTTCATCGACGCCCGCCGACGGAATAAATATATTGTTTTTTATAGTATGCATGCACCACGCACCGGGGGTCATCTCCCGAGGCAGATAAAGATCCGCTTCGCGCATGACCAACTCATCTTTTTTGGCATAACGATCCATCGAGACACATCTTCCCTGCCAAATACTTATGACTTTCGAGGTTATAACGATGACACTCTTCTCTTTTAAGGAAGGAATTGCCTTGACGATTGCGGGGAAAAGATCATCTTTCGGCGGATGAATGACGTCGGTTTTTATAGCCTGTATCTTCATTTCTATAATATCCCCTTCGCAATTTTCTCCCGTACTTTCGCCACATACGCGTTGAAGAAAAATAGATTGTGGAATGTGAGCAATGCCGCGCCTGCGATCTCGTTCGCGCGCACGAGGTGCGCAATGTAGTTGCGCCGATAGTTCTGACACACCAGGCATTCGCACGATGGATCGATCGGGGTTTTATCATTGAGCAACGCCGCCTTATTAAAATCGACGCGCCCTTCGTGCGCGCCGCCGCGCATGCCGCTCTTTTTACTGACGAACGCGATGCCGCGACGCGCGTAGTGCGTCGGCACCGTGATGTCGAACGTATCCACGCCGCCCTGCATGATGAGCTCGATGTCTTCCATGTGTCCCATGCCAAGCAGATGTCGCGGCTTGCTCTGATCGAGAAGTGGCACCACCCAGCTCAAAATTTTGCGCGACATCGCTTTGGACTCGCCGATGTCGCCGCCGATGCCATAACCCGCAAAACCGTCCATCAGAGTAATTGCCCGCGCGCTTGCCTTACGCAGGTCTTCGAACATCGCTCCCTGCACAATGCCATAGAGCGCCTGACCGGTCTTATGCGCCACGAGTGACCGCTCTGCCCAGCGGTTGGTGCGCGCGAGCGAATGCTTCATGTATTCGTGCGTGATTCCCGGCGGCGGGCATTCGTCGAACGCGAACATGATGTCCGCGCCCAGCTTGTTCTGGATCGCCATGGATTCCTCCGGCCCCAGGAACATCGCCTCACCCGTGAGCGGCGAACGGAACTCCACGCCGTCCTCCGTCATCTTGACGGTCTTCGGTTGGTTCCCCTTCTCAATCGCCTTTTCCAGTTTGCTGCCGAAATTGCTGATGGACTGCTTGCCGATGCCGAGATCGCGCCCGAAGCCGAGACTGAAAACCTGGAACCCGCCAGAATCGGTCATTGTCGGACGGTTCCAGTTCATAAACGTATTGATGCCGCCCGCCGCCTTCACTATTTTTTCTCCCGGCTGAAGGTGGAGATGATACGTGTTCGAGATGAGCATCTGCGTGCCGGTGGCGAGAACCTCGTCAGAGCGCAAGGCTTTGATAGTGGCGAGCGTTGCCACCGGCACGATCGCCGGCGTCATCACCTCGCCATGCGGCGTCTTCAATATCCCAAGCCGCGCCGCGGACTTTTTAGATTTTTTTAATACGGTAAACTCAATCATTTTCTGTAGTGTACTTTAAAAGTATACAAAAACAAAAGCCCCACCTTTTAAAAGGTGGGGCTTTTGTTTTTACCTCTACTGCCCGCTCGTAGTCGTGGTACCTTCTGCCGGCATCGATTGCGACATCGGCATTGCGCCACCGCCACCGTATTCGCCCTGATCCTGCATCATCGAATGGTTATGATAGTAAGAATTACCAAATGCGGCATGGAGCTCATCGCGGAATTCGCCCGCCTTCACGCCAAGCGCAAACACAAAGATAAGAATGATGATCCCCGCCACCCACCAGATCACGCGATGTACGGAACTGTGCCCACACCCGCAATTACATCCCGCACCGCACGCGCATGTTGTCTTGCCCTTCTGCATCTCCGAACTATTTTTCATTTCGTCCATTTTATTTAATGAATTAATTTACAATATCTTTTTTGATTGACACACTAAGAACGACCTTTACTTTTTATCATTATACTCTATATTGTGGGAAGAAGTACGTTGGAGTATAAATCGATTTTTCCGGAGATGTCTATGGCGACCATGACCATGGTAGAGTTGAACGTTCAACAACCGAGCCTATCAAACAATCCCGTATTGTTCGGAGCTATCGTTTATGAACTCCGGAAAGAACGACGTCTCAGCCAAAAACACTTAGCGATAAATATGGGTGGAGCCCCTCGCACCTATGTCGCAAAAGTCGAACGCGGACGCTCGATGCCAAAACCAAAAAGATGTTCGGATATTGGGAGAGGGCTAGGCCTCAATCCTCAGTGGTTCGTTTGGTATATGTTCGATCGCGAGCGATATCCCACCTATCCATTTCCTGAAGATGCTTTTCTAGAGGAACTACTCTTGTACTATCGCGCGCTCAGCCCGAGGAGGCGAAAGTTCCTCGAGAAAAGCCTCCAACTCTTTGAAGAAGAATGCAGGCCTATATCAGGCCTCGATCATCTTCTGCGTTCTTTCCGACAACTGTAATCTCCGCTCTCTCGCGCCTCCCCCAGCGCGAGATTTTTTTATTTATATAAGGTAGTGCCTAGAAAAAACGGCGCGAATCGGCTACAATCGAGATATTATGGAACCGCGTTACAATCCCGCCGAGGTCGAATCGAAAATCTATAAGCAGTGGGAGGATTCCGGATATTTCAACCCGGACGTTTGCATAGAAAAGGGTGTGACCGCGCCGGACGCCGAGCCATTCTCCATCGTGCTCCCGCCGCCGAACGTGACGGGGACGTTGCACATGGGCCACGCAGCGATGCTCGTGATCGAAGACATTATGGTGCGCTTCGCGCGCATGAACGGTAAGCGTACGCTATGGATTCCCGGTACTGACCACGCCGCAATCGCCACGCAATCAAAAGTGGAAAAAGATATCGTAAAGACCGAAGGAAAAAATCGCCACGATCTTGGCCGTGAGGAATTTTTAAAGCGCGTTCGCGCGTTCGCGCAGGAAAGCCACGACACGATCGTTAATCAGGTAAAGCGCATGGGTGCGTCGCTCGACTGGAGTCGCGAAGCGTACACTCTCGACGACAAGCGCGAGATCGCTGTCCGCACCGCATTCAAAAAAATGTATGACCTCGGATTGATCTATCGCGGCCATCGCGTGGTCAACTGGGACGTAAAGGGTCAGACCACCATCTCCGACGACGAGATCGTCTACGAGGAACGCAAGGCAAAGCTGTACACGTTCCGCTATGGAAAAATTTCTGACGGCTCGGTATTTCCCATCGCCATTTCCACGACCCGCCTTGAAACGAAGTTTGGCGACACCGCCGTCGCGGTGCATCCTTCGGATGAGCGATACAAAAAGTTTGTCGGGCAAAAATTCGACGTGGATTTTTGTGGTACGCCGATCACCATCACCGTCGTTGCAGATGAATCCGTGGAAAAAGATTTTGGCACTGGCGCACTCGGCGTCACGCCCGCACACAGCATGATCGACTGGGAGATCGCACAGCGACACTCACTCCCCTTCGTACAGGTCATCGATGAATATGGAAAGATGACCGTGGAGAACGAGCTGGTGCACGGAAAGAAAACTGCCGAAGCGCGCGAACTCGTTGCAGAAGCATTACGCGCGCGCGGGTTGATCGAGAAAGAAGAAGAGATTTCACAAAATGTAGCGACCGCCGAGCGCACCGGCGGGATCATCGAACCGTTGCCAAAATTACAGTGGTTCATCGCGGTCAACAAGCCGTTCGGCGATGCGGGAAAAACTTTGAAGGAGCTGATGAAAGAAGCAGTCACGGCTGGCGGAGTAAAAATCCTGCCGGAACGCTTTGAGAAAATTTATTTCAACTGGATAGACAACCTGCGCGACTGGTGCATCTCGCGCCAGATTTGGTTCGGGCATCAGGTGCCGGTGTGGTATCACGCAACTTTAAAATTAAATGACCCTGCAGGATATGATTGCAAGGTGTCTGTCGAGAATATTAACGATCCTGACTGGGTTCAGGATCCCGATACGCTCGACACGTGGTTCTCCTCCGGGCTTTGGCCGTTCAGTACGCTCGGCTGGCCGAAAAAAACTGCCGACCTCCGAGATTATTTCCCTAATGCAGTGCTTGAGACGGGCTACGACATCTTATTCTTCTGGGTGGCACGCATGATATTGATGTCCGAAGTGCTTATGGATAATACTCCATTCAAGCGCGTCTATCTGCACGGCCTCGTGCGCGACGATAAGGGACGCAAGATGTCCAAATCGCTCGGCAACATCATCGACCCACTCACTATGGCGGACAAATACGGCGCGGATGCCACCCGCCTCTCGCTCGTAATTGGCGCCTCCGCAGGCAACGACATCAAACTCTCCGAGGATCGCGTGCGCGGCTACCGCAACTTCTCCACCAAGCTGTGGAACATCGCGCGGTTCGTGCAGATGAACAAGCCAGGAACGTTCGATGACGCCACGCGCGCAAATGCAGCGGCCACCCTCGCCGCGCGCGAGGAAATAAAAGAGCTGGGCGCGTTCAAGACGGAGGTTACCAATCACATCGAAGACTTCGAATTTCACCTCGCCGGCGAAAAACTTTATCACTACACGTGGCACCGTCTGGCTGACGAGATCATAGAGCAGGAAAAAAAGAAGCTTGCCGATGGCACCGACGCAGAGAAGGCTCAATCATACGCGCTGCTCGAACATCTGCTTTTGGAGTCGCTCAAAATGTTGCATCCGTTCATGCCATTCATCACCGAGGAAATCTGGCAGATTTTCCGTCCAGGAAAAATGCTGATGGTGGAGAAGTGGTAGAATAGAGTCATGATGATGCTCGTCATCTCGCTCGTCGTCGGCCTGCTCCCCGGCTTTGCATGGCTCGCTTTTTATTTGGGCGAAGCGACGCATGCGGAACCGAAGCGGCTCATCGCATTCACCTTCATCGTGGGCATGGCATTTGGATTTTTTACCGTCGGGATCGAACAGCTGTTTACGAGCTGGACGATCGGCAGTACCCTCATCCAGAATCTTTCACCCATCGCGGCACTTTTACCACTCCTCGGCCTCGCAGCAATCGAGGAGGTTATGAAGTTTGCTGCTGCGCACTTTGCCGTTGATCGCGCACCGGAATTTAACGAACCGGCAGATGCGATGATCTATATGATCATCGCTGCGCTCGGCTTCGCAACATTGGAAAACATCGGCGCGATATCCGGTATTTCATCGTCGGCAGCACTCCTCCCCACCGTGCTCGAGACCGTGTCCCTACGTTTCGTCGGCGCCACGCTTCTGCACACGCTCACGGCGGGCATCGTTGGCTATTACTGGGCCGTCGGCATCGTGGAGGGTAAAGTCCAAACGCTTCCTCGCTCTCGGCCTCGTGGTCGCCACGATTTTGCACGCCACCTTTAACTATCTTATACTTACCTATGGAGGTGCCGCCTACTCCGTGGTATTCTTGTTAATAATCGGATTCTTCGTACTGAACGATTTCGAACGGCTCAAGGCAAAACCTATCAATCTCATCGTATAAATAATTTTATGATCATAAACAGCGAAGACGAAAAGTTTTTTGAGGATCTGGCCGGCGCAAAGACGGAGGCCGATGGCGAATATGGCGTGGAACTTGTGCGGGCGAACACCGGCGCGGTTGCCTCCGCACCCGCTTCCACTGCGCGCCCAAAAATGATCCGCACAAAAGAAAAGGAAGATCTCTGGGCTGATGGCGAACCGGAAGGTCAGCTTACGGTTGATGTCTATCAAACGGCGAATGATATCGTCGTCGAATCCGCTATCGCGGGCGTTGATCCGGAAGACATTGATGTGAACGTCACCATCGACTCGATCGCCATCCGTGGATCGCGCAAGCGCGAGAAGACCGTGCGCGATGAGGACTATCTCTACCAGGAATGCTACTGGGGCAAGTTCGGCCGCTCTATTATATTGCCGCAAGAGATTGATCCGGAAGGCGCGGAGGTCAAGTTCAAGAATGGTATTCTGACGGTAACCCTGCCGAAAGCGAATAAGAAGAAGATCCATAAGCTGAAGGTGCGAGTAGATTAGCGGCTTGGAATTCCTGTACCGGCCTATTAACTTGCGTAAAATCCCCTTTTCCTCTATAATACTTTCAATAAACTCAAACCAAAGACATGAGGAAATGCGCCAAATGCGAGAAAACTTCACAGATGGGCGGAAACCGGATATTGCTCCGCGGTCATTATAATCCTACGAACTGGACCCGAAAGTACCCGAATTTGCAGTACGCAACGATTGACGGCAAGCGTCAGCTTATTTGCACCGGCTGCCTAAGGACATTACACAAAGCCCCGCACAAAGTGGTACGCAAGACGGCGGTTGCAGCGGCGGCAAAATAATAACGTTCATAAAAAAATCGCTCTTGAGGAGCGATTTTTTTATGCGTACACTTCTTCGAGTAAGTCTGGAGCGATAGGTTTTTTGAATACCACCACCCCGTGAAAATGCTTATCAGGGCCAGTGAATCGCGGCATCACATCTTCGGGTTTTGCCTTAATACGAAATAAAGCTCGAGGAGAATTGTCTGGCATATAAGGCTTCTTTCCTAGTGTACCAGCAATGAGCGCGTCATATATCCATGTGGTATGAGGCACAATTCCCTTGCGTGCTTCTTCGGCATATTCCATCGGAACTGTTACGGTCGGCAAATCTCCATCTTTTTCCATGCGTTGACGAATAAATTCCCGCGCCGTTTCAGGATCTTCGATATCGATTGAATCTGGCTCTGATTCGAATGTTGAGTTTATCTTTTCCATATTCATATATATATATACCATCTTCATTTTTTTAAGTAAAACGGCGGTCGCTGATAAAAGCAACCGCCGTATGTAGGACTACAAAACATCATTCATAGAGGACAATCCCTCCGTCCGAAGATGGGTAGGTTTCATCGCCGCAGAAAGCCCAAAGAGGAGCCTTGCTCAGAATCATGCCATTCTTTTTGCCTCGGAACTGATGATCACAATTCGGAACGACGACAAGCTTTTTCCTTTCTGCGCCAGTTGCCAGTTGGATAAAAATCTCACCGGCTCGTGTGCCAACAACCTCATCCCGTTCTCCAACAGTGACATAAATCTCTCCGCGGAAAGAACTCAGGCCATTTCTGATATTTTGTTCCCCGGCATCGCCCGAAGGAGCTACCAAGAGAATCTTCTTCACGGCGGAATAATCTGCAGCGACCGAAGCAACCGCTCCGCCACCAGCAGAAAATCCGACGAGGTAGATGTCCGGGTTCGCCATAGAACAGATATCGGTCGCATGAGTAAGTGCATAATCAATCGTCGCCCTGAGCTCGGCGAGTACCGAGACTTCGTAAGGAAATCCGGCGCGTTCTCCGTTGCTCATCTGAATGACTGCCCCAATATTTCTCTCTTTGATGAGACGTGCAAGTTTTTCGTATTTCTTGCTATATCCATCAATACCTCCGTTATACCCGGGATAGTTGATGACTATCGCATTCGCCTGAAGATTAGGATGTATCTTGATACTAAAGGATGGCGTCCCGCTCTGACCTGGCATCGCCAGCTCATGTGCGCTGACGATGCAAAAAATGAATTGTTTCACGCTTATCTCTCCAAAATGATGTTTTTTGTTAAAACCGAAGCTGAAAAAATTGTATCAGAAATAACTGAATTTGTCTAGTGCTGGCTAATATAGCATCAAATTACACCTGAGCGTTGTTCTTTTTTAAGAGAAAAGCTATCATTATCACGAATTATAGCGGGCCGTAGTATACCGGTAGTACGAGCGCATGGGGTGCGTTTAGAGCGGGTTCGATTCCCGCCGGCCCGACCATTCGAGAATTTAAGATAAAAAAAGGAGATGGTCTAAAGACTATCTCCCAAGCGCGAGCGCCATCCGCGCACTATAACAACGCCTTCATCAGATTCACTATTTCTGCATACAGCCTTGCGACGGCGACAATACTATAATCGAAAGGGGTGATCATCTTTTCCATCTCGCCGATTTTTTCTTTGATCGGCTCGCACTTTTCCCGTAATTCGGGATAGGCATTAAGTATATCGAGGGCCCTTTGAAGACGCAACGACCCGTATCCAAGGAATATTCGCAGGTCTTCTTCGTATCGATTCACCACTTGTTGATAGGCTTCTACAAAATCACTAACCTTTTCCATCCCTGCGATATCGGCACGCTCGAAGCTGAGATCAACCATGGTAAGCCGAGCAATACTTTCAATGGAAAAAGAAAAGCCCGGGAGGTACTCTTTTGCACACGACTTGAGTACTTCGATTCGTTCCGTTAAGCACTTACGCTCATCAACCTCTACAACGGCAGTAGGTGGCATAAGATCCCCTTCCTTCCAACACTATCTACAGTATTGGAAAATATGCCGCATCTGTCAAATCAAAGATGTATAATGGATGTAATGCAAGAAACCTTTATATTCAATGCATCAAACGAACTCACCGAGCATATCGTCTACCACACGCTCGCGACGATGGAGAAGAATCCGGAGAACCGCGCGGCGCTCGAGCGGCTTTCAACACAGGAACTGACGCACTACGAGTTCTGGAAATCGCTCCTGCCGCCCGCGGAAGCGGGCGCGATTCGCGCGCGATGGTACACCGTCTGGGGCGTGCCATTTTTGCGCATCGTGTTCGGCGTAACGTTCATCACGAAGTTCCTCGAGACGCACGAAAACGATGCGGTACAAAAATATCAAAATATCCTTCCCTCTATTCCCGCTTCGCATCATGAGCGATTTATGCAGATTATCGAGGATGAGAAGTCGCATGAGAAGGCGCTGATCGGCCAGCTCAAAGAAAAACGCGTGGCGTACATGGGTTTCATCGTGCTCGGCCTGGCCGACGCGATCGTGGAGATCACGGGTGTCCACGCAGGATTTCTTGGCGTCACCGGCTCCACACTCATCGCGGGCGTCGCTGGCATCATCGTCGGATTTTCCGCGGCGATCTCGATGGGCTCGGCGTCGTATCTGCAAGCCAAGCAGGACACCGAGAAGTCCGCGATCCTTTCCGGATTCCTCACCTGGGCGTCGTACTTCTGCTCGGTCATCCTACTCGCGCTCCCCTACTTCCTCATTCGTGTGATGGTGCCTGCATTCATCACTTCCACCACGGTCGGCATCCTGCTCGTTGCGGGCTTCACATTCTACGGCGCGGTCGTCTTTGACCGTACGTTCTGGCGCGAGTTCGCTGAAACCGTCGGGCTGATGCTTGGCACCGCGCTCGCCACCTTCATCCTGGGCCTCATCGTCGGCACACTGTTCCATATCAATCCCGCAAGTTTCTAATTAGTTTAGAATAAAAAGATGATCATCAATAATAAACTTTCCCAAGGTCACTGCGTCCCCTGCGAAGGCGGCATGCCGCCGCTCGACCATGAGTACGTGCAAAAATATTCCGCCCAGGTTCCCGATTGGAAAATATCCGATGATGAAAAGAACATAACGCGCGAATTCACATTTAAAGATTTTGTCGAGGCTATGAAATTTGTGAACGCCGTCGCCGACATCGCGCAAGCCGAAGGCCATCACCCCGACATCTATATCTTCTATAACAAAGTGCGCTTTGAGCTCACTACGCACGCGATGGGCGGCCTCTCCGAAAACGATTTCATCCTCGCGGCAAAGATTGACGAGATAAAAATATAATCTATCTATCACCTGGGATTTAGAAAAACACCCTCTTTTTTCACCGTTGATTCTTATCACTAGGTGAAAAAAGAGGGTGTTTTTCTAAATCCCGTCAGATTTCTGGCGCAACAGCCAGGTGGGTGAGCTCAACTGCGGCCCACAGGCGGCAGAGATAATCGCTCTCCCTTTTAATAATGTTTGATCCGAAATCTGCGCGGGATCTATATCCATTATACCACCGCGCTGGAAAAAGCGGTCAATGTGGATTAGAATCATTCTGCTATGAAACTCCAGACCCGAAAGCGCATATTCTATGTGTTTATCCTTTTATTTGTGGTCATTGGCGCCGGCGTGGTGCTCTATGCCGAGGGCTGGCGCATCAACCTTTCCACGCTCGACGCCGAGAAGGCCGGTGGCATTTACGTGCACTCATTTCCCGACGCCGCACAGATCACCCTTAATGGCGCGCCCATCCAGAACCAATCCGCGTTCCTGAGCCGCGGCACGTTCATTTCCGGGCTTTTCCCCAAGACCTATTCCCTCACACTCGCGTCGGCAGGTTATGATGCATGGACGGAAAATGCCGTCGTCGCGCCGTCGCTCGTCACCGAGATGAAGTACGCCGTGCTTGTGCCCAAAACCGCGACGGACGTTGCAACGAGCGGTATTATAAGTAATTTCTTTGAGGTCGGCGGCGTTGCCGTCACGACGGACGCAAGCAACACGATTGAGTGGCTGGGAAAGATCATCGGGTACGGCGTGGTGGCGAGCCATAGCACCGACCTTAAGAGCGCGATCATCCGCACAGTCAGCACAAAAACCGGCGCGACAAAATATTCACTCTATGACTTTGCGGCCGCCACGAGCACAAATCTCTCTACGCTCCTCACGCAATCGGGAATCAAGTCCACCTCAACGACGAACGTCTTTATCGATCCATATGACGACACCGGCGTCATTGCCCAAACCCCGACAAAAATTATAGACCTCGACAGCGGCACGCACGATGCGACGGTTATCGAAACCGCCCCGATGGGCGAGACGGTCGAATCCCCCATCGCGATCTCGCCGTCCATCATGGCATGGGCGCGCTATGCTCCGGGGAATACTTCGGGGACGCTGGGCACTTCGCAGATCATGGTCTATGATAAATTTTCCGGTGACATGATCGATAGTTCCCTCATCGTGAACGGCCAGATCAAACAGCTCGCGTGGGTTAAAAATAATGTACTCGGTATTTTAGAAAGTGATAATACGCTCGCACTCTATAACGTACCGAATGAAACGCTCTCCACGCTCGCAAATGATGTAAAGCAATTCTATCCCACTACCGACGGCTCCGCACTTGCCGCGCTCGAATATAACAGCCTCGAAATATTCTCATTCACCACGCAAGATTATTATCGGTTTGATCTTCCTCAAATCGCGGACGTGCAGGGACTCATCTGGTACAAGGACGAAACACATCTTTTCGTGCAATATCCCCACCGCGTCGCCTTCCTCGATTTTGCCGATGCTGACTTAAAAAATCTCACGACCGTTTCCGCAGGCACGGATGCCTCATACGATCCACAAGAAAATGCGCTCTATATTATTGATCAAAATCAGAAGTTGATCCGATTCGATTTCCCGCAGTAACGTCGGGACTACTATCATTTGCCACGTGCTTGCGCGCGCGAACAAGCAACTCTTTTTGTACGATCCTCGCTTTTGTCTTCCCCACCGCTGGCAGGGTGATCTTGTTATGAGCGGGATCGCGCTCCGAGCCCGTCATGACGATGACAATCTGACTCACGCCCGCCAGGCGGTCCAGCGGCCCACGCTGGATGCTCACATTCTGAATCTGGTGATACAGCGCCGCGAGTTCATTGCGAATGACGTATCCGGAGGTCATAACGAACGCCTCATCGGTGAACATATAGGTATAGAAATGATACTCCATATAGGTCCAGAGCATGATTGCCAAGAGATACAATACGCTGAAGAGTGCGAGCAGGCTCACCCCATAATCCACGAACGGGGCATATGATGCCGGCGCCCACCGCTCGCTGTACCACGCCGCCACGGTGAGCGCGAAAAAAAAGATGACAAGCTTGATCCTCTTGGAAAGAAAAAGAAGATATGCCCGATGCCCCAGCGAATGCTTCTGATCGTTCTCCATTTTATAGTATGATATCATTATAGCATTCAGATGAAACTTCCTCATTCGCTCCGCGTCATCATCCTTTTGCTCCGCATCGCACTCGGACTCAACTTTTTCTATATCGGCTTCAGCGTACTTTTTAACTCCGAGCTCGGCACGCAGATCCGCACGCACTCGTTCGGCGACCTCTACACATGGCTCGCTGCGCGACCGATCCCCGGTGATTGGATTCACCCCGTCGCACAGTGGGCATTCCTTATCATCGGCATCTGCTTAATCCTTGGACTCCTTACCCGCTTGTCATCCATCGCCGGAATCATCCTCGTTCTCCTAAGTTATCTTCCCACCATCAGCTATGCGGCGCCAAGCGTCACACAATTTATCAACGATGAAGTGATCATTGTGATTTGCCTGCTTATCATCATCTTCTCAAACGCCGGCGCATATCTTGGCTTGGACACGTTCATCCACTTCCACGCGCCCGCGAAGAAGCAGGCATAGTGCAGTAAAATCCCATTTTAGATGAATTTAATCCGCGATAGGTATACTTTTTTGCGTGGTGGGAGCGGCACTATGTTTTTATTTTTTCCCACTATTTCCCGTTTTCTATCTCCATCAACCGATTATATTTTGCAATACGCTCGCCGCGGGCAGGAGCTCCGAGCTTAAAACCGTCGGCGGCTACGCCGTAGGCAAGGTCTGCAATGAAATCATCGTTCGTCTCGCCGCTGCGATGCGATACGACGACCGCCCACTTGAATGCCCGTGCCAAGCGCACGGCGTTGAGGGTTTCCGTGACGGTGCCGATCTGATTCGGCTTGATAATGATCGCATTCACACTTTTCTTCGCTTGCGCAATTTCCACGCGATCGGTATTTGTGGTGGTGAGGTCATCGCCTGCGATCCACAGTTTTTTATTCATCGCTGTGAACGCCGCAAAATTTTTGAAATCGTTCTCGGGGAACGGATCCTCTATATAGAGTGGCGAATATTCTTTGATTAACTTCTTATACGTATTATTGAGCTGTTGACGCGAAAGTCCTTTGATGTCCGTCGCGGCGGCATCAATACCGAAATCGATTTTTTTATCTAGTTTTAATTTCTTCGCGGCGGCGCGGAGCAGATGGAACGGCTCGAGGTCATTCTTAAAGTTCGGCGCAAAACCGCCTTCATCACCAAGATTTGCCGCGCCGCGGCCCTTGGCCTTAACGAGCGCCGCACCAAGCGCATGATAGATCGCTGTGCCGATATCAATTGACTCGCGAAACGTCCGTGCCTTCGGGATTATTAAATATTCCTGAAAGTGCAGATTATTACCCGCGTGCAGGCCGCCATTCACCACATTCATAAAAAGCCGCGGGTGCAGGGCGGTCGCGGTCGGGTCAACCCAAATGCCGTAGACGTCGCGAATATGCTTCCAGAGCGGAAGTTTTTTTGTGCGCGCGGTGGCGCGGAGGAATGCGATCGAAATACCAAGGATGGCGTTCGCCCCGAGGCGCGACTTCGTCGGCGTGCCATCAAGGCGCACCAGAAATTCATCCACCGCCGCCTGATCCAAAAAATCTTTATGGATGATGCGCGTGGCAATTGTGGTATTGATATTCTTCACCGCTTGCGCGGCAGGCAACGCGTGCGCCTCCGTGGCGCCCGTGCTCTTGCCCTGCGGCACGCTCGCCGTCGCGCGAATGCCGTTCTGCAATGTGAGCGAAGCTTCTATCGTCCACTGTCCGCGGGAATCGAGGATCTGCCGCGCACTCAGCGAACTTATTTTCATTTGACCAAATTCGTCGGCGTGCCGTTCATGAACGCGACGATGTTATCGATTGTGGTATCGAGGATACGAAGAAATGCTTCGTGAGTATTGAACGCGTTATGCGGCGTGACGATCACGTTCGGCAACTGGATAAGATCCGCGTCGAGCGACATATCCCCCGCCTTCATCGCCACCTCTTCTTCGAGTACGTCGATACCTGCACCCGCAAGTGTGCCATCTTTGAGCGCTTCAACGAGCGCCTTCGTTTCTACGATCGCGCCGCGAGCCGTATTGATCAGGATCGCGCCGCGTTTAATCAGATGAACATTATCTACATTGATCAGATGATGAGTAGTGGGAAGATATGGCGCGTGGATCGTGATGACGTCGCTCTGTTTTAAAAGATCTTCAAGCGACAGATACGTAAAATTCATTTCCTTTGCGAAGGCGTCGTCATGATACACATCGTACGCAACGATATTCATACCAAATCCTTTTGCCATGCGAATCGCGTGCTTGCCGATGCGGCCGGTGCCAACGACGCCGATCGTCTTGCCGGCGAGGTCAAAACCACAGAGGCCGTCGGTGGTAAATTTTCCCTCGATGCGCACTCGCGCGTTCGCTTTGATGATCTTGCGCGAGAGCGCGAGGATGAGCGCGAACGCAAACTCGGCGACGGTGTTCTCGCCATATGCCGGAACGGACGACACCGGAATCCCGCGCGCGGCGGCGGCGGCGAGATCGATATGATCAAAGCCCGTGGAACCTGTTGTGATAAACGTGAGCTCCGGCAACGCCGCTATCACTGCCGCGTCCACCGGCGAATCCATAAAAATGCCTGCGATGTCAAAGGCCGCCGCCGCGCCTTGCGGAATTTTATCTTTGCTTAATATATCGTCCACGAACTCCACCGCCACGCCCGCCGCCTTGAGCTTCGCACTTGCCTCTAAATACGACCTCCCTTCTTCGCCCCATTTACTGCAATTAAAGAATGTTACTTTGTGTGCCATATGGGTATTATACAACAAAAAAGGATACTTTTGAGTTGCTTATATCTGCCCAGCAACCTCTTTTACTACTTCACGTAATACCTGAGCGTCAGGACTATTGATGATGTTCGCTTGATTGTATTGGGTCGACGAAGGGAGAAACGGAGACGGAATAAGCTGGAATGAATACTCATCGCCGCCATAGATGAGATAATAAGTAAGCATATATCTTCCCGAGGGGTTGAGACTTACTTCTCCAAGCACTAGCTTATTATTCACGACATCCCAAAGTTGAGTCGATGTTTGACTCTCTCCTGCATCCAAGATGCCGCGGAGCCATGCCCACCCAATATCGGTCGATGTCGGGTTACCGTTTCCATCAGTGATTCCATTGGCGGTAACAACGATAGATGTCGAAGTATTATTGCCCGTATTATTAATAGGTTGATCGCCGAAGGTCATATAATTGACTGTAGTATCTGTCGCATTGGGATAATTAGGTAAATGCTCCCTTCCCCATAAATACCATCCTGCGGGGGTAGGAATACTCGGTATGGAAGGCGCCGATACTAAGGATGCTGTTTGCGTTGCTTGATGGGAAAGATGCTGTCCTAAGACAAGGCTCCCAATGCCGACTAGCGCTAAGCTTAGAATCAACAAATATATTTTTTTATTTTGCATGAAATTGATCCTACGTAGAAGAAAAAATTCGACTCTACTTCACGCCCTGGCGAATAACTTACTGGGACATACTACCCGGAAGACTTTCTGTAAAATTCCGAGCCATTGCCTGTAAAGTTTGTACATCTGCTAAATCAACTAGAGCGTTGCTTAACCCCGGCAAATCGGCTTGGGCGGAAGTCAGAGAAAATGAATAAGTATAATCATAATTTCCATTTGGAGCGACAACGATATACATCACCTGATTCGGGCGGGTTATTCCCAAAATAATATAGCCGTTAACCACATTCCACGTTTGCGCCGAAACAAAAGATTCATATAAACCGGCTCCATTCAGCGAAGGCCCTATGGAGATTCCATAATTTTCAAAATTGACTTCTATTGCCCGTTCTACTCTGTTGCTATTTGTCGAAGTCGATATTTTTTCAAAATCTATCGTCTGAGACGTTAATGGCTGATCGGTCGGAGATACCGCAGGAGAAAGTTTTTTCCATCCCGCAGGAGCTGAAATATTAAATATGCTTACTGGATTCGTCTGAGGATTATTCCGACGTGACTGCCAAAAAAAATCGGCTCCCACAGCGATAATAACTATTATAGTTATAATTCCGACGAAAAAATACTGCTTTTTATTAGGCATACCGAGATATTACCACGTAACGATAAAAATAAAAAACGGCCGCTTATTAGGTGGTCGTTTTTGCGCCAAACAGGGTTTTCATCCACAGGTTTTGCGGACCTTGCTCCTCAACTATAATACCTTTCGCGCAACCAGATGTCAAATAAGATTTAACGATTTTTTAATCTTATTTCGGAACCTTTTTCCCTTTCATCTTCGCTTCCTCTTTTGCAATCGCGATCGTGGTCGGGACGACGGTGTCCGGATTGAGCGAAATACTTTCGATGCCGCGGGTCACGAGGAATTGCGCGAAGTCCGGATAATCCGACGGCGCCTGACCGCAGATGCCGATGTACTTTTTCCGCGCGCGGCACTTCTTGATGATGTCGCCGATCAGGATCTTTACCGCCTCGTTATTCTCGTTCGCGATCTTGGTGACGATACCGGAATCACGATCCAAACCGAGTGTAAGCTGGGTAAGGTCGTTTGAACCGATGGACATACCGTCAAAGATATCGAGGAACTTGTCCGCGAGCAACACGTTCGACGGGATCTCGCACATCACGTAGATCGGTGTGTGCCGGCCTTTGCGCCGAGCTTGAACTTTCTCGCGTGCGCGACAAGCCTGCCGCCGCGATGCGCGATGTAGTTCGTGATCAAACCCGCCTCGGCCATCGTTTCCTGCACCTTGATGCCTTCCTCCACCGTGCGACAGAATGGCACCATCGGGATCACATTCGTAAGCCCCATCTCCTCGCGCACCATCTTCATCGCGGCGGCTTCCATCATGAATGCCGGTTTGAACTTGGGGTCATAGTATCGCGATGCGCCGCGCCAGCCGATCATCGGATTCTCTTCCTTTGGTTCATACGCCTCGCCGCCGAGCAATGTGCGATATTCGTTCGTTTTGAAATCCGAAAAGCGCACGATCACTTTGCGCGGATAGAACGCCGCGCCGATCTTTGCGATGCCGAACGCAAGGTTGTCGATATAATATTGCTTCGGATCATTCCAGCCCGCGATCTTCTTTTCGATCGCGGCACGCACCACCGGCGTCTGATCTTTTAAGTTGAGCAGCGCCATCGGGTGCAATCCCATCTTGGACGCGATGATGAACTCCTCGCGCGCAAGACCCACCCCGTCGTTCGGCAGGAATGAAACTTCGAACGCGCTGTCCGCGACGGCCACATTCACCATTACCTTTGTCTTTGTCTTCGGAATCTTTTTGAGGTCGTGATTCACTACTTTGAACTTCAACGCACCTTGATAAATATTTCCGCCACTGCCGGTGGTATCCACCGTGATGAGCTCCCCCGTTTTGATAAGCTTCGTCGCCTTCTCAGTTCCGACGATTGCCGGAATGCCCAGCTCGCGCGAAACGATCGCCGCGTGTGACGTGCGCCCGCCCTTGTCCGTTACGATCGCCGACGCCATCTTCATGATCGGCTCCCAATCGGGATCGGTCATCGTCGTCACGAGCACTTCACCTTTTTTGAAATCGCCGATGTGTTTTGCCTCCAAGATGATGTGTGCCTTGCCCGTCGCGATCTTGGAGCCCACCGACGCGCCCGTAAGAATAGGCTTCTTTGTCTCAAGCGGAATATATTCCGTGAGCTTTGAGAAATCCCGGCCGGCCTGGATCGTTTCCGGACGCGCCTGCACGATATAGATCTGGCCGGTAACGCCATCCTTTGCCCATTCCATATCCATCGGCGTCCACTTCTTATAGTGGTCGGTGTAGTGCTTCTCTATCATAGTGCCCCACGTCGCGAGCTGTGCCACTTCTTTATCGGTCAGCACAAACGTGTCGCGCTCGCTTTCACTCGTATCAATAATTTTGGTCTGTTGAATGTCAGCAACGCCGGTTCCCGCGCGCGGGTGATAGATCATCTTGCGTAACTTCACGCCGAGCTTGCGCTCGATGATCGGTTTTGCGACGCCGTTCTTTAAGCCATCCTTCCAGATAATATATTCGTCCGGCGTGACCTCGCCCTTCACGATCATCTCACCGAGGCCCCACGAACCGTTGATGATAACGATGTTTGGGAAACCGGATTCCGTGTCCACCGAGAACATAACGCCGGAGCACGCCTTATCCGAACGCACCATCTTCTGCACGCCCGCGCTCAAAGCGATCTTCAAGTGATCGAAGCCGCGGTCCGCGCGATACGAGATCGCACGATCGGTAAAGAGTGATGCCATGGTCGCACGGACCGCGACGCACACCTCCTTTGCGCCACGGATGCCGAGATAGCTCTCCTGTTCGCCCGCAAAGCTCGCGCCCGGAAGATCTTCCGCAGTGGCGGAAGAACGCACTGCGACGTCCGCGTTCTTGCCGTAACGCTTTTCGATAAAGTTATGATAGGCATCCACGATATCCTTGTTGAGGTCATCCGGGAATTCCGTGGCCACCATCTTTTCGCGGATCAACGTGCCTACACGCTCAAGCTCCTTGAGATTCTTCGTGTTCAACCCTTTTAACGTTTCTTTAATAAACTTATCGAGGCCGGTGCTCGCCAAAAAGTAATAATAGCCGTCAGCAGTGACGGTGAATCCCGATGGCACCGGCACGCCTTTTGATCCCAACGTCCGGATCATCTCACCGAGCGATGCATTCTTCCCCCCAACCATCCCGACGTCCTTGATGCCAACCTCTTCGAATTGTAATATGTATTTTTTCATGAATTTTTAATAGTTTTGGGCCTTAATCAACTTTTAACGCGATGATCAGGTCGGAAACGTTCGACCCCGTATCGCCGGTATCGAGATAGTTGCCGATTTTTTCAAAAAATGAATATGCATCGTTCTTTGCGCGGAAAAATTCCGGGTCGATGCCCGTTTCAACCGCGGCTCTTTTTGTTATTGTATCACAGATAGCGCCTGCGAATGCGCCGTGATCGCGTCCGTCGGATGCAAACGACAATATCTCTTCATCATCAGCCACAAATCGCAGCGCGGAAAGGCACAGTTGCAGATTTCTTCCCCCGCGGCCGGTGCCGTGCACCGTCACCGTCGTCTCACCCGCCCACAAAAGCGCCGTCCGCGGCGGCGCGGCATGGATCGCGTCTGCGATCATCCAACCGACATCATCCGCCTCGCCCGCAAGAACGCTACTCCGGATGTCCGTCGCAAAGCCCAGCCGCGCCGCCGCGGCCTCCATCGCCTCGAGCGCATGCGAGTTTGAAACGACGAGCAAATTCGAGACCTTTGCAAAATATTTTTCTTCTTTTGGGGTTTCGATGAGCCCGCACCGCTCAAGCCCGCAGGTTTTTAAAATATCAAACTTTTCAAGAACGTACGCGGCCTCCTCTACCGTCGTTTGATCACGCACCGTCGGCCCGGACGCAATCGATGAAAGATCGTCGCCGACTACATCGGAGAAAATGAGCGACACCACTCGCGCGGGATACGCATCCTTCGCCAGGTTGCCGCCGCGCGCGCGCGAAAGATGCTTGCGGATGACGTTGATATCCTGGATGGTCGCACCCGCATTGATGAGCGCGGTCATGATAGGCACTTCTTCTTTGCTCGCAGGATCTTCCGGCAAGAATAAGAGCGTCGAGCCGCCGCCGGAGATAACAAAGATCACGAGGTCATGATCGGTGAGTCCTTGGAGCGATGCCACGATCGCTTCAGCGGCATGGAGGTTTTCATCCGATGGGAGCGGATGGGTACCGCAGAATGTCTGTAGGTGCGTGAGCGCAGGACACTGTTCAATATCCACCACCACGCCCGCCGTGATGCGATCACCCAGCACACGCTCGGCATACACTCCCGCTCTGGCAGCGCATTTTCCTATCGCAATAAAAATAATTTTTCTGGCGCTGGTGAGATCGATCATAATTCTGCCAAGCGAGAGCGTGTCGCCATCGAGCCGCATTGCCTTCGCGAGCACCGCCTCTGTATCGATCGCTTCGTATCCCGCTTCGGCGATTGTGAGCAACGCCCGGCGCGCGTCCGTCGTCGCAAGCTCGTCAAAGTTCTGTATCTTCATATTCTCATATTACCAGATTATCGCGCGCTCTTCCCAACCGCGTCTGCGATCGTTGCGTAGCCATCCCGTGCAAGCAGTTTCACCAACCCTTGATTGATTTTTTTGATCGCCATCGGGCCGCCGTAGATCATGCCCGTCACAAGCTGGACGAGTGATGCACCCGCTTTGATCTTTTCATACGCATCCTCCGCAGTGAACACGCCACCGAGCCCTATGATCACATATTTCCCGCCCGTCCTCTTATAAATATGCCGAATCATGGCCGTCGTGAGCATTTTGATCGGCGCGCCGGAGATGCCGCCCTCTGGGATCACGCCCAATTCTTCTTTAGAGGATCGCAAATGCAAAACACTTCGGTCTTTGGCAAGATTCGCCACGATAAATCCGTCCACGAAAGAGTACTTCTCTACTACCGCGATAATCGCATCTATCTCTTCCGTAGAAAGATGCGCCGAGACCTTAAGAAACACCGGCCGCTCCTTTTTTTCTTTTCCAATTGCGGCAAGGAGCGCGTCGAGCATCGCCGGATCCTGGAACGTGCACCCGTCCTGCGCATTCGGGCAAGAGATGTTCAAGGTGACGTACGCAAAATACTGCGCGAGCATTTTATAGGTCTCCACATAATCCTCCACTGATTTCTCTCCTTTAATATCCGCGCGATTGGTCTTTGCGATGTTGATCCCCACCGGGAACACGAACTTCATTTTTTTTAATCGCTTTTCAATCGCTTCCGCGCCATCGTTCTTTAATCCGTAATAGACGATGAGCGAGCAGTCGTCCGGAAGGCGCGCAAGGCGCAGGCCGTCATTTCCTTTATACGGAAACCGCGTGATCGCGCCAACCTCCATAAATCCAAAACCCACCGCGGGCATGGTCCGCGTCAGCCGGATGTCTTTATCGAAACCCGCGCCAAGCCCGACCGGATTTTTAAAATTGATTCCCGCCACGCGCGTCGCGAGCGACGGATGTTCGTAATCGCATGATACCGCCACGATCCATCGGGTAAACGAGTTGCTCCCTAATAATTCACCAAACCACACAAAAAAATCGTGGACGTGCTCCGGATCGAATCGAAAGAAGACCGGTTTTAGAATTTTTTCATACATAAAAATGGAGGGGTGACGCCATCGCCTATCCCCTCCACTTTATTACTTGACTACCGCCGCGTCAACGTGAAGATCGTCGACCTCGCATACGCCACCCACGCAGGCAAGTTCTTTCTTTACGTCAGTCGAATCCTCTTTTTCGTACAGCAAGATCTGGGAGAAATCGATCTGCGGCATATTCGCCGCCATTTCCTCGTAACGATCCTTGGTGATCTCTTCATACGGTGCAAGAAGGTAGGCATGGTTCTCGCGCGGGAGGAACGACAACCCGCCGATCATATCCCAGTGCTCGTAGAGCCAGTTCGCCACCGCGATCCACTCGTTCTCGCCGATCGAAATCGTCACCGACGGATTGTGCTCGGTGTAGTTCACCTTCACCTTGCGCCAATACTCAAGCTGGTCGATTGCGGAGAGATCATCTTTCAACACCGCACCTTCTGGTGCTTTCACCGGAAATTCGAAGACGTATGTGGAAGCCGATGATACCGACTGCCCGACCTCCGGGAAGTACGGCACCTTCTGGTCTTTCATCATATGGAAGAGCGCGTCGCTGGAGGAAATGCGCACGCGGCGAATGTAGTATGCCGCATGGCGCGCGTGCAATCCCGACGCGGCGTCCACCGTCTGCGACACCGTGCCCGACGGCTTTACACACGTGACCGAAGATGACGCAGCGACCCCGAACCGCTTTGCGTACTCTTTATTCACCTCCACGGCGCGATCACGCAATCGTGCGAGCACTTCTTCGTTCCGCACCGCCGGGCAGTCCCACTGGCCGGTGATGGAAACGCCGAGCAAGCGCTCCGTATCGCAGTTCTGCTTCCATTCCTTAGAAAGGTATGGGAAGTACGTCAGTGTTGATTGATACGTGCCAAGGATGGATGCAATGCGCATCTTCCGAAGCAAGGTTTCTTCGGTGTCCTCCGCCCGCGCTACCACCTCCGAAAGATTGCAGAACTCTTTTGGCTGGAGAAGGATCTCGCCGCACGGATTCGTGCCGATCTTCAATATCTTCTGACCGAGCAAGCGCTTGCGGCGCTTTGGGATCTGGAGCGCAAGACTGCCGCGATTGAAAATACCGCGCTCGCCCGTGTGGCTCTTTGCCAACGCAAGCCATTCCTCCATAAATTGTTCCGCATCTGGCTTGCGCGTGTAGACGGCGGAGTTGTTCGCCATCGAGCGTTGAGGGTCCGTGAAGTAGAACTGGCCCGTCTTTGCCGTTTGCATCTCTTTGTCGTCGAGATCGGAAAGCGAGATCATCGCACTGCGGCGCACGCCGCCTGCCACCACCACCTCGCCGATCTTGCAGCAGATGTCATGCACATCGATATTTGAAAGGCGACGTCCCTGTTTTGCCAAGATCTTCGCGCGCGCGAACGAAAGGAGCGAGCGCAACGGCTCCGGGCCGGAGCTCTTGCCGCCCATCGTCTTCAAGCGTGCACCGGCTGGACGAAGCTCCGAAAGATCGAACTCAATATCCTTGCCGTCGAACCACGTCTTGAGGCCGAGCGTGAGCGCGTTGCACCAGCCCTCTTTGCTGTCATCAACCACGTGCTTCTTCATTTTTTTCTTTCCACTCAACACCTGGCGCTTGATCTGCGGAAGCTTCTGCACGTACTGGCTCTCTACGGAGAATCCGGCGCCCGTGCCGCACATGGAGATGTACATGATCTCCGCAAAGTCCTCGAGCTTCTGCGGCGCGGTGAACGAGCAGTTGAACGCGGCGACGTTCGTGGCGCGCGCCGCCTTGCCTGCGAACTGGAGCAAGCGCATGGAAGGCATCGCTTCCTGCCTCAAGATCGCCTGGCGCACCTCTTTGTATTCCGCCTCGGTCAACTTCTCGCCGATGTTCTCGCGCATGAATGCTATATAACGATCCACCGTCTCGATCCATGTCTCGCGGCGGTTTTCCTCCGGGATCCAGTTGGCATACGTGCGGTAATAAACGAATTCTGCGAGTTGATTATGGAAAAATGCCTTGCTCTCCGCCGCAAGCTTCTGCACGGATTCGGGGATTACCTTGGTATTCTCGCGCAATTGGGCACGATCGTTGCGGTATAAGATATAACCCTTCGCGGTCTTTGCAAAATCCATAAGGATGAGCTGGCTCTCCACCACGTCCTGGATCTCTTCGATGGTAGGAATGTGTCCCGCCGGATATTTTTTGGAAAGCGCGACGGCCACCTGCTCGGAAACCTTCTCTGCATGGTCGCTCGATCCCTCACCCTGCGCCTGCATGGCGCGGAAGATCGCGTTCGTTATTCTTCCCTCATCGAACGCGACGATTCGACCGTCGCGCTTGCGCACCTGTTCGAAATGGTTTTTGTTTGTCATGGTCTATCCATTGTCCTACTGAAGTCAACGGATGAATAGCAAATAATTCTGTGGATAACTATGCCAAAAAAATTTTACTATTTTTTCATAAACAGAATCTGGGATTTTTGCGATAACAACCTTATAAAAAATGACGACATTTACGTCATCATTTTTTCAAAATGTGCTATACTGTTATAAAAATCATCCATGCGCATCAAAACCGTCATTGAGGCTCTTGGTTATTCGCCTTTAGAGGCATCGGTATATTTGGCTGCGCTCGAATTAGGGGCAAGTTCTGCCACGGATATCGCCAAAAAGGCACGAATCCCCCGCACAAGCGCCAACCTTATCATTGCCTCCCTCAACAAAAAAGGGCTCATGTCGGCCTACATCCAACGCAAGCGCAAGATGTGGTCGGCAGAGAACCCAGAGAAGCTCCTTGCCGCCTTGAAAGAGCGCGAGGAGGCACTTACCCTGGCTCTGCCTGCCCTTCAATCACTCCGCAAAGACCCCGCCGCACAGCCTAAGATCCGGGCATACACGGGCGTGGACGAAATCCACCAGATCATGAACGACATCCTGGATGCGAAGCAACATATTTCTGCGTTGCTCTCGTGGGAAGAATGGATTGAACTCCTCGGCCTGCCATACTTGGAAGATTTTATCGAAAAGCGCTATCGGCACTATTTAAGGATGCGGATATTGACCCCAAAGTCAAAGGAAGCGATGGCGCTCAAGCAACGAGATGGCGAGGAACTGCGCGTCACGCAGTTCTTGCCCGCCGCAATAGAGATCCACAACTGCACATTCATCTATGCCAACAAAGTTGCCATCATCTCCCTCAACAAAAAGATGCCGTTTGGCATCGTGATGGAGGATGAGAGCATCCATCACTCGATGGAAGTACTTTTTGATAGCTTATGGCACCAGAGCGGCGGCGTTTAGCGGGCGGCGAAGAACGCTTCGAATGCTTCGCGCGCCGGTTTGCACTCGATCCCAATCGTATTCACCAGCATAAGCAACGCAAACGTCGCCGCTTTTTCCTTTCCTAAGCGTTCAATGAGGAACGGGAGCGCGGTCAGTCCCTCGCCACGGATGTCGCACTTTCCCGTCGCCACGATCTCAACGCCCGTTTGATGATTGCGTGAATGCACGCTGTATCCGGTTGCGATAAAATCCCCCACTCCCGCGGCGCCCAATATCGTATCCTTCTCGACGCCCATCACTCCGGCGATATCGCGCATCTCGGAGATCGCGCGGCCGGTCAGCCAGCCTTTCTCGTTGCCGGAGAGCTCTAACCCGTCCGCAATGCCGAGCGCAACCGCATAAATATTCTTAAGGACACCCGCGAGCGCGACACCCGGCGCGTCCTCGGAGGTTTCCACATGGAAACGATCGCCGGTAAAGAGCTCGCGCGCGGATTCGCGCGCGGCGGCGTCAGGCGATGCAAAAACGCCGATCGCGCGCTTGCCGACGTTGATCTCCTCCGCGAGCATCGGTCCGCCCACCACCACAAACGGCTGGGTCGGCGGCAAGAGCGCCGGCACCACCTCCGCCATCGTCTGGAAGGAATATTTCTCTATCCCCTTTGCAAAGGAAAACACCGCCGCTTGCGGCGAAAGATACGGCACCACGCTGACCACCGCATCGCGCATCGCCCACGAAGGGACGCAAAAGAACACATAGTGCGCAAGCGGGACGATCTCTGCGAGCGGCTTCTGCCCCGGCACCACCGCCGGATTCGCGTCCCAAAGATCCACGCCAGCGCCTTTCTTTACGATCAAGCCACCGATTGCCTTGCCAAGTTCTCCGGCGCCGATGATCACCACGCGGGTTGAAGTATCCATAGCTACTATTATACAACACCACAAGTGATATACTGAAAGTAGAAAGGGATTGGAGGCACGCGATGAGAATCACATCGTCAGAAAATCCGTTATCCGTGTCGGAACAGCATCGTCAATTCTACCGTGGCGATGATGGCCCTCAAGCGCTATTCGCCCCGGAGGAATCCTTCAGGCTCCAAACAACGCTGATAAATAATTTTTTACCTAAAAGACCTTCTCCGTCACCGAAGGCCAAGGCCGCATAAAGAACATCGGCGACACGACCAACCATCGTGCCGCCGCTTTTATTTATCCGATTTCTACAATTTTTTCCTTTGTCGTTTGCCCAGAAACAATCCGCACGCGAGACGGCGGCACATTAAAATGTTCCGCGAGCGCTTTTTCGATCGCGCGATTCGCCCTTCCGTCCACCGCACGCGCAGCAACCGCCACCACAAAATGCCGCTCGCCGGACTTTTCAAAAAGATCGGTCGTCTCTTTTATATATTCTTTTTTGACGCCAGGCTTTGCACGCACAAAGATCTTCATCTCGCACTATTCCTTTGCGTCGCCGTTGTCATCCGTCGGCGTGTCGTCCGTGTTGGCCTCGATGTCCTCTGCCTCAACCTCGTGCTCCAATTCTTCGTTTACATCCACATCTTCGTCTTGTGCCATAATAGTATTATTTTTTATTTTAGGATTTAGGGTTCGACGACCTTACGGTAATCATACCTTATTGCACATTAAATATTTATTAAAAAAGATTTGACGAGTAAATCGCTTTGAGTAGAATAATAACAGGATCATGGGATCCATTTTGGCTTCGGCCTCCGAGGAATCTCAATGTGAGGGTTCCGAACGACTCTTTGGCCTTTTGGCCTCCGAGGAACCCCTTCTTTTCAGAAGGGGTTCCGTTTTTTATTGCATCATGTTGCGCAATTGCGATTTTAATCTATCAAATTCTGAGTTGGACATTTCGCCGATCCTACGGATAAAGCGTTTTCTATCAAAAAGACGCATCTGAGATAGCATTGCAACCGCAATACGATTACCAAATAAAAATTGGAAGTAGCGAACGCCTCCGTGCACTTGACTCGTTAGCGGAATGCCCCAAAAAGTATCGTCATCAAATTTTTTAAAAACAATAACTGGTCTTAAAAATTGATCTCGTTTCCCATCCTCTTCGTGGCCAAGATTTAACCCCACTGAGCAGAGCCAAATACCCCGTTCTTGAAAATAGAATCTTTTGTCGATCTTTTGAAGTTTACTTTTAAAGTCGTGCCATTTCGAAAAATCTTTCTCCATCCTGCGATAGTAGCAGATGCTGCATTAAAACTATCTAAAAAGCCGGCCTGGCCTCAAAAATCCGCCACGGGCATTTCGTCGATGTCGGTGTAGTCAATGCGCAGGTCGTCAAAGACAGTGCCGGCCCCGGCCTCATGGCCGGCTGTCGCAGAATGGCCTTTCGGGCCCGACTCCTCGCCCGCGCGGCGGATGAACTCGCTCTGCGCGGCGCGCAGTTCGTCGGCGGGGAGCGCGGCAATGTCGTCCTCTGCGCGCCGCGAGGAGGCGCGGAAGCCGGCGTCGAGCGATTGCACGCGCGGGCTCACTTGCAGAGCAACGGCGTTGAAGCCTATCAAGGAGATGTTCTTAAGCTCGCGCACGCGCGAGAGCGCCACATAGCCCATGCCGCGGTCGAAGGCGCGGCCAAGGTCGATCACGGCGGCGTCGAGCGTCATCCCCTGGCTCTTGTGCACGGTGATCGCCCACGCGAGTTTGAGCGGCAGCTGGGAAACGCTCGCGCGTACTTTGCCGCCTTCCTCCACTTTCCACTGAAAGCGGCCTGGGGTTATTTTCTTTTTATCAAACGTCATAATGACGGGGTTCGCTTCGGTGGCGGTTTGCGGCATTGGTGCACCAGCGGCATTTTTACCCACCGACTCGCCGTTGTTCCCATCTCCCCCGTTCTCAAACCCGATCACTTCGCCGAGTGTGCCGTTCACGTATCCCGCGCCCATATTATTTTTGGTAAACATCACGCGCGCGCCGATCTTTAAAACGAATTTGTCCGGCACGTCGTTATCTTTTTTTAATTTTTCGACGAGCGCCGCGGGGCCGCTCTGGTACGCGTCGTAGACGACGTCCGGTGTCGCGAGCTTGCGCAGTTCCGCGGCGTTGATCTCATCCACATTCTCGCGATGGGTGTAGAGTCGCGCGATGCCGATCGGCGCATCGATCGCCGCTCCGATACGCGCGTCGAGCGCGGCAACGACCGCCGGCGTCACGGCGCCCGCGCGGATGGCGTCCAGAATCTCTAAGAGTTCGCCGCTGCTTGAAACACCGCTCCCATCGACGGCACCCGCCTGCCGATGCTGTTCCGTCAGATAACACACGCGCATGTCCGCGTTCTTCCACGCGACGGAGTCGATCACAAACTTTTCACTCTCGCCGTTCACCGGCGGGATCTGAAAGAAATCGCCGCAACAGATGAGCTGTAATCCGCCGAACGGCTCGTGCGAATTCCGCGCGGTGCGGCAGATCAGATCCACGCGATCGAACTGCGCGGGATGCAGCATGCTGATCTCGTCTATAATAAGCACCCGCGCGCGGCGGATGCGGTCGGTCAGGATACTCATTCGCCCGCACGCGATCCACCTCCTGCGCGTCCTCGTGCATCGGCCCGCGCGTCAGCCCCGCCCACGAATGGAGCGTCCGCCCGTTGATGTGGCTCGCCGCGATCCCGGTGTACGCCGTGACGGCCGCCTCCACCTCGTACTGGTTCAGGAAATCGATATATTGATTGAGGACGTACGTCTTCCCCGCGCCCGGCGCGCCGGTCAGGAATACGTTCTCGCCCGTTTTGAGCAGGGCTAGGGCGGTGGATTGGAGCATGTGGGGATATTATAGCGCAAAATACCGAGTAATTTCAGTATTTCCATCTCCAAGCTTGGTAAATTTATTATCTTTTGATTTTCTCATTTCCAATTAGAGCTAGCCAAACCTCTCTTTCGGGAATATGAAAAGTCCTTTAAGATAGAGCTTATTAGGGGGTCAAAGTTAAGTGGCTGGGCATGGAGAAAAAACCTCGAAAGACAAAAGAGTTTCGGCAGGGCATTCTCATCACCGTTATTGGTGGGTTAATTTCGGCTTTTTTATTAGCTCTCTTCACAAATGTTTTCTCATTTTTAGCACCCGGATTTACTGTTATAAATTATTACCTTTTTCTCATTTTCAACAGATATATATTTATCACCTTAACTTTTTTAGGAATCATCGCCCTCACCGCACTCGCTTTATATAAACAACTAAATAGGAATAAAAAAATATTCTATGTTTTTCTTCTTTTGATCGCGCTTGTTTCTACTTATATAGTCCATCAACAAATCGCATATTTGCACGGAAATAGTTGCGATCCAAATCAAATATTTACAGTTTCTTTCATTCAACCACTAACGCTAACTTCTTCTGGCTCATTTACATCAAATACAGAGATAGACCAAAATATCAATCAAGGAATTTATGACGCACTTCTTTCGACCCCTCTCAAATCAAGCTCCTATGTACTAAGCCAACCTCCAACAATTGATTTCACCGACACTTCAGAATCCATCCCTCCGCTCACACTTATACAGACTTCTATCCCCCCGTCAGTTCTCCGATACTATGGGTTACAAAAAAAACCCATAGATAATTTTATCCTTCAAGATTCTAATTGCCTCGGAATGGCCAATCTCGTCGAAACAGATTCGACTGGCCTTATTACATATCTAAATCCCGTTGTAAGATTCCCGCTATTTTTCCCTGATTCCAATATATACGCCTATTTTGATGTGCAGAATCGGATTAATAGATTAGTTAAATTGGGCGTTTTATCGCCCCATGATGAGGGTTTTTATATTGGGGCAGTTGATAAAGCTATGCTAGAACAATTTTTCGTTCCTGCGTACACCGAGAAGCAAAACTACGATGTCGCTCTGGCTTTAATGCAAAATTCACAAAATGAATTTACACTCCTCGACCAACACCTCCAAAATGTCGGACAAGGCATTGGAGACCCGAACATAAAGAAACAATTCTTAGCTTATATAAATGATGACGCAGGCACTTGGAACGCCTATGTTGATGGTCAAATGGCAGAAATATATTCTCAGGAAAATAATTATCCTTTAGCAGAAGAGTATTTGAAGTCTATGTTTGATAACAGACTTTATGTGAACGACATAACTTATCAGTCATTCCTACAATCTTTTGAGGCTCAATATTTTACGCAAGCATCTTCACTACCAAAAGAGCAGGTACTCAAACTTCTTGAAAGCACGGGATTAACAGGCGTCCTCGATGTAAGTACCTACAATGAAGATAAACTGGATCAATCTTTGGGCTATTTTGTAGAGAGCAGCACCACTACAAACTTCAATACATTTTTCTCATGGCTAGCAAACAAATATCCAAACGACCCAACCCCCTATATGTACTGGGGAAAGCTATATACGATTCAGGGTGAATACTTATTAGGCGCCGCGAAATATAAACAAGCATTAGCCATAGATTCTAATTCTGTGATGCTAAACATACTTTACCAAACAGCATTATTCAATAATGTCTATCAGAACACCACTGATATAAATAAAGTAAAAGCAGCTGCGGACGCCTACTATACCGCTCTTGGCCCGCTATTAAATTCTCCTGAATTATTAAATTATCTTCTCCCCTGGGGCGAAGCTTCTACTACGACCGCTTCTTCTACCTAATAGCCTGAAAATACTGCCGTACTAAAACCATAAGACGTGCTTAATGCACGTTATTCCCGACCTCTAATTCTTTTAATAATTCCAGATACTCATCCCTAATGGCATGGTCAACGAATCTCTCGTTAACCAATTCCCCTATCCTTCCGTCATTATTCAAGACGGAATTGCACGGCTCGAAGAAAAAGCCATCAGGAGAAGCTATGAAAAGCCAGCAAGGATTCCAAGTCTTTAAGGTTTCCTCGCAGATTCTCGCCAAATCCTCGGGATAACGACGTGTTCGATATTTAACTTCCACTAAATAAACCTCTCTCTTATCTTGTGAAATAAGAACAAAATCTGGAGCGTTCCTGATATTTTCAATCACTGCCTTCACTTCTGCGAGGTGTTGATATTGAGCAAGCTCGGGAAGTGTATACTCATAGCCGGAATGAAGGATGGTGTACCTCTCCGATTCCCGAAACATTTGCTCAAAAATAATCTCAGCAATTTTGCCTTTAATTAAATCCTTAACAAAGACAACGTGCTTTGGATCCATATTTTTATTATACCCTATTTCCCCCTCGCAAAATCTATCTCCATTTGGACACGCTCGTCCCACTCTATTTCCAATTTCCAAAGATAATACTCGAATCTTGAGAGTTTAAAATCCAGCTGCTGATAAGCAAAAAGGATTTTATCCGCCGATTTTAAAGATTCACTCCTTCGCAAAAAATTTACTGCCTCATCGAGTATCTTTGTAGAAACAGTCGCTTTGAATAGTTTCAAATCCTCTTCCATTTTTTTATCAGCCTTTTCTTTAAGGTCAAATAATTGGCCTTGCACCTTTAGAGAATCTAGCTGTGCCGTAGCGAGACTCCTGGTAAACGCATAATATTCAACATATTTTGCAAATGGATGTTCTTCGTCGAATTCTGCCAACCTCAAAAATTCATTCAAAAGCAAGTCGGGATTACCATAGCCGATTTCATTTCTTATGCTTCCGATATCCTTCAAGCGCTCAAGGATATCTTTCGCAAAATGCTTCCGCAGAGTTGCTGCTGACTTTGTTATCCCCCTCAAGAGCTTGTCCGCAATTATTTGAGAATCCTCCCGAAAATTCAAACGAGTTGTATTTTTGGCATACGGGACGAGCCATCTCAAAGACTCCATCCCGCCATACGAAACCCCGATATTATAATTGACGACAAAGAGATGGCACACACTCCGAAAACAAACCATCGCCAAGCTTCTTATTATAGATACGTTGTGAGTATCCCTATGAAAAGCCGCATTCCTATATTGATGACTGACTCTTAATACGCTGGCATCATATTTAGAAATAGCCCCCAATTTTTCTAAGAGAGATATCTTTCTAGAAAAATCACCTTTTGCATCCCTAATTTCTGCAAAATTTATACGAGGCCTTTCTACTAGAGCGAAAGTATTATCCCTTTTAAAAGCTGCTTCATAAATTCTTATAGCCAAAATCTCTGCAAGATTATCCATTAAGATGAGAGCCGTGCGAGATTTCACGTGAGATGCCGACTTTATCATTTCACGACAAACCTCGAGCTCTTCCACAACCAGCCTAAATTTTTCTATATCGTTACGAACATAAGGTGTGTCCATTTCAGTCATCCCACCTTTAAATTATTTCCATTCGAAATGGGCTAATGATCAAAAAGATTCCAAAAATTGTTTTTAAAAGCTTGCCCCTCTCTTGTCCCAACTAAACTAGAAGCATGATTTTCGGTAAATGCCCAATTTATAGCTGATTGCTCAGTTTGATATTTCTCAAGCTCATAATATTTCCACTGAATTATTTCCCACATAGCAACGGCTATAATCGTGACGATAAGAAACGACATCTTAAACCAGTTTTGCTTTAGCCAATTCATTTTTATATTATATCAAACCCCCACTCGCTGTACCCCACGCCTTCGCGATAGCAACGGATCGCCTCGCGGATGTAGGGAATGGTGTTGTCGGGCAGGGCGTCGAGTGGGAACCATCGGAGGTCGTCGCACTTGCCGGGCTCCATGTTGGCTATCTCTCCTTGCCAGGCGGCCGGCTCAAAGAAGAAGTCCAGCCGCTCATCGTCGGCGCGGCGATGCATCGTGACCTTGAGCCGCAGGTCCCCGGGCGCGATCACGACTCCCGCCTCCTCCTTTGCCTCCTGGGCGGTGGCCGCCGTCAGCGCCTCGTTGCCGTCGGCGTGACCGGCCACCAGGCTGTAGTTGCCATCCTCGTAGCCGGTGTTCGCCCGGCGGAGCATCAAAATCTTCCCATCGCGGACGAAGAGCACGTAGACGGAGGCGATGAGCTTGAAGCGGGGTTTGGGCATGAAATAGATTATACATCTAAAAGAAAAAGACCCATCGTGTTCTATCACGACAGGCCTATTGAAAACGACGTCCCTTACCTTTAATGAACAACTGGTTGCACGGCATCCCAGGCAGACCGGCATCCGTCGCATGCGCTCGCGTGAGTCCTGAGCCAGAATTCCGATTCCGGCACAAGATCATTCCCGTGCGCAAGCGTTGAAAGAAGGCGGCGCGCGATGATACAATCATCGACCTCCCCACAAAATTCAACGTAGGAACCCTCGGCCGGCCGCATCCAAATGGATACGGATATATGGCTGCTCAGCTCCGCTGCGACATCACGAATGATCCAGATCTGCAATTGGGTCAGGGATTGCCGTGAATTATAGCGGCTACTACTCACGACAATCCTGAGATCGCAACGGTGGATATCCAGGGGCGAGAACGCGCGCGGATGCACCTCTACCTCTGCGAGCGGTACCTCCATGTGCTTTGCAACGCTCGCTTGGAAGGACGGCACAAAGCGAGTTTTTAGCCAGTCCTCCGAAATCTTCTGCGCGTATGCTACATCAACAAAGATCATGATCTCCTCCCTGCAATCTTTTTAGAGTATATTCAAGAAGAATGCAAGCGGGGGGAACAAAAAAAATAGACTTTGATTAATTGGTCAATCTCCGCTCTGTACAAATAAAAGAATATCCCTTATAACCATTCTAGTTGGCCATACAGTAATAATGGCCGGAAAGGAGATGGCGTGAGCAGACCATTTAAACACACGCAAATCGTACGTTGTCCGCTATGCCACGACGGAGGAAGGCCGCAACACATCGGAAACGGAGTGATGCTCTGCGAATGCTGCGGCAATATATTTCGCGTGGTATTCGCAACGCTTGGCAAAACGGGCAAAAAGCTGGGCCAATTTGTAAAAGACACCGTCCGTTTTGCTTCAGGGCCGCGGACCGATTGATCGCCGCAAAACCAGAAAGACTCCGAGCGTACCCGGGGTCTTTTTTTTATTACGGCTCGGGCAAAACAAAAGACCCATTGCTTGGGTCTTTTGCGAGATTCGAACACGGCTACCGGCTCGACCTGATAATACAGAAATTATAGCGGAGTAAATATATTAGTCAAATTCTTTTTAATAACTATTTAATCCGTCTTTGATACACTGCTTTGCGCGGTGGGCCTAGCACGGTTGCCGGGCTCGACCTGATAATCGAGATCCGCGGGGTTCGACTCCCCGTAGGTCCACCGCAGAAAAGAAAAAAATCAGGGTATTTCAGTCGGTTACAAATTGTAACCGACTGATTCCCTATCCAAATCGAGGGCTACTTTAAGCCGTGATAAATTGTCACGGCTTTACCCTAAATCTATATCTGCCATCAACTGGTGACATTTTGTCACCAGTTATATATTTTTATTTCTCCCCTCCATCACCACCGCCGTGCCGTATGCCAAGACTTCCGTGACGCCGCTCATGATCTCCGTGGCATCGTAGCGGGCGCCGATGACGGCGTTCGCACCCATCTCTCCCGCGTGTTCGAGCATCAGATCGAATGCGTGCGTCGCGTGTCTCCTCGCAGAGTTTGGTGTAGAGCGTGATGTTGCCGCCGACGATCGTCTGAAGGCCGGCGCCAATCGTCCCGAAGATGTTCCGCGACCGTACGATGATCCCCCGCGCCACGCCCAGATTTTTTACGATGCGGTAATTATCCAGCTCGAAGCCGGTGGTTACCATATTGTGTGCGACTGGCTGCGCTGCCTGACTACTGTTTGAGTTAGTGTTCATAAGATAAGCATATACCCGGTCGATATCATAGGCAACAAAAGAAAAACCGCCCGGGGAGAAGGAAAATTCCTTCATACCAGGCGGTGTTATTGAAACGATTCATGCGGCAACGCGAGTGAGCGGTTTTGCAGGCCACATTTCCCCGCACTTTCCATGGTATTGCTTGGCGCATTCCATGCATAGATCAATCTCGGAGACAGTCCCCCAGATGTTGATGAGGCATCGCTGATCGCAAAAGTGCGTACAGTTCTCTGTTTGGCATTTTCCCTTGGGATCGAACGGCCGCCTAAGCGAACAAAGACTATGCCACATCCTCGCGCCGTAGCATCGGACCGCTTTGACCTCGATACCCCAATCGGCGTCTTTGCGGAGTTCTACTTCTTCGAAGCGGACGGTGGTGAAATTCCCATCGTGAAAACTATTGAAAAGGTGTTTGCACCATTTTCCGAATTTTACGCCGACAGGACCATCGGAATCGCCATCCTCCACGATCTCAACCACCTCGCCCTGCTGTTCGAAGTACATGCAGTCTTCAAAGATCACGGTAACAATATTTCCCACTGCAAGCGGCATGTCCGCCTCCTTTCTGAGGATAGGTTAGCAAGTTTACAATTATTCCGCAAATACCACTTACATCGAAAAGGCGCTCCACGGGATAAGCCCCGAGAACGCCTTTTCGTATTAATCTTCTAATATTTTTTAATCTTTATGCCGCCACTTCCGGCAACGCATCGAACTTTCCGTGGAACTCGGCCATCCACTTGGCCATGTCCTCCGGGGACATCTTGGCCATGGCCGCCGCGATCTCAGGGTGGGCCTCGGTGACGTGCTTTGTGCCGTCTGCCAACATCTCCTCTGCGGTATTGCCCTTAAGAACCGTCGTGCACGTGGCAGGGCCGCCCATCGCCGGGCATGTTATCTGTTTCATGCAAATTATGTGAAATTAATATTTTGTATCGACCGTTCGGAATCTACTACAGCGTGGGGCGGCAAAATATTACTTTTGAGGAAGGGTTTTACTTCGTACCCTTCCTCAACTCACAGTATTTGCAATCCGGATCGTGGCAGCCCTTTTCCCAGAACGACAGATCGAGAATCTCGCGAGCCACATCCATCACGAGCTTCTCAAGCACTTTCACTTCGCCGGGCGTGACGGCGAATTCCTCGCGATGCATCGTACCGCGATCATCGGGCTCGATAAATTGGATGACGCCGTCCTTCATATCACGCTTTCCCTCCTTGTCGAGCAGGAGTTTATAGAACACGAGCTGGCGCTTGTAGTTGCCATCAGCGGATTTCGTGTTGCCCTCAATCTCGTTGCGCGACTTCGGCTTGCCGGTTTTGTAATCGATGACGCGGACCAATTCGAGCGCGGTGCTGTCCGCGGGTACGCCGTCTTCAAAAAATTCTATCCGGTCCAGCTTACCGTTGATGAGCGTGCCGTCCTCGAGCGGCAACGCCTCGATGCGCGCTTCGTTCAGCGCGCGCCGCGCAGTGGGCGATGAAACCCATGCGGCGTGATATGTGTCATAGAACAGCGGCAACGCGCGACGACCCTTTTCCAGAGCCTCCTCGTACTCGCTCTCTTTTATCGGCTCGTGCGCGAGCGACTCCTCGAAACGCTTTATGAGATACGCCTGGCCGCGATCTTCGCCTGGCGCACCCTCGGCGGCGCCGCCGCCAAGCACGTCGAAATAACTCTTAAGCGCGGCGTGCACGGCGTTGCCAAATGAGAGATGCTTGTTCGGTGCCTCCGGAATACGCACGAGATTGCGATAGAAATATGCCCACGGACATTCGAGATAATTGTTGAGCGCCGTGACGGAAATCCCCTGCGCGCGGAAAAGCTCGTTCAAAAATTCCTTATCTTTGAGCTCCGGTAGCTTGGTGCTCGTTGCGCCGTTTATGCCAACATCCGCCGGCGCGAACTCGATCGCCGTGCGATGCTCCGCAAAATCTTTTTCATACGCGCTCACGTCGAGCGGCGCCAAAATATTTTCTTTGAGCTCCGCAATGAACTGTGTCGGCAGCTGCTCTTTTCCATCGCGGTCGTTCTTTGCCATCGTAATGAACAATTCCTTCCGCGCGCGCGTGAGTGCTACGTAGAAAACGTTGCGTTCGTCGGCGAGCTCATCCGCTTCATCCGCCACTCCTCTATATATCTTCGTCGGCAGCTTAATCGATTCCTTGTGAGAGCGCGAACCCCACTTGCGATCCACGGCGTTGATGATGAATACATATTCGAACTCCTGCCCCTTCGAACCATGCGCGGTCATCAAGCGCACGCGACCCGGCAAGCGCACGGTGTCCTTGCCGCGGATTGCGATGTCATGCTCTTCCATCAGATCAAGGTACGCAAAAAAATCGTCGAGAGTGTAATTCTTTTTGCGCTCGATGAAGGACTTTAAGTAGATCGAACAGCGCATGAAGTTTTGCCAATTTCTCCGTCGCCGACGGATGATTCAACACCGCCTCGATAAATCCAGATTGATAGACGATCATCTCGAACGCCTCCGCCGCGCCGCGATTTTTGGACGCGCGCTTCCAATTCGGAAAGATGGTGGAAGAGTTGTGTGTATCCCGCCGCTCGAATCATCGCTCACGCCCGCGGCTTCGAGCCCCATCGGATATTGCATGACCTCGTACATCTTGCGCCGCTCTTTGAATGCGTACGCAGAAAGTTTATATATATCGATCGGCGGGATCTTTAAAAAATCCACGTGCAATGCTTCCGCGAGCCAGACGTCACTGCCAAAGTGCTGGACGGCGCGCAAAACGCGTACAAGTTTTTTTATCTCCTCATCCCCTAACACATCCTGATTTGATTCTATATTGAAGAGCACGTGCTGCTTCTCGAGCATCTCGGCGAGTGCGCACGACATCTTTATTGTTGTGATACAGCACCGCGATCTCCTCCGCTTTGACCGGCGCCGTACCACGCACGCCCTCCACCAACTCTTTTATTTTCCTGGCGATAAAATAATATTCCACCGCGGGCGATGACAACACCGCAAGATGCGCCGAGACTTCCACGTGCCCCGCCTTCGCCACGAGCGTCACCTCGCGCGGCGAAACACTTTGCGCGGCGTCGAGGATCGCTTGTGTGGAACGATAATTGTTGCGCAATGTGATCAATACGACATCGTTATAGTGATCGCGAAAGTAGTGGAAGTTCTCGAGCGACGCTCCTTGAAATCGATAGATTGCCTGCTTCTCATCGCCGACGACGAATAAATTTGGCCGTGTATTCCCGCTCGCAATCAGCTCGATGATCTTATTCTGCGCATCGTTCGTATCCTGATGCTCATCCACCAAAAAATATTCGTACGCGTGCTGGAGCACTTGCGTGAGCTCGTCGTCGTGTTCGAGCGCGAGCGCCACGTACATGATCATGTCGCTATAGTCGTACTGCCGCGCAGCGGTCAGCGCCTTTTGGTACTCGGTATAGATCGTGGCGAGTTCGATGTTCCGCTCTGCCTGTTTTGCGGCCGTCGCATATTTACCCTTCATCTTTCCTTCGTATTTTCCCGACTGATTGATCAGATCTGGATTATCATAAAAATCTTTTTTTGCATCCGCGGCGATGGTGGAAAATAATTCCGGCGCCACGCCCTGTTGTTTCAGCTCATTGATGGAACTAAGGATCGCGCGCAGATGAAAGTAGCGATCGCCGAACGGGCGCAGATCTTTGAGCGGCAGGTCGTCGAGCAACCGACGCAGGATACTCACCTGCTCGATCTCTGTGATGCTCGACGCGCCGATGATCGTCGGGAAATAATCCGGATAGTCGCGGATGATCCGGTTTGCAAAACCGTGGAAGGTGGAAATTTCTACGCGATAGGCATCGATGCCGATCAGTTCGGTGAGGCGGCGACGCATTGATACCGCGCCGGATTCGGTAAACGTAAGCGCAAGGATTCGCTCCGGCGCCACCGTGCGGTCACCGGCATCGCCCGCGCCACGCCGTAAAATATTTGCGATGCGCATCGTGAGCACTTCCGTCTTCCCCGTCCCCGGCCCGGCGATCACCATCACCGGCCCATCAAGCGTATCCACCGCCTGGCGTTGTTCGGGATTCAGCGCTTTATAGCGCTCGTCAAAATGTGCAGAGGGTGTTGTTTTCTCGACTGGCATCCCACAAGCTTACCGCTAAATGCGATGGACAAAAAGCCCCTGCCATATTTACCCCTAGTGTTCAGAAACAACGATCCAAATATGGCAGCGGCTTTTTGTCCTTACGGTGAGAACGGAGATATAATAGAGGAAAGCTATGCCTACCCCCGAGAAAATCATGCAGTATCTTAAATATGCGATTATTGCACTTATCGTCATAGTGGTAATACTCGCCGGATTCCTAATATGGAATTACACTGCGCTCGAACGTGCGCAGATTATCAATGCGCGAGAAATGCGCCTCTCAGCACTCGTCCACGCTCACGGTCCGCTTACCGCAAACGACGTCGGCCTTATCCGCCCATGGATGACGTTCGATTATATCAATACGCTTTATAAAGTTCCTTTGGATTACCTCAAAACCCAGCTCTCCATCACCGACCCATCTTACCCGCGCCTCTCGCTTTCGGGATATGCAGAGTACGACGCGACGAGTACCACCGCAGTGCTGGGTGTTGTGGAACATTCGCTTGCCGCCTATCTGACATCGCACGCATCCAGCACGGTCGCCTCAACCACTTCGTCGAACGGCAGCACAAAATAGATGGACGCTCTGCTCAACCCGATCCTCTCGTATGTTTTGCTCTATAAATATATTGCGATATTTTTTGTGGTGTATACCGGCGCGGTCATCATCCCGTGGCCCGCGAACGCGATGCTTCTCGCCGTCGGTGCATTCGCAAGCCAGGGATATATCAGCTTTTGGATATCGCTCGCCGTCGCGGTCGTCGCAAACACGCTCGGCGACCTGACCGACTACGCGATCGCGCGATGGTTCGGTGACGCCTTCATCCATAGATTCCGGATCGATAAGGTCCGTTTTTTTATACGGCTTAAAGAAGAGCTCAATACCGACGCCGCAGTGACGGTGTTCATCACACGCTTCGCGGGATCGCTTAGCTCGATCACTAATTTTTTAGCGGGCTTCGTTGAAGTGCCGTTCATGACATTTCTATGGTTTGACATACTGGGAAATTTTATCGAACCATGCGCCGCGCTCGCTCTCGGCTACGCAGTAGGTAATTATTGGAGCGACTTCTCCAACCTCCTCAGCCTCATCGCCGGGATCGCCGCCGCAGGGGTTCTGCTCTTTGTACTCGCGAGAATTTATCGGAGAATGATGCATAGATATGAATAACCACAACAAAAAGACCCCTGTCATATTTGCACCTAGCGTTCAGAAACAACGGTGCAAATATGACTAGGGCTCTTTTGTTATGTCTCGTCTATAAAGAGAGCAATCAAGACCTAGAATCCGAAGAGGTGTTTGAAGAATCCTCCGATAGAGCCGAAGAATCCGCCGATACCTGCGCCGATGCCACCACCCATATGGGGCGCTGTCGAAGAGGCACCCATTGTCTTCACGCCCTGATCAATGATCGAGGATGCCGTCACGGCATTGCCGTTGACCGTCCCCTGCACGATCACGTTGTCGCCCACCGCGACATTTGAGAATGTTGAACTCACTCCTTTTACCACTACCGTGGAGCTGGCTGCGTCGATCGTGTAGGTAACATTGCTGGCATTTGTTACCGTAAGCGTCGTACCGCTGATCGCGGTAACATTTCCACCGATGACCGGTTCACCATTCCCTTGAATGATCGGCGTGCTGGTTGCCCTCGGCATCGTGGAGCTGGCCGCCATGACCAAAGCCCATGCCCGGCCGTCCGCCCATCATGCCGCCCACGCCATCACGGATGACGGTCGCGGCAACATTCGTTCCGGTGATCGTTCCCTGCACCATCACGGTATCGCCTTGCGCGATATCAGAAACGGCAACCGTACTGGTCACGCTTCCTTTATAGATCTTTGCATTCGTGGCATCCACGGTATATACCACCGGAGTCGAACTCGGCGCTGGCGTTACCATCTGAGCCTGCTGCGGCATTGGCCTCATTGGCCGCGGTGCGGAAGTGACCGTCAACTGTATTACCGCTCACCGAACTCACCGTACCAAAAATACCGGGCTGCATTTTCCCCTGCATGCCGCCATTTCCCCCAGCCCCAACCCACGCACCGTGTCCGGCCTGAACCTTCGCACTAACCACATTCGTCTGCGCTAATGCAGGCGCTACCATCGCCACGCTTGCGGCAATTCCTACCGCTGCCGTCAAAAAAGCCACATTTGAAATTTTCATAATTTTTTATTAATTATTTTCTCGATCTTTTTATACTTTACACGCGTACCGGCGTGGTTCGACCACCACACCCAGCCCGCATCTATAGGTAATACGCCCGGCGAAGAGAAAAGGTTTCAGTGCTCTATTACCCCCGTTATTGCGGGAAATTCGGCGCACCGCATGCCTGCAAATCTCCCAGCGTCAACGGCCTGTTTTCGGCGGCGCGGATCGCCATCACGGGACATGGCAACGTAAGCGGCTTCGGCCGCAGACCCGCGGCGAACTGATCCGTATCCAATCCCCCGCGATATTCAAAGTGCGGCTCGTCCCCCGCGCCGCCGTTTCCCAATCCGCAATATGCACCGATCGCAATGAGTTGCGGCCAATCAATATTATATCCTTTAATGCGATCTACAATATCCACGGCGAAGCCATAATTGTGCAGACTATGTCCCGGCGGCGCCTCGCTCACGATCGTGCCATCCTCCAATCTTCCCTCGTCGTAAATCTGCTGCTGTTCCGCCATGGTCCGAAATCCGGAAACGATACGTAGGTCGTATCCGTATACCGCGGCGGTCGGCAAAAAACATTCATCCACCTGCGTGATGAAGTTCGGATCGAGCCCAGTGGGAACGGGCGCTGCGCTCACGCCATACGTGGCGTGGAAAAATAATAGAGAAAGAACAATGACGATCGCCGCACATACCATAGCCGGCACGATCCACCGGCGCGGAACCAAGCGCAATAATAGAATAGCGATGATCTGGATAATGATGTTCGCGGCGATGAGGCCAAGCGCGGCAAGTCCCACTGCGGCGAGCGGCGGATAATTGATGAAGAGAAGAATGATAAGCGCCGGCCAGACATTCTTAAGATCCTGCGTCGATGGCCCGAGCATCGCGCCGGTGTTCACCAGCAAGAAGAGCATCACCCAGCTTTGCCATTGCAACAGATTGATCTGCAATAAAAATCGCAGCGGCGCGGCAAGGAGACTCCTCCAATCCTGCCAGCTTGCCACCTGTGGTGGCATAAAATAATTTCCTAAAAGATAGCGATTGACGAGAAATAGAAATAATAATCCTCCCGCGATCGGCGCCGCGGAGATCAAAAGTTCCCCAAGCAATGGCATCTTCGACTTTCGGTGAACCACGTGCGGCTGATCCGAAAACACCGTGAACTCTTCTATCTTCGCACCGGTCAGCACGCAGAGTACCGCGTGCGACGTTTCATGCACCAACGCCCCGATATAATAAAAAAAACGGACGATGCCGTAATTAAGGTAGCGCCAATTTAACGTATTACTAAGATAGCCGAGCGCCGTGATGAGAATAATGACGATGCCAAGACTCATAATCGTGTAATTACTTTACCACACGAACGGAATCAATTTCTTGGTACGTTTCTTATATTCCGGATATTCGCCCGGGAATAACTGCATCATAAATTTTTCCTCACGATCGATCCGCCACACAAACATAGAGCCCATGAACAAAAAGATGATGAACCACCCGACGCTCGTCGCGAGCGATGAGCCGAGGAGCGCCATGATCACCCCCGTGTAAATCGGATGGCGCACAAAACGATAGGGGCCAGAGGTTACGAGCTCATGTCCTTCCTGAGCGGATGGGATAGGACTCCAATTTTTCCCCAAATGCCAGCGCGCCCAGATGGCGAAGGCGATCCCTGCGGCACAGAGTATTGTGCCGATCGTCATCGCCACCGTGGTATGCGCGCCGAACGGGATAGTAAACGATGTCGGCAAAAAGACGATCAAGAGAATGACGACTATGACGCCTGCGTAACGGACCCACACGCCGGCGACATCAGGACGCGCAATCTTCTTCACACGCACGCCAGATAAGATCCAATATGCCACAAACACCACCCAAAAAGAAATGATCAGCCAATCAAAGATCGTCATATGGCGAGGCTACCAATAGAGCAGTGCAAGCCCGATCACAAAAATGACAACGCCACAGAACGCGATCACGCCACTCTTGTTAAATTTCTTATACAGCGACGCTGCTGCGCCGGGGAAGATAAGAATGAACGCACCCTTTATGAGTGCAAGCCATCCGAGGATGGTAACAAGCAATTGCTCGCCGCTCGTCCACGCATTGTTCAGCACGACGATCACCGCGCCAACCAAAAGCGCGAGCATCCCCCACACAAACAACAGCCCCTTGTTTTCAACTGACTGCTCTACAGCCGCCACGACCGCCTTGCCACTCACCACCATTGCGAAACCGGCCACGACAAAGAAAATCCCAACCACCTGCGCGATAACGACGGAAACGTCCATAGTATACATAGATAGAGATGTTAATTAATGATGAAATCCGGAATCGGCCTTTCTATCAGTATAGCAGAACAGGGTATCGCGCGGACTAATCCCCAGCGTTCAGCGCTGCGCGGGTGGCGGGACCAACATAGCCCACAGAAGGAATGCCGTGTCTTGACTGGAACGCTTCCACGGCAGCGGTGGTAAGATCGCCGTAATAGCCGGTTATAGGCCCCGTGTAAATTCCATCCCTCGTTAACTGTTCCTGCAGCGCGGTGACGGCATCACTCGTGGTGCCGTAATTAAGAAGCGTAGTGAAATCGTACTGACCTGCCGACGGCGTAGCAGTACCAACAACCCCCGAGACCGCATTCGTCACATCAACATAGATGGGCATGCAAATGCCATTCGATGAACAAACGGTGATCGAAGATTCCCCCGCGCTCAGCCCGGCGAGCGTCAGAACATCCCCGCTATTTATGGTCGCACTGAAAGCAGAACTTTGATTCGAGGAAATCGAGTAAGGAGCCGTGCCACCCGAAAGAAGAATGTTCACTCCTTGCCCGACGGATAATACTTGCGTGAGCGTGAGTGTTGATCCCGTCGATACGGTGGTGGTGGTGGAACCGCTCACCGTCACATAGATCGTGCTGCACAACCCATCGCTCGAGCAAACACTTATGGTATCGGTGCCTGCCGCAATGCCAGAAATCACCACGCTCTCGCCGTTTATCGCGGCAGAGGCGACGTTTCCATTATTATTGCTTGAAACATAATACGTGCCGGAGCCGCCCGATACCGTCACTGCGTCGCTCTGCCCGGGTGCAACTGTGACATTTGTTTGGCCCAACACAAGACTTCCCGAAGATCCGGACCCGACGGTAATGGGTAACGCCTGGCAAACGTTGTTATTTGAACAGACAGTGATGCTTGCCGATCCCGTCTCCAATCCGGAGAGAGTGATGATATTATTGGAGACCGTCGCCCCAATGACGTTCGAATTTGAATTAGAACTTATGTAATACGGAACTACGCCTCCTATGATACTGACCTCCATGGATTGATTCACTGATAAGGATGGCGAGGTATTGCTGAACACCAACGTGGAATTGCTGGAGTTCGCACCAACACTGACATTGATCACACCGCACGAACTGGAATTGCTCGAACACACTGTTATCGAAGTACTCCCGGTAACATTAGAGGCGTAGAGTGTGACCACATCGCCATTAACCGATGCGTTGACCACCGAAGAATTGGAATTGCCGGTGATGGTATAGACGCCCGTCCCACCACTCACGTCCACGGTCGCAGTTTCCCCTGTCGGTACAGTAAGGTTGTTTTGGTTGAAGGTGATGGTCTGCGAACCATTTTCAGAAACGTTAACAACTGCCGTCTCGCAGCTCCCCGTGGCTGAGACGAGGCAGATCGCGAGATCGGTTGTGCCGACCGTGTTCGCCGTGATGGTGATCTGATCGCCGTTAAAGGTAACATTCGCGACGGAAGGATTTGAATTGCTGGAAAGGAAGAAGGGGCCACCGGTGCTTGCCGTGATCACACTAGACTGACCAACCGTAAGGGAAAGGCTCGTTTGATTCAAGGAAAACGATGAGTTAGTGGCTGACGTGTATGGCCACTCAACCGAATTCGATTCCTGGCCATCCACCGTGACGTAAACAATGCCGCCGGGGGTGATGTTATATTGCGACGTGCTGATGGTGGTTGAAAAATCTCCGCTCGCATTAGTAGTGCCGAGCGATTGGATGTTCGATGAGCTATCGAGAAGCACGCTATACCCCGGATCTGCGTTCGTAACATTCACCTGAACACTATCTCCGCTGTTCGTATAAAAAGCTGAGAGTGATGGGGTTGCGGCATATGCGGCAGAGACCAAAAGCAAACTACCAACAACCGAACCGACGACGGCGAAACTGGCTAATTTTTTATTCATAGTATTATTTGATTTATTTTAATGTTCGACTTTTGAAAAAATATCGGAGTCTTAAGGGGTGGAAATGAGCCTCTTCCTTATATCCCTATAGTACGCCCAAAACGGTTATAAAGTTTCGTACGGCTTCCTCCTGCCACCCTCTTTGAGCCATTTTTGAATAACCGTTCCTACCGCGATAGGCCTTTCGATTACCACGAGATGCCCGGAGTTCTTCATGATCTTCATTTCCGCGTTAGTACATCGCTCGTAGAGTTTTTCAACGGAACTCAAAGTCGCGATCTCGTCCCTATCGCACGCGATGAGCAATGTTTTGGTATTTATTTTTGTATCTCCCGCAACCCCCGGATTTTTATAAAAATCATCGAATACCTGAATGGCAATGCGGCCGTTAATATGTTTCGCATCCTCGGCATCCATATCGATGAGACGGTTTCGCCGTTCACCGCGTGAAGATTTATAGATGACCACGTGACCAATATTCCGATACACCGTATTATTGCTCCACATCTCCTGCAGATACGGCGGCAAGAGATCTCCAAATTTATAATGCAAGGCAGCGAGCCTGCCCATGAGACTATCGACCTTCATGACTGGCGCGATCAACACCATCTTTTCAACTTTTTTTGGATAATTGATACTGAACTGCAATGCGATACGTGCGCCGAATGAGTGGCCCACAATGATCGCACGATCAATGAAACATGCCATCAAAAAATCATTGCACCATATTGTGTAATTTTTTAATGAATGGTGCATTCGTAATGGTTCAGACACGCCGCACGCGGGAAGGTCGGGAATAATAAGATGAGCATCCTCAAAATTATCCGCGAGGCTTATCAATCCCTTGTGGCTCCCGGGGAAACCATGGAGAAAAATGATGGTTGATTCTCGTTTAGGATTTTTTTCCCAATAGAATACTTTTACACCATTAACAATAACGCTGCTTCTTTTGAATTCCATAAAAAAGGGCTAGCGATCAGCGCAACAATTCCTTGATCCCGACGCGGCGGCCATATTCCATTGAGCCATAGCGGAACGCCCGCACGGCGAACCATACCGCAACGATCGCGCCTGCGATGATCACCGCGAGCGATCCGAGCGCTTCCCCTATTGAAAGGCTGCCGACCGCGTTGCGAATGAGTGCGGTCGTCGGAGCCGTCAGTGGGAAGTAGGTAAAGATGGTAACGATCAGCGTGTGCGGTGAACTCACTACGCTATCAATCGCATAGATAGGAAGGTATGCCGAGATGATGGCGACGCCAAGGAAGCGGCTGGCTTCCGTAGCGCTCGGGAACATCGCGCCAAAACCGACGAGGAGCGAAGTGAAGAGTAATAATCCGCTCATAAAGAATAGTGCGGCAAACGTGATGGCGATGGGATCGAGTGGGATACTGCTGAGCGTTATACCATAAGGCAATGCCACCTGGGCCGGAAAGAGCAGATGCGCCGCAAGGAGCGGCACAGCGATGGTCATAAGTTGGACGATGCCCAAAATAAAGATCGAAAATATCTTGCCCGCGATGAGGGTTTCCGCTTTGGTTGAGGTCAGGAGCATCTCCGCCGTTCTATTCTCTTTTTCTCCGGCGGTACTCGATATCATAAATGATGCGAGGAGAACGTAGAGCATCAGGAATGCCAGTGCAAATAGTCCCGGGGCTATGGCGCTCGCGAATCCTGGGGTCTCTACGCCATTTTTATACGTCGTCGCAATGACGGGCGGTGAATTCTCTAATATCTGGGCGGTCTGATTATTCTTTGTGACCGCGCTCACATCATTGATCACGCTTTGCTGTAGCAATTGGCTCGCGGCGGCGTTATACGGCGGCGAAAAACTGATGCCCTGATCCTGGGCAAACACTTGGATCCCCATCGCGCTCGGATCTTTGGGGTAATAGAAGAACGCGTCGAGCTCCCCGCTCTTCACGGCAGCAATGCCGGCGCTTTGATTCGGCTCAATAGTGATGTGTTGCGTCGCGACCAACTGCTGGCTTATCAAACCCGAATCATCAAATTCTCCGATCTTGGCGCTCGCCGAAAATGCCTGCGCCTGTTGCGCCGCATTACTCGCCGCGTTCTTAGCGGAAAGAAATTCAAGACTGATAACAATAAGAATAAGAACGAGCGGCGCAATGGAAGCGATCCAAAAACTTTTCTTTTTAAGCGCCCGTAATGTTTCGAAGCTGATGATGTTCCACATATTATTTATAGAGCGTTAAGAAAATTTCGTTGAGCGTCGGACGACGGACGTCGAACGTGGTGAGGTGCAGATCGGGAACGCCGGCCAAAAATCGGAGCACCTCATCCGCCGTCGCACCTTCGCGCCAGGAAAGCTCGGCATAGTGCGGCAATTGTTTGATGATCGTGTACAACTTCTCGTTCAGTGGCAGGGTTCCAGTATACGCGAGCGCGATCACCGTAGCGCCAAATTTATTTTTCACTTCATCAACCGTGCCGTATAAGGCGCGTGTGCCGTCCTTAAGGAGCACGATACGATCGCACAGCTGTTCAACCTCTTCCATGCGATGGGTCACGAGGATCACCGTCGCACCATTGGTGCGTTGTTCATTGATAATATTCATAAGCAGATCCCGGTTGACGGGATCGAGGGCTTCGGTCGGCTCGTCGAGGATCATGAGCGACGGCTCGTGCAATATCGTGACGCCAAGCTGGATCTTTTGTTGTTGGCCGTTCGAGAGGCCGATCAGCCGCTCGTGTGCCTTATCGCTCAGGCCCACGCGTTCCAAATATGCCAAGACACGCTTCTTCGCATCGCTTCGGCTCAGCCCGTGCATAACCGCAAAATATACCATCGTATCAAGCACCGGTTCGTTGCGATATAGCCCCCGCTCTTCCGGCAGATAACCGACGCTCGCCGCCATTGCCGGGATGTAGCGCTTGCCATGGACAAGCAATATGCCACTCGTCGGCTCAAGCAACGAAAGGAGCGTGCGGATCGTGGTCGTCTTGCCCGCGCCGTTCGAACCGAGCAAACCAAAAACCTCGCCTTGATGTACGGTGAATGATAGATCCTTCACGACCTCTTTGTCGCCAAAGCGCATCGCGAACGATTGTATATCTACAGTTGGAACAGATGATTGATGATCCATCCCGGAAAGTATAATCCTAATCTTAGGACTACGCTATTTATTATTTTGCTTGCCACTCGGTGGGTTGCAGAAGCCCAAATGTATTCCCCTCCGGATCTACCGCACGGGAAAACCATCCCAGTCCTTTCATTTCCCACTTCTCCTTCCCTTCCCACGGTTGTATCTCGCCGCCATTAGCCTTGATCGCCGCGATCACTTTATCCATATCCTCCACCTGTATGGTGCAGTCGAATCCCGTCATCTTGCGCGGGCTATCGGTGCGCTTATAAAGGCCACCATCGATCCCCGGCCCACCGCCCGTCATCACCATCCAATAATCCATGCCCACGCCCGGCATAGTCGTCTTCTCTATCTTCCAACCCAACGTGTTCTCATAGAACTTCTTTGCTCGCTCCGCATCGTCCGCCTAATAAATATGTGTTCAATTGCTGAATATATCGGAGGGGGCGAATTATAATAAATTCTCTTTTATCGTATTTTTCAGCTTTTTAATTTGGGGCACAGAATAACCATGCACTCGTTCGGACAACTCCCACCTCCCTCCGTAATCCCGCATCAATGCAACGACAGCATCCTCAATTGAATTTTCCGTGGCGATAAGGATAGATTTTTTATCCTTAAAGAACTGCCACACCGTCGGGTCAATCACGTATGCCTTATCATCTTGCACGACAAGGAGATCATGAAAATGTCCTCTCACTTTTCCTTTATAGATATAGATTTTTGCTTTTGGAAATTTCTTATATAGCCATTGACCCAAAAGCCGAGAAACCTCACTACAAGAATCCCGAGTGAGGACGCTGAGCGATATAGTTCCGTTATAACCAATCAAATCGAAGATATATTTCTTTGCTTGCTCTATCGCCGTATTTTTCATGATTTCTCTTCTCCTCCTCCTCCTTTTTTTTCCTGTGCAAATTCATTAGCTAATCTCCGGAAAGATCCTGTTCCCAGAATATCTTCGATCTCCCTCGCGAGAGGCAGATAATTTCCATTGAAGTTTGCTCTAGCAAATTCATTAAACACCTCGTCACGATTTTTGAATCTTCCATTTGATTTCGCAACGATATCATCGAGCATGTCGTACATCATCTTTCGCTCGCGCCACCGCTCCATCGGTTCGACTTCGCCTTTCTCGTGGACCCTGCGAAGCATCCCGGCGGCATAGGCCTGTCGGTCTCCTTCATCTCCCGAATAGGCTTCCACTTCCTCAATTCTTTTTTGTGGGTCAGCGATGAATTTCAGCTCCTCGCCCACCTGCTGAATTTTTTCTTCCGTCATTCCGGCCTTGCGGTAATATCCGCTCACCCATCCCCAGATTTTTTTCACCGCCTCGGCTTCCTCTCTGAATGGCTCTTCTCTGGTGATTTGCTCCAAAAATCTCTTCGTGCATTCCGCGACGATAGCCTCTTCAAGTATCCCGAAATATTCCTTCTCGTCGCCAAGCTTGGCATTGGGGTCTTTCCTGTCCATCATAGAAAGTCCAGTGCGATAGACACGGACATCTTCTCCCGATTTGCCCACCCGTGCGACCTTGGGAGATTTCGCGTGGAACAACTCATGCGCCACGGTGCTTGCGAACAATAGATTTGACTCTCCTTTTTCAACGCCAACCTTAACGCCCATTGGCTTATGGATGCCGCCGCCAAGCTTGCCTTCGGTCATGGCTGAAACGCTCCCCGGCTTCAAAACGTAAATATGGTCAAGCGGAAATGGCTTCGGGTCGCCCCCGTACCCTTTTACCATATCATCAACCGCCGATTCGATCCTTTTAAGTATCTCCAAATCTTCAGGTGTTTTTTCTATCTCATATTTCGCCAAGTCTTCGCTTCGTTCGTCAAAAATATCCTGAAGTTCTTTCAGGGCTGCTTCTTTTTCCTCTCCTGTGCCACCTACGACACGCTCATATGGGGTTCTACCTTCCATGTCTTCAATGGTAATGCTTTTATGGCGGAAATCAATTCGATTGATTTTTTATCTTTTCAAACTGCAGCGATGCGCCACTATTCGATCTTTGTACACATATCGCTTTGGTGAATAATTATTTTTGAGTAATTATTTTTACTTCACGCGAATATTTACCTATTCAACTCTTGCACAGATACAAAACAGCCCCGATGTTATCAGGGCTATTTTGCTATATCCAAATATTGAATTTTTACCGTTTCGCCCACTCAGAGACGCGGAGGACGATTTTACGCGTACCGAAGAGATAATCGATGCACTAGTCATTCACGCTTCACGACCAAGCCAAGTCCTATTGGGCCCCGGCTACCGTAAACGCGATCTGATTGCTACTTGATCCCGCTTTTTCCGTTACTGACACCGTATGACTACCGACACTTGCGGTCGAAGGAATTGTAAACTGGAGAGATCCAGAAGAGATGTATGTCGTCGCAACCTGGGTGCCGTCAAGAACTATAATCGAATTCTGGTCAAAACCAGAACCTTCAACAAATGCTGCACCACCTGGCGTGGGATTCGCGCCTGCCGCCGTAACATTGGTAACTACAGGCACTGGCGTAACGGAAGCAGGACTCACGGTTACGTAAGCCGTTGCGCTACCGCTAAGACCATACCCCGAACATACGACATTGTATTGCGCAACATAAGCGCTTTGCGATGACGGATATGGAGTGATCGATTTGGAGCCAGAGGACGAAAGACTACTCTGCGACCATGGACCGTTGTCATTATATCCGTGAGTGCCGTTCAAAGTGCAACTCGTTCCACTCGTACTTGACCATGTGAGAGTTGTTGCCTGACCCGCAATGATAGTAGTTGGATTTGTCGAGAGCGTAGCGGTAGGAACAGCAACCACCGAGAAGGTAATCGTATTGCTGTTAGGACCCGCTTTTTCCGTTACCGACGCCGTATGACTGCCAATGCTTTCGGTCGAAGGCACGATGAACTGCAACGACTGGGATGAAATGTATGTCGTCGCAACCTGGGTGCCGTCAAGAACTATAATCGAATTCTGATCGAAGTTGGCACCCGTGACAAATGCTGCAGTTCCTGGCGTTGGCGTCGCACCTGCCGAGGTCACGCCTGTAACGGTGGGGGTGGGAGCAGCCGTTGCCGGGGCACACGACGAGCCATCCGTTGAACTGTAGCCTGATGACGAAGCGCAGCCACACGACTGACCATTTACTGAACTGTATCCGGAAAATGAAGTGCAGCCAACCGGATAGATAGTTGAAGGAGTAACAGGTGCCTGGTTACAAACTTCCTGAGTGCATCCATTGCTCTCCACCACGCTATGACCGCCATAGGGGCAATATGGCACATACATAGGACACGCGACGGGCATTGTTGGCGTCGGCACTATTGGATTTACAACAATAGGAGGCGTAACGGGATTGCTTCCGCTGCATCCAAACAATGAGTTGAGTTCTGCCCGCGTTCCTTTTCCTGCATAGCCAGTGCCGTTGTTTAAGCCATAGGGAGCAAGGATAGTGCTTTGATATTTTTCCTGAAACGTAGTGACGGCCGCTGCGGTCTGATCATCGAATGTGCCATTGACCGTAACCGACTCGCCGTCTTTTTGAAGCGCGGTCTGAAGCTCGGTGACCTCATTGCTGGTCATCCCAATGGAAAGGTTGTTATTGAATGTATAGCACCACACAGTCGTCGATCCGCCAGCTGCGGTAAGTTGTGCCTCGAGCTGTTGTAATTGCGCGGTAAGGCTGGCAATCTCTTGCTGGAGGGTTGCGACGCTTTGTGTTTGGGCCATAGAGATGCCCGGTACGACCAAAGCAGCGAGTGTAAGCGCTGCCACTATCTTATTTTTTATGTTCATACACAAAAATATGTTTTTACTCCGGACGAGGGAGTTTTTGTGGGATATTTCCCTAATGACTTCATATTATCATAGATTAGGGGTGGGGCAAATCTGGGGATAATGAAAGTGGTATCTCCAACATCTACACACATCGCCTTTTCATACAAAAATATTTTGCGAAAACTTTTCCATTCGCAGAATATTTCAGCTATTCAATTTCTGTATATAAGAAAAACAGCCCACGTGATTGCTGGGCTGTTTGACTATATGCAGAATTTGTAGCGTTACCTTTTCGCCCACTCAGAGACGCGGTGGACGGTTTTACGCGTACCGAAACGATAAGTTTCAAAGATTACTAATTCGAAGAAGGCGCTACTATTGTGAAATAATTATTGCTCATAGTATCGACAGTAAGCATTCCAATCGCCACCTTGTAATGATCTCCCGGAGGGACAGAGGTTGGAATTGTCCACGCGAAATTTGTTTGACCAGGAACCGTACGAATATTCATCCCATTGGTAATTCCATACTGCATACCGTATCGAGCACCCGGCGTATAATCAATGAGATTGATGGCAACCTCATCATTAAAATTTGTTCTCTGCCACGTCACTTGATAAGTTTGACCCTGCTGCCACACCTCCCCACCATTCGGTGAGATGAGAATAATCGATGGCTGGGGTTGATTACTGGCAACGATATTGAACGGTTGACTCCACGCCTCCGGATTATTACTACCCAGATCGCTATCGGTAATATTGATCGTGTACTGTCCAGAAGTCAGTGTGGCAGGCATATTTGGACATGTGGGCGTAAGGACAAAAGAATATTCCCCGGACGCAGCGGGAAGGATTCCCTCGCGACACATACCTCCGTCCGAGAAGTGGATAAAAACCACAACATTCTTCATGCCAACAGAAGTCCATTTAATTGTTTGTCTCTGCCCCATCTGCCACGTCTCGCCTCCGCTTGGCGAGAGAATGCTGATAGACGGCTTTGCCGAAGTTTGGTTGCTATTATTTTGAGTCGTGATTACAGGAATTGTGGTAGTTACACCTTCCTGCTGTTCAACCGGATTATCCGCCACTGGAGTATTTGTTATTTGCATCGAAGCGATAATGCCGTCGATCGCTGTGTTGATCGCCTGGGTCGGTGAACCCGCCGAAGCTGATGCCTTAGTCACACTTACCGCAAAAGTTTCATTATTGGCTTCGAACACGGTTTCGGTAAGCGATGACTTATTTAGCACAAGGGAAATTTCAGTCGCTGGATAACCCAAAAATGTGGTGGTGGATTGGGTGAAGGTATAACCATAAGAGGTATACGTCGATTCGCCCGCGCTCACATAAGCATCGGGAGAAAGAGAACTAAAAGCAACAGTAATAATGGACGATCCGATGGGTTTTGTAGAATTCGCAGGTTGAATTATTACCTGTTCAGGACCTACATTTTCTAGTACAAACCCGACAGGAAGTACTACGGAAATCTCCCCGAACGGAGTGGATGATGCGCCGAGGAGAATCTCGTTTCCCTGTCCCCCAACGGCACCATCCGACATCACCCGCGATAGAGTATCGCTCAGATAAGATGAAGCTACAAATAGTCCCGCGAAAATGATGATCGGCGCTACTAATCCAACAATCATACTTACGATAAGAAATCTCTTACTATTTTGGGGGCGAGCATTGCGAACCTCCGGCTTGATGAATGTAAAGTTCTTATAGAGCGAATAGATATATGAAAGCGAGAAGGGAGTGAAAAATAAAATCAACAGGTCATAAATCGCCATCCCCGCTATTGTGCCGAATATTTTGGAAATAAGAAGGTCGATTACTGAAATAACGAGACTGAAGATAATTAACAGAAGACACCTTCCAAAAATCGCCCACCAATATCCCTTCACATATTCCCTACTCTTAAGAAGTGCATCAATTCCGCGGGTATCCTCATTAATCAAAATAAATCCAGTGAACAAAAGCCATGTCCCTAATATAATGCCAGGGACAATAGCCATTACCATTCCTCCCATTACCGCAAGAACTAACAAAAGATTCATCCACAACATTGACCAGAATATGGTTACGCTGCTGCGGTACGATCCGGCAAAGTCAGTATTTTTCACCACCGCGAATATCATAGCGATGCCAGCAAACACCATAAGAACAAACCCAACCACCAAGAATACCCATCCGTAGGTACTTTCAGGAAAGCCGCCCTTGATCATAAGCGAACCCGCACTACTAAGCGCTAAGGGAGCAATGATGATGCCGACCAAAAGCCAGAAACGTTTTTTATAGACGCACCAAGTATTACTAAAAAGTCGACCGACCGAATCAAGGGTTCGCACGTTCCCTTCTTGGGAAACCGTGGAGGATATTTCTTCCATTGAAATCACTATATCACTTCACACCTCCTATGTAAAACAGCATTTGGGTACATTCAGTTCTAAAACGCAACATCTCCAATTTCTGCACACATCGCCTTTCCATGCAAAAATATTTTGCGAAATATTTTTATCTCGCCCGACATTTCACATATTCAATTCCTACACATAAGAAAAACAGCCCGCATGATTGCTGGGCTGTTTGACTATATTCAATTTTTGTAGCGTTACCTTTTCGCCCACTCAGAAGCACGGTGGACGGTCTTGCGGGTATCGAAATGATAAATAGAAGAATGCCCGTCGGTTTCCCAACGGGCATTGAAGATATGTGCTGCGACACACTGTGGCTGATTAAAACGCAGAGCGATCGAAGGCATTTGCAAGTCCGAAGAGGACGAATATGATGGCGGCTATGCCGATCCATTCGCCTGGGACATGAACCAAGAGGAGAAAGTCCACGCCTCCCCAGATCATACTGACGACCAACGTCATGCCCGTGAATGCCGCATTTGCTATCAGCCCAACCAGCACTGGCATTCCCACCGTTAGCGGATGGTTCTGAATGCGGTTGTTGTTAATCGCAAGACCTAGCACCATTAACGGCACTATGGAAATGCAGCATGCAATGAACACCTTGAGTAGCGTGAGAGTTCCCACGAAATCGATGATTGAATCGAGAGTCATATTCCGTCTCCTTTGTGCCTTTTTGCCTGCTGAACCCTTGGGTTGCAGCTCATAACCCGCGAGGCGGCTCGTAAACTATGAGCTACAACCAATAAGACCAGAAAAGCTCTATTTCTCAATGTCCTAGCTATATTATACCACGCCTATTGACATTGTCAAGTCGTTGTGGTAAACTATACGCAGACATCCTGAAAGGGATTTGTCAGGTAAATAAGGCAGAAAGGAGCGGTCATGGATAAACCGCAACGATACAGAGGATACGTCATCGGCCAGGATATGGCCGCAGGCGTACTCACGTGGAAGGTCTGCGTAACGGACAAGTCCTCTCCCTATTTGGGCGAGAAGATCTTTGTGGCTTCGGCTAGCGAAGAACTCCCCAATCTCGAAAAGGGACTGGAAGTTACGTTCTATGTCGGCGCGTTCGGCGGAAGCAAAGGAAGCACCTACTACAAGGCAATTGATGTTGCTCTTGCCATAGTTGCTCCCCGATGCGATTTCTGCAGCGCTCCGGCCGAGATACTCATGGAAGTCTGTGAGTCTGAAGACCACGGCAATTCGGAATCGATTCGGTGTTGCCTGCCCCATATCGCGCGAGCGGTACGGCAAGGACAAGCATCGCCGATCGTTACGGCAAAGACCAAGATGTTCCTCGTAAGGAACTTTGCCGCCGGAGATAGCACGTGGCGGAAACTCGAAGGCGTGTTCTAAACAACAACGCACCAGGCACAACGGCACAAAGGAGAATGTATGAAAAAGTTTTTTGCAGTAGCGCTGTTCCTCGTCAGTTTCATCGCCGCAACCTTCGCCCAAACCACGGACACCACAGGAACCAAGAAACCCGATCCGACCGTTTCGATCCTCGTTGCCCGCTCTGGAATACGAACGGACGCCCCGCACGTTGATACGTACCGGTACGTCGAGTTTTTCCAATTGCGCGGCAAGTTGATCTACCCGGACTTCGGGTATCTCGACTTCGGCAGCGGCAAGTATCGCGAATTGTTCGTCGGCGCTGGTGGCACACTGTACCAGAGTAAGCGGACGATGATCGCAGAAGAACTCTACTTCGTCCAGGCAACTGGTCCGAACGCAAAGAGCGCTCGGTACCTATGGCCTTGGACGCTCGTGGACTTCGCCATCACGCCGAAGCTGACGACCGAAGCCGTGTACTTTCCCTATGTTCCACTGAATAAGTCCGCGCAATTGCAGCATGTAATTGAGCGGGCAAAGGTGGAATACGCATTCGCCAAGAACTGGAAAGTTGGCGGCGGATATGCGGCCTACAAAGCCGATGGCGGAGACTGGCAGAACAAGCCAATACTCACCACGACGGTTAAGACGAAGGCGGGATCGCTCGAACTCTGGCTTCAAAAGATGCCAGGCGGCGGTCAGGTGCAGTGCCGCTACACATTTGCGCACACTGCATCACGCCGTTAATTTGCTCTTTCTTTGAAACACTTTGACCCGCTCATAGCTTCGGCTATCGGCGGGTTTTCTTTTATCCTTTATTATCCAAAAGCTGAGCTACCTGCTCAACCGAAACTTCCGGAGACCACGCTTTCTTATCCACGGAACCCAAAGCGCCTTCTTTTTTAAAATCACTCGCCGCCCCAGGATCAGAAGAAAATCCGACCATGTCCCCCGAAAAACCATTGTCCGTCAGGGCGCGGGCAACATCCGAACCTTTCAATACTTCGGAAAGGTGATAATCGAGCAAAACCAAGTCGGCTTCGGCATCCTGAATTTGTTTAGTCAGCTCATCTATAGACTGCCCTTCATATTTAATAAAAGCAGCTTTCCCGTCCGTAGCGGTCATTAAGTCAGGGACGAACGACTCTAACACTCCTTGCTCATCATCCACCATCGCAATTTTTTTATCTTTTAAAACTTCCGCCCCTTTGATTACTTCTGGCGCTCTCTTCCACTTCATGGTGCTACCAAGCATCTTAAGCGTGCCATTGATTTTATCAATCAATAATGGCTCTTGCGGGGTAAAACTTTTGTCGCCCAATTCCATGCAAATATCATAGCATAGTCATATTCAACACCAAAAAGAAAACGAGCCACCCAGTGATGAGTGGCTCGCGTTTGATGCGTGTGCTGCGCTTGGCTACTTCGCAGTCAGTTGCGGCGTAGCGGCTTTTGCAATCTGACTCTCCACGAAGCTCTTGAAGCCGACCAAACTCTGCACAACGCCGCAGAGCTGCTCGTAAAGAGCGGGCTCATCCTTGGCGCTGACGAGCACCTTGATGGGCTCCTTGCCTTCGAACAGTACGTCGAGTCCGATGTCCTCAACGTCAAGCCAACGGATGTAGACCTTGGCGCTTCCAATCTCGGTGGGGCCATATTGAGGGCCGCTAAGTCCAAGACTGATGACGGGTTCGGTATCGGTTACAAAGCCGAGCAGCTTCACAATGTCGCTAGTTGTAAATGGCATTTTTGCCTCCTGGGGATATAATACCATATAATATTATATTTTGTCAATAGCAACGCGCGATCCCTTATAAATAAACCATCCTGAATCATCGAAGGTATCTTCAATTTCTGCACACATCGCCTTTCCATGCAAAAATATTTTCCGAAAACTTTCCCGCTCACCAAACAATTTATATATTCAATTTCCGCATAGATACAAAACAGCCCAGAGAATATCTGAGCTGTTTGACTATATGCAGAATTTGTAGCGTTACCTTTTCGCCCACTCAGAAGCACGGCGGGCGGTCTTGTCGACCGAAGCGATAAGTCCAACACCTCAAACATAAGCTTCAATATAAAAAATGAGCGACTCTTCGTGGTTACGAAGAATCGCTCAGGTGAACTGCAAGAATGAGATCTGAAACGCTCGCCATAGGCACGGACTTTGCCCGCCGGACACGCAGATTCTCTCGCTGCGCGTTAAGGCTATTCCCCTGAAGCGTTACCGTCCTCACATCGCTGTGCACGAGAAATCTCCCCTGTGAAATCTCGTTTTTAATGACGGGAACCAACAAGCCATAGCGCACCTGCGAACTGGCCGTTTTGCCAAATGAAACGGAGAGTGATGCGAAATCTTCCTCGCCAACCGTACCAAGGATTATTCTTGGACCCTTCGGCTGATAGAGAAGTTCGTCATACTTTCCCGCGTCCGTTTGGAACTCCCTGATCTGCATACCGACGTACGGCAATGGTCGACAGGAAGAAAAAACGCGCCTAACGATCTCCGAAGCTTGATCAAACTTCCCAATTCCTGGCAGCATAACCCCCTTATCTTTAACATTCTGAGTTGAGAAAAGGGTTTCGTGCCTGGCTTTTGCCTGACGTTCTTCGTATTGCTCGTAGAACGTAAGATGGAGCGTTGCGATCGAAAGCTTTGGTTCTACCGTAAAGACGTTTGGCCCGCAGACTTGATAGCTCTGCGAGAGCAAGTAATCGTGAAGGCTTTTGCTTATCGCATCGCGTCTTTGCTTCGTGGCATCGAGTTCGTCACGTAGCATAGTCGCAGAGCTTCGCGCAGCCTCGAGGTTTGCCCTCAGTATTTCGTCGGCGTCCCTCAGTTCGTTCAGCTCGCTTCGCTCGGCACCCGACTCAGCGCTGAGATCTCGCAACCATTCACTGAACAGTGCGCGATCCTTCAGAAGCTCGAAAGCCTCTGAGACTCGGGATTGTTGCTCCCTTATCTCTACCGTCTGTGCGCGGTCCGGATGGACGCGTGCCAGAAGAATGCGGGCTGTTGCGTGCGTGAACTCGTAGAGCTCGTCCTCGGAAAAACCAAGAGCGAGAACCGCCGTCGAAAAACCGATGGTGCGAAGAGGGTTTGCCTTTGCCAGTTTTGGTTCAAGGCTCACCCTCAGCTTCTTCCGCATATCGGTGACACTGCTCACTACTACACCTCCTCCGCGAGAAGAACCCCGTCTTCCTGTTCATAATAGTCCATAAACCGGAGCGGAACCGTCCTCCCCCCGACATGGCACTCGGGGATGATTTTGTTGACCAACAGATTCAACGCCTTTGCGACGATGATCTCGGGATCGGTGTTCTTGATCCGCAATTTCTGCTGGACATCTCCGAGGTCGGCGATGATGGAATCGATAACCGCCTCGACATTCTCCACCGAGCCGTACTCCAGAAGGAGCTTGGCCGCAGAGTTGAATGACACTTGGTAGCCGCCGAGTTCCTTTTGTTCCTTGTTGCACAGTTCGACCACGCCAATGACAAAATCAGCGATGTTGTCGAACCTGCTCGCGAAGATGTTCGGCGAAGTCTCCCGACGATCAAGATCTTGGGGACCAAGATTCCGATCGCCCACAAACATCCGCAAAACCCGCGAGAAGGTTTCTGGCTTCATGGCCTGATCGGCGGCGAGGGCGAGATAGAACTGTTGTTCAACGACGGTCGGCAGGCATTCCTGCGTGCGTTCGATGAAGCGAGGAGTGTTGACGCGAAGCCGCTGGGCAATGGCCACGACGACCGGGTTGCTGATGGTCAGCCCCTGCTCGTTGGCATGTTGGATTGCGGTGACACTTTGCTTCAAATCCATTATTTCACCTCGTGGTAAAAGTACCGCAGATATACTATCACATAATGGATTGATGTGTCAAGCACTCCGGAACATCTTCAATTTCTGCACACATCGCCTTTCCATGCAAAAATATTTTGCAAAAATATTTCTATTGCCCTCGCAATTTCATCACTTCAATTCCCGCACATAAGAAAAACAGCCCGCATGATTGCTGGGCTGTTTGACTATATGCAGAATTTGTAGCGTTACCTTTTCGCCCACCGGGGAGGGACATTTACCCATTTTTGCGAGCCAAAGCGATAACTCTGCTCCGAATACCTTTCTTCCACCCTTTTTGGTGCATCGTCTGGGAACCGACTCCTTCACTATCTGCATAGCGTTGATTGCAGGCGATCCGTAAACGAGTCTGACAATTACTAGAAACAAATAGATGAAATGTTCTTCGTGAGTAGTCTGGGACGAAAAACGAAGAAAGTTACAACAGAACCAAATGCGTATTAATAATCTTTTTTAAATGAGATATCTGTTCTGACTCTATATTTATTTTATTGCCCTTGTTGAATGCGTGTCCGTGAGTCGTCAAAAAATCTATACCGTAAAGCAACGTATAAAGATTAAGGATATGTCTTTGTTCATTGTTAAGCCCGAGCTCTTTAATAAGGTCATCGACATAATCAGTGTCACATTTTTCAGCGAGAAGAGCCATATTAATTAATCCCACAAGCTGAACGATATCCCCAAAACAAACAAAATCTACATCTACCACTCCCGCTAATTTTCCTTCGTCGATGACTGACATTTTTCGTAGTAGTATCATCAAGAAAAGGTGTTGGCAGGATCTTTGAAAAATATCCTTCATACTTATCGATTAATTTTTCCGCCTTTCCTATAAGAGCATGTCCTATAATTTCTTCGCTTGTTATCCTACCCCTACTTCTTTCTAAATGAGCACGGACAACATCTGTGTAGCTTTTTTTTAATTTGGGGTCTTCGTAAGATCTTGCATACCCAAAACCTGAACCAAGTGGCATTTCCCGTACTTTTATTTGGAAAGAAGCGATTTGCAATGCCAGTTTTTTCTTTTGCTCCTTCGTAAGCGTTTGATAAACTTCTCCCAAATCCTTGCCGGGGACCCTGTCCATGACCATGACGGGGAATCCGTATTTTGCAGGATCGATTTCATGATAGATGAGTTTTGGCAAAGGAACTCCCCTTTCCGTCAATAGAGGATACCAATATATTGCGCCCTCGAAATAACGAATGGAATCCTCCTTGGTAAGCCTTATTACCAACCGCCGTTTTTCAGTAAGCGTGTCATAAACATAATTTGCCTTCCCCGTGGGAAAACGCTTTATACTTTTAACTTTTTCTCCCGTAACATCTTCCGCAATACGAATAGCATCCTCTTCTGTGGGTATCTTCATACAAATATGATAACAAAGAAATGAGCTAACGAAAAACTAGATCTGGCATGGCGCTAAAATCCTCCGGCGGGCAGTGTGGGGCGACGTTCGAATAAGACGCTGTGCAAATAGGGGGCTAAAGTGTTGCTATCGCCGCTTCAAAGGCCTTATCAAAATCATGATGCTTGATCCATGACTTCTCTATCGCCTCTCTAATTTTCTTATGTTGCGGATAGCCGCAATCCTTATCAAACCGAAGATCTGCGAATTCCAAATTCAGAAGAACGGTGAATGATTCTTTGACATCCCAGATTTGCGACTCTGTGAGTCCCTGTTTTACACACTCCTTTTGATAATATGTATGGAACATGAAATGCATCATTTCGTGCATTCCTGTATCCATGGCTTTGAACTTATTTTGGAACATGCTCGTAGCGAACCATTTGCCGCTATGATATCCGAATCTCCCCGCCGAGGACAGCACGCCCTTTATTTCCTTAAAGATGAATGGCCGCTGATGCACTGACTCGATCCGTCTTATGAAGTCCTTCTCAATCTTTCCCCATGCGCGGTTGATATCATCCGCCACGGTGTTCAAAAAAGCTTTCTTTTTAGAATAATACCAGTCAATTTCTTTCGAGATGGCGGCTCTCCGCTTAGCCGGAGATAGTTTCAATAATTTTTCATTTCTATCATTCCGCTGCAAGGTCCCTCCGCTAAAATGCCGCTTATACGCATCAAGTGCAATGAGGTGATTTTTTATATCTACACGCTTATACACGACAAAGCGGACGATTTGTTTACTCATACGCACATTATAACAAAAATCCCGTATATTTGCGGCGGCTCCTTAACGATATTTAACCTCCGCCGCACGCGGATTCTTACCCATTCAACCCTTATGCAAATACAAAAACAGCCCCGATAAATTCGGGGCTGTTTTACAATACGCAATTTCCGTGGCATAACGTTCAGCGCTTCGCCCACTCAAGCCCTCGCCAAGCGCTTATTGTATCCAAGCGCGACAAGTCTTTCATAAGCAAGCCAAACATCGCTCGGAATAGCTTGTGGAACCTGATATCCCATATCCGGATATATTTTGATTCGCTGCAGGTCACCCACTGTAGTGGACCCCTTTCTTTAGACAGTTACTCGACAAGTTTTCTTGTCTTTTTTCATTCTCTCACGCCGCTATCTTCTCCGCAAATACAGACGGTGGCATCTTGAGGGCGGAGTGGATCCTCGTATGATTGTATTCCCACGCGGTCCGGTAAATCTCCGCCACGAGCTCACCCAAGATCTTGCACCGATTTCCGTTGCTCGGTGTGCCAGATGAGATGGTTTGTTTTTTCTTTTGTTGCATTCATGATAAAAAATCGACATCTGTGATGATGCCGATTCGGTACCAGAGTGCGACGCTTCTCCAAACGACGCATTCCGGTAGCGAACAGGGATCGCCACGGGAATATGTACTTGGAGAAGTGTAAGTCCGTTCGAACTTATTGCTTATATTTTACCAAAAAAAATGCTCCAACGCAAGAGATTTTATCAATAAATATGTGTTCAATCGCTGAATATATCACACACGGCTGCGACCACTAAGTTCGCACATTATTTCAAAAATCGAACCGACGAAAGCACCGATTCCTCAAAAGTATTCATCACTGAATCGCCCAAAGGCTGCACGGTAGCTCCGTTATCCGTAGTAGTTCCCACCGCGCCGGAATCTACCGCCCACTCGAAGGAGGCATCCCAGCATCCGGATGGTTGATATGTTGCGAAGTTATGATCGATGACATATTGACCAACCACTGTCTCTGCCGGATTTTTTATCCCTTCATACCACACAATTCCATTGTATGTGCTCGTCGTCATTTCTCCGGAAGGGTAATATTTCCCATTATCCACACAGGTTTCTGCGGAGGTGCCTATGGGGTTCTTTAGGACATCAAGAGAAACACCTTGGAAATCAGTTCCCGGATACAAACTCGAACTACTGGGAGTGATATATTCGAGACCATCGTATGAGCCTTGACCCGCGAGCGGAACATCTGCCAAGCCAAATCCGAACGTACCGCTTGCGATAGCCACAAAATTATTTGGGTAGTTAAAGGAATAACCTTTATTAGGATCTGTATAGGTCGTCATTCCTAAGCTGGTCGCATTACTCGCACCTATAGAACTGGTTGATGTCACATTAAACACCGCCTCATTACTCGTTCCAGCGGCGTTGGTCACGGAAATGGGATAGGTACCAACCGGAATATCTTCACAGAAATTTGCCTCCATCGGACTTCCCGTGCATTGCGCAAGCTGACTCTGAGACTTGCTGAAATCAAATGTAATCGTCTCACCATCCGTCGAAGTCAAATTATTGATTGGCCCGTAGACGAAATTCACCGTGTTACCCGTCGACGTGAAACCGCTGCCATGAATTGTCACTTCTATTGAAGGCGCGAGTACCGTAGCGGCCGAACCATTCCCTCCCTGCGATGTAGCGAGAGTAGAAGAGGGAGAAAGATAATCTATTTGAGGGCTGCCTTGAGAAGAAAACGCCGGTTGAGTAGAAGAAGATTTATGCGCTTCGTAATACCAAATACCTCCAGCGACAGCTAAAATAAATACGAAAATTAGGATCACTGCGATCGCCGCAATTCCCTTTCTGTTCATAAATCAAGTATAGCATATTCAATCCCTGCACACATATCGCTTCGGTGAATAATTATTTCTGAGTATTTTTTCTCACTCTCTCAATAATTTGTATATTCAGTCGTTGACTAGATACAAAACAGCCCCGATATTTTCGGAGCTACTTTGGTATATCCAAATATTGAATTTTTAGCGTTTAGCCCACTGCGACGCTCTGGTTCAAGGTGAACCTTAGGAAATCATTTTTTCTCATGGAAAAGGCGCGTAGTGGAGCGATCATTGCTGATCTCCTACGCGCCTTCTGCTGGTGGGAATGCTAGGCAAACCCGGGGATGAAGACCTTGGCGTCTGGACGAAGCTCTTCCAGACTGACAAAGCTACTAAGGAAGCGCTGGTTGCGGTTGATCTCCCTGCGGCGGAGGTTCTGCTTCCGTCGCTCCTTTCTTGGTAACCGACGATGCGGGTCGGGGGTTATGGGCGTACCGTTCCAGAGAAATCCTGCCTTGTTGAGCAGCCTCGTGGCACAGTCAGCACAGTGGGGGCCTCTTGCATCACATCCTTCACAGTTCATGGTGCTTTACCCCGGGTGGAGATTTACTGATTCTATTATACCATAGCAACTATGTCGTGTACATCGTGTCGTGTTTGACTTTCATCCCGTTTATGATATATTTCTGCCAGAACGATCGAAAGGATTCCGCATGAGTCACCCCATCGTATTCCGCATCACCATGGTTATTCCTCTTTCGGAAATCGAGCGATGCGTCCTCTGCAATGCCATGACTCCGTTTCAGAGGAAGGATCCGATTGAAATGAGGACTGATTACGTCGAGGGATGCGGCCAGCTCTGCCATCCTTGCGCCGTAAAGGTAAACGCCCAGTAACACCCACCCCAAGAAAGGAGATTCCTGTATGAGAAAGAGGCATGATCCCGCCTTTGCCGACGCGAGAAGCATGAGTCCTGGCGGCATTATCACCTATGATCCGAGCAAGGAGGGCACCGGTGAAAGGAAGGATGGGGTCATCAAGGAAATCTCCCCCTCTTTCTTATCCCTTGTGCTTGAGGACGGAACCGCCATCGGAGCCACCCGCGTCTATACCTATCGGCCTCCCG